>JAZNNR010000023.1:0-72186 GCA_045580325.1 Eubacteriales bacterium
TGTTTCACGGGCGATAATTCGACCTCCGATAGCAGCTTGAATTGGGATTTCGAAAAGATGACGGGGAATGTTTTCCTTAAGCTTTTCCGCGATCTTTCTTCCGCGGGTGTAAGCTTTGGAATCGTGAACGATAAAGGAAAGCGCGTCGACAACCTCGCCGTTGAGAAGGATATCGAGCTTTACAAGCTTGCTCGGACGGTAGCCGTCCATCTCGTAGTCAAGAGAAGCATAACCCTTGCTTCGGCTCTTGAGAGCGTCGAAAAAGTCGTAAATAACCTCATTAAGAGGAAGCTCGTAGAAAAGCTCGGCACGTGTTTCGTCGAGATATTTCATATCCTTGAAGGTGCCTCGCCTGTCTTGACAGAGATCCATAATAGCTCCGACAAACTCGGTGGGGGTGATTATGCTCGCCTTGATAACCGGCTCTTCCGCGACTTCAATTTCGTCGGCAGAGGGATAATTCGAAGGGTTGTCAATGTAGATGGTTTCGCCGCCGCGCTTTGTTATTTTGTAAATAACGCTCGGGGCAGTTGTGATTATGTCAAGATTGAATTCGCGTTCGATTCTTTCCTCGATTATTTCCATATGGAGAAGTCCGAGGAATCCGCATCTGAAACCGAAGCCGAGCGCGGCAGAGGTTTCGGGCTCGTAGCTGAGCGCGGCATCGTTGAGCTTGAGCTTTTCAAGAGCATCACGCAGGTCGCTGTATTTCGAGCCGTCGGCGGGATATATTCCCGAAAATACCATCGGGAGCGCCTCTTTAAAGCCGTCGAGAGGCTTTTCGGTAGGACGCTCAATGTGGGTAACAGTATCGCCAACACGTGTGTCAGATACGTTTTTTATGCTCGCGGTAAGGTATCCAACTTGTCCTGCTTCGAGCATTTCTTCTTTGTTAAGACCGAACGGTGTAAGTGTTCCGACGTCAACTACCTCAAACTCGGCACCCGTGTGCATCATTTTTATCTTATCGCCGCTTCTGAGTCGGCCGTTCATTACTCTGATATATACAACGACACCGAGATAGGAGTCGTAATATGAGTCGAAAATAAGGCAGGATAGGGGAGCTTCGGGATCTCCGCTCGGAGCGGGCACTCTCTGAACGATTGCTTCAAGTACCTCGGGAATGTTCTGTCCGGTCTTGGCGGAAACCGCAGGCGAATCGTCGGCAGGAATACCGATAATGTCCTCTATTTCATTTCGTACGCGGTCGACGTCGGCAGAGGGCAGGTCTATTTTATTTATTACGGGAACAATTTCAAGACCGTTTGCGTCGGCAAGATAAGCGTTTGCAAGCGTCTGAGCTTCTATACCCTGAGTTGCGTCTATTACAAGAATAGCACCCTCGCAAGCGTTAAGTGAGCGCGACACCTCGTAGTTGAAGTCGACGTGTCCGGGGGTATCGATAAGGTTTAGGTCATAGGTTTCGCCGTCAGAAGCGGTATAACTGAGCTTTACAGCACGTGCCTTTATTGTTATTCCGCGCTCTCTTTCAAGGTCCATATTGTCAAGCAGACGTGTTTCCATATCACGCTGTGATACAGTACGGGTGGCTTCAAGAAGTCGGTCTGCAAGAGTCGATTTTCCGTGGTCGATATGCGCAATAATTGAGAAATTTCTTATTTTTTTCTGTTTTTCGTTCATTTGATCGTAAATGTCCTGTTTGTTAAATTTTTAATTTCAGTCAGGGAGTTGTCGGTGTCTGCTGTGTATCCGAGCCCGAGTTGTCGGGGTTATCGGGGTTATCGGGGTTATCGGGGTTATCGGGATTGTCAGGATTGTCGGGATTGTCAGGATTGTCGGGATTGTCGGGATTGTCGGGATTGTCGGGATTGTCGGGATTGTCGGGCGGCAGAGTTGAAGGATCAACACCAAGGCTTACAACGATAGATACCTCGGTGAGACCGGAAAGCACGACCGTTCCGCTGTACGGATATTGACTTATTACCTGACCTGCGGGAACGCTCGAGGAGTATTCATAGCTCACTTCACCAAGACGGAGCTTGTTTTCTATGAGTATGGCGTGTATCGCGTTTGCACTTCTGCCCGAAAGGTCGGGAAGGGTAACGTATGAAAGCTCCTGTCCTTTGCTCACGTATAGGGTTATTTTTGTATCGCTTGTTATATACGAGCCTGCTTTAGGGAAAGTATCTATTACGTGGCCGTTCGGAACGGCAGGGTTGTATTCATTAACTATCTCGTATGAAAATCCTATCTTGTTGAGGTCTATTATAACGTCCTTATGGTTGATTCCAACATAATTTGAAAGAGTAGCCATAGTTTCTCCGCTACTTACGTAGAGCGTTATTTCACACCTTTTTTCACCCGGAATAACGGTACGCTTCGAGCCTGCCTTTGGCGACTGAGATATTACCGTATTTACCATATAGTTCTGATCCTGCTGTGCCACAATGGTAACAGAATATCCGAGCTTTTTCATTTGATCAAGTAGCTTTTCGTCGCACACTCTGTTTACAAAATCCTCGACAACAAGGAGCTGTGAGTCGCTCGAAGAGAGTGTTTCCGCAATATAGTTGTCGTAAACGTAATATACGGTCATAACGGCAACTATAAGACATGCAAGGAGTGATCCTGCGATTATAGATATAAACGAAACTCTTGACGGCTTGGTTTCTTCAACGGTTTTAACTACTTTTTTTACTTTAGGCTTTTTAGCCTTTGCTTTTTTCTTTTTATTCAAAACATTTTCCTCATCTTGCATATCTGCAAAATCATTTTGCTTTTCAGATGACTCGACAACGATTATATCGTCCCTACTTTGCGGAGCCGCTTTAAAGAAACGGCTGTCGGCAGGAACGGAAACGAAATCAAATACTGCGTCGGGAGTCTCTCTGAAGCGTTTTACCGCCGCGAGCATCTGCCCTGCGTCGCTGAAACGGTCATCGGGATCTTTTTCGATAGCACGAAGTATTATCTGTTCAAGTCCATTGGGGAGCTCGGTTATCTCAGACGGCTTTGGCGGATCCTCGTTTATCTGCATATAAGCGACTTCCATAGGATCGTTTGCGGTGAAGGGAAGTCTTCCACAAATAAGCTCGTAAAGTATAATTCCGACAGAATAAATATCTCCGCGTGCATCAATATTAAGACCGCGCGCCTGCTCGGGACTGATGTAATATACGGTTCCGACTCCCTTACCCTCGACCTCGGTCATACGCGGGTCATACTGCCTTGCAATACCGAAATCTGTTATCTTTATAGTGTTATCGGAAACAACGATAATATTCTGCGGCTTGATGTCGCGGTGAACGATTCCCTTGGAGTGCGTGTGATCGAGCGCATCAAGGATCTGCGTAATAAATTCAAGCGCCTCGTCGTGCGACAGACCACCCTTTTTTGACTTGACGTAGCTCTTAAGCGTCGGTCCGTCGAGATATTCCATTGTGAGATATTTGTGCTCGCCCGTCATACAGATGTCGTATATCTTTCTTATGTTGGGGTGAGAAAGCATTGATATTGCGCGCGACTCACTGTCAAAACACTCGAACGCGTTTTCGTCCGAAAGCACTTCTTCTTTGAGTATTTTAATTGCTATGTCGCGCTCATCGCGCCTGTCGTACGCACGAAAAACGACTGCCATACCGCCGATGCCGAGAATTTCCTTTATCTCGTATCTGTCATCTATGAGCGTACCGATGTATTTATCAAACTGCGTCATTATGAGTGTTCCTTTCGTAGTAGTTATTTTCCCTGCGGAAAATGTCAGCAAATTTCACAATTAGTTTGTGCCTGTTTATATAAATTTATTATTTGTTTGCCGATGCCTTGTGTCTTAACTGTCCGCACGAAGCGTCTATGTCGGGACCAAGCCTTCTTCTCACGGTCGCGTTTACGTGAAGAGCGTTCAGCGTATCACAAAAACGCTTTACGTCTTCGCGGCTTCCCGCCGAAAACTGCCTTTCATCGACGTGGTTAAGCGGTATGAGATTTACGTGAACAGGTCGGCTTCCGAAATATTTTTTTATAAGATGCGCAAGCTTTTTCGCCTGCTCAACAGAGTCGTTTTCGCCTGAAATAAGGGTGTATTCAAAGGAAATACGTCTTCCTGTTTTGTCGAAATATCTTTTGCAAGCGTCAAGAAGCTTGTCAATATTCCAAGCGTTGTTAATAGGCATTATGCGCGAGCGGTCCTCATCGCAGCACGCGTGAAGAGATATTGAGAGGGTTATCGGGTAATTTTCGTTTGCAAGTCTGTCGATTTTGTCAACAAGACCGCAGGTCGAAAGGGAAATGTGGCGGTATCCAATGTTAAGAGAGTCGCGGCTTCCGACAATTTCGAGAAAGCGCATAACGTTATCGTAATTGTCAAGCGGCTCACCGATTCCCATCATAACCACGCCCGAAATACGCTCGCCGAAATCGCGCTGTGCTGAAATTATTTGTCCGAGTATCTCGCCTGCCGAAAGGTCGCGTACTTTACCGCCGAGAGTCGATGCACAGAACCTGCAGCCCATACGGCAGCCTGCCTGAGTTGAAACGCAAATAGTATTTCCGTGCTCGTATTTCATTACAACACTTTCGATAAGCTGACCGTCGTGCAGCTCAAAAAGATATTTTACAGTCCCGTCAAGAGAGGACTTTTGTTTTCTCACTATCTGCGGATAGAAGAGAAGTCCAAGGTTTCTGTCCGACAGCTTTTCGCGCAGTGATTTTGGTATATTTGTCATCTCATCGGGAGAAGCACCAAGGCAAAACCATCTGAGTAGCTGATCTGCACGAAAGGGCGCTTCGCCGAGCTCTTTTAATTTTTCTTTGAGCTGAGTTGATGTGAGCGATAACCACTCAAAAGGGTGGGACATACTATATGCACATATTTCCGAAATCGAAAAATAGAGTCGAAAATCGGAATTTTACTCCTATTTTATAATTAGACAGCATATTATATCACATATCATTAAAAAAAGCAAGAAAAACGAATGAATTTTTTGTTACGGAGTTAAGAAACTTTTACTGAAATTAAAGGTGCTGAAATTGAAAAATACAGAATTTACAATTGATACATAAAAAAAGCATTTAAAAGTATTTATTTTTGAAATAAGATATGATATACTAAAAATGCCCTGAAAATTCGGGACTAACGAGCGGCTCTATTTCCGACAGAATATCTGCCGTTTCGATAAAAATCAGCCTGTCGGAGAAGGGAGAAAAGATATGAATAAGGGAAAGAGTGTTCTCTGCGTAGCTCTCAAAATAATGGCAGCTATCGCAGTTGTTGCCGCTGCCGCTGCCGTTGTTGCTCTTATCGTTAAAAAGATTTCCGATAAGAAGGCAGAGTGCTGCTGCTGTGATTGCGACTGTGATTGCGACTGCGACGAGCTTTGCGATTGCGATTGCGATTGTGATTGCGAATGCGAATGTGAATGTGAAGAAGCAGAGGCTGAAGAAGCAGTAGAGGCTGAATAATTTTTATCAAAACGCCCCGAACAAGTAACTACTTGCTCGGGGTACTTCTTTTTTATCGTTATAATCGGCTAAAAAAATCTTTTTTTATCTTGAAAATGGTGCGATTATACAAAAATGATCTTCCTGTATTGACAAATCCGAAAAAATGAGTAAAATAGTATAATGTAGAATAATGAGTAAAATGAGGTTGCTATGTCATAACATTGGCATAGCGGCTTCGGATGTTAAAGCCTTTTGAACAGGAGGAGATAACTATTTTGTTTACTGCTATATTTAAGCCGCGTAATAAAGCAAACTGGCTTAGTGTAAATATAACAGCATTGTTTTGGGCATTTATAATATTCTGGCTTATGCAGCTTGCCGTAAGTGCCTCTATCTCATCTATTTTTAAATGTAATATTCTCGGAATAATGACGGGAAATCTTATCGTAAGAGTGCTCAGCGGACTCGTTCGTATAATAATGAACACCCTGATAATCTACGCTCTTATTATGACCGTTTCTCTGATATTCAAATCTATGAAGGTCGGAATAATTTCTGTTCTTTCGGCATCGGTCATTCTCGGAATTGCAAACAATTTCGTTGTTCAGACCAGAGGAAGAGAGATCTCTTTCAGCGACATAAAATCGATAGGTACAGCGATCGCGGTAGTAGGCGACTATTCGTTTTCGCTTATGATAGGCTCGATAATTTCGGTTATTCTTTCCACAGTGGCGATAGTATATCTTGTGAGATCGGATTATCCTAAATTCTCGGGACTCAAAAAGTCGGTGAAGCATCTTGTTACAGTTGCGCTTACCTTCGTTCTTTGCGTTACTACCGTGTTTAGCGGAGCATCTATCGGATATGCTTCGAGAAACTATCGCTCGCAGGGAACAGAATATAACGGATATTATCTCAATTTCATATATTCGATAAAAAATTCGAGAATAAAAGCGCCCGAGACCTATTCTCCGGGTGCAATAATCGACGCTCTTGAAAAGAATGATTTTTCATCTCTCGGAATAGAGTCGAGCGATGTAAACGTTATAGTTATAATGAATGAGTCGTTCGCCGATCTTAGTGAGGTGTGTGATAACTCGGGCTCTGAAACTAAGCTTGAAACAGACAAAGAGGTTCTTCCGTATTGGAATTCGATAGAAAGCGGTATTTTCACCGATGAAGACGGTAATATAGAGACCTTTATAAAAGGAAATGCGCTTTCGTCGGTTTACGGCGGTAACACAGCAAACTCGGAGTATGAATTCCTTTCGGGTTCTTCTATGGCATTTGCTCCCGAAGGATCGGTGCTTTATAACGGAAAGATTACCGAGGATAATTCATATACACTCGTTGATTTCTTCAATGACGCGGGATATAAAACGGTTGGAATACACCCTGAAAATCCGGGAAACTGGAGTCGTAATTCGGTATATAAGTATTTCGGATTTGATGAGATATACTTTAAGAGTGATTTTAAGGGGCTCAGCAAAGAGGACTATTATCGCGGACACGTAAGCGATAAGGCTATCTACGATAAAATAATCGACATGTACGAAACGAAGGAGGACGGCGAAAATCTGTTTACCTTCGCGGTTACTATGATGAATCACGGCGGATACGATCACGCTTCCTTTGAGCCTACGATAAACGTTGAGGGCGACAATATTGCAAGCGAATATCTGTCGAGCGTAAACCGTGCAGACCAAGATCTCAAATATCTTATGGACTATTTCAGCACGGTTGAGGAAGAAACTCTTATTGTTTTCTTCGGCGACCATCAGCCTACTATGCAGAGCTCATTTACTTCTCTTTATATGGGTATAAACGGACTTTCGACAGTAGAAGATATGCAGAGAATGTATACCATACCCTATATGTTCTGGTCCAATTTTGAGATGAACTCGGATATAAACGAGAGTCTCACAAGTATCAACTATCTTTCTACTGAAATGCTTGATATTTGCGGTGTTCGTAAGAGTGTGTTCTTTGAAGCTATTGACAATATTCGCGAGGTAATTCCCGCGATAAATGCATTCGGCTGGTATGATAACGAGGGTACTTTCCACGATTTCAAGGACGTTACCGATACAGATATTACAGAAAGCGAGCAGAAGTACTTGGAGCTGTACGAGCATCTTGTCTTTAATTTGCTCTTTGACGAAGAAAGCAAGCTCGTCAATCTGTTTACCATACCCGATGCTTTGCACAGTACCGTAGCGGTACATAACGTTACGGAGTTCTATGACTTCAGGTGTGCGCCCGTGCTTTATAAAGCTGATAACTGACAATAAGTAAAACGAAATAAAATCGCCGCGCAATTACGATCTAACTGCACGGCGATTTTGTTAATTTATAAATTTTATTCTTTTTTCGAGCTTTTCACGCTCAATATCAAGGTTTCTTGAACAAAAGGTGCATTTTATCCTTATGTCAGAGCCAAGACGGAGTATTTCAAATTTATCACATCCGCAGGGGTGTGATTTTTTGAGCGTGAGTATGTCGCCCACTTTCAGAAGAGGAATTTCCATTTTTATAGCCTTTAAGAATAGTTTGTTATTTTGTGATACTTAAAAGTATCTTTCCGTATTCACTGAGGAGCGACGAAAGCTCAGAGTTACCTATAAAGATTTCGATAGGACCGCTTGACGTTGGCGCGATCGTTCCTGCGGGGAAGAAGAAGAGTATTCCGTCAGACTGCACCGACCAAGAGCTGTTTATAGTGCTTTCGACCAGCTTTTCGTAGTTACTGTACAGTGCAGGGAGCTTGCCCGCTTCCTGCTTTGCAAAAATCATACCGTTTACCGCACTTACAGCGTCATTCATGATAGCATCAAGCGTTACATCGTTCGAATCAAGAAGAATATCAAGATTGTAGTTCATACGCGTCTCGCGTACTGCTCCGTCGGGCATTATTTCAGAGAAAATAAAGCTTATACTGAAAAGTTCGGACGAAAAACGGTTTACGCTGTAGTATCCCGTTATTTGAGGGGGAACTTTAAAATCATCACTCGTTCCAAGCTTGTAAAGCTGAACGCGGCTGTTTACATAGTCTTTTATCTGAGAATTTATCCTGTCAAGAGCGTCGGCGAAGGCTGAAACGCTGCTGCCGTCGTTTGACGTTACAGAGGGATATGAATATCTCGATTCGCAAAGAATATTACCTTTTTTGTCGGTAAGCGAATTTTTTATTACAATAGGCTTTATTGTCCAGTTCGGGATATTTTCATCGGGCGGCGCAGTAGTGCCCGGCCTTTCCGAAGTATCGTCCCCCGGCGTGCTTCCCGAGTCGTCGGGCGGAGTGTTTGGGGCTTCATCTGTCGGATAGTCAGGAGTGCCCAAAGAAATACGGAAAATATCGGAAGACAAAAGAGAAACAAGGGACAAAATAAGGGCTATTGCCAAAATGATCTTTACCACTACAATAAATTTCTTCACGTTTTCACTCCTTTACAGATTTATAACTCACCGTATATGATAATACCACAAAACAATAGTATTTGCAACAGAAATCTTAAAAAAGGATTGTAAAAAATATATAAATTTAATTTCAGACATATAAATGAAAGGGAACGATATGTTTAAAGCTGTGATTTTTGACCTTGACGGAACACTTGTCAATACACTTGACGATCTTGCTTTTGCTATGAACGAGATGCTTATGCATTTTGGGTATCCCGAAAGGAGCAAAGAGGAGATAGAAACATTTATAGGCAACGGTCAGAGAATGTTCGTCAAAAGAAGTCTGCCCGAATACGCGAGGGACGAGGAAAATATCGACGTTTGTACGAAGTATTATGCTGAAAAATACTCGGAAAATATTGTAAAATTTTCGGTAGCGTATGAAGGTATTCCCGAAGCACTTGCAAATATGAAAAAAGCGGGAATCAAGCTCGCCGTTTTGTCTAATAAATCGGACATTCACGTTCAGAAAATCATAAGCGAGCTTTTCGGAGCTGACTTTTTCGACCTTGTTCTCGGCGCAGGCCGCTTTGCTATAAAGCCTGATCCTGAGGCTGTGCTCTATATATCGGAAAAGCTTGGCGTAGATCCCACCGAGGCTGCATTTGTAGGCGACTCGGACGTCGATATAAAAACAGCACACAGTGCGGGTATGACTGCCGTGTGGGTGTCGTGGGGATTTCAGAAGAGAGATATTCTCGCTTTTGCAGGCGAGTGTAAGGTCGCAGACAGCGCAGAAGATCTCCAAAAAATACTTGTATAATAAAAGGCTGTTTTTGTTGACAAAATCGATTATATCTGTTATAATTACTGTGTCGCGATGTGATTTATCGTGAAAAATCAGTAAGCAAGGAGTTTTGGAAGATGGCAGAAACTTGCCGCGAGGTCGGAAGTATACTTTCCTCGGTAATATATAAAAACGATATTCTTAAACGTATCGTTTCCGACGATATTGCAAGCGGCCGTTTTGTTCATTCTTCTATAATCGAAGGACCGCCCAAAAGCGGTAAGCTTACCCTTGCACGCGCTATCGCTGCAGAGCTGTCGGGAAACGACTCGGCTGCCGACAAGATAATGCGCGGAATATGTGCCGACGTGTACGAAATAGAACAGAAAAACGGACGTAAAACGATAGGAATAGAGGCGGTAAGAGAAATACGCTCTACTGCTTTTATAATGCCGAACGATTCGGATATAAAGGCGTACATAATACGCTATGCCGACACGATGACAACTCAGGCGCAAAATGCGATACTAAAGCTGCTCGAGGAGCCGCCGAAGAACGTTTACTTTATGCTTCTTGTCGAAAATGCGGCATCCCTTCTTGCAACTGTAAGATCGCGCGCACCGATACTTCGTATGCAGGTCTTTTCGGCGGGCGAGATAGAAGAGTATCTTTTGAAAAATAGCGCCCGCGCGCTTGATATGTCAAAAAGATCACCCGATGAATTTGCGCGTGTTTTGGCGCGCTCTGGCGGAAGTATAGGCGAGGCACTCAGAATAATCGACGAAGGCGATAATACAGAGACTCTTGGCAAGCAGGTTACCGAGCTTCTTGAGGTCCTTACAAACAAGGACAGAGCGTCGCTTGCAGTTTTCCCATTTCCGACTAAAAACAGGGAAGAGCTTTCCGATTTTCTTTCTATGCTCAGAAGGGCGCTTCGCGATATGACGGCATCAAGAAGTATGGGCAGGTGCGAAATGCTTTTTGGCGACGACGGGAAAATGGTAGAGCTTTCAAAAAAGGTTGGAATGTCAACACTTCTCAAAGCCGAGCTTACCGTATCAGAGCTTCTTAGTAAGCTTGAAAGAAATCTGGCACTTGCCAATATCAAAGCCGAAATGGTAATATCTCTTTGGAAGGCATTTTTGCAGTAAATTATACAAGGACAAATATATAGATAAACATAAAAGAATAGGAAATTTATATGAGCGCACATAAGAATCGCAGAAAGTCTTTCGGCAAGCTCGAAAGACCCGATAAAATTATAGAACGCGAAAAAGCAGAAAAGGCGACATTCGAGGAAACGCTTCGGGATTCTGACGAAGAGCCCGAAAAGGAAGAAGTGCCTGATAAAAACGCTTTTTACGTTGATGATACTGCCGATAAAATCGATGAAAGCGATAACAAAGAAAGCGAAAAAAACGAAGAACCCGTTTATTTCGATAACGCATACGCGCAGATGCCCGATTTCGCCGAGGTTATAGGAGTTTCCTTCAGAGGCTCGGGTAAAATGTATTATTTTGCCGCAAATGGCTGCATAGCGAAGGACGGGGACAGCGCAATCGTTGAAACCGCGCGCGGAGTCGAGTACGGCAAGGTGGTTCTTACCAATAAAATGGTATCCAAGAAGGAACTTGTCCTTCCTCTCAAAAACGTTATTCGTATCGCAAACGAGAACGATACCGCAAGATTTGAGGAAAACAAGAAAAAGGAAGACGAAGCGTTTGAGATCTGTCAGAAGAAGATCGTCGCACACGCTCTCGATATGAAGCTTATCGACGCTGAATATACCTTTGATAATTCCAAGCTTCTTTTCTACTTCACATCGGACGATAGAGTTGACTTCAGAGATCTCGTGAAGGATCTTGCTTCGGTATTTAAGACAAGAATCGAGCTTCGACAAATAGGAATACGCGACGAAGCAAAGCTTATGGGCGGACTTGGAGTCTGCGGAAGAACATTTTGCTGTCATAGCTTCCTTGCCGATTTCGTTCAGGTGTCGATAAAGATGGCAAAGGAACAAAATCTCGCACTTAATTCGGCAAAGATCTCGGGCGCCTGCGGACGTCTTATGTGTTGCCTCAGATATGAATATGACACGTATCAGGAGGAAGCAAGACGCACTCCTAAGGTCGATAGCCGTGTTATCACTCCCGACGGAGCAGGAAAGGTTACAGAGGCGAAGCCTCTTCTCGGACTTGTCAAGGTCGCTCTTGACGATACTCCCGAAAATGCGAAGGTCTACGATAGAAAGCTCCTTCGTCCCGAAACTCCCGAAGAGTTTAAAGCCGCGCAGGAAAAGAAGCTTCTTCGCGCGCAAAAGGAAGCGGAGATAGAGGAAAGCAGAAACGCTAAAAAAGCAAGTGCAGAGGCAAAGGCTGCGGCACTTGAAAAAACCTTTGACCGCACGGTCAGATCAAACGGCAGAGATGAGCAGAGCAAAGAAAAACAGTCCCGCCAAAATAATGCGGCAGCAAACAGAGAAGGCAAGACTTTTTCGGGCGCAAAAAATCAGGACAGCGCTAACATAAAAGAAAATGTTAATACCGAAGCTGCCGAAAGATCCCGCGAAAATGATACCGCGACAAATAAAGAGGGTAATAAAGATGGAAATGCGAAATCGCATAAATATCATCGCTATAACCGTTCAAGACATAAAAAATCCAAAAAAACCGATAAGCAAGACGGATAAAATTATGTCGAAGACTGAAATAATTTAAAAAAATATGTAAATACGCATTGATTTTTTGAAATCTTTGTGATATAATTAGAAAAAAACATCGGAGGTGTTTGTAATGGCTTACAAAATCAACGTTGACGAATGCATCGGATGCGGTGCATGCGCAGAAGAATGCCCTGTTGGTGCTATTTCCGAAAAAGACGGAAAGTACGTAATCAATGAAGACGAGTGCCTTGATTGTGGCGCATGCGAAAGTGCTTGCCCCGTAGGTGCACCTAAGGCTCAATAATCCGAGAAGATCGGTAACAAACTTGCAAGGGCAGATCGTTTAAGTTCTGCCCTTAAGTTTTGCCAAAAGTTGTGAAAGGAAGTGATCCTCCCATATGTCCGATGAAAGAATCGACTACGTGAATGAAAATATAACGCTTGTTCAAAACAAAAACGGTCTTACCTTCGGTACGGACGCATATTTGCTGTATGCTTATCTGCGTAAAATGTCCAAGGGTATGGCGGCTGATTTCGGCGCGGGCACGGGGATAATATCTCTTCTTGCCGCTGCAAAGGGTAAGTTCTCGCAGATATACGCCTTTGAGATACAGGAGTCCTTTGCTTCACTTATCGAGCGAAATGTAAGCGAAAACGGCTTTTCAGATAAGATAAAGATTGTTTGCACACCTGTTCAGAATATTGAAAGCGACCTTTTCGGGCGCTTTGACTGTGTTTTCTCAAATCCGCCGTATATGAAAAAGGGAAGCGGATTTCTTAATGCAAACAGCGAAAAATATATAGCGCGCCACGAGGTTTGCGGCGATATAAAGGATTTTTGTGAGGCGGCATCAAAGCTTCTCAAATATTCGGGAAGCTTTTACGTAGTATGGCGCCCCGATAGGCTGTCCGATCTATTTGACGCTATGAGAAGTAGTAAGATCGAGCCTAAACGTATGACGGTGGTATATCCCGATGCGAAAAGCCGTCCGAGCCTTGTGCTTGTAGAGGGCAAACGCGGCGCGGCAAGCGGACTTTATTTCACAAAGCCGCTCATAATGCACCCAGACGCCTCGGCGAAGCCTCTTGCCTATACAGACGATCTTACCTATATATATGAAAACGGGGAGTTTGGTGAAGAATATGAAAGAGCCTAACTTTGAAGAAAAATTCGAAGAAAAAAATAAAATAGAGGGCGGTACGCTCTATCTCGTTGCGACACCGATAGGAAATCTCGCGGATATATCGTACAGAGCGCTCAAAATACTCGAGGGCGTCGATTTTATAGCCGCAGAGGACACTCGCAACTCGCTGAAGCTTCTTACCTATTTCGGCATTTCCAAGCCGCTTGTGAGCTATTTTGAGCACAACAAAAGGGAGAGAGGACCGCAGATAATAAAAAGATTACAGGGCGGCGAGTCGTGTGCGCTCATAACAGATGCGGGTACTCCCGCGATCAGCGATCCGGGCGAGGATCTTGTCCGTATCTGCGCTGAAAACGGTGTCAAGGTAACCTCTGTGCCGGGAGCGTGCGCGGCAATAACTGCGCTCACTCTTTCGGGATTTGATACGCGCAGATTTGTATTTGAAGGCTTCGTTTCGGGCACAAAGAGCGAAATTGACGCTCATCTCACCCCTCTCAAAAATGAAAAGCGCACGATGATATTTTACGAAGCTCCGCACAGACTTGTAGATACGCTTGAAGTCTTTTATGCTCATTTCGGCGACCGCAAAATTGCGCTTTGCCGCGAGATAACCAAGCTTAACGAAGAGGTTAAAAGAGTAAAGCTTTCCGAAGCGCTTGAGTACTATAAGGAAAATGCTCCGCGCGGAGAGTACGTAATAGTCGTCGAGGGCGCGGCAGACGATACCGACTGTTTCTGGAAGGATATGACCGTACAGGAGCAGGTCGATTACTATATTTCGCTCGGTATGGCAAAAATGGACGCTATTAAGGAAACCGCACGCGCACGCGGTGTCGGCAAGAGCGTGATCTATAAGGAACTACTTGACTAACTTAGGGCGCTGCCCTAAGAACCCGCTTAGAAAACTTTTTGAAAAAAGTTTTCTAAGGACTTTCAAAAACTTTGCTGAAAAGGGAAAAAATAAATTTTTAAGAAAAGTTTTTGAGGAGAGTTTGAGAGGAACTTTTTTCAAAAAGGTCCTCTCAAGAAAACAAAAAACACTTGAAAATGACATAAAACTGTGTTATAATCAAAGAACGCCAAAAAGAAAGGAGTACCGCCGATATGGAAAAAAAGGAAACAAGAACAGTTGCCGCTAACAGAAAAGCATATCACGACTATTTTGTCGATGAAACGTACGAGGCGGGAATCGCTCTTTACGGCACCGAGGTAAAATCTATACGTCTTGGCGCGGTGAACTTAAAGGATTCATACTGCTTTATAAAAAACGGCGAGATCTTCGTAAGAGGAATGCATATAAGTCCTTACGAAAAGGGAAATATATTCAATAGAGATCCCCTTCGCGAAAGAAAGCTCCTTATGCATAGGCGCGAGATAATGAAGCTTTTTGGGCTTGTAGGACGTCAAGGCGTGTCACTCATTCCGCTTTCGCTCTATTTTTCGGGCAAAAATCTAAAGCTTTCGCTCGGTGTTTGCAGAGGTAAAAAGCTTTACGATAAGCGTGAAACAGAGGCGAAAAAACAGATGGCGCGAGATGTCGAGCGTGCATCAAGAGAAAAATACTGATAAAAAACATTTCAAGGGCCCGTAAAGGTTTCGACGGGGATTTTGAGGTATGATAAGCGAGTAGAGCCGGGTAAACTCTTAAACTGCCTAAATTTTAAAATTAAACGCTAACAATAACGTAGCAATGGCCGCGTAAGCGGTGCCGCTGCCATAAGGCAGCCCGCTCCTTTCGGGAGTATCACGGCCCGAAACTGAGTGTCATGCAGTGATGAACGTGAAGTGCGAGCTCGTCGTCGTAACACTCACGCATAAGACGGCTGCCGAAGGTGTGTTTTGTTTGTCCGCACATTTTCGGGAGATCACAGACAAACTACACTCGTAGAAAGTCATATCAAGGGGTTTTCGGACGGGAGTTCGACTCTCCCCGGGTCCATAAATAGCTAAAAGGCACGGTTTACCGTGCCTTTTAGCTATTTACAGCACTCCACGAGCGAACTCCGTAAATGCGCAAAGCGCATTTGCTGAATTTGCGCTGAGTGAAATAAGCGGGAAGATGAGATAAGCGGCGCAAAGCCCCGTTCAGACTCTCCCGCGAGCACGGCTCACCTCTGCATTCTTAGCGGAGAAATCCATTTCATAGCGTAGGGCGGGAGCTTGCTCCCGCCCTACGACGATTTGTTTCTCTGCGGATAGTGGGTTCGGGCTTCTGCCCGATCGTACGTGGACTGCCACGCGCTATGCTTGCCCGAGACGCAAGCGTTGGGAAACAATGTAAATGCCTCTAAACCTATCTATTTACTTTTTGACAGATTTATGATATAATGAATTGAAAGCACGCTTGATGTATCTGAAAACTGGAGGGTATTATGGCATTTTGGGGAATGGACTTAAACCAATCTGATGAATTTTGCGAAATATATAACGAATATATGGATCTATATGATATTGGACTCGAACCGGCTGAAATAACGCAACAAATGCTCCAAAAGTATCAAAAGGAGGCAATACCGCACAATGCATTTTTTGCAATAGCAAAAGCAGGATGGTCTTTAGGCTTCCGTTCGGAGAGCGTTTTCTTGAGAGTAAATCAAATAATTGACAACCTAGAAAATATAACATACTATCAATCGCTTGGCTTTTCCGAACAAGACATAAATGAACGATCCAAAAAACTTTTATGCTTTCAAGCATTATTGCAAACATCACCCAAAGCTCCGAGAAAGCGCAAAATATCAGCTTGCAATAGGCTAAAGCGATTGCCCAAGGGGACTGTGTCATATTATGAGGCTGATGACGGATATTATGGCTTTGTTGTCCTTGATGCCGTATATGAAGGACGCCTTCTCGCAATAACCGAAAAACTATCGGTTGTCCCGAAAAATATTGAAGACGTCCTAAATGCCACCGCTCTTACGGCAATTTGGTTGCTTTTACGCAAAGCCCCCAAGGGAAATCACGATATCGGAATCATTAAGGTGCAAGGAGACTACAACGGAAGAGCAGGCGTTTACCTTTGCCAACCCGTATCCTTTGGCATTAATTTTTCTTTTTATCTTGATGAGTGTCATCAAAGAGGATTATTACATTTTAAAGACCACAAGGTGCATGACCTGTTGGATGAAAATAATGTTCCCATCGAATTTTATTGTGAAGAAACAGCGAAAGAAGAGACAAGAATGGTTATAGATTTGATGAATAATCCAGCCTCGAAAATTGCAACAAACATGATTAGACACGCAATTAATTTAGAGGGGTTCTTTCATTAATGTGAAATACGCCTGCGGCGTGTGAAATTCGCCTCGACGGCGAGTGGGTGGATTTAATTTAACTTTCTGCGAAGCAGAAAATTGTAAAAAATTAACACTATTTTCAGTTTTTAAATAATTTGCCTTGTGTTTTTTAAAACTGTGTGATATAATAAAACAAACATAAAATTTACTTGCGTATAGCAATATAGATCAAGGAGATACTTATGGAAAATATCAGAATTCAAGACGACCTTTACACCTACGTCAACCAGGAAAAGCTCGATAAGCTTGTTATTCCCGACGATAAGCCTGCAACAGGCGGATTTTCCGAGCTTGCGGACAGCGTTGAGAAGATCATGATGGACGAGTTCGAAACTATGTCTGAAAGCGAATCGTACCCCGACGAATATCTCGCAAGAGCCTGCAAGCTGTACGAGATCGCAAAAGACGCAGACAGAAAAGAAGCGCACGGTATTACTCCCGCGCTCAAACTTCTCGCCGCACTTGACGAAGTCAAAGAGCTCAAGGACTTCAGCGCGATGTATAAGACTCTCTCGCTGAAGGGAATACCCACCCCTATCAATATCGGAGTTGAAACCGATATGAAGAACACAAAGCAGCGCCTTGTCTATATTCAGGGCGCGGGCGTAATTCTCCCCGATGCTTCCTACTATAAGCCCGAAATGGCGCAGCAGAAGGAGCAGATTATCGGAATTTGGACAAACGTTGCAAGGATGGTTATGACAAAGACCGATCTTTCTCCCGAGGAGCAGGAAAAGTACGTTAGCGACGCGCTTGCATTTGACGAGATCCTCGGCGGACTTGTAAAGACGAGTGAGGAATGGTCGAAATACGTCGAAATGTATAATCCTATGGACACAGATAAGGTTAAAGAGATGCTCGCAACACTCGATCTCGACCTTGTTCTGAACGATCTTTTCGGATATGTTCCTTCGACTATCGTAGTAACCGAGCCGAGATTCTTCGGCGCGTTTGCAAGCGTGCTTAATGCAGAAAATCTCGAGCTCTACAAGCACTGGGCATACGTTACGGGACTTCTCAAATCCTGCAACTTCCTCTCCGAAGAGCTTCGCGATATGGGCGGTATGTATATGCGTGCGCTCACAGGCGTTGCGAAGATGCAGTCGATAGAAAAGTTTGCATATAATCTTGCATCGGGAATGTACTCCGAGCCTGTCGGTATCTACTACGGCGAAAAATACTTCGGTAAGGAAGCAAAGAAGGATATTACCGAGATCGTATATCAGATCATCGATACTTACAAGGAAAGAATCAAGACCAATGAGATCCTCGGAGATGCCACAAAGGAAAAGGCAATTCTCAAGCTTTCCACAATGGGCGTAAAGATGGGTTATCCCGATAAGGTAAGAGCTATTTACGATAAGCTCGTCTTTGACGAGGACGCATCGCTTCTTGACATTGTGATCTCGCTTAAAGCCGTTCACGAGCTTGATATTTTAAGTAAGCTGGATAAGCCCACAGAGCCTGAAAATTGGGCTATGCCGGGACATATGGTAAACGCCTGCTACGATCCCTTCGTTAACGATATTACATTCCCTGCGGCAATTCTGCAGGCACCCTTCTATTCGCTGAAGCAAACACGAAGCGAAAACCTCGGCGGTATCGGCGCGGTAATCGGACACGAAATATCCCACGCATTTGACAGTAACGGCGCAAAGTGCGACGAAAACGGTAACATCAACAACTGGTGGACAGAGGACGACTTTAAACGCTTTGAAGCAAAGGTTCAGCAGATGATAGAGCAGTTTGACGGCATCGAGCTTCCTTGGGGTAAGGTAAACGGAGCGTTCATCGTGAGCGAAAATATGGCTGATAACGGCGGTATGTCGGTTACACTTGACATTATGTCGAGAACCGAGGGCGCGTCCTTCGAGGAATATTTCTGCAACTGGGCAAAGGTATGGTGTCAGAAGGGAAGACCTGAATATCTCCAGATGCTTCTCTCTGTTGACGTACACGGACCTGCTATCCTGCGCGCAAATATGCCTCCGAGAAACTTTAGCGAGTGGTACTCGACCTTCGACGTAAAGGAAAGCGATAAGATGTATATCGCACCTGAAAAGCGTATTGTTATTTGGTAATAAAACTATAATAAAGAAAGTGCCGAGCATATCATTTGCTCGGCACTTTTACTTAAAACGGATAATACCAAAACGAACTTTGCCAAATCTATTGACATTTTCGCGCTTTTGGTTTATATTATTGTTTGGCTAATACGGATATTGCCAAAATCATTTTAAAAAGAATAATATATAAGAAAGCGAATATAAAATGTTAGTAATCTCACTCAGCCAGATGGCTGTTCTTGCGCTGTTCATACTTATCGGTTTTGTTGTTGCAAAATTAAAGGTGGTAAATTCGGACGCCTCGGGAGTGCTTTCCAAGCTTGAAAATAATATTTTCATTCCCGCGCTCGTTATGGGTACGTTTATCACCAATTTCACCGTGGAAAAGGTAAGCACGGCGTGGAAAATACTGCTTTTTTCCTTTGCGGTGGAGCTTCTTGTAATTCCGCTTGCGATACTCTCTTCAAAGCTTGCAACGAAAAACGGGTATATACGCAAGATATACACCTACGGACTCTCGTTCAGTAATTTCGGATTTATGGGCATACCGATAGTAAGCGCTCTTTTTCCCGAGTACGAAATGTATTATATAATTTTCACCCTTCCGCTTTGGACGCTCATATACGTCTGGGGTGTTCCGAATCTTCTTATGGATACAGGTGAAAAGCACGGTATAGCGGGAAAGCTCAAGGCGCTCGTAAATCCGATGTTCGTTTCCCTTATAATAGGCGCACTTATCGGAATAAGCGCAGTAAAGCTCCCCGAGTTTATCACAAGCGTTGTGAATACCTGCGGAAGCTGTATGTCGCCCCTTGCGATGATAATTACGGGTATAACCTTTGCAAATATAAGCATTAAAAAGGTACTTACTGACAAGAGCATCTATTTCGTATCACTTTTGCGGCTTATCGTTATTCCTTGTCTGTTTGCGGGAATTTTCGTGCTGCTTCAGAAGCTTCTTTCCTTCAATGTCGAAGAATACTATTTCGTATGTATGCTTTGCTCACTCGCAATGCCTCTCGGACTTAATACGGTGGTCGTTCCTGCGGCATACGGCAAGGATACCTCGGTGGCGGCGGGAATGGCACTTATTTCCCACGTGCTCTCGGTAATAACCATTCCGATAATTCTTACACTTTTCGGTGTTTGATATCACAGTATAAGTAACCCCGACGATTAAGCTCGTCGGGATTAAATCTTTTCATAGGTTCTACGTCAATCTTCGGGTGGAATACTCGGCAGAGCGTTTCCGTTTTTATCTCTGTTTATAGGTGTCGCCTTGAGATGAAAATGAATACTGTTGCAAGGGCATACTAAATCGATATCATACTTTTCTTCAGATCCTCTGTAAGTGAAATCTCCGCCGCAACGAATGATCTCGCAGTATGTATACACCTCTGTCATCATTTTCGGGCACATTCCGGCAGGACATTCGTACGAAAATGTGAACTTGTCGCCCTTTTCAAATCCGAGTCGGCAATTTGAAGCTTTTCTATCGATAACTGTCAGATCAAACTGCCAATCTTCTATCACCCATTTTTTCATAGACTGTATCTCCTTTATTTTTGCTAAAGCATTTTTTTACATTATATCATAAAATTGCAGGAAAAACAATGTTTTTGCTGAACTTTATATATTTCTCTTCTTATCGGTAGGGGGGATTCACGAATCGCCCGAAAAAGAACTACAAATCAAACGGGCGATTCGTGAATCGCCCCTACGTATAATCCTATTCGTGTTTAAACAAAAACAAGCTCCCTCACACGAGGGAGCTTTAATTTTTTAATGCTTACGATTCTTTATAAATCCAAAGAGCTTTCCGAGCTCCATCACAACGAATGGTGTGAGGATAAGTGCAAGAGCGATAAGATATAGCTTTGTAGAAAGCATAACAAGACCGAATGCTTTTCCTACGGGAGTGAAGAGAACGAGCGCTACAAGTGCTGTTGACGTCAGAGCCGCAAGATTAAGCGTTTTGTTGGTGAACGGTCCGATCTTGAAGAGCGAATGCTCGGAACGCATATTGAACGCCTGAACAACCTGTGAAAGAGCAAGGACCATAAATGCCATTGTCTGACCTGCCTCGAGAGAGCCACCCATCTTTTCGCCGAGCCAGAAGCCAACAAGGGTAAGAGCGGCGAACATACAGCCCTGAAGAACTACGCGGATACCGAGTCCGTTTGCGAAAATGCCTTCGTTTTTGGGCTTGGGCTTTCTTTCCATAACGTCCTTTTCAACCGCTTCCATACCGAGTGCGATAGCGGGAAGAGAGTCTGTTACGAGGTTTATCCAAAGGAGCTGCATAGAGAGAAGGGGAGTCTTGTGCCAGAGAAGCATCGCAACAAATACCGTAATAACCTCTCCGATGTTCGTTCCGAGAAGGAATCCGACGACCTTCTTGATGTTTGCGTAGATTCCGCGTCCTTCGCGTACCGCTTCAACGATGGTCGCAAAGTTGTCGTCTGTAAGAGTCATATCTGCCGCGCCCTTAGCAACGTCTGTACCCGTGATACCCATCGCACAGCCGATGTCTGCGGCTTTAAGTGCAGGAGCATCGTTTACACCGTCGCCTGTCATAGACACGACCTGGCCTTTTCTCTGCCAAGCCTTGACTATACGTATCTTGTTTTCGGGAGAAACTCGCGCGTAGACCGAGATGCTTTCAACCGCTTCGTCAAGCTCGCTGTCTGTCATAGCGTCAAGCTGAGCACCTGTGATAGCGCGGTCACCGTCGAGAAGTATTCCAAGCTCTTTTGCGATAGCTGATGCTGTAACGACGTGGTCGCCCGTGATCATAACAGGCTTGATACCTGCCTTGCGGCAGACCTCAACAGCTGCCTTTGCTTCAGGACGGGGCGGGTCGATCATACCGACAAGACCCATAAATGTAAGTCCGTTTTCGAGATCCTCTGACGTAGGATTTTCGGGAACTGTGTCAATTTCCTTGTAAGCAACGGCAAGAACACGAAGCGCATCCTCACTCATTTTGTTGACCATATTTTTAGCCGTTTCGAGATCGCCCGAAATACAGCGGGGAACCATCATATCGAAAGCACCCTTGACGATAACGATATTCTTTCCGTCGATGTTGTTGACTGTCGTCATAAGCTTTCGGTCGGAGTCAAAGGGAATTTCTGCAAGTCGGGGATACGTTTTGTTCAGCTCGTCCTTGGGCATCGAGTTTTTGTGAGCGGCAAGAACGATAGCCGTTTCTGTCGGGTCGCCAATGTGCTGCTCCTCGTCGCCGCGGAATATTACCGATCCGTCGCAGCAGAGAGTAGCGTATTTGAGAAGCTTTCTTATTTCTTCAGAGTTCTCTCGGCTGATAAGCTCGGGCTCGGACGCGCCGTCGATATATGCCTTTGTGAGAGTCATTCTGTTCTGTGTGAGAGTACCTGTCTTATCCGAGCAGATTATAGATGCGCTGCCGAGTGTTTCAACGGCAGGAAGACGTCTGATAAGAGCGTTACGCTTTACCATACGCTGAACACCGATAGAAAGAACGATAGTTACGATAGCCGGAAGACCCTCGGGAATTGCCGAAACTGCAAGAGAAACGGCAGTCATA
The DNA here is from genome assembly GCA_045580325.1 of Eubacteriales bacterium. GTDB lineage: Bacteria > Bacillota > Clostridia > Oscillospirales > CAG-272 > SIG672. The sequence goes on from JAZNNR010000023.1 coordinate 22,327, forward strand.
AAGATCTCAAGCGGCGGAATCTTGTTTACAAGACCGACCACGAATATTATAGCGCACGCGGCAAGAGCAACGATACCGAGGTATTTGCCGAGCTGTGCAAGCTTCTGCTGAAGGGGTGTCTGACCTTCGTTTTCGCTGTCGAGAAGGTTGGCTATCTTACCCATTTCGGTGTCCATTCCCGTAGCCGTTACTACCGCGATGGCAGTACCGTAGGTTACGCTGCAACCCGAGAATACCATATTTGTGCGGTCGCCGATAGGAGCTTTTTCGTCAACTGTGATCTCAGCGTCCTTTTCAGAGGGAACAGATTCACCCGTGAGTGCCGATTCCTCGGATTTGAGGCTCACGCTGTGAAGAAGACGCGCGTCGGCAGGGATGAAGTCGCCCGCTTCGAGCTTGATAATATCGCCGGGAACAAGCTCGGAGGCCTCGATCACCTTTTCCTCGCCGTCGCGGATAACTCGCGCGTGCGGAGCTGACATATTTTTCAGCGCGTCAAGAGCTTTTTCGGCTTTGCTTTCCTGCATAACGCCCATAACGGCGTTGAGTATAACGATAAGAAGAATGAGAGCAGGCTCGAAAAGCTCGCCCCAATTCTGCTCGACGCAAACGATTACGAATGATACGATAGCGGCAACGATAAGAATAAGGATCATTACGTCCTTGAACTGATCGAAGAATCGCTGAAGCGTAGTCTTTTTCTTCTTTTCGCGAAGCTTGTTAGGACCGTACTTTTCCTGAAGCTCGGACACCTGTGCAGAGCTTAGACCGGTCTTAACGTCAGAAGCAAGAGAGCTCAAAACGTCATCTTTTGATTTGTTGTGAAATAGCAATTGATTTTCCTCCATAAGCAAAAAATGTTATTTTGATTAGTATATCAAATTTTCATCACGATTTCAATAGATAAATATGTTAATATTTATATGATAATAAGTAAATAAGCATAATCAAAAAGACCTTCTTTTTTGAAGGTCTTTTGATATAAGTCTGTTTAGTTTATCTCTGCCACCTTGTCTGTGATACCAAACTCGTCAGCAATTATCTTAACCCAGTTTTTCATCACTTCCCAGCTTGCCTTGCCTGTGAAAGCGTGGTTCTTGTATTCGCGCTCGCCGTCGCTCCAGCTTATTATCCAAAGCTCGGACTCTTCGCTGTTGTATATACGCTGAATAAGGGCGGAGGAGTTCTTTTCCTGTGATACTGTTCCTACGGCAAGCGTTTTGCTGTTTCCGCTCTTGTCGTAAGCCTTTACGCTGTAAGTGATCTTTTTCTCACTGCGCGTATCGTTAAGAGCGTAAAGCGCCATTTTGCCGTCAATTTCCGTGCGGACAGCCGCGAGAAGAAGCTCCTGATGGGATTTTTCTATCCAGAAGTAAGGAAGCTTCGGACCGAGCTTATAGTCCATAGCCGAATAGTTGAACGCCATGGGCCACATATCGCAAAGCGACCACCAGAGAACGCCCGTCTTGTTCCATCTTACCGTTCTGGAGTACTCGATAGCGTCCTTGTAGCCTTCTGCGCAGAGAAGGTTTACAGCAAGAGCATATTCTTTCCACTCGTCAAGTGTGAAATCACGTCCGAAGAAGTGCTCGCATTCAAACTTTCCTGCGTTTCTCCAAACTGTGAAATATCCATCATTCTGATGTGTTCCGTTACTGTCAAGTCTTGGCGAGTCCCAAAGACGCTCCATTCTTGATTTTTCTCTCTCAAACGTAGCTTTGTCATTAGATATAGCGCAAAGCGGTCCGGGAGCGATCTCGCTGAATATCTTGTTTTTTGACTCTCGAAGTGCCTTGCCGAACATATGCGGAGCAACGTAGAAGTGAAGCTCTGTCGGAGAGAAAACACCCTTGTCGGTGTGAACGAGGAAGGTCGATTCATCTCTCCACGTCCATCTTGTATGACGGCTGCCGTGGAAACGGTCGGAGGACACGGGAGAGCTGTGTATGTAAGGGCGGTAAGGGTCGAATCTTACCACGATGTCGGGAATTATCTTGCGTGTGATCGCTACCTGCGAGGGAAGTATCTGCGAGGTGGGCTGTACCCATTCCACACACTTGTCGCATTCATTATCTCCGCACCAGAGCGCAAGACAGGTGTGATTACGGTATTTTTTAACCACCTGCTCGGCTTCCTTTGCAACGAGCTTTCCGTATTCCTCGTTCATTGAGGGAATTTCACAAGCGAACATAAAGTCCTGCCATACCATAATTCCGTGTGCGTCGCAGTAGTCGAAGAAGGATTTGTCCTCGTATATGCCGACACCCAAAACTCTTACAAAGTTACAGTGGAGGTTTGACATTTCTTTAAGCGCATCGAGTGTTTTTGTCTTTTTGTCTGCTTCGCTTGCAAACGGATCGCGGGGCTTCCAGCCCGTACCGCGTAAAAATACGTTTTCGCCGTTGACTCTGAAGAGAAACTCACCTGTTCCGTCCTCGTTTATATCGTCGGTGTGTATTACGTCAATCGTGCGGATACCGTATTTCTGGGTGTAAAGAGCAACGCACTCTTCGCCCTCAAGCATTTCGATTTTCAGATCGTAAAGCTTCGGATTACCGAAGCCGCTCGGCCACCAAAGCTCTATTTTACTGCGCTCTACGCCGAATTTTACAAGTCCCTGGACGAATCTTGCAGGGAATATCGTGCTGTTTATAACCTCATCGCCATCGAGAAGAGATACGCGCAGACGGTGATCTGTGAGGACCTTTACGGGTGTTTTGTAAATATAAGAGATACCGAGTATTGCGTAATCGTCGTATAGCTCGTTTGTATAAACGTACATTTCCTCAAAACGCTTCGGAGGGAGATCTTCGATATATACGTCGCGGATTATTCCCGACGTAATGATACGAGGAGCGTTATCCCAACCCCACTGAAGACGGTTTTTTCTGACGTTTATAAATCCGTCGTAATGACCTTGGAAAAAGAGCGGTCTGCTGAACTCGTCGTGAGGATTTTCGCGCGCCCAAAGGTCAACGCTTCTGATAATAACCTTAAGCTCGTTTCCTGTGGGCTTAAGATCGACCGCAAAGCGGTATGACATATGCATATTTTCGGTATTTCCGAGCTTTTCACCGTTAAGATAGACCTCTGCAAGAGTGTCTATGCCTTCAAACACGAGATTTCTCGTATATCCCTTGGGAAGCTCGGGCGCATCGAATACTGTCGTATACGTCCAGTCGTCAACGGTTTCGAATTTTGCGGTTGCAAATTCATAATCTGCGGGCATGTAGTCGTCGCAGAGCCCCATCTGCTGAAGGGTAGGTTCAACGTTGCTCGGAACGGGAATTTCGGTATTATAGGATTTCTCGTCAAGTGTAAAGTCAAGATTCCAAACGCCGTTTAAAGAGAAAATTTTCTTATCCATAATAAAATCTCCTATTTGATTTTATTTTAGTTTGCAAACAGTTTAACACATGTTTGCACGTTTGTCAATAGAAATCAAATAGGAGATATATTATTTAATTATATTTATTTCAGCTCAAGAACCTTATCCGTAATACCAAACTCGTCAGCAATGATCTTAACCCAGTTTTTCATCACTTCCCAGCTTGCCTTGCCTGTGAAAGCGTGGTTTTTGTACTCGCGCTCGCCGTCGCTCCAGCTTATTATCCAAAGCTCAGACTCCTCGCAGTTGTATATGCGCTGTACGAGAGAAGAAGAGTTCTTTTCCTGCGATACAGTTCCCGTAGCAAGCGTTCTGCTCTTGCCGCTCTGATCGTAAGCCTTTACGCTGTACGTGATCTTCTTATCACAAAGCGTATCGTTAAGAGCATATACAGACATTTCGCCGCCTGCCGTTGTTCTTACGGCAGCAAGGGCAAATTCCTGCTGTGATTTTTCTATCCAGAAGTAGGGAAGCTTGGGATCGAGCTTATAGTCCATAACCGAATAGTTGAACGCCATGGGCCACATATCGCAGAGCGACCACCAGATAACGCCCGTCTTGTCCCATCTTACCGTTCTGCAGTATTCGATAGCGTCCTTGTAGCTTTCTGCGCAGATAAGGTTTATTGCAAGCGTGTAGTCCTTCCACTCGTCAAAGGAAAAATCGCGTCCGAAGAAGTGCATACACTGATTTTTGCCCGTGTTTCTCCAAGCGGTGAAATATCCGTCGTTCTGATGTGTGAAGTTGCTGTCGAGCCAAGGGCTGTCCCAAAGACGCTCCATTCTTGACTTTTCTTTGTCATAAGCGTACTCGCTGTTTGAGATCGAGCAGATCGGACCGGGCGCGATCTCGCCGAACATTCTGTTTTTTGCTCCGCGAAGCGCCCACTCAAACGCGTCGGGAGTAACGTAGAAGTGAAGCTCTGACGGGGAAATTATACCCTTGTCTGTCTTTACCGTAAAGGTGCGCTCGTCCTTTTCCTTGCCGCTTACCTGACGGTCTATGTGGATTATATCGGGTGTTATGGGCGAGCTGTCAAGATAGAAGCGGTAGGGGTCAAATCTTACTACGATATTAGGAAGGATCTTACGTGTGATAGCTACCTGAGAGGGAAGTATCTTAGAGAGGGGCTGTACCCACTCAATACATCTGTCAGCCTCGTTGTCGCCGCACCAAAGTGCAAGACAGGTGTAGTTGCGGTATTTTTTGATTATCTGCTCGGCTTCTTTTGCAACGAGTCTGCCGTACTCTTCGTCCATTGAAGGAATTTCACAAGCGAACATAAAGTCCTGCCATACCATAATTCCGTGAGCGTCGCAGTAGTCGAAGAACGCCTTGTCCTCGTACATACCGCCGCCCCAGATCCTTACCATATTGCAATTGAGCTTTGTAATCTCACTCAGCGCGGCAAGAGATCTCGTTTTCTTGTCTGCCTCGCTTGTAAAGGGATCAAGCGGCTTCCAGCTTGTACCGCGCAAAAATACCTTTTCGCCGTTTACCTTGAATATAAATTCGCCTTTTCCGTCCTCGTCTATCATCGCGGTATGCTCTATGTTTATCACACGAAGACCGATCTTCTGCGTGTAAAGTGCAACGCTTTCGCCGTCCTCGAGCATTTCGATTTTGAGATCGTAAAGCCTCGGATCACCAAATCCGCTCGGCCACCAAAGCTCTACCTTGTGGCGCGGGATTCCGAACATTACAAAGCCCTGAACGAAAACGGCATTGTAGTCGGTACGCTCAACGAGTCTGTCGCCGTCGAAAAGGGATACGCGCAGAGTGTGGTTTGTGAGGAGCTTTGTAGGTGTCTGATACTGATAGCCAACGCTAACAACTACGTAGTCGTCGCGCACGTCGTTTGTATAAACGTACATATCCTCAAAGCGCTTCGGGGGAAGGTCCTCAATATATACGTCGCGGATTATACCCGTGGTAATGATACGCGGAGCGTTGTCCCAGCCCCAGTGATGACGTGTCTTTCTTATGTTTACCTGTGAATCGAAATGACCCTTAAGGCTCTGCGGTCTGCTGAACTGATCGTGAGGGTGCTTGCGCGCCCAAAGATCAATACTGCGGATAACGACCTTGAGCTCGTTCCCTACGGGTCTGAGATCTACCTCGTAGCGATAGGTCATATGCATATCCTCGGTATTTCCGAGCTTTTCGCCGTTGAGATATATCTCGGCAAGAGTGTCTATACCTTCAAATACGAGATTTCTCGTATAACCCGCAGGAAGCTCGGGTGCGTCGAATACAGTTGTGTACGTCCAGTCGTCAACAGTTTCGAATTTTGCTGTTACAAAGTTGTGCTCGGCGGGCATATAGTCGTCGCAAAGTCCCATTTCCTTGAGAGTGGGCTCGACGTTGCTCGGCACGTGGACTGTTGTGTTGTACGCTTTGTCATCGAGTGTGAAATCGAGATTCCAGGTGCCGTTTAATGAGTGAATCCTTTTATCCATAATTAAACCTCCGAAAATATGATAGCTTATGCTTTTCCTGCACAGCCGAAGAGTATCATTTTGTTGATAACTGCTTCCTTCATAGCCTTTACCTTTGCGTTTCTCATTTCGAGATAGCTGCCCTCAAAGCTCTTTACGCTGTTGTATCCCGCTACGCAAAGATCGGTGAAGATGTTTACCTTTGCGATTCCGTTTGCGATAGTGTTTCTGAAATCGTCGTCAGAAAGTCCCGAGCCGCCGTGAAGAACGAGGGGCGTGTCGATAGCTGCGTGAATATCGGCAAGACGCTTGATATCGAGCTTCGGTTTTGTTTTGTATGCTCCGTGAGCTGTGCCGATAGCGACTGCAAGAGCGTCAACTCCTGTCGCCTTAACGAAGCTCATAGCCTCTTCGGGAGAGGTGTACATATCGTCGGTTTCTCCGTCGCCTGCGTCAGCATTGCCAACGTGGCCGATCTCGCCCTCGACAGATGCACCGAAGCTGTGAGCGATCTTTACTATCTCGCGTGTTGCGGCAAGATTTTCCTTTTCATCGCCTGCCGAGCCGTCGAACATTATGCTCGAAAACCCAAGCTTTAAAGCCTCCATACAGCGATCAAAGGTCAGGCCGTGATCGTAGTGAACGACAACGGGAACAGACGCGCGCTTTGCGGCGGCGATAACCGAGGGAGCGATAAGAGAAAGCTCACCGTAGGGAAGAAGGATCTCCGCTGTACCTATAACGATAGGAGAGCGTGTTTCCTCTGCTGCCGAAATAGCCGCCTCGAGCATATCAGAGTCGGTCGTGTTGAAAAGTCCTACTGCGTAGTGTCCAGCCTGCGCTGCGGGTAAAATATCATTAAGAGTTACTAACATTTTATATTATTCCTTTCGTAAAAAACGTTATTTACGGCTTAGTCTTCTATCTTCGTTTCGCGTGCGATACGAGGGTCTGTGAACTTGTCGGTTTCGTCCGTACTGCGTGTTGAAAATTCGGAAATTACAGCGCCGTTTTCGCCTGCCTGAAACCAGTGGAGCGTTTCGGGATAGATGGTGTACTGCTCGCCGGGGTTCAGTATGACCTCGTGGAAAACACTTACGTCAGTGCTCGGGATCTTTCCTTCGATCTTGTCCTTGGCACCCTCGCCCTCAACGTAGAGATATACCTTTCCGTAACGGCAGCGGAATGTTTCTTCCTTGCCGAGCATACCGCTTGTCGGTACGTGCTTGTGCTCGGGGCAGGTCTGATAAGGGAAAAGGACCATTTCCTTCGCGCATACTCTATCGGTGTTTATGTAGGTAAGTATCTGAAGTCCGATTTCTTCGACCCTGTCAAGTCCGAAATCGGCAACCTCAATGCGCCCTTTTTCACCGTCGTTTAATATAATTCCTGCTTTTTCATACATTTCAAGAGCGGATTTTACCATAATATTGTAAGTTTCGCGTTTCATTTAAAAATCTCCTTTCAAATGGTTGATATACTTAGATTCTTCCGTATTTCGCCGGAAGCTGCATTATTTCGTTGCGTGTGAGCATTCCGTCAACCGAGTTGTCGGCAAAAAGATTGCACGCCGCGGCGGCAGAAGCAAATTCAAGTATCTGTCTGTTAGTATATCCTTGGTAAATTCCGTACAGAGCACCCGCGCAGAATGCATCGCCCGCGCCTACGCTGCCGAGGATCTTTTCCTTGGGGATCTTAAGAGAGGGAATTTCGCAGAATTCAGAATTTACGCAGTCGAGAATGAAGCACATTTCCTTTGCGTGAACGATAACCTTGTCGCGCACACCCGCCTTTGCCATCTTTTCCATAGCAAGACGGACGTTTTTGCGGTTTATGCTTCCGTCTGTATTTCGGGGACTCAGATTCCAGGTAGCAGTTGACTCTATTTCGTTCATTATCGCATAGTTTGAATATTTCAGCGAGGGAATTATTTTCTCGCCGTAATTGTCAATATTTGCGCTGACCGCGTCAATAGAGGTCTTTATGCCCTTTGCCTGAACGTCGTGCAGAAAACGCGCCATTACCGTGCCGTATTTTTCGTCGGGAGCGTCAAATTTGTCGAGAAGCATTATGTAGCCGATGTGGAATATCGCGTAGTTGTTAGAGGTAAGTTCAATATCCTTAGGTTCAAACTCGGTGTTTGCACCGCTCTGATGGAAAAAGGTACGCTCACCCGAAGGCATACTCATAACGTCCGAAAAGCTTGTTTCTATCGAGGACGAGTAGCTTATACCCTCTGTGTTTATGCCGTATTTCTGGAGCTGTGCGATCACGTAACGTCCGTTGTCGTCCATACCGAGCTTGCCGAAGACCGAAATAGGAACGCTCTGGTCGATCTTAGCAAGGTCGATAGAGGTGTTTGGCGCACAGCCGCCGACCGCCTTTGATATGTGAGAAATATTTGAAAGAGTGCCGATAGCAGGGTAGCAGTCGATAGTTTTAACGATATCAACGAGCATATTTCCTGCGATGGCGATACCCTTCTTCTCGCCGTTCATAAGATAGTCGATAGTTACACCGAAAATTTCTGCAAGCACGGGAAACAGAACGATGTCGGGGTATCCCTGTCCGTTTTCCCACTTGCTTACTGCCTTGTCGCTTACGCCGAGCTGCTCGGCAAGAGCGGACTGTGTCATTTTGTTCTTTTTTCGTAGAGCGGCAATAGTTTTGCCTATACTGTAAGTATCCATTGAATCTCTCTCCACAGTGTTTATTTGGTTTACTGTATATATTTTATCATAAATTTTCACAAAAGTAAACCTACTTGATGAAGAGAAAATATCAAAAATGCCGATATAAAAAGAGTCCACTCTACTGTTAGTAGAGTGGACGTGGGTGTGATGGGAAAGATTTAAAGACTAACTATGTTTAATTTTCTTTGTCGTTAATGACTTTTTTGGTTTCCGCGCTTTGAATATCGTCGTACATCTTTTCATACATTTTAAGCATTTTGAGAAGTGTCAGTTCTCTTGTGTTAAAAACATCGCAAATTTCGGAAATTTGCTCAAAGCGAGCCTCGCAATCTTCGCCCTCGAGTGATGAAAGCGCATCTCCAAGATGATGCAAGGATGTCTGGCTGTTTTCTGTAAGCTGCTTTTGTAATATGGTAAGCTGTACGAATATTTCTTTTGCGGTTAATTTATTTTCTTCCATTTTTTCTTCCTCCAAAATTTTATCAGGAGGACACGCAAGGCATATTTTATTTTCACCTACGAAGCGCGCCCTTCCGTTTTTTACAAGACCTTTTGCCCGTTTCGGGTAGGTCGCTTCATATTCATTTCCTTGCTCATCAATAACAATCACGTTTTTTTCTATGGGTGTCGCCCCCTTTTGTTTTGATTTGCATTTTAGCTAATGTCGTTTTTTGTTATGGGTACCGTCCCCGATTAGCAATTATATTATAACATAAACACAGCGGTTTGTCAATACAAAATAAGAATTTACGAAACAAGCATTTCACAAATTCCGTAAGGGATTTATTTCGTTAAAAAAGCCTTGCAATCGCAAGGCTTTTTTTACACCCGCAACAGGAATCGAACCTGTAACTATCCCTTAGGAGGGGATTGTTATATCCATTTAACTATGCAGGCAAATATAAAATACTACATAACTATAACACAAAACGGGCGCGTTTTCAAGGGCTTTTTGCATTTTTCAAGAATTTTTTGTTTAAAACATTTATTAAATGCCTGTTAAATGTTTGAAAATTCGGAGTTTTGGTGTTATTTTACTATTGAATTTTTTTTTATAATGGTATATAATAAATCAGTTATGAAAACTCGGTTCATTTTAATTATGCAGGAGGTGTGCTTATGTCTTTTCTCAAAGGATTTATTCCGTCGCTGATAATATCGTTTTTGGCGTTCTCGCTGATAATACTGTACGGCGGCTCGTTTGCTCTTTCGCTTATAGAAGAAAAGGAAAATAATATTTTGGACGATGACGACATAAGCGGAATAATATCAAATAACGGCACGTCTGTAAACACAGTACAGGACACCTTCTCGTTTGCACTTGTAATAACCGATGATATTCCTCAAAACGAAGAGGACGAAGGGGACGAAGAGGACTCGGATACAGAAAACGGCGAAAACGGCGAAAACGCTGAAAACGGCGAAGGTACAGACACCGACACCGATACAGATATGGGCACGGACACAGAAACTGACACCGACACAGATACAGATACAGATACAGATACAGACAATTCGCAAACCCCCGGATTTGTGCAGGATTTTGAAAATATACTCGCCGGCGATGCTGTAAAGATCAGAAGCGAAATCAAGTTTATATGTGTTGTTCATATAAATAAGACGGCAGGGAAATCCTTTATTACTGTAATACCAGGAAACAGTATTGCAAAAATCGGCGGAGTTGAGATGTCTCTTTCTCACGCTTTGTACTTTGCAGATACGGGACTGCTCGGAGAAGAGGACTTTATTTCTGCCACTGTTGTTGCAAGCACAGGAATTATTCCCGATTTTTACGGAAACGTGGATATTGACGATTTCGTAGCACTCGCTGACATTCTCGGCGACCTCAAATATGATAATGAGTACAGAATCACAACAGAGCTTGAAGATGAAAATGAAAAGGTAACAGTTCCTATCGGAACGGTAGAACTTACGGGAGAAACCTTAAAAGCGCTTCTCACGTATGAAGAATATCCCGATAAAAACATTCCCTATCAGGTACTTATAGACATTTCGCAGACAATGCTTGACAGTATATGTAAGCAGTTTAAGCCCAATATTATATCGAAGGTCAGAAGTATGCTTAAATATGTTGAAACTGACTTTACAGCAAGCGATATGAATAGAGTTTCATCGGTGTTTTTCAGCTATGAGGACTCGCAAAAGACTGCTTTGCCTCTGCTAGGCGGCCATGAAAAAATAAACGACGCGTTTCTTTTCCGTATAAACAGTACGGCAAGCGTAAAGAAATTCAAAGAGTTTTTAAATTAAATTACTATATAAGCTTTTGAAAGGAAAAAACAATGAACAACAGCGAAAAGACTATGGACAAGATAGTCGCCCTTTGTAAAAATCGCGGCATAATATATGCAGGAAGTGAAATTTACGGCGGACTTTCAAACTCGTGGGATTACGGTCCTCTCGGCGTAGAGCTCAAAAATAATGTTAAAAAGGCTTGGTGGAAGAAATTCGTTCAGGAATCTCCCTATAACGTAGGTCTTGACAGCGCAATTATTATGAACCCTCAGACATGGGTGGCGTCCGGACACCTCGCAGGATTTTCCGATCCTCTTATGGACTGTAAGGTTTGCCGCAGCCGCCACCGCGCAGATAAGCTTATCGAGGACTATATAAACGAAAAAGGACTTGACATCAACCCTAACGGCTGGAACAGCGATCAGATGAGCGCATATATCAAGGAAAATCACATTTGCTGCCCCGATTGCGGAAGCGGTGATTTCACAGCTATACGTAAGTTCAACCTTATGTTCAAGACTTTTATCGGTGTTACCGAGGACAGCACAAACGAGGTATATCTCCGTCCCGAAACAGCACAGGGTATTTTTGTAAACTTCAAGAATATTCAGCGCTCTTCCCGTAAGAAGGTGCCTTTCGGTGTTGCACAGATCGGTAAGTCCTTCAGAAATGAGATAACTCCCGGAAACTTCGTTTTCCGTACACGTGAATTTGAACAGATGGAGCTTGAATTCTTCTGTAAGCCGGGCACAGACCTCGAATGGTTCGACTACTGGCGTTCTTACTGCAAGAACTTCCTTCTTAATCTCGGTATGAGAGAAGAAAATCTCCGTCTTCGCGACCACTCTCCCGAAGAGCTTTGCTTCTATTCCAAGGCTACAACAGACTTCGAATTCCTCTTCCCGTTCGGTTGGGGCGAGCTTTGGGGCGTTGCAGACCGTACAGACTATGACCTTACACAGCATATGAATACAAGCGGTCAGTCGCTCGAATATTTCGATCCCGAAACAAACGAAAAGTACATTCCTTACGTAATCGAGCCCTCGCTCGGTGCAGACCGTGTTCTTCTCGCATTCCTTTGCGATGCGTATGACGAAGAGATCGTTGATAGCGAAAAGAATGACGTCCGCGTAGTTCTTCACCTGCACCCCGCACTTGCACCCTTCAAGGCTGCAATTCTTCCTCTTTCCAAGAAGCTCACTCCCGATGCAGAAAAGCTCTTCGCTGATCTTGCAAAGGATTTCAGCGTTGACTTCGATGATGCGGGCTCTATCGGTAAGAGATATCGCCGTCAGGACGAGATCGGTACACCCTTCTGCATTACTTACGACTTTGATTCTCAGGAAGACGGCTGCGTAACAGTCCGCGACAGAGATACAATGGAGCAGATCCGTATACCTATGGCTGACGTTAAGGCTTATATCGCAAAGAAGCTTGAGTTTTAATTAGAATATTTTGTGATGATACAAATTTCGGCAGAGGGATTGCTTCCTCTGCCGATTTGTGTTATAATGGGATTAATGAAAAGCCTTCCTCCGCGAGGAAGGGGGACCACGAAGTGGTGGAAGGAGTTTTCGATATTCATAAACTCCCTCAGTCGCCTTCGGCGACAGCTCCCTCAAGAGGGAGCCTTATATTCGCGCAACTTAAGGTGTATGGCTTTGCTCTCTCTGTTTGTATCAAGAGGGTGAAAGCTGCACTATGAAACGGAACAATAAATAAGAATTTAACAAGGGTGTATTACTTTGGCAGAGATATTATATAAGTATTTGTTACGAGAAAAAAGTGAGATTGATTCTTCACTTTGCATAAAATGGTTAAGCAAAGAAGAACTTTATGTATTTAACGATCACTTAGAATTGTGTGGCCAAACAGCAATCGATAGCACTAAGTGGTGCAGAATTTTCGGAGAAGGAACTATATATGCCGGTTTGTTTGTTGATTCTAGGATGGTAGCACGAGCTTGTGTTGAAAAGTATTCAAATGAAGCGTGGGAAATAGCCGACGTTAGAGTAGCGCGTGAGTTTCGTAATAAAGGATTGGCCTATAATGTGTGTTTATATGTTTTGGACTATATCCTAAAAAACAAAAGAACCCCAACCATTAGAACCGAAGAGGATAACTATCCTATGCAAAAAGTTATTTTAAAATTGGGGTTTACTTCTGAAATATAAAATTAGTATTTATAATGTGATGTGCTAAAAAATCGATTTATCAAGCAATAAAACAAACACCAACAGATTTTAAAATCTGTCGGTGTTTTACTTTACAATTTTACCCAATCTTAACAAGTGTCCGTACCGCCTCGCCGATCATTTCTGCTGTGTAGCGGATATCGTCCTCGCTCACCTTGTCCGAAAGACTTATGCGGAGCGTGCAGTCGGTGTCGAGATCGGAGAGCCCGTAGGCTACAAGCACGTGGCTCTTGTGGCGTCCGTTTGAAGCGCAAGCCGAGCCGCTTGATACGTAGATCCCTTTGCCCGAGAGAAAATGAAGCGCCGTTTCGCTCTTTATCGCGGGAAGAGTAATGCTTACTATGTGGGGTGCGTGCATTTCGGGTCGGTTGACCTTGACCGAGTCGGGAAGAAGGGAAATAAGAAGCTCGGAAAGTTCGCTCGTTTTCTCGATAAAGCTCGAGAGCTTTTCCTTGTTGTACTGAGCTGCCGCGCCGAGTGCAGCTATGCCGAGGACGTTCTCTGTGCCCGACCTGAAGTTGCCCTCCTGACCACCGCCGAGGATAATGGGCACGAGCTTCTTTGTCTTTATGACGTCGCCCGAAACAATAAGCGCGCCCACACCCTTGGGTGCGTTTATTTTGTGTCCGCTGACAGTTATAAGGTCGGCTTTGAGCGCTCGGAAATTCACGTTTGTTTTAAGAAAAGCCTGAACGGCATCGGTATGAGTAACCGTAGCGGGATTTATGCGTTTTACCGTGTCAAACGCATTTTTTACGTCATAAATCGCGCCTGTTTCGTTGTTTACGCTCATTATTGACACCAAAACGGTGCGCTCGCATACAATAGAAGATAGGTAGGAAATATCTATTTTTCCGCCTGCGGTAGAGAGCTTTATGACCTCTGCAAGACCGTCCTTTTCAAGCGAGGTTATAGGCTCGAGCAGGGAAGGATGCTCGCTGTCGGTCGTTATTATCTGCGGTAAAAATTTGAAATTCTTTGCGCGTATCACACCGAAAACGGCGAGATTGTTCGCTTCGCTTCCGCCCGAGGTGAAAATCACCCTGCGCGTGCGGTCGGCAGAAAGTCCGAGTGCTGAAAGCAGACGGCTTCGTGCATCGTCGATAAGCTTGTGAGCTTCAAGACCGAGCGCGTGAAGCGAAGAGGGGTTTGCGTAGTTTTTTATAGCTTTGTTTATCGCTTCCACAGCTACGTCGCATAGCGGAGTGGTAGCGCTGTTGTCAAGATATATTTCGCGTTCCAATGGGGACATTTCCTTTCGGGATTATTTGAACTCAAAGAATTTAAGTATAGTTTCGATCTCGGTGTCGTGTCTTGAATAAAGATCGGGAGTCGAGGTGTAGGTGAATATATAGAACACGTTGTCCTTTTTGATGATTATCTGCATATAACAGAGATCAATTCCCGCAACCTTGCCGCTGTATTCGTATTTCTTTGCGGCTTTTTCGTTTATAAGGGTGTTTTCGCCTGCGTTTGTGAGTGTGAAGCTCGATTTTTCCTCGCCTGTTTCGCTGTCCTTGACCTTGTCAAAAACTCGGTTTTCAAGCTCCTTTGAGTAATACTCCCAGTAGCTTTCGATGGTTTCGTACTGATTTTCAACGTCGGCGTATCCTATCATAGTAACGTTGCTCGAGTCGTTTTCGGAAACACGCGCAGATGCCATAAGGTCGGTGTCAGAGGTGTTTACGATCCACTCGTCAGGTACATAAAGATAGAAATCATTCGCTTTTCCTGCGGCATTTTTCATTCCGACAGGAGCCTCACCCACTTCGCGTGAGCAGGAAACAAAGGTCAAAAGAGTAACGAGTATAAGGAGAGTAGATAAAATCTTTTTCATTGAAAATAAGTCCTTCCGTTTGGGTTTAAGTAGAGTGTGGATTTAAATCCTTACTATTTTAACACACAACTATGTCAAAATCAAGTACAGATGGTAAAATACTTTAAAAAAGCTTTAATAATATCTTGTTTTATATACAAATATGATAAAATTTTCTTATTCTTTAATACAAAATCGGTTGACAAAAGAAATGCTGTCTGTTATAATTACAATGAATGTTTATATCTAAACGAGAGGAAGGAAAGCGCAATGATTAACGAAAAAGAGAAGTTATGTCCTACCACGGCTGAGCTTATAGATTTTAGTCATACCCTTGCCTGCGATATGCTTGCAAAATGTAAATATCCTTGGGAAGCTCTTCCTAAGATCAAAGAATGTATAACAAAGCTTATCGAAACTCTCGATAAGGATAAATATATCGAAATTTCAAAAGACGTCTGGGTGGCTAAAAGCGCATCTGTCGCCCCCAGCGCTATGATAGTCGGTCCGACAATAATCTGCGAAAACGCCGAGATCAGACACTGTGCGTACATACGCGGAAGCGTGCTTGTCGGAGAAGGTGCGGTCGTAGGTAATTCCTGCGAGCTTAAAAACGCGATAATTTCTGACCTGGCGCAGATACCGCACTATAATTACGTCGGAGATTCTATACTCGGGTACAAGGCACATATGGGCGCGGGTGCAGTTGCATCTAATTTCCGCCTTGACAAAAAGAACATAAACGTCGGACGCGGAGAAGATAAAATATCGACAGGACTTCGCAAAATGGGAGTTATTCTCGGGGATTTCTCCGAGGTCGGCTGTAACTCGGTGCTCTATCCGGGAACGGTTATCGGAAGAAGATGCCTTGTATATCCTCTTACAGGAGTGCGCGGTATCGTTTACGAGGATAGCATTGTAAAATCAAACAGCGAAACGATACACAGAAAGACAGAAGATAACTGAAGGGAGCGATAGATAAATGGGAAAGTATTTCGGTACGGACGGCTTCAGAGGAGAAGCAAACGTTACCCTTACTGCCGATCACGCTTATAAAATAGGCAGATTTCTCGGCAGATATTATGCAAAAGACGGTAAAAAATGCCGTGCCGTGATCGGAAAAGATCCGCGACGCTCAAGCTATATGTTTGAATATTCGATAGTTGCGGGACTTACAGCATCGGGAGCGGACGTTTATATGCTTCACGTTATTACGACACCCGGTGTTTCTTACGTAACGAGAGTTGATGAATTTGACCTCGGAATAATGATCTCTGCAAGCCATAACCCATATAACGATAACGGAATAAAGCTGATAAACTCGCGCGGCGAAAAAATGGAAGACGAGGTTATAGATCTTCTTGAAGCTTATCTCGACGGAGATGCGGGCGATCTCGGCGAAAACGGCGAGCTACCTTTTGCAAAGGATAATGATATCGGCAAGATAGTTGACTATATGTCGGGCAGAAACCGCTACGTTGGGTATCTTATATCACTTGCATCGCACTCTTACCGTACTGCATATGTAGGTCTTGACTGTGCAAACGGAAGTTCTTGGATGATAGCCAAGAGTATATTTGAAGCTCTCGGCGCAAAAACATTCGTTATCAATGCAGAACCCAGCGGTACGAATATCAACGTAAACGCAGGTTCTACACACATTGAGGTGCTTCAGAAGGCTGTTGTTGAAAACGGTCTTGATATAGGCTTTGCTTATGACGGAGATGCAGACCGCTGTATAGCAGTTGACGAAAAGGGAAACGTTATAACGGGCGACCATATTCTTTACATACTCGGTAAACGCTTTGCCGCAGACGGTAAGCTTTACGGAAACACGGTCGTTACAACCGTTATGTCGAACTTCGGACTGTATAAAGCCTTTGACGAGCTTGGAATTTCCTACGAGAAGACAGCCGTTGGCGACAAGTACGTTTACGAATGTATGGCTGAAAAGGGATACAGACTCGGCGGAGAGCAGAGCGGACATATTATAATGAGCAAATATGCGACTACGGGCGACGGAATTCTTACCTCTATAATGCTTATGGAAACGCTTCTTGAAAGTAAGCTTCCCGCAAGTAAGCTTTCGGAGGGCTTTACCGTATATCCGCAGGTGCTTAAGAATATAAGAGTAACTGATCTTAGTGCGGCAGTAAATGACAGTGCCGTTAAAGATAAAATCGCGCAGATCGAGGAAAAGCTCGGAAGCAGCGGACGTGTGCTTGTACGTAAGAGCGGAACAGAACCCCTTATCCGCATAATGGTAGAAGCAGACGAACAAGAAAAATGTAATCTGTATGTAGATGAAATTATCGAAACTATCGTGTCAAGAGGCTACGGACTTTAATAGGTAAGTAGCCTTGCGGCACAAAGATAAGCGCCAGACCGTCTGAAAGGCGGTTGACGAGGTGGAAGAAGAATCGAGATGTTCGGCGGATGTCTTCCCGCGTGTTCCGACGCGTACATAGACAGTAAAAACAGGGGTAACCGTGCAACAAAGGGTCTATGACGGAGTTTTGAAAATAATTTTTTATCAAACTGAAAGGAAAATATATTGTTTCTCGGCCTGTTTTAAGGGGTTAGGGCTGTAAGAGATAATATAACGACATATTATAAATGTGTGGAATAATAGGATGCACAGGAGAACTTAAAGCGATAGATGTTCTCACAGGCGGACTTCGTGCGCTTGAATATCGCGGATACGACTCGGCAGGGATAGCATTTTTTAATGCCGATTCGAACATAGTAACTGTCAAAGCGTCGGGAAAAATCAAAAATCTCGAAGATAAGCTTGGCATTATGGCAGAGGGCGAAAAAACCTCTTTTTGCGGAATTGGCCATACCCGTTGGGCAACTCACGGAGAGCCGTCCGAGAGAAACGCACACCCTCACGGAAATGAAAGGGTGCAGATAGTACATAACGGAATAATAGAAAATTACAGAGAACTCACAGAGATGCTTGTGGCTAATGGATACACCCTTAAGTCGGAAACAGACACCGAGGTAGCGGCTCTTGTAATAGACTTCTGCTATAAAAAGCAGGGAAACGATCCGATAAAGGCTCTTAAAGAAGTACGCACAATGCTTGAGGGATCGTACGCTATCGGCGCGATCTTCAGCGACAGAGCAGGAGAAATATATTCTATGCGTAAGGACAATCCGCTCATAATAGGCGTAGGAGATAACGAAAGCTTTATAGCCTCGGATATTACGGCAATACTTCCTTATACGAAGAAGTATATACGTCTTTCCGAAACAGAAATAGCGCGTCTTGCGGGTAACGTAATAACAGTTTTTGATGAAAACGAAAATATTTGCCAAAAGCAGACCGAAACTGCACTTTGGGACGTAAGCGCTGCACAAAGAGGCGGATATCCGCACTTTATGATAAAAGAGATATATGAAGAGCCCGAGGTGCTTACAAAGACACTCGCTCCGCGTATCTCCGCAGACGGACTTCCGATGTTTGAAAGCGAAAATATCGACGTAAAGCGTCTTGCGACTGCTAGAAGAATAATAATCACCGCCTGCGGAACTGCGATGCACGCAGGCTTTATGGCAAAATATTTCATAGAAAAATATGTGCGTACTCCCGTAAACGTAGAGATAGCCTCTGAAATGCGCTATGCCGATATGATAATCGACGAAAAGGACGCTGTTATCGTAATTTCTCAGTCGGGCGAAACGGCAGATACTCTTGCCGCACTCAGACTTGCAAAAGAAAAGGGCGCATTCGTTACCTCTGTTGTAAACGTCGTAGGCTCTACGATAGCGCGCGAATCTGACGCAGTCGTTTATACTTGGGCAGGCCCCGAAATTGCGGTTGCAAGCACGAAGGCTTACGTTGTGCAGTCTGCGCTTATGGCGCTTCTCGCGTTTGCTATGGCACTTGAAAAGGGAACTATGAAAGAGAGCGACGCGAAAGCGCTTATAGATAAGCTTCTCCATACTCTTCCTGCCGATATTAAGCACATACTCGATATGAGAGATGAAATATATGAGTCTGTTGAGTTTTTCGCAGATAAAAAAGACCTTTTCTGTGTCGGACGCGGAATAGACTACTATGCGGCAATAGAAGCATCTCTTAAAATAAAAGAGGTATCTTATATTCATAGCGAAGCGTATGCGGCAGGCGAAATGAAGCACGGTACGATCTCACTTATCGAAAAGGGAACACCCGTTATAGTCATTTCTACCGATAAAAACGTCCGTCAGAAGATCGTAGGTAATATTCGCGAGCTTGCATCAAGAGGAGCTTATATCATATCTCTTACAACACCAAACGAGGAGATTGCAGCCGTATCGGATAAGGTTATAAATCTTCCCTGCGAAAGCGAAGAATTTCTCCCGATTGCAGTAGCATCCCTTCTCCAGCTTATTGCATACAGAACGGCAATACTTAAAGGCTGCGACGTTGACTGCCCTCGAAATCTCGCAAAATCTGTAACCGTTGAATAAAAAATATGACCACCGATACAATATGTGCGGTGGTCACTGCTTTTTCACTTGACGAAACGAGTATTTTGTGGTAAAATTAATAGGTATCTTGATGAGAATTCTTTCCAAAGTGAAATCAAAGAAAGCGGGGGCTGTTAATGTACGAAATTATCGGTAAAAATAATTTGTTTTCAGGTCTTTCAAGAGAAGATACTAAATATACGCTCTCCTTTTTTGACGCAAAGCTTGATAGGTATGAAAAGGGCGAAATACTTGCCCGCGCGGGAGAGCCTCTTACAAGATTCGGTCTTGTTACACGCGGAAACGTTCAGGTCTGTATGGAGGATTTCGACGGGAACAGTATAATAATGGCGATAGTTACCCCGGGACATACCTTCGGAGAATCGCTCTGCTTTATCGGAAACGAGTCGCCCGTCAATATATATGCCGTGAGCGACACCGAGCTTCTTTGGCTGAAAACCGACAAAATAAAGGAGCACGGAAGCGATAAAAGAGATGCTCTGATAAAAGACAGATTTATCTCTATGCTCGCTACGCGCACGCTCGAAATGAATGACAGAATACAAATTCTTTCAAAAATCAAGCTGCGAGAACGGCTTATCACCTATTTCTCGCAAAACGTTTCAAAATACGGCGAGTCATTTACCCTGCCGCTTTCAAGAGAGGATATGGCAGCATATCTCGGTACAAACAGAAGCGCGCTCTCGCGCGAACTTGGAAAAATGCGCGACGAGGGTATAATTGAGTTTAGCCGTAACAGTTTTAAAATAAAGCATAGAATATAAAAAACACAAATCACGTTGCAAATGCAACGTGATTTTGCTTGTGTATGGGATATAATATATACAAAGAATAAAACAATAAGAAAGGGAAAATTCCTATGAAAAAACTTACAAAACTTACAGCACTTTTACTTGTCGTTGCCACAATGCTTTTTAGCTTTGCGGCGTGCGTAAACGACGGGGACAAAGATAATAACAATGATGGCGATGACAAAGTAACCGAGGTCAAGATAGCAACACTTAACGGTCCTACAACGATCGGTGTTCTCGGGATTCTTAAAGGCGACGTTACAAAAGACAGCACGAATAAGTATACCTACGATCAGATCTATGCGTCTGCTGACGCTTTTGCTCCCGCACTTCTCAAAAACGAGATAAATGCGGCGATAATTCCCGCAAATGCGGCGGCAACACTGTATAAAAACAGCGGCGGAAAAATTCAGGTTGCGGCTGTAAATAACCTCGGCGTTCTCTATATTCTTGAAAAAGGGAACACCGTAAACAGCGTTGCAGACCTTGAAGGCAAGACTATCGTTGCCACAGGCGCAGGTACTACACCTCAGTATTCCCTCGAATACATTTTAAAGGCAAACGGACTTAAAGTTGGCGAAGACGTGAGCATTGAATATAAGAGCGAGGCTTCGGAGGTTCTCGCGGCACTCAAGCAGGGCAAAGCAGATATAGCTATGCTTCCTCAGCCTGCGGCTACAAAGGCGACAAAGGCAGTTGAGGGTGTAAGGATCGCGCTTGACCTTAACGCCGAGTGGACAAAGACGGGTGAGGGCGCTTCTCTCGTTACAGGTGTTCTCGTTGTAAACACTAAGTTTGCAAAAGAAAATCCCAAGGCGGTCGAAACGCTCCTTAAGGACTACGAAGCGTCCTGCAAGCTTGTAAGCGATAACCTTGATAAGATCGCCGAGTACGTTGTAGAATTCGGCATCGGCGGAATCGATAACGCAGGACTTGCAAAGATAGCAGTACCTCTTTGCAATATAAAATTTATGTCAGGAGCAGAAATGAAGAAGGCGGTAAGCGGATATCTTAAGGTCCTCTTCGACTCCAACCCCGCATCTGTCGGCGGCGAGCTGCCCTCTGACAGCTTCTACTACACAGTAAAATGAAAAACAAGATAAATAAGCATAAAAAAGCCATATACACTACTCTCGCGGTAGTGTTTTGGCTTATTTTGTGGCAAGTAGCGGCGATGATATACGGAATGGATTTTATCCTTCCGTCCCCGATAAAAACCTTTCTGGTACTGCTTGAAAATATAGTAAATCTGTCATTTTGGTCAGCCGTTTTTTTCAGTATAAGCAGAATACTTCTCGGATTTCTTCTCTCGGCAGCGCTTGGTATTTTCCTTGCTGTCGTCAGTATAAGGATCAAGGCAGTCAGGATACTTTTCGACCCGTTTTGCTCGGTTATGAGAGCGGTTCCCGTGGCAAGCTTTATAATTTTCGTGCTGATACTTTTCTCGTCCGAAAACGTGTCGCTCGTAATAGCCTTTCTGATGGGATTTCCTCTCGTTTATTCGACCGTTTCGCTCGGAGTTGACTCGACGTCCGAAAAGCTGCTCGAGGCGGCGGACATTTTCAGACTCGGCTTTTTCGAAAAGCTCAGATATATCTATTTTCCGCACCTTTTGCCGCACATCACGAGCGCGCTTTCGGTATCTGTCGGACTCTGCTTCAAGAGCGGAATCGCGGCAGAGGTAATAGGCTATCCTGTCGGAAGCGTGGGCGCGCAGATGTATATAGCGAAGCTCGGAATGAATATGCCGACACTCCTTTCATATACCGTTGTGATCGTAATTATATCCACGCTTTGCGAAAAGCTGATAGCATTTCTCTGCAAAAAGCTCCCTCAAATGAAGGAGGCGAGAGCGAAATGAAAAATAAGATAATTCTTAAAAATATCACAAAAAAATTCGACACCGAGGCGGTGCTTGATAATTTCAGCTGTGAAATAGACGAAAACACCGCTATAATGGGTCCGTCGGGCAAGGGCAAGACCACGCTTTTGCG
Organism: Eubacteriales bacterium; assembly: GCA_045580325.1. Lineage (GTDB taxonomy): Bacteria > Bacillota > Clostridia > Oscillospirales > CAG-272 > SIG672. The sequence continues at coordinate 44,377 of JAZNNR010000023.1, forward strand.
TATTATATCGGGGCTTACCGAGTCCGATAGCGGCACTATCAAGTTTTCGCGAAATCCGACCTTCTCGGTAGTATTCCAGGAGGATAGGCTTTTCAGTGATTTCAGTGCGATAGAAAACGTTTCGGTGGTTGTAAGTAAAAAAACACCGAAAAAAGAGGTGCAAACGAGAGCGTCCGAGCTTCTCTCGCAGCTTCTTATCTCCCCCGAGGAGCAAAATAAAGCGGTAAAGGATTTTTCGGGCGGAATGAAGCGCAGAGTGGCGATAGCACGCGCGCTTGCGGCAGATCACGATATACTTATTCTCGATGAGCCCTATAAAGGTCTTGACGAGCATACCCGCGCTGTGTGTGCCGAGGTCATAAAAAAGTATTCCGAGGATAAGCTCGTCCTTATGGTTACACACGATAAGACGGAAGCGGAAATTACGGGAATTAACAAGATAATTTCGGTATAAGCATAATGTTTACAAATTTCGGCAGAGATATTGATTCTCTGCCGATTTTGTGGTATGATGGGATAAATAGGACGGAACTTTGGAGGTAAAATGGCAAATTTAATAGTAATATGCGGACCTCAGGCGGTTGGAAAGATGACTGTCGCGGAAAGTGTAAGAGATAAGCTTAAATATAATCTTATGATGAATCACGACAGTATTGAGGTGTCCGATAAAATCTTTGGCTTTGGAACGCCCGCCCAAAAGGAGTTTAATACACTTTTCAGAGAAAAAGCCTTTGAAATAGCGGTGAAACATAACGTTGACCTGTTATTTACTTTTGTCTGTGCGTTTGACGTTCCGCAGCAAAGAGAATATCTGAACGGTCTTGCCGATATGTTTGAATCAAACGGTGGAAATTTCTATTTTGTTGAACTCAGCGCAGATCTTGAAACAAGGCTTGCGAGAAACGAAACGCCTCACCGAATGGAGAGAAAGGCTTCCAAAAAGGACGTAGAATGGAGCAGAGCCAACCTTCTCAGAGATGCAGAGAGGTATCGACTCAATTCAGATCCCGATGAGGTCTGGTTTGAAAATCACATTAAAATTGATAATACAAATCTTACTCCCAACGAGGTTGCCGACATTATCATCAGCGCCTTTAATCTGACTGCCAATGATAAAGAAGAATGGGAATACCGTTTTGGAGTGTAAATGGCTTGATTTGGATAAATTTCGGCAGAGATATTGATTCTCTGCCGATTTTGTGGTATAATGTGGTTCGCGCGGCGCGTTTGTTATACAAAAGCGAAACCCGAGAAAAGAATAGAATCACATAGGAGGCAATTAAAATGATATACTACAAGGTTTTTCATAGCTATAAACTGATAGACCATTTTGAACGCAAGGATATTGGAATATACAGCTCTATATCGAATGCTGAAAAAGCAGTAGAATTATTAAAGGTTAAAAATGGGTTCAAAGATACTATTTCTGGATTTAAAATAAAAAAGGTCTTTCGACTTTTCAAACCAAAACTTTTAGACAGAACCTTTTGGATAGATGGGTTCGTTACATATACGTATTAAAGAGGATAACCCGACAGAAAACTGTCGGGTATTTATTTGCCGGAGGCTCACACCGCTCTCTTTATCACGTCTAAAATCCCTTCGGTATTATCGCATATAACGAGACAGACCACCTTTCCGTCGCGGAATACCTTTCCCGAGGCGACGCGCTTTTCGTAGGTGTCCATATCGTATATATATATTTCTTTGCTCTGAATCGTGTCGAGCCGTTTTGTAAGCGCGTTTTCGATAAATCCCGCATCTCCAAGACTTCGGGCAACGAAAATGTGTATCTCCCAAACGACGTCATCACACCCGAGCGCACAGGCAAAGCTCTGGGCGTACGACACCATTTTCTCATCGCGGTATAGGCGAGTGCATTTTTCCTCTGTCATAACAGACTGCGAATACTCGGGCGCATCGCTGTAATATATGTTGTATGCGGGCAGGTCCTTTTCCTCTTCAAGCGCGTCGAAAAGCAGGTCGGTCGCGGCAGGGAGCTTTCTCTCGCAGGACGTAAAGGTCAGCGCGAGAAGCAGTAAAAGACAGATGGCTGATTTTAAAGTTTTTTTCATGTTTTTCTCTCGGATCTATGATATATAACATAATATTCGAGAAAAACTTATTTTAGGATAATATAATTAAATTAACGTAAAATACTTGACCTCGGACGTCAGTTGCGATATAATATGTATATCTTTAATTCACGACAGAAAGGAAGGCAGAATTTGAATAAAAAGAATTTTCTTGCGTATCTGGTTATTGCCGCAGTTTTGCTTATTCCGGGATTTCTTTCGCTTATGATCTATGTTTTTACAGACTCGGCGCCAACGGTTGACGGTGTCGAATACTGCCTTGAGATCACCGATAAAAATAAAAACGTATATAAATTTGAAAGTACAGACACTATGTCAAAGCTTTTTTACGATATAGTCGAGGGTGAGCGAAAGGGCGCATCGAGCGAGGATATTGCCGATTTTGCAGGGGACGGTATTTTCAGAGTTATGCTTCTGCAAAAGGGCAAAGAGCAGTACTATACCTTCTATTTTGACAGAACCTCGCCGAGCTCTTGCTTTTTTAAGGACAGCGACGAAAAGGTGTTTTCGGTAAAAGCGGACAAGGCGATCGAATTTATGGATTCAAGATATGCGTCAAGTCTTTACCCCTATGCCGAGCTTCCTCTGCTTACCCTTAACGGTGTAAAGGCAGAGCCCTCTGAAATAGACTGGGGATATTATTCATACAGCAGCGTGAAGCACGAGGTAGAGTATCTTACCGATAAAAAACCGACCACCGTCGATATGTCCTTCCTTGACTTTAATCTGTCTTTTTTAAAAAGCCCGGATTCTATGAAGGTGAAGGTTACAGATTCGCTCGGACTTGAATATTTCAGCGGAAGCTACGCCGAATTTGTTACCTTCGGTCTTTTTTCAAAGGTTACCGCATCCTCGACCTACAACTGCCGTATAGAAGCCTTTTGGGACGATAAGGGTACGCTTTGCTGCGGCGAGGCTGTTTATGAGCTTAAGCTGAACGTAGATTTCGACCCGCCCGGAAGCTTCTGGCTCAGTGCCGATACTGTCGAGGGCGGCGGATTTGTGGTACTCTCGGGTAAACATATTATAGATAAAGATTCTGTAACGGTAACGTCGATTCCCTCGCTCGGAGTTACGCCAAAGTTCTTTACCGACGGCGAATATATAAGGGCAATACTTCCGATAGGCGTCGGAAATACCAAGGACGATATTATCTATCAGGTAAAAGTAACCTACGACGGTATTTATACTGATTTTACCATTAAATCAAATAAGCCGAAAACAAGCACACGCGACTATAACCATAGCGGTCTTGTAAATACGTCGGTGAGAACAGAAAGTAACCTTGAAGCCTTTAAAAAGTTTATAACCTCGCCGAAATATGAAGAAACTGTATATAAATCGTCAACCTTTGTTGCACCCTCCTCGGGAAGTATCAGAGCATCGTTTGGCGATATTATAAATAACACTTCTTCGAGTAAGGATAAGTTCACCTCGGCGGGAATGGCATTTGTTTACTATCTCAACAGCGCAAACGGCGACAAAAATGATGTCGAAGCCTGCCTTGCAGGTGTAGTGGTAGCCGTCGGCGAAACCAAATACGGCGGAAACACGGTCGTCGTTGACCACGGACTCGGACTCAGAAGCGTTTACTACTGCCTCGGAAGCGTAGAGGTCGCTGTCGGAACGATATTAAATCCGGGTGATAAAATAGCAAACGGCTGTGCGAAAAAGGGTTATACCGACGGAGAAACCTGTTATATCGAGTTCTGGGTAGGCGATACTCCCGTATCGTACAGAGGGCTTGAATCGGGTGGATTTGGTATAAACTTCGGAGAAGAACCAAAAGCGTAAATATTCATAAAAATATTGTAAAAAAATTCGTATTCCCATTGATTTTTTTGAAAAGCTATGATATAATGATACGGTAGTTTGTAGGGAACCCTGCAGACTACCGTGTCAAATTTATACAGGATATGAAATAAGACCATACCGGCCGGGGAGTTAGCGGTGCCTTGTACCTGCAATCCGCTACAGCAGGGGTTATTTCCGCTCTTGAGGGCAGAGTGGGTGTGGTCAGCACCGATCGCTTTGCGTGTTGAAGAATGGGTCCTGTGCAACTAATGGCTGTGAACCATGTCAGGTGGGAGACCAAGCAGCATTAAGCAGTATCACTTAGTGTGCCACGGGCTCGCCTGTTCGGAGCGCAGACATCGGAAAGCGCATGTTCGTTTCTGCTCGATTTTGCGGTGTATGGTCTTATTTTGTATCCTGTCTTTTTATTTATTAAAGTCGAAACGGAGGAAAAGAAAATGGCAACACAAAACGGACATCAGGCACTTTACCGTAAGTGGCGACCTGCAACTTTTTCCGATGTTGTCGGTCAGGATCACATAACGAGTGTTCTGAAATATCAGGTTTCGCTTAGCAAGACAAATCACGCGTATCTTTTCTGCGGTTCAAGAGGAACGGGAAAGACTACCTGCGCGAAGATTCTTGCAAAGGCGGTAAACTGTCCGAATGCTAAAAACGGAGAACCCTGTAACGAGTGCGAAATTTGCCGTAGAATAGACAGCGGAATGTCTATGGAGGTTCTCGAAATGGACGCGGCAAGTAATACGGGCGTAGATTATATCCGAGATATAAGGGAAGAGGTCGTATTCTCGCCGTCAGAGGTCGGAACGAGAGTCTATATCATAGACGAGGTCCATATGCTGACCGAAAGTGCCTTCAACGCGCTGCTTAAAACGCTTGAAGAGCCGCCTCAAAAGGTCATATTCATACTTGCGACTACCGAGATCCAGAAAATTCCCGCGACTATTTTGTCAAGATGTCAGCGCTTTGACTTCAGAAGGATTCCTGTCAAGACCATAGGCGAAAGACTTATGAAAATTGCATCGCAGGAGGAAATAGAGATCACCGAGAGCGCCGCTCATCTGATAGCAAAGCTTGCACAGGGCGGTATGCGAGATGCTATAAGTATGCTCGAGCTTTGCAGCGGTGAGGGTGGTAAGATCACCGAGGAGAGAATATCAGAGGCTACGGGTATAATCGGACGTGAGTCGATAATCAGAACGGTAAAGGCTGTTCTTTCGGGAAATTACCGAGAGATATTCACGATAATTTCGTCGGTTTACTCGAATTCGTACGATATATCGTCATTTGTTTCCGAAATAATGCAGTTCTACCGCGACGTTGCAATATATAAAACGCTTGCATCGAAAACGGGTGAAATATCACGAGAGATTCTCGACCTCAGCGATGCGGAGCTTTCGGATATTAAGACTATCGCAGAAAAAATAAGACAAGAAACTGTAATATACCATATAAAGCTTCTTGAAGAGGCATTCCTTTCAATGTCGCGCGGCACGGATAAGAGGATCTCGGCAGAGATGACTCTTATGAGAATGTGCAGCGGCGATGCGCTCGGTACGTCGAGCGAGGCACTCGCAGAGCGGATATCTTCGCTTGAGGCGCGCTTTACCGAGGGCGGAATATTTCCCGCGCCGCGCCCTACTTTCGAGAGTAACAGCGAAAATTCAGCTCCTAAGACATCTGCCGCGGAGAATGCGATAAGGCCTACAAGCAAAGAGGTAAAGCCTTCCGAAAACAGCGAAACACCGATAGCTCTTATAAACGACGACGAGCTTCCGCCGTGGGACGTTGAGGAAGATGTGCAGCCGAGCGTGTCAGCAGCACCCGAAAAGCCCACAGTAAAAGCCGAAAAGGAAGCGCAGAGCGCAAAGATCCCTGCGCCCACACCTGCACCCGACTCTGAAGCTTCAGACGGACCCGAGTGGAGCGAGTTTCCCGACTGGATAGAGGTCGTTTCGCAGTACGATAAAATAGACCGCAGTATCGCGCCATTTTTAAGACTCGCAACGGCAGATACCGACGGCAAAACTCTGCGTATAAAGGTTTCGGACAGTTTTTCGAAAATGATGCTTGAAAATGCCAAGGTCGAAGATTTTATCATGCGTTTTTCGGCGTCGAGAGGATTTATGTTCGAGCGCGCTGTAGTCGAGGTGGCTGCTGTAAAAGAAGATCAGGTGTCAATGTTTGACTCACTTATATAAAACAAAATAACAGTTTTGGAGGATATTAAAATGAAATCAAGATTACCCGAAGGATACGGCGGAGGTCCTGCAAGTATGCAGGGAATGATCAAGCAGGCTCAGAAGATGCAGGAGAGAATGGCAGAGCTTCAGGAAGAGCTTGATGCACGCGAGTATGAAATAAAGGCAGGCGGCGGTGCGGTAACACTTACCATAAACGGTAAGAAAGAAGTAAGCACACTTGATATTTCGCCTGAAATCGTTGATCCCGATGATATAGAAACTCTTTCCGACATCATTATTGCCGCAGTAAACGAGGCAATAAAGAAGGTAGAGGAAACAAACAACGAAGAAATGTCCAAGATAACCGGCTCAGTGTCTATGCCGGGCATGTTCTGATATGTCTGAATTCATAGCACCGCTCGAAAGCCTTATCGAAGGCTTTGCGCGTCTTCCCGGAGTGGGAAGAAAGTCAGCAACACGCTATGCGCTTGCCGTTCTTGATATGAACGACGAGGACGTGCTTGCCTTTGCCGATTCTCTCTCGGGCGCAAAGACTCGCATAAAAAAATGCAAAGTATGCGGTAACTTTACAGATACCGAGCTCTGTCCCGTCTGCGAGGACACAGAAAGACTGCCCATAATTTGCGTAGTAGAGGATGTGCGCGCACTTATGAGTATAGAGCGGGTAAGAGAGTATAGAGGCAGATACCACGTTCTTGGCGGAGTGCTTTCCCCAATGAATGGGATAGGACCCGATCAGCTTAATATTTCGTCCCTTCTTTCGCGTATATCGTCTGAGGGCATAACAGAGATCATCGTAGCGACCAATCCGACGGTCGAGGGTGAGGCGACGGCGATGTACCTCACAAAGCTTTTAACACCGCTTGGTGTTAAGACCTCGAGACTTGCGTACGGAATACCGGTCGGCGCAGACCTTGAATATACCGATGCCGTAACACTGCTTCGCGCACTCGACGGCAGACGAGAGATCAACTGAAAATACGCTTTTAGTATGAATATTTGCAAATTTCGGCAGAGATATTGTTTTCTCTGCCGATTTGTGTTATAATGTAAAAAAGAAACGATAATTTGGAGATAACTATGGCAAGCAGTAAAGAATATATAGAGCTTATTTTGGAGGAGTGCGGCGGTCTTTCTGCTCGTGCAATGATGGGCGAATACCTGCTGTACTACGGTGGTAAGATTGTCGGTGGTGTTTATGATAACCGTTTGCTTGTTAAACCCACGAGGTCGGCAGCTTCACTGATGCCAAATGCACCAAGAGAGCTTCCGTACGAAGGAGCAAGGGAAATGCTTCTTGTGGAAAATATTGAAGATAAGGATTTTCTAAAGAAATTGTTCGAAGCTATGTATGACGAGCTTCCCTAACCGAAGAAAAAGAAATAACAATAATTAAACGGAGAATACAGAAATGAAGCAATACGAATACAAATTTGTAGAAATCAAAAGAGAAATAGGAATGAAGGTTAAAAGAGGCGAAACCTTCGAAAAATGCAAGCAAGTGATCACGGAAGAGGCGCAGCAGGGTTGGAGATTAAAGCAGATCGTAGCTCCGTTTGACGAAAAATCAAGCACATACTACGCATACGCTTATCAGATTATTTTTGAAAGAGAAATATAAGCTAAATAAAAACCGACAGATCTTAAAATCTGTCGGTTTTTTACTTAATTATCTGTATCCGATGAATTTGTATCTTCATCTGTCTGGTCAGCGCTTTCGGCAGGCTCGTTGTCCTCGCCGCTTGCTTCGGCAGACTCTGTCGGTTCGGCTTCAGCCTCAGTACCGATAGGAGCAGATGCTTCTACGGCAGGGCCCGTTACACCGTCAGTAGCGTTTTCGGAAGCCGCCTCACGCTCACGGGCAAGTCGTTCTTCTTCCTCGCGGCGCTTCTTTTCTTCTTCGTCGCGGATACGCTTTTCTTCGTTTTCGGCGATACTCTTGCGGCGCTTTTCGTCCATGATCTCCTGAATTTCTTCGAAGGTATGGTCGCCTTCCATCGCGGTCTTAAACTGAATTTCGTCCATCGTTTCGTACTTAACAAGGAATTCAGCAACGAATTTCAGCTTGTCAGAATGCTCTGTGAGTATCTGCTCAGCTCTGTCATAAGCCTCTGTGATAATTCTCTTGATCTCGCTGTCGATAAGTGCTGCGGTAGATTCGGAGTAGTTCTTTTCGCCGCCGAAATCTTTTCCGAGGAATACCTCGCTGTGTCCTGATCCGTAAACGATAGGACCAAGCTCGTCGCTCATACCAAGACGGGTAACCATCTTGCGCGCGATCTCGGTTGCACGCTGAATATCATTTGATGCACCGCCCGAGAAGTCGTTGAAGGTGATCTTTTCGGCAACGCGTCCGCCGAGGAGCATCGAAATATGCTCTGAAAGCTCGGAGCGGTATTCGCTGTATTTGTCTTCCTGCGGGAGATTGAGGGTATATCCGAGAGCGCGTCCGCTCGGAATGATAGAGATCTGATGAACAGGGTCGAGCGAGGGGAGATAGTAGGCGATAAGTGCGTGGCCCGCCTCGTGATAAGCGGTCTTGCGCTTTTCCTCTTCCTTTATCTTCATACTCTTCTTCTGAGTACCGACGACGATCTTCATTATAGCATCTTCAATATCGTTCATACCGATAAGCGTTTTGCCGCGTCTTGCCGCGAGAAGAGCCGCTTCGTTGAGAAGGTTTGCAAGGTCAGCACCTGTAAATCCTGCAGTGCCCTTTGCGACGATCGAAAGGTCAACACCTTCTTCGAAGGGTTTGTTACGTGCGTGGATCTTGAGAATTTCCTCTCTGCCCTTGAGGTCGGGATAGTTTACCGTGATTTCACGGTCAAAACGTCCGGGACGGAGAAGTGCGGGGTCGAGAATGTCGGGACGGTTTGTTGCCGCCATAACGATAATGCCGTCGTTACCGCTGAATCCGTCCATCTCTACGAGGAGCTGGTTGAGAGTTTGTTCACGCTCGTCGTGTCCGCCGCCGAGACCTGCTCCGCGATGACGTCCGACTGCGTCGATTTCATCTATAAATATAATACTTGCGGGGTGCTTGCGCGCCGTTTCAAAAAGGTCGCGGACACGGGATGCACCGACACCGGCGTACATTTCAACGAAATCCGAACCGGAGATAGAATAGAAGGGAACACCCGCTTCGCCTGCAACAGCCTTGGCGAGAAGTGTTTTACCTGTACCGGGAGGTCCTACGAGGAGAACACCGTGCGGTATTTTAGCACCGAGCTTTGTGAAGTAGTCGGGGTCTTTAAGGAACTGTACTATTTCCTGAAGCTCTTCCTTTTCCTCGTCTGCGCCTGCGACGTCAGAGAAAAGAATACGCTTTTTCTCGTCGGGAACGTTCATTTTTGCTCTTGACTTCGCAAAGGACGGACCGCTTCTTCCGGGAGCGTTCTTACCGTTTGCCGACTGCTTGAACACCCAGAAAACAAGACCGCCCAGGAGGAGAATAATAGCAACGTAGGGAAGAATCGAAACCCAAATGGGAATCTTTGTAGGCTCTAAAAGATCGTATTTCAGCTTTTCTATCTTGTTTCCCGATGATACGCTCTGATTGTGTTCGTCAACTTCCTTGTTGTAGGCAAGGACGTAGCTGTAGCAGTCATCATAGAAACGCTGACGGTCTTGCAGATGATATACTATCTTTTTGTCCTTAGTTGTTATAACGGTCAGCTTGTTTGATGCTTCAAGCGTGAAGGTCTTGACCGATTCTTCACCGTTTACTCCGATATTCTCAAAAAGCTCAACGATGTCGCTGTAAACGGGGTCTTCCTCGTTGCCTTTAAGAATGAATGCAACCGCAACGATAACGAGCGTTATAAGAAGTAAAAAGCTTAGTATTGAAAATAGATTTTTTTTCATTATATAAGTGTAACTCCGTGATAATGTAATTTAACAGTAAAATCTGTTTAATTGTTTTTAGTGTAAATTTCGGGTTTAAGAACTCCTATATAGGGAAGAGCTCTGTATTTTTCCGCATAGTCGAGTCCGTATCCTACAACAAACTTGTCTTCAACCTCACGTCCTATGTAATCTGCATTGTAATCGACCTCTCTGCGCGAAGGCTTATCGAGAAGAGCAACGCACTTAACGCTTGATGCGCCCTTGTTTTCAAGATACTTTGTAAGATAGAGCATCGTGCGTCCGCTGTCGATTATATCTTCTACAATAAGTATGTCCAGATCTTCAATATCATGACGGTAAATATCAAGCATAATATTTATAGTTTTGGAAGAAGATGTAGAAGCACCGTACGAGGACACCTTCATAAAGTCTATTTCAACAGGACGTTTAATATGCTTCATAAGGTCGCCCATAAATACGACAGAGCCCTTGAGTATTCCGAGCAGAAGGAGTCTTTTTTCGGGATCGGGATAATCGCGGTCGATGTCTGCGGCGATCTTTTTTACGATCTCCTCAAGCTCGCCTTCGGAAATCATAGTATAGTCAATGTCATTGTTGATGTCATATTTCTTCATTTTGAGAGAGTCCTTTCATATAATATATCGAGATTTTAGGTGAAGTCTGATTTAATTTGGGAGAAACAGAGTCCGAGGTCGGAAATCCGGGGATCCATAAAACAGCGTCTTCGGATTCAATAAGAGGAATCGTTGCACGGTCCTTTATCGGCAGCTTTTTCTCTGAAAAGAGCTTCTTGATACTTCGCGTCATATTGCCGTAAACGTACCGATCTCCGTCTTTTTTGTTTCTCGCAAACAAGCTGAAATTCATTATATCAAATGCGATAGTAGCTTTTATAGATATTTTGTAAATATTTTGTTTTTTAATTAAATATTTACTTATTTCCTCATTTTTTTCATCTTTTTCTTCACAAATGAAGATAAGCGAATCATCTTCTTCGATGATGTTCTCGCCGAGCGATAGCTTTATTTTGTAGCTTGGTCGGCTCTCCTTTTTTATATCCTCGGTGAAAACAAGAGAGGCGTTTTCAATAGATGCGCAAATACCTCCGGGAAGGGAAATACGGCTGTGAGGTACACCTGCCGAAATAAGAGATATAATATCCGAAATATGCGTGTAGGAAAGGTCGCCCTTTCCGCCGTGTTCAGAATACATATTTCTTACCACACGTCTTAGTATTGCCATATCGAGCGATAAAAGACTGTCGATCTTATTATCAGAAATTTCCAAAGCTTTCTTTTCAAGAAAATCGCTGTCATCACGCGCAAGAAGAGTCATACGCGAAATGGCGTCCTCTACCGACGGGTTTAACCTTTGCAGCTCGGGAACGATCTTGTGTCGAATAAGATTTCTTGAATAATCGGTGTCCGAATTTGTGCTGTCATATACATATTCAAGCTGATTTTCCGCCGCATATTCAATAATTTCATTTTTTGTGCAAAAAATCAGCGGTCTTATAATATTTTCGCGTACAGGCGGGATTCCGCAGACCCCTTTAAGCGAGCTTCCGCGAGAGATATTAAAAATTACAGTTTCAAGGTTATCCGAAGAATTATGAGCCGTTGCGACCTGATTTATTCTGTTTTCACTGCAAAATTTACTGAAAATTTTATATCTCGCGTTTCTTGCCGCCTCTTCAAGACCGCATTTTTCGCTCATAGCAATAGCGGGAACATCAACCCTTTCGCAAACGAAGGGGATTTTCCACTTTTCACAAAGTATGCGGCAAAATTCTTCGTCGCGGTCGGCTTCGAGTCCTCGTATCATATGGTTTACGTGAAGCGCGAGTAAAGAAAAGCCGCGCAGAGCGGCTTCCTTTTTTAGTAGATGAAGAAGCACGACAGAATCGGCTCCTCCCGAAAGACCGACGAGAAGGGAGTCGCACGAAAGCATATCGTAGCACTCTACCGCACGGAAAAATTTTTCCTCGCAAACAGATATTTTTTTCACTTCGCATCGCCTTTCTTTGATTTTTTGTGATCTGTAAAGATTATTCTTCCATATTCGTCATAGAAGAGAATCTTGTGTACTGTCCGAACCAGTTGAGTTTAACCGTATCACGTCCGCCGTGTCTGTTTTTCTCAACGATGACCTCGGCTACGTTGCCCTCCTGTTCCTTGTCGTAATATTCATCTCTGAAAAGGAACATTACGATGTCTGCATCCTGCTCGATAGCACCCGAATCACGAAGGTCGGAAAGCATAGGACGCTTGTTTGTTCTCGATTCGTTGGTACGAGAAAGCTGAGCACAGCAGATAACCGGAACCTTAAGCTCTTTTGCAAGAAGCTTTAGGTTTCTCGATATTTCACTGACCTCTTGAACGCGGTTATCTATCTTGCGGTCGCTCTGCATAAGCTGGAGATAGTCGATAACGACGAGTCCGAGATTTTTCATTCTGCGGAGCTTCGCCTTCATACCCGTTACGTTTATACCGGTAGTATCGTCGATATAAATATCACATTCGGAAAGGAAAGCCGAAGCCTTTGCGAGCTTGTTCCAGTCATCAGGCGTGAGATTTCCGCTTCGAAGGGCGGTACTCTCAACAAGAGCCTCGCTTGAGAGCATTCTCTGTACGAGCTGCTCGTTAGACATTTCAAGCGAGAAGATACATACTGCCTTGCGCGAGGTTCTTGCAATATTTGTAGCAAGGTTGAGTGCAAAAGCAGTCTTACCCATACCGGGACGCGCACCTACGATAACGAGGTCGCCTTCTCCGAGTCCGACAAGAACCTTGTCAAGACCTGAAAATCCTGTCGGTGTTCCTTTTGCAGAGTCGGGATTTGTGGCGATTTCCTTTATATTTCGGTAGGTTTCTATTATAACGTCCCTGATGTGAGCAAAATCACGGCTTTCCTTTGTCTGCGCGATAGAGAAAATTCTCGCTTCTGCGCTGTCAACGATTCGCGCCGCTTCGTCCTGCTCTGCGTATGCGCTGTCTGTGATCTCGCCGCAGACGTTAATAAGCTGACGCAGGAGGCTTTTGTCCTTTACGATTTTCGCGTAGTCCTTGATGTTGGACGAAGAGGGGACTATCTCGGCAATCGTTCTGATATATTTTTTTGACTGCTCGATGTCGTATACGCCTTCCTGAACGAGCGATTCCATAAGAACGACAGGGTCTATATCGCGCGCCTGAAGAGAAAGCTTCTGCATCGCCGAGAATATAGATTTGTGCTCGTCGAGGTAAAAATCCTCGCTTGTTATTATGGTAGCAACGTCCGAGATCTTTTCGGGGTCGATAAGAACAGAGCCGAGAACAGCCTGTTCTGCTTCAAGCGAAAAGGGAAGCTTCTTTAAAATATCTGTTCCTGCCATATTATTTTTCATTTACAACGCTGACGCTGAGCTTTCCTACTACCTTTGTGTAGAGCTTTACGTCAAGCGTATAATCTCCGTAATTTTTTATGGGTTTGTCGAGAACTATCTTGCGCTTGTCTATTGTGATGCCAAACTGAGATGCAAGGGTATCTGCGATCTCTTTTACGGTAACTGCGCCGTAAAGTCTGCTGTCGCTGCCCGAGGTCGCCTTGATCACTACCTTTATATTTTCGAGCTTTGAGGCGATCTCCTTAGCCTCGGCGATCTCAACGTCGATCTTGTGCTGCTTTGCAGCGTCCTTGTTTTTCTGGTCATTAAGAGCCTTTGCGTCTGCCTCTATGGCAAGACCCTTGGGAAGAAGAAAGTTTCTTGCGTATCCGTCGGAAACGTTTATAACCTCGCCTTTTTTACCCTGTGCCTTTACGTCTTGTGTAAGAATAACCTTCATTGTATTTTGTCCTTTCGTGGTGATTTGCTTTTTAGTTTTCGCCGTCAAGCGCGATGTCGATAGATTCCTTGAGCTTTACAAGAGCTTCTTCGATAGTTATATCGGGCATCTGCGTTGCCGCCGAGTTGTAGTGTCCGCCGCCGTTCAGACGCTCGAGAATGAGCTGAACGTTTATAGTACCGCTTGAACGTGCGGAAATGCATATACTGTTGTCGATCCTGCATATCGCAAAGGATGCGAGAACATTGTCGATAGAGAGCAGACTGTCTGCAACCTTAGCCGCCGCGATCCTGTCCGCTGAGGTGTTGTTTTCGTCAAGACTTGACGCGATAGCAACGACCTTTCTGTATATGTGAATATTGGATTTGAACTTTGCTTCGCGCTGCATATCGTCGAGGTTGACCTTGAAAAGCTCCTGAACTTCAACAGGGTCAGCACCCTCGCTTCGCAGATAAAGAGCTGCGGCAAAGGTGCGAACACCGATGTTCTGTGCGAAATATTTGGTGTCGAGAATAATTCCCGAGTAGAGAAAATCAGCTTCGATCTTAGTAAGACGTCCCGACGGGAGCACCTGTTCAAGAAGCTCTGCGATTATTTCGCAGGCAGAGGAAGCGGAGGGCTCGATATAAGAGAGAAGGGGTTCCTTTGCGAATGCGTCTGTCTGACGGTGATGGTCGAGATAAACGATGTTTTCGGCAGCCTCTGCAATAGCGGGAGCGTAGAACTGTGTCGGGTTGTTTACGTCAACGATAATTACGAGAGTATCGGAGCGCAGGAGATTTTGTCCTGCGGTAATATCAACGAAAATATGATTGTAAGCGGGAGCACCCTTAAGCTTTGCAAAGCCCTTGCTCAAATTTTTGTCTTCGGTGTCAACGACTATATTGCAGGGAATTCCGCAGTGCATACAGAATCTTGCGACACCGATGCTCGCGCCGAAGCAGTCATAATCGGGGAAGCGGTGTCCGAAAATAAGGACGTTTGAGCTTTGCGAGATAAGATTTGCAAGCGAAAGTGCTATTGAACGCGACTTTACCGTGCTTCGCTTCTGCATAGTCTTTGTAACACCGCCGAAGTATTCTATACCCTGTGCGGTCTTGACAACAGCCTGGTCGCCGCCTCGTGCGAGAGCCATTTCAAGACAGGCTCTTGCACCGTTTTCCTTGGCAAGTATCGTGTCGCCAAGAGTAGTAGTTCCGATCGATACGGTAAGCGGAGTACCGCTCGTACCTATCTTTATTGCACGTATTTTTTCAAGAATATCGAACTTTTGAGCGATAAATGTGTCCATATGCTTTGCCGCAAAGAAGAAGATATATCTGTTTCGCTCATATTCCTTGATAGTTCCGTTTACAGAGTTTGCCCAGCTTGTAAGAACCGAGGAGATCTCTGCCGCTGCGGCGCTCGTGTTTTCCTGTTCTACCTGAACAAGCTCGTCTATGTTGTCAACAACGATGTAAGCAACGAGCATTTCTTCTTCCTTCATCGTTTTTCTGAGTGCTTCAAGCTCCGAGTTGTCTGTCCATATTACAGAGATTATACGAGCTTTTCCGATGTAGAAGGATTTTCCCGATACCGTATAGGGAACTCCGCCGACCTCGCACTTTACACCCTCGTCGTGAGCCTCAAGCAAAGCTTCGACAGAAACATTTCCGTAGCTCGAAAACTGCCTTGAGTGGATAGATGCACGTCTGCGCATAGCAGAGAAGGCCGAGTTTATCCAAAGAATGTATCCCTTGTTTGTTATAAGCGCGATAGGCGCATTTATAGAATTTGTCATTGATGAGAAAAATTCGGAAGAAAACAAAGGGGAGTCCGATTTCGATAAAAATCTCAGGTGAATAAAACGAAGCACCAAAACAAAGAGAATTTCCGAAAGGATATAAGATATCAAAGAAAGCGTAAAGGCTATTTTAGGTGATATTTTGGGGGCAGGGCCGGAGTATATCGCGTAGGTTGCCCAGATAAAGAGAAGACTGATAGCGATAATGCCGATAACACGCTGCGACGTTTCCTTTCGGAGAATTTTTTTGAGTTTGGCGAAAAATGCACGCGATTTCATAGGATTTATATGCTCCTTTCGCTTGTTTAAGTGATTTTAAAAATTGGATTTTTTTGTATATTCGCCGTACAGTATAGCACGAACGCTTGGGAATAAGTTGTCAAATGCACCTGTTGACGCAACGAGCATTACGAGCAGTAAGGGATTGTTCAGACAGGACACGAGAAGTATTATTCCGAGTATTACAGAAAAGAGAGACGGACGTCTGAAATGGAGCAGTGATGTTCTGATGCCTATAAGGAAAAATCCGGGACAAAGTATAAGCAGTATGTTATACATCGAAATTATAAGAGCCTCTGACGTTCCCGAAAAAGAAAGCATCGAAATAATGAGAGCTATTATAAATATTACAGACGCAAGGCGGCTCATCTTGAGGGGCCAACGGGTAAGGCTGTCCGAAACAGCACCC
Organism: Eubacteriales bacterium; assembly: GCA_045580325.1. GTDB lineage: Bacteria > Bacillota > Clostridia > Oscillospirales > CAG-272 > SIG672. Next base: position 60,657 of record JAZNNR010000023.1, read on the forward strand.
TGACCGAGAATAAGTGCGCGCGACACAGTTACTGTTATATAAGAGATAAGTGTAACGACAATACAGAAGAGCGCGGGGGTTATTGCGACAAACATATCAAACGTTTCTCCCGCGTCTATCCGAGCAAGCGGGGAGCCTGCTGCATACTGATCGTAAAAGTCAACGAAAGCCTTGCGGAAAATGTTTACAATGAAGGTGAGCGATTTGCCCGTAACTTCGCCGAGGGAAGAGTAGATATATATCACACTTCCAAGGATAAATACAAGAGCAGTTATGACCGCGTTTCCTACGACGGTGTGCGCTTTTTCACAGCCTCTTGAGATACACAGAGAAATGATAATTCCCGAGGGAAGAAAAGCAAGTGCGAAAAGCATCTGCACGGGAGATGCGCCAAGTACAAAGGAAACAGCGGCGACAACGATAGCCGATATAATAGCGACAAACACAGAAAGCTTTTTGTTTCTATTCGCTATTACGGCTGCCGCGCACGCGAAAAGTGCGGTGCCTACTGAAAATGTCAGCGCATATAAGGTTACAGGGTTGTAGGTATATACCGAAAGCTTTGGCGCGTAAACGTTTTCCATAAAAACACAGAAGACACTCAGTACGCACGAAAGCAAAACAAACAGGATAGCGCGGGTAGTGCGTTTTCCGATATTTGTGCTATCGGGAAAATAAATATTCATTAAAAACTCCTTACACTGCCGACAGGGTATTCTTCGGCAGGATATAAAAATCTAAATTAAATTATACCACAAACAATTCGTTTTGTAAAGACTCGTACAGCCAAAAATTACATATTTTTATTAAATAAATATTAAATAAATTATAAAAAATAGAAGTATTTAAAAAAAGTATTGACGAAAAGGGAAAAAAGATATATAATAGACAATGGAAATTTATATAGTGGGTTAGTGTGGACTCCTGTATGTTTGGAGGGGCGTGTATAAAATGATTACAAAAGATAATTTCAATGAAATCTCTCCGTATGATTTTTCGTCTGCGGTTTTTAAGGATATTGCGAAAAAATGGATGCTGATAGGTACTCCCGACAACGAAAAGGGAAGAGTCAACGCAATGACTGCAAGCTGGGGCGGTGTTGGTGTGATATGGAACAGACCGTACGCGGTATGCTTCATACGCCCACAGAGATATAGCTTCGACCTTGCCGAAAAGTGCGATAAAATAGCACTTTCCTTTCTTGAGGAAACAGAAAACTCGCGCGAGATATATAATGTCTGCGGCACAAAAAGCGGAAGAGATACGGATAAAATAAAAGAAACGGGACTTTTGCCTATCGACTTTGACGGCGCGGTAGGGTTTGCCGAGGCTGATGTAGTCATCGTAGGTAAAAAGATATATACCGATATGATAAAGCCCGAAGGCTTCCTTGATGAAGCGCTCGTGGGCACCTATTATCCGAGCAAAGATTTCCATAAAATATATCTTTGCGAAATAGAAAAAATATATGTCAGAAAATAAGGAATTACAGCAAAATGGAAGGTAATTTGAAGAAATATCTTGAGGCGGGAAAGATAGCAAATACTCACGGAGTGCGCGGCGACGTAATTATAGACAGCCTGTGCGATACTCCTAAGATCTTCACGGGACTCAAGACTCTTTATATAAAACAAAAGGGCGAATATATGCCTATGAAGGTTGCCCGCTCGGCAGTACACGCAGGAAGAGTGCTCACCAAATTCGTCGGCATAGAAACTCTTGACGACGTGCTTAAGTATAAGGGCAAGACGGTGTATGCCGCGCGCGAGGACCTTGCAATAGACGAGGATTCGGTATTTATCGCCGACCTTATAGGACTTTTCGCGTACAGAAGCGATAACAAAGAGCTTATAGGAAAGGTTACCGACGTTGTAAATTACGGATATAACGATATTTTTGAAATAGACTGCGGCGAGGGCAAGCAGGTGCTCGTGCCCAATCTTGATCAGTTCGTTGAAAAAATATCTCTTGAAGAGGGTATCTTTATTATACCCGTGGAGGGACTGCTCGAATGACATTTGACGTAATGACGCTTTTCCCCGAGCTTATCGATAATATTACATCGGAAAGCATAATAGGAAGAGCGAGAAGATCGGGTGCTGTTACCGTGCGTACGCATAATATACGCGACTACTCACAGGACAAGCATCGCAGAGTTGACGATACGCCCTACGGCGGCGGAATGGGAATGCTTATGGCGGCTCCCCCGATATACAGATGTTATAGTGCGGTAAAACAGCAGCAAAGCGGAAGCTCGATATGCCTGTTTATGTCAGCACAGGGAAGAGTGCTCGATCAGAAAAAAGCCGCGGAGCTTTCAAAATATGACAATATAACGATACTTTGCGGACACTACGAGGGTGTTGACCGCAGAATAGTTGACGAGATAGTTGACGAGGAAATATCAATAGGCGACTACGTGCTCACGGGCGGAGAGCTTCCCGCTTGCGTGCTCATTGATGTCGTTTCGAGAATGTGCGAGGGTGTTCTTTCTGCCGACGAATGCTTTGAAAACGAGAGTATTATCGGCGGCGTGCTTGAATATCCGCAGTACACAAGACCAGAAGAATTTAACGGACGAAAAGTACCCGAGGTCCTTCTCGGCGGCGACCATAAAAAGATAGAAAAGTGGCGAAAGGAAGAGGCTTTAAAGCTTACTCTCAAAAACCGCCCCGATCTTTTGTGATGGCAAATAAATGAAGAATTTTACGGAAAGGAGTGGATACCAAAATGGATAATAATTATAAGTTTGATGAGATAAATCCCGTTCCGGTGGAGAGTATAAGGGTAAATCCTATGTTTGACGGTCCCGATGATGAGGACGAAGATCAAAATGAAGCTTCGCAGTACCGCTCGGATTTCGACTCTGATATTAGCTATCGAGAGGAAGACGGTGAGTACGAAGAAGCCGAAGAATTAGAAGAAGCCGAAGAAGATACTGATTATGACTCCGAAGACGACAGTGAAGATGGCTCAAACTCGGACGGATATGACGGCGAAGAGGCTTCGGACGACGATACGGGTGAAGAAGTCGATATAAACACACTTGTAAAATCGGGTAACCGATATGCTGCAGGGTATCAGCTCATAGGTAAACGCCCAAACGATTTTCGCGCAAGGCATAAAGGACTGTTTAAGCGCGAGGGCAGCTTTATAATGCGTTTTGTAGATAAAACGGTTGCAAAAATATACGATATGACAAAGAACGGAATTCTCGGTAGTTTCTTCACGTCATATGACCGACTTGAAGAGAAGACCTCTTCCTCTGCGGTGGCTCGTGCTCCCTCTAAGGTGGTTTCCTTCTTTAAAAAACGCAGAGCACCGAAGGTAAAGGAAAAAATAATTTTTGACGATATTACAGGCGAGGAAGTAGCAAAAATACGCGAAAAACCGAAAAAACAGTCGTCATTTGTGAAAAAGACGGTCGCTCTCTTTGAAAAAAGCGTAGTTTTGAACTTTGTTGGACGATTTTTATCGACTCTCCTTTATCTGCCCGTGGCGACCTACGGCGCGCTTCTGCTTTCGGCAGGTATCACGACCATTCTCGTGCAGGCTGCAAAGGTCTTTTGGCTTTCCGAAGCGATAAATACGGCAGGACTTCTTTTAGGTCTTGCTTATACCCTTATTGCTATGATGACGATATTTGCGGGCGATATACCGCTCGTGCGTTACCTGTGCGAAAGCAAGATGGGTAGCTTTATACTCGTTTCGGTCTTCGGTCTTTTCAAAAAGAATATAGATACCGAAAGGAAGGTTGCGAGATACGGATTTTTGGCTTTTCTTTTCGGAGTCGGAATCGGACTTTTGTCTGCAGTATTTTCGGCACTTGATATATTCTTTGTAATAGCCGCTCTTGTTGTGGCTCTCGGTATCGCGCACAACCCCGAAAGCGGGACTGTAATACTTGCATTCCTTTTGCCCTTCACTGCGGTATTTTCAAACGGACAGAAATATTTTTATCTTCTTGTACTTTACGTTTCGTTTGTATGGCTGATAAAGCTTATATGCGGACAGCGCAGAGCAAAATTCGGTGCGCTTGATGGTCTGATCGTTATGTTTGCGGGATTTATCTTGCTGACAGCCTTTGTGTCGGTAGACCGCGGCGAAGCGATCTATCAAGCGGTAAATCTTATAATGCCGATAATAGGATATTTTCTTGTTACCAATCTGCTCAGCCTAAGGGTATGGATCTCCCGCGCAGTCGGCGGTATGCTTATTTCGGGATTTGTCGTTTCTGCATACGGAATATATCAGTGGATAGTACACGCGATAAATAACTCGTGGAGATTTGATAAGCTTCTTGACGGTAACATAAATTCGGTATTTTCTACTACCGAAACGCTTTCGGTGTATCTTATAGTGATATTCTGCTTTGCGCTTTCGGGACTTTCTTCGAAGAATTCGAAAGGTATCCGTTTACTGTCGCTGAGTATCATATTGCCGGTAGTAGTCTGCATTGCTTTGACTATGGACGTGTATGCGTGGGCTGTGCTTGCTATATCGGTAATGATATATGCGCTTATAAAATCAAAGAAGAGCGCGGCATCTATACTCGGCGTTTTAGCAATAATATTCTTCGTGCTTTACCTTGTTTCCGATATACTGCCAACATATCTTATGGTGCTGACGGGCGACAGCCTGTCGGGTAGTATCGAGGTTATGCACGTCAGCTCGAAAATGGTAGGTAAATATGCGCTGACAGGTATAGGACTCGGAGAAACTGTGTTTGAAAACATATATAAATCACTTTCGCAGACGGGTAGTGTGTCTGCATCGGACGGCGGAAATCTTCTGTTTGAAATGCTGATACGCTTTGGAGTGGTCGGAATTTTGTTCCTTGTGTCTGTGGTAATACTCGTTTACAGACAGGCGTTTTCGACCTACAAGGCAACTGCAGTCAGAAGATTTGCTTCGATTTACAGTATAGCGGCGCTTACTGCATTTACCGCGCTCCTTATGGTATCGGCAGTAAACTATATATGGAAAGATTTTTATATGGCATATATGTTTTGGACGGTCATCGGGATCATAGGCGCGGCAAGAAATATCGCTCTTTTTGATAATGCGGATATTTCGGAAAAAGACGGACTTGACATAAAGCTTCCGATAAGTACCTTCAGAAAAAAGGTAAAAAAGACCGATAAATAACTGTATTTTACAGTTTGTGTAATAACGTAAAAGGAAAGGTGTAACTGTAATTATGAATCAGCAGCAGAATAGTGAATACATCAAAGCTCGCTCTGCAAAAAAACAAAGCGGAAGAAAAATGAATTTTATTGACTGGCTTCTTGTACTTATAGCACTTGCCTGCATTGGAACTTTTGTTTACTTTGCTTTCTTCTCAGAGCTTGACCTGTTTGGCTCAAAGGAAGAAAAGGTGTCGGTACAATATACAGTCAAAATAGAAAACGTGAATGCCGAAATGCTCGGAATAAGTGTAGAGGGCGACAAGGGAACGCTTAACTGCGATTTTATAGACACAAAGGACAGAGTGTATGACTGTAAGACAGGGGCTCTCATAGGAAGAGTTACTTCTGTTGAATACGAAAAATCGTATGAGTACACGGGTGCGCTCGACGAAGACGGCGACCTTGTATATGCACCCTATGTCGGACATATAGACATAATAATAACGGTCAGTGGAAGCGGAAGCCTTTCTGCTGATGGGATATACAGTATAAACGATTACGAAATCAGAGTGGGCTCGGAAATAGAATTCAGAACAGAAGGCTATACGGCAGTCGGAAAATGTACCGCCGTTACAGGAAAGGAGATAGCAGAAAATGTCAACTAATGAAAATAAGACAAGATTTAATATGATAGATCTTATCATAGTTTTGATCATTATTGCTTGCATAATCGGAACTGTATTCAGAGGTACGATACTTGATAGACTCAGCTTTTCGTCAAGCGCGGATAGGGTAAAGGTAAGCTTCACGGCTGAAAACCTTACCTATGAAGATGTTTCAGCATTGAGGGTAAGCGATACTCTCTATCTTTCGGAAAAATCGTTTGGCACGTTAACTTCAATGTCGTACGTTAAGCAGACGGTCGTCGTACCGTCGCAGGACAGACTTTCCTTTACCGAAGCTCTTGATCCGACGCACTATACTTTGACAGGAGAAATAGAAATAAGCGGCAAAAATACAGATAAAGGCTTCTTTTTTGACTCGGATATACACATCGGAGTAGGTAAAGTGCTTAATCTGAAGAGCTCAAACTGCGCTATTTCTATTGTTATTACCAAAATCACTGAAAATGAGGGTTAATGTTAATAAAACCTATTGATTTTAAGATTTTGATGTGATATACTAAAACTAATGTAGAAAAAGGATAGGTATGTAAGATGATCTCTCGCGATGTAAAAATAGTAAATACAATAGGACTTCACGCTCGCCCTGCGACGTTCTTTATTCAGAAGGCGAATTCTTTTAAGTCTTCAATATGGGTTGAAAAGGGAGATTGCCGCGTAAACGCAAAGAGCCTTCTCGGCGTTCTTTCTCTCGGAATAGTTAAGGATACCGTTATTACGATTATCGCTGACGGAGCCGATGAAGAGGCAGCGCTTGACGGACTTTGTTCTCTTATAAGCGACGGACTTGGCGACTGAGAACTTTGGGCAAAATAATCTTAAAATGGGCGAACCTCAGATATGTGGTTCGCTTTTTTATTAAGGCATACATAAAAATATCAAGCTACAAGATAATATAATAATATGAAAGAAAAAAATATACTTGATACGTTAAGGGAAAAAGCAAACCGACTTCCTCTTACACCGGGCGTTTATATAATGTATAATGCGCTCGGCAAGGTGATATACGTTGGTAAATCAAAGGCGCTCAAAAACAGGGTGTCGCAGTATTTTAACGACTCGCCCAAGGACGTTAAAACATCAAAGATGGTCGGGGACGTTCGGAATTTTGATTTTATGCTCACCGATACCGAGATAGAGGCTCTTACCCTTGAAAATAAGCTTATAAAGCTTTATCAGCCCAAATATAATATCTTGCTGAAGGATAATAAAAACTATCCTTACATTAAAGTAACGGTAAATGAAGAGTATCCGAGTGTGGTTTTCACGAGAAAAAGACTTTCGGACGGAGCAAAATATTTTGGGCCCTATTCGGGCGCGGGTAAGGCAATGTCGATAATAAAAACGACGCAGCGAGCCTTTGCCCTGCCGCAGTGCAAGCTGAAATTTCCGCAGGATATAGGAAAGAGCAGACCGTGTATATACGCTCAGATAGGGCAGTGCTGCGCTCCGTGCGCGGGAAATATCAGTCCCGATGAATATAAAGAGCGCTTTTCGGACGTTCTCTCTTTTCTTCGCGGCTCGTATAACGAGGTTAAAAAATCGCTTACCGAGCAGATGATGTACGCATCTGAAAATCTTATGTTTGAAACGGCAGCACTTATGCGCGACCGTATAAAAACACTTGAGCTTCTCTGGCAAAAGCAAAAGATACTCACATCTCCCGATGCAGAGTACGATATAGTATCGATATACAGAAGCGAGGCTTGCTCATGCCTTGCGCTTTACTACGTTCGTGCGGGTGCGGTAATAGATTCGGATAATTTCGTATTTTCGGCTGAAAAGATTACTGATAACGCCGAGATCATATCTTTTCTTTGTGAAATGTATTCGCATAGGGAATATATCCCGTCAACTATTATTTCGGGTATCGATTTTGATGAAGAGCAGATCGCTATGTTCTGCGATTATATAAAGCAGACCTCGGGCGTCAACGTGAAGATGAAGATACCGCAACGCGGTGAGCTGAAAAGCCTCTGCGATATGGTAAGATCAAACGCAGAGCTTCACGCGCTTCAGTATCTTGCCGATAGCGAAAAGGATAACAGCGTGCTTGTAAAGCTCGCACAGATGCTCTCACTCGAGGTCGTGCCCGAAAATATCGAGTCGATAGATATTTCAAACTACGGCGACGAAAATATTACGGCAGGAATAATCTCGCTGAAAAACGCTCGCTTTAATAAAAAAGGATATAGAACTTATAAGATACGCACTACCGACGTGCAGGACGACTACCGCTCGATGTGCGAGGCGCTCGAGAGAAGAATATCACACAAGGACGAGCAGCCGCTACCCGATCTTTTTCTGCTTGACGGCGGTAAGGGACACGTTTCGGTCGTTAAATCGCTTTTTGAAAGACTCGGAGTTTACGTTCCTGTTTTCGGAATGGTGAAAGATGAGTTCCATAAAACGAGAACGCTTACAGACGGCGAAAACGAGATAAGTATAGCAAAAGAGCAGTCGGTGTTTATGCTGATATATAAAATTCAGGAAGAGGTTCACCGCTTTACCGTTTCGACGATGCAAAAAGCAAAGAGCAAAAAGCTCACAAGATCTTCGCTTGAAAATATAAAGGGCATAGGACAGAAAAAGGCGGCAGTGCTTCTCGCGCATTTCAAGACTCTTACTGCACTTAAAGGTGCTTCAAGAGATGAAATTGCTCAGGTCAAGGGCGTTTCGGAGAAGGATGCCGAGAATATAAGAAGTTATTTTGATAATAAGTAATTAAAATTATTTTTAGTAAAGTTTTTGGGATTCTTAAACCCTTTTTTCAAAAAGGGTTTAAGGTCTATTAAAAAGTTTTTGAAAGGGTTTGGGGAAACTTTTTTCAAAAAGTTTCCCCAAGAAAAAGAAAATGAGAATTATAACAGGAAGTGCAAGAGGCACAAGACTTGAAACGCTCGAGGGCGAGGAGATCACAAGACCCACCATAGAGCGAGTGAAAGAAGCGATATTCAGTATGATAAATTTCGAGCTTGAGGGAAGAAACGTGCTCGATCTTTTCGGAGGAAGCGGACAGATGGCACTTGAAGCTCTTTCAAGAGGTGCGAAATCTGCTACTATCTGCGACTCGAACAGAGATGCGGTTGCTGTGATAAAGCGTAACGCGCAGAAGACCAAGCTGTATGAAAAGACAAAAATACTTTCAAGCGACTATAAAGCGGCGATAAACGGCTGCCGTACAGGTGAGAAATTCGGAATAGTTTTCCTTGATCCGCCGTACGGTGAGTACGAAATGCTCAAAGACGCGCTTGACAGAATTCTGAGAATGAACATTCTTTCGGAAAACGCAGTAGTTATCTGCGAAAGCAATAAAAAAGAGCCGATAGAAATAGAGGGTCTTCGCGTAAGAAGATTTTCAAGATACGGAAAGGTTTATATAACCGTACTCACAAACGCACCCGAAGATCCCGATGAGGAATAACTAGTGAATATAAAACGCAAGATGCGAAATAACGCGTCTTGCGTTTTTCTATTTGGAATATGAAATGAAATTTTACATAAGGGCGGAAAATTTAACTTGAATTTTACGCAAACGTGCTTACAACTAAACAAAAATATGTTATCTTAAATCGAAAACAAAATTTGACAATAAACGGAGAAAACAAAATGGAAATTTGGGATGTTCTTGATTTAATAGGCGGACTTTGTCTGTTTCTTTTTGGTATGCACCTTATGGGTGTGGCACTTGAAAAGACAGCGGGCGGAAGTCTTAAAACAATACTTGCAAGGCTTACGACAGGGAAGCTTACGGGATTTCTGACAGGACTCGGTGTTACTGCGATAATTCAGTCCTCGTCCGCAACTACTGTAATGGTCGTAGGATTTGTAAACTCTGGACTTATGACTCTCAGACAGGCGATAAACGTTATAATGGGCGCAAACGTAGGTACTACCGTTACAGCGTGGCTGATAAGCCTTGCGGGAATAGATGCGGGCGGAATACTTCAGTGGTTTAAGCCCTCGTCATTTACACCGATACTTGCTCTTATAGGTATAGTTCTCATATTGGCAACTAAAAGCAGCAAAAAGCACGATGTTGCGACCATCCTTCTCGGATTCGCTACACTTATGTTCGGTATGGAAGCTATGTCGGCGGCAGTTTCGGGACTTAAAGAGGTGCCTGAATTTACAAATATGCTGACAATGTTCAATAATCCTATTCTCGGAGTTCTTACAGGTGCGCTTCTTACCGGTATAATACAGTCCTCGTCGGCGTCGGTCGGTATTTTGCAAGCACTCGCATCGACAGGCACTGTAACACTCGGCGCGGCAATTCCAATAATAATGGGACAAAATATAGGTACTTGCGTAACGGCACTTGTTTCTTCGGTGGGAACTAACAGAAACGCCCGCCGTGCGTCTGTCGTTCATCTCTTCTTTAATATAATAGGAACGGTGATTTTACTTACGGCCTTCTGTATTGCTAAAGCATTTGTTCCATACGTGGCAGAATTTATTACGGGAGCGGCAAATGAGTTTAATATTGCGGTGGCACACTCTGTGTTTAATATTCTTTGTACGATGATACTCCTTCCTGCATCAGGTCTTCTTGAAAAGCTCTCTTATAGGCTTATTCCCGAACCTAAAGTGGAAAAAGCAACCGAAGAAGAGGTGCAGCTTGATGAGCGTCTTATGGTAACACCTTCTATCGCTATCGAAAACTGCCGTAAGGTAACCTTTACAATGGCTGATGTTTCGGTTAACGCTCTTAAAAGCTCGCTTTCTATGCTTGGTTCTAAATATGAGCCCGATAAAGCAAGTGAAATACGCCGATATGAAAAGGAAGCTGATCATTATGAGGATATACTCGGAAGCTACCTTGTAAAGCTCAGCACACACGAGCTGAGTAGCAGCGACAGCAAGGAATCTTCAAAACTTCTCCACGTTATAGGAGATTTCGAGCGCATTTCCGACCACGCAGTTCATATTCTTGCATCAATAGAGGAGCTTAAGGATAAAGAAATTTCTTTCTCAGAAGCAGGAAAAAGGGAAATGAATTCTATGGTAACGGCAGTGAATGAGATATTGGATCATACGGTTTCGGCATTTGTTAGTGGGGATATGGAAGCCGCGCTTCGTGTAGAACCGCTTGAAGAGATAATAGATACACTTAAGGATACACTTCGTTCCCGACATATCGAAAGAATGAAAAAAGGCGAATGCACAATAGAAGCAGGCTTTATCTGGTCCGACCTTCTCGGAAGTCTTGAGAGAGTTTCCGATCATTGCTCAAATATCACGGGCTGCGTTATACAGATGGCGCACGATAATCTCGATGTTCATAGCTATCATAATTATTTGAACGATCTTAAGGCCGAAAGCCACGAATATGCAGATATGTATAAGCTTTATACCGAAAAGTATCTCGAAGCGATAAAGTAAGATAATACATAATATAATAAGGAAGTTTGCGGGACATTACCGCAAGCTTCTACCGTGTGATATGCGCTTCTTTTGACCATTTCGGCGTCCAATTTCGGTCATATGTTCAAAAATAACAAAAAATATGCCTTTACTGTCGAAAAATATACATTTATGGATAAAAATAAAAAAAGTTGAAAAAAATCCAAAAAAAGTATTGACAAAATAAAAACAAAATGCTATAATGCACAAGTCGCCTCGAGCGAGGGGGGACAAAAAGCACGGTAGATGCGGGGTAAAATCGAGGGGGAGCGGAGAAGCGAGCCCGAGAAAACCGAAAAAACTTTAAAAAAC
>JAZNNR010000024.1:0-38591 GCA_045580325.1 Eubacteriales bacterium
AGTCGCTCCGTTATCGGTGCTCTTCATTATACGACCCATAGTTTTCTTTTCGTTGTTTTGCTGGCATACTGCCGCGATAAGCGTTCCGTTGTCTTTCGCGTTTGGCTGATACTGAAGCTCAATTATCGACGGGAAATGAGGTTCGTTTCCCGAAAGAACGGTGTTTACCGTTCCGGCACTGATTGTTGATGATGCGCTGTAAGTGGAAATAGCTCCGGCTGTAGCGCTATTTATTGCACGAACGGTGGTGTTTAAAGAGTCAGTAAAACCTTCAGTCTGACCCGCTTCTTCAGCCGTTACTACCGTGAGCATCGATGCTATCATCGACAGCACGAGCAGAAATGAGATTAGTTTTTTCATTGTTTTTTCTCCTTTTGGATATTAGGTATATATATTGTCAGATAATTACATCATTTCGCTTAAGCAAAACTATTAACCCCAAAGAGCAGACAGACTGGGAATAACCTGCTTTTTACGGCTCATAACGTTCGGAAGGAATACTTCGTTATCTTTAGGTGAAACTCCAAATGCCTGTCTTATAATATCGTCATCTCCCAAATAGAGCAGATAACTGCCTTCGAGGAGCACGTCGGTAAGCATCAATATCATCAGAGAAACGTCGGTCTTATCCGAAATTGTCTTCATTTCCCTGAGCAGATCTTCTTTTCTCGCAAGAACGCTTGCGCTATCAAGACAGGTAACCTGCGATACTGAGAAATCGTGGCCTGCAATATGGAATCCCTTATAGTCTGTATATAGCAGTTCGTTTGCGCTCTTCCCTTCCACAGATTCGGAGAATATCTTTTTACCAAGCTCATCAAGAGAAACGTTGGCAATACGAGCCATTCGCTCTGCTGTACGAATATCCCTTACAGTGCAGGTAGGCGATTTGAACATAACGGTATCCGAGATGATCGCTGCCGCCATCATACCCGCAAGCTTTTCGGACGGAATAAGTCCCTTATCCTGAAACATAGATGCTATTATCGTATTTGTAGAACCAACAGGCTCGTTTCTTACAAAAACAGGATTTCTTGTCTGAATATCAGCAAGGCGGTGGTGGTCGATAATCTCGAGGATCTCTGCTTCCTCAAGTCCGGGAACAGACTGTGCGGCCTCATTATGATCGACAAGCACTACGCGCTTTCTTCTCGGACGCAGCAGGTGATACCTTGTCAGAATTCCCACGATCTTTCCGCTTTCGTCAAGAATTGGATAGCAGGGCTTTCTATGCTTCAAAACCATTTCCTTTACATAATCGACTCTATCGGCAAGGCGCACGCAAATTATATCCTTGGTACTGCATATTCTTCCGATAGGTGTTGACTGGAAAATGAGTCTTGTTGCCTTATAGGCATCGCAGGGTGTATGTATAATACAGGTTGTAGTCTCTATTTTTAGCAGCTCAGGCTCGAGTTCTGTTCGGCAGAGGATAAGACAGCTTACGTTCTGTTCGAGCGCTCTGCGGATTATATCGGGCTGATTACCGCAAATTACCACGCAGTTACTGCTTTTGAACATATCCGCGCCTCTGCTCTCGGGAATTGCAAGTACAACCTCGCCCGACACGGTATCGAGGTATTCGCCTGCGTCGTTAATGACCTTACCTTCAAGCACGGAAAGAAGGTTAAAAAGCGGTACTTTGTCAAGAACGCAAGAATTATTAAGCTCCATATTATAGCTTGCAATATCCTCGCGGGATATCATACCGAGCAAAGTTCCGTCGTCGTTAGCAATAGGAATAGCGCGCAGTTCTTTTCTCTCCTGAAGCTTATTCCACGCTGTATCAACAGTAACAGCTGCGCTGAGTATCGGCGGCTTATCGAAATCAAGATCCTGAACCTGCGTATATACGTTTGTTATAAGTTGAGGCGGCGCAAAGCCGAAGTGATTTAAGACCCACTGCGTTTCATCAGACACGCGTCCAAGACAGGCAGGGGTGTATTCCCTATCTCCAAGCGCATTTCGAAGTGATGCGTAAGCAATAGCGGCTACGATGGAATCGGTATCCGGATTTCGATGTCCGGTTACATAAATCGGATCCATAGTTATACCTCCTTAGCACATTATAGTATAAATTTTATGATTATCAAAAGAAAATCATTTGATAACTTTCATTATACTACTTTTTTTACTAAATTGCAATAGGATATTAAAAGTTTTAGAAAAGGAGCTATAAAATAGAAATGACCCTTGACTTGCGTTTACGTCTGCAATGGTCATAAATGATATGCACTACAATAAAGTTTAGTATGAACATACAAAGTTTTCAAAAAAACGAGCACATCTCTTTATTGTTGACATAATAACGTATTTATGATATAATATGCTAACATAAATTTTAAGGAGAAAATGATTATGGCAACTTTTACATCAATTATTGAGGATATAAAGCACCTTTCAAGTTTTTCTGAAAAAACAAGTTTTTTGGCAGTAATTCTAAATTCTTTTCAAAACAAAAAGGTAAAAATCACCCTTGAAGACAAAAAAGAACTCTCTGCTTTTGCATTTGAGGAAACAAACAAACTTATCGCACTGATCCCAACAATCCAAACATATAAAGAAAAAGACGAAATTTTCGGATATGAGGATAAACTTCTCGGTACTATTATGCTGTGCCATTCTTCACCTGCAGAGATAGGTGAAACCAATTTAAACCTTATAAAAACACTTATGGCACTTGTTGATAAGGAAAGGTTTGTCGAAAATGCGATTGACAATATTTTCAGAAACAATCAAAATGATAAAAACACGGTGAGCCAGCTACTCGCTTCTGTAATTCCTCTAAAGGACGAATTTCAAAAGGGACAGCTTTATCAGGGATTACTCCATTATCGAAACAATATAAAAAATCTTCCTTCAGATTCTAAGGAGTTATTTTCCGATTATATTTCTTCAGAATTACGACGCTATCTCGATTCTCCGCTTGATGATGTTATAGTTAATAACTTAGAATTTTTGTGTGATGTAGCAAAATACTTTATAAATGATACGATCATTTCTCTTTTGAACGACGTTTTGAAATTAGAAAAAAATAACGTCAATTACTATGCAATATCCACGTTACTAAGTGCCGGTCAAACCATTCCTTCAAACATCATTGTATCACTTGCTAATGATCTTGTATATGCTGATATGACGTATGCGCTGTTGAATCAGCACGGCTTGACTTCTCTCTTTCCTGCAGAACTCGCTAACCCGGAGTATCTTGCAAAGAGTGACCTAGTGCATTGGCTCACCTATCCTACCGAGCTTGGAAAAGAACCCGACAAGATCGAATATCTTGGAAAGGTTAAAAAGAAAGAAGAATATTACATTTTCCGCTACACATCTGATAGTGATAATTTAGGAGATGATCTGAAAGGTCAGTGGTTAATTGGTTGGTCGAATGATGAAGGCGGTACTTTCAGTAATTTTGATCTATACGCAAATTTCGAACAAAAAAATATTGAAAAAACTTTGAAAAAAATCAAGAAAAAGTTGTTATAAAATAACTCAAGGGTTACCACTCGGTAGCCCTTTTTTATTCGTATTTATTAAGCTCATACATAAAATAGAAATGACCCTTGACTTGCGTTTACCACTGCAAATCAAGGGTCATTTCTGTTCACTCTTGATATCTAACATCTTTTTTATTCCTCTCTTTCCTTGTCTATCTTTTGCTTTCGGGTTATATTCGCAAACCTTCTCTTTTTCCTCTCACTACAACACTCTACGTTTCTCTAAACTACCCACTTATGCAAAAGACGAATTTCTTTGACTCTTCACACAAAAACTTCAACCTCAACCAAATCCCAAGTTTAACCTTAACCTCAAAAATCTATATCAAGCGTACACGGTTATATTCAATTTAATTTGGTACTTCTCATGTCTTACCGTGTTTTACACCGCCGTGTTTATATCTGACTCTACATTTTTCTAATGCTGTTTTTTCACTTTGATCGGTGTCTCAGTTTTGGTTTTTGTATTTAAGTCCTTTTCAGCTGTTCATTGGACCGTACCTTCCTTTTTTGTTTTTTAGTACTTTTTTAGTTTCCCATTGGACTGTACCTTCCTTTCTTTCACTTGTATTATAGCACATAAAAATCAAAATTACAATTGGCAATTTGTAAAAACTTAACAATATTTTTTTGTATATAACAGAGATTTTGGTGATTATGTCGTTGATATGTATTGACATATCGATAATTATATGATATAATGAATACGTTGTGGTGCTTAAATAAGCATATAATTACAAGCGCTGTGTTCTGAACATTCACAGCACTTTATCTTTATATCAGATGTATGAAAAAGAGGACCGATCATCTCGGTCCTCTTTCTTATTTTAATTAGTTTGCGGGAGTGTATTTTTCATACCAATATGTGTTATCCTCGGTGATAAGGTCGAATTCACTATAAAACTCTACCATATCGTAATCCCAGTAATATATATCGAAGAAATATCCAACGTCAGGATTGTTCTTGTCTTCTATATAGAAGGATTCGGGAAGCTGATCTGCTTTGCCCTCATCAATATAGCTCTGAACCATATCGTTATACACTTCAAGCTGTGCGTTATATTCCTGATATTTTTCAAGAAGCTTCAAATAAGGGTCAAGGAACTCTGCTTCTTTTTCGGGAAGTACAAAATCACCTGCGCCGCCGAAAGCAATATCTCCGGCGTACTCAGCTCCGTCCATTGACAAAGTAACCTTATACTTGGTTACGCCTTCAGCAGGAGCTTCAAGAGTAGTAAGTATTACAGAGAAATTGGTTCTGACAACATACTCGATTCCGTCGAAGCTCTTTGCAGAAAAGGAGAAAGCAAAGGGCATTCCGCCGTTTTCAGAGAGCGCCGCAGCATCTGCAAGAATAGTAAATTCAAGTTTGCCGTCTGCAACATTTGCCGAGCCGTTAACCATTATAGAGCTTTCGCCAATAAGCACTTCAATCTCAGCGTCAAACTTAATGGTTTCCTTTTCTCCGTATTCGTCCTCACTAACGATTTCTACATTCAGATTGCCTGTTATGTTGATAGTTGCGTCATCGTTATTGATGGCGGAAAGCTCGCAAGAAGCCTTGAAAATCTCTTCGTCTGCAAGTTTTACGTTAAGATCGCCTGAAATCTCTATACCGTCTATATTTTCAACCTGAGCGAAGTTTGCGGTGATCTCTGTTTCAGCTATGATCAAAGAAATATCTAATGTAGATGTAATTTCATTTATACCGGTTTCTGTAACAAAAGCTTCAAGTGTTCCCTTAACAACCTCTATATCATCATAAACAACGCTTAAGTTGCCGTTTGTTTCAACGTTTCCTGTTTTAGCTACGGTACTCGAGAAGTCAGCGGTAATTTTCAGACCCTCCGAAACAAGCGAGAAGTCTGCAGTCGTTAGCGAGAGCGCGTCTTCGGTATTGCTCTTGGTAGCAATTTCAAGATTTGCCTTAAGCATCTCTACGCCTGCGTTTTTAACGTCAAGGTCAGCTGCCAGCTTACTGTCGCCGTTTTTCTCGGAAATCTGAGCGATATTGGCAGTAATTTCTGTTTCTGCAATAGTCAAAGAAAAGTCTGCCTTTACAGAGTCTTCCTTAACAACAACCTCAAGTTTACCGTTTACAACCTCGGTGTCTGCATATTTAACAACAAGGTTACCTGTTACCTTATCAGCGTTTTCATCTTCGGAGATAGCAAAATCAAGAACTACCTCCATTTCTTCTGTGGGAAGTGTAACTGCTACCTTAAAGCCTACATTACTAACGTTAATCTTTGCATTAACAGTATCGGGAATATTCAGTTCAAGGCTTACAGCACCGTTTTTGTTAAGCTCACGAAGGTCTGCTATCATAGTCATATTGAGCAGTGCTTCGAAAGAAGGAAGCTCAGCGCCCTCAGATTCTTCAAAGCCAAGAGCCTTAATTATTCCCTTCAAAGCATTAACTATGTAGCTGCTCTTTAATTCCCAAACGCCCTCTTCCTTCATTTCAAGGTCGCTTGTCTTTACTGTCAGGGCTTCTTTGATTGCAGCTATATCAATTTTAGGAATACTCTGTGCAGCCTCAGCAAGCTCTGCAAAGCTTCCTAAATCGAGAAGCTCGCCTATCTCGTCAGAAAAAGCGATAATTGCATAGCCGTCTTCGGTAAGCTTACCCGCAATACTGTTATCAAATCCGTATTCATCTTTACCGCACAGATAAAGAGTATTGTCTTTAATAACGAACATCTCGAGCAGGTCGGTCTTTTCGCCGTTAACGGTAAAATTATCAGCCAAAACATTGATGCTCGACGTAAGTCCAACGATATCGGAGATCTTAATAGATTCGCCTGCGCCGGAAACAAGATCATCAATACTATCGAGTTTATCGAAAATTGATTCCTCTAAAAGCGAGTTGATAAGCTCTGCAACGTTTTCAGCCGAGGTAACGTCTATATCACCCTTTAAGCTATCGTCAGGCTTTTCGTCGGGCTTTTCGTTATCCTTATCATTGTCTTTTTCTTCATCTGTTGTTTCGTTATCCTTCTTATCCTCTTCGTCATCGCACGCTACGAATGAGAAAAGCATTGCAAATGCCAGAAGGCAAGCAATCAGAGAGAGTCCAATGCGTTTCATTTTGTTTTTCATAGTCTGTTTTCCTTTCTTGTCAAATAGACCGCATTTTTGCGGCAAAGTCTTCTATGACACCACTCATTCTACACCTTTTAAAGAAATATGTCAAGAGAGTTTTCGGTACTTTATAAAAATATTTAAAGGACATTTACACGAGTGATGATTAAGTAAAAAACGAATTTTATGTTTAAAAAATCCCTTATATAAAAACCGAAAATTCGACTTTACTTAACTCTTTTGAATATTATCGGATAAATATATTCGTTAAATTCAGAATCTTCTTCATCCCCGCCGACATATTCGATAAGCTTGAATTCATTTTCGGAAAGCTCATAAGTTTCATACTCACTTTCATCTATTTCATCCTCGCCATCGTTCGATGTATAGAATTTACCGTTTTCTATCTTGTATATGCCTTCGGAATTGAATTCTGCGGTAAATACTTCCATCATTTCTTCACCAAAAAAGAGATCGACAAATTCCTCAACGGAAGAAACCTCCATTTCGGCGAGAAAATCTTCTACGGTCATATCATATTCTGCAGCCATATCGGCGAAATAATCTTTATATCCGCTTACCATAGCTTTTTTAAAGTTATCAAGTGCCTTCTTGGCCGATTCTTCGGTTACAACAAATTTATAAGTACCGTCTTTGTTCATAGTAGCACGCACGGTAAACTTAAAATCCTCGACCTTGATGTAGTCAGCCATTTCCTCGTCAAGACCAGAATCCGAATTCATTACCTCGGTGTAATCGATTTCAGCTTCCCATGTTCCGAGAATAAGCTCGGCGTCGTCCTTCTTTTCTTCTTTGTTCTCTTCTACATTTTCTTTTTTATCGTCTGAAGGGTTTTCATCGCAAGATGCAAATGCAAACATTGCGGAAACCATCATAAGTAATGCAAGAGCCAGACTTAAAATTTTTTTCATTTTTGTTTCTCCTTTGATTTTAATTATATTTCAAATTGCTTATACAGCAATTTGTGTTTATTTTATTATGAGTACCATTATATGTAGCATAAAACTATTACAGTTTGTTTCTTAACATTCATCGCCGCCTTTCCTACTGTATTATGGTACACCTTTAATCAGCTTTTTGATTATAATCCTCGCAAATAAGGTTCATAGCTTTACAAAGCTTATGAAAATAGACAAACGGTCCAACGAAAATAAGCGAACCGAGCAAAAACCATTTCCAGAAATCTCCCGTGCCGAAATTATAATCAATATCACGCTCGCTGAGAGCTTCTTCGACGCGCTTTGCTATGTGATGATGCCAAATATCTATCACTATCGAAAAGGTAAACAAAGCAAGAATATGCGCCAAAAGATAGTTCATAGTTTTTTCGCCGTCGCGTCTGGGCGACACCTTATCAAGATCGAAGGAAAGCGGAATAAAGAAAATTATACTGTAAACGCCAAGCGTTAAAACGTTCAGTATCATAAGCTTCCACATACTTCTGCTTGTTTCTAAGACCACCTTCGGCGGAGTGTACTCTTCATCTTCGTGTCCGTAGGGGTATTTGTATGCCATAGTGATGTTCTCCTTTTGTTTAAATATAAAAAACACAGTTTTTTCAGGGTTAAAACCTACCCAAAATCGCTTTATCTACTACCGAATTTCCACGTAAATTCGCATAATCGCTTCGTAAGGTCTTCGGTCGCAGCAGACACGTTACTATAACCAAAAGCGGCAAACCGATTTCCATAAAGGTCATACAAGGTCCACATAACGTTCCGTTCAAACGTTATGGTTCCTTCACAGTCTGAAAAATTTTTAAAGGCACGTATTCCTATTTCTTTAACGCTTACGGGAATAAAGATGTTCATGCAAGAAACACAGTCCTCAAAGGCTTTTTCTCCTATCTTCTTCACACCTGCGGGAATTTCAATTTCCTTTAACCTTTTACATCCACAGAAGGTGTATGGGTTTATAATTGTAATCTTGCTCGGCAGATTGACGCTTTCAAGTTTTATGCAGTCTATAAAAGCTCCCTCGCCGATAACGGTTACCGTTTCGGGAATTCGAATACTTTTCACCTTATTGTTTCCCGCAAAAGCATAATCCCCTATAGAAGTTACTTTATCTCCTTTAGGTGAATAATCGGGAATCATTATATATTCGTCTGTACATTTTCCAATAGACACAATACAAGTTCCGTTTCCCTTAGACTCATAAAGCAGTCCTACGCTAGGTAGGATCTCACCGCAAGCGGTGCATTTATTATTTTTGAATTGGTGTTCTACCTTTTTCGTTGTTATCGTTGTACGCAGGAGTTCTTCATCACAACTAGCGCAGTAAACAACTTCGTCGTATGAGCCTTCTTTTGTGCAAGTGGAAGCCACCTTGTTCTCTACGGCACGAGTCAGCTCAGAGTGAATATGTCTTTGACCTGCGATAATCGCAAGTACTGTTACAGAGGCTAACATTATAGTAACAAAAATTGCCACTATAATATTTATATATGTATATTTTTTTCGATTCCCCTGCGCGCTTTCCTCTGAAGCTGCTTCTGCCTCGGGAATATGTATCTCGCCTTCATGATCGTCATTTAACAAATAATCGGTTGTAACGTTAAACAGCTTACTGATACGCAAAACATTTTGCGCGTCAGGCAGCGCCGTTCCGTTTTCCCAACGGCTGATCGCTTGCCTGGATACGTCCAGCTTTTCCGCAAAATCTTCTTGCGACCACCCTTTGGCTTTTCTGAGTTCGATTAGTTTGTCTGACAGTTTCATAGTCAATCCTCCTTGATTTTGCGGACTCATTATAGCAAAGTAAGCCTAAAAATACCACCTCTTCAAGCTTACAATTCCGCAACAAGACTTTACAAAGCGCAAAAATCTTATTTATTGCTCCGTATTTATCGGAAATTCATTTCCCTTCTCCGTAAAACAGCGTTATTTTTGTCTTTTTTACGAGTTTTATTTTGCACTAGTGCTTTGTCTTGACGTAATTATATCATATCATCATATGATTGTCAATAGTAATAATCAAACTTTGTCATATAATACAAAACCAATATTGTTTTTTTGTATATATTTAGCAAAACCCTTGATATAAGTGCCACCAAAGAAATTTATAGAAGATCATAAAAATAAAACAAGGTAAATTACAAAAGGCACTTGCGAATTTTTGTCGTAAGTGCCTTTATTTAGTTTAAGTTATGCAGAAATTACGAATTGTTCTG
This sequence comes from Eubacteriales bacterium, assembly GCA_045580325.1. Classification (GTDB taxonomy): domain Bacteria; phylum Bacillota; class Clostridia; order Oscillospirales; family CAG-272; genus SIG672. Next base: position 9,778 of record JAZNNR010000024.1, read on the forward strand.
CTGCGAAACGAGCATATCTGCACCGTACATACGGCGAAGCTTCGGTTTCTCGATCTTTCCTGTGGGATTTCTCGGAACGTCAGCAAAAATTATCTTCTTCGGGCGCTTATATCTCGGAAGTGCTGAGCAGAATTCAGCAATTTCATTTTCTGTACACTCGTAGCCCTTCTTTATCTGAATAATAGCCGCTGCTATCTCTCCAAGACGCTTATCGGGAAGCCCTATGACCGCAACGTCGTGTACTGCAGGGTGTGCGCTTATAAAGTCCTCTATCTGTACGGGATAGAGGTTTTCTCCGCCCGTTATGATAACGTCCTTCTTTCTGTCAACGAGGAAAATAAAGCCGTCCTCGTCCATCTGTGCCATATCACCCGTAAAGAGCCAGCCGTCCTTGAGAACCTCGTCGGTCGCCTTTTCGTCCTTATAGTAGCAGGTCATAACACCGGGACCCTTTACGCAAAGCTCGCCTACTCCGCCCTTTTCAAGAGCGTTACCATCAGGATCGACGATCTTAACCTCCCAGCCATATCCGGGGATACCGATCGCGCCGACCTTGGATATATTTCCTACGCCAAGGTGTACGCAGCCCGGTCCTATCGACTCGCTGAGTCCGTAGTTTGTATCGTAATCGTGGCTCGGAAAATAATCAAGCCAATGCTTTATGAGGCTTCTCGGTACAGGCTGAGCTCCGATGTGCATAAGACGCCACTGATCAAGACAATAATCTTCCTTTTTAAGATCGCCGCTATCGAGTGCGTTCAAAATATCCTGTGCCCACGGTACAAGAAGCCAAGCTATCGTGCATTTTTCCTTGGAAATAGTTTCGAGAACGTACTCGGGGCGTGTTCCCTTGAGAAGAACCGCTTTTCCGCCTACGAGGAAGCTTCCGAACCAGTGCATTTTCGCGCCTGTATGGTAAAGAGGAGGAATACAAAGGAATATATCGTCCTTTGTCTGTCCATGGTGCTTCTGCTCGACTATACAAGAGTGCATAAGGCTTCTATGCTTATGTAAAATTGCTTTCGGGAAGCCTGTTGTACCCGAAGAGAAATATATTGCGGCGAAGTCGTCGTCTGTGAGCTTTATATCGGGAGCTACGCTTGACTCGTCTGCCGTGAGGTCGAGATAGCTCTCGGCAAAGGTCGGGCATATTCCCGAGCCTGCGTAAACAAGAAGTCTGTTTTTGCGGATTATTGGCTCAATTTCCTCTATACGACCGATAAATTCGTTACCGAAAACGAGCAGATCAACGTCTGCAAGGTCAAGGCAGTATTTGATTTCGTCAGAGGAATATCTGAAATTAAGCGGTACTGCAAGCGCACCCGTTTTGAGTATTCCGAAATATATCGGAAGCCATTCAAGGCAGTTCATAAGAAGGATACCGACCTTATCGCCCTTCTTTATTCCGTTTTTGATGAGCGCATTTGCAAATCTGTTTGCTTTTTCGTTAAAAATGCTCCACGTTATCTCTCTGCGGTAGTATTTGGGCAGAGTTGTTTCAACGAGCTCGTATTCTCTCCAGGTAACCCTTCTTGTTTCTTCTCTTTCGGGGTTTACTTCAACAAGACAAACGTCCGATGCGTATTTTCGCGCATTTTCTTCGAGTATCTCTGTAATAGGCATATATGGCCACTCCTTTTCTTTATACTTTGAAGTTTTGTGCGGTTTGCCTTGGCAAATTTGCATCTCAGATGCAAAAGACACAAAACTTTTTCCCCTTTACCTATTTTAATTTCAAAAAAATACCGTGAGCATTTGACTGCACACGGTATTATGGTTTTTAATTTAAACCCTTCCGCAATCAGCCACACCTATATAACCCTGCTATAATAAGCACGGTAATAATATGAATAATATACGGAAAGCATCTTTTTCATAGCTCTTGATCGACCTTTCAAAAGTATAGGTAAAGTCTATCACACAATCGTGAATTTGTCAATACTTTTTTTAAAATCAGTCGATAACGTTAACTGCGATAACGCCTTCTGTTGCCTTAACTGCCTCGAGTACTGCTTCGGGAAGCTCTGCATTAAAGTCGATCACTGTGTAAGCAAATTCGCCCTTGGAGCGATTAACGAAGTGCTCGATATTGATGTTTGCTTCTGCAAATGCAGAGGAAACGCCCGAAATAACGGCAGGAACGTTATAGTGAAGAACACAGCATCTGCTGAGTCCGCCGCGCTCGAGAACAACGGTAGGATAGTTTACGCTGTTAACGATGTTACCGTTTTCGAGATAGTCAACGATCTGCTTTGCAGCCATTACTGCGCAGTTATCTTCGGATTCGTTTGTAGATGCGCCGAGGTGAGGAATTACGATAATGTTATCAACGCCGATAATATCGGGAGTTGCAAAGTCGGTTACGTAGCATGCTACCTTCTTATCTGCAACAGCCTTGAGCATATCCTTGCTGTTTACAAGCTCACTTCTCGAGAGGTTGATAATACGTACGCCGTCCTTCATCTGTGCAAAGGAAGCTTCGCAGAACATATCCTTGGTTTCCTTAGTTGCGGGAACGTGAACAGAAATATAGTCGCTCTTTGCGAAGATCTCTTCGTAGCTTGCAGCCTTCTTTACCTTGGTGGAAAGTCCCCACGCGCCCTCAACTGTGAGGTAAGGGTCGCAGCCGATAACGTTCATTCCAAGAGCAGCAGCAGCGTTTGCAACAAGTCCGCCGATAGCACCAAGACCGATTACGCCGAGAGTCTTACCTGCGATCTCAACGCCTGCGAAGGCGCTCTTATTCTTTTCAACTACCTTTGCAGCATCTTCCTGACCTGCAAGAGTCTTTACCCATTCGATACCGCCTGTGATGTTTCTCGAAGCGAGAAGGAGAGCTGCAACTGCAAGCTCCTTAACGCCGTTTGCGTTTGCACCGGGGGTATTGAATACTACGATACCCTTCTTTGCGCAGTCTTCAACGGGAATATTGTTTACACCTGCGCCTGCTCTTGCAATCGCCTTAACGCTTGCAGGAAGCTCCATATCGTGCATAGCTGCACTACGCACCATTATTGCATCGGCATTTTCGCAGCTATCGCTTACTGTATATTTATCATCGAAAATATCTGTTCCGATCTTTGCGATCTTATTTAAGAGAAGTATATTGCTCATTTTCATCGTTACCTTTCTTATTTTTCTTACGCCTTGGGGTTTTCAGCGGCAAATTTCTTCATAAACTCAACGAGAGCTTCAACACCAGAGAGAGGCATTGCGTTATAAATAGATGCTCTCATACCGCCAACGCTTCTGTGCCCCTTGAGGTTTACAAGACCTGCTGCTGCAGCTTCCTTCGGGAACTTCTTGTCGATCTCTTCGTTACCTGTAACGAATGTAACGTTCATAAGAGAACGGCTATCCTTCTGTACGGGAGCGATGTAGTAATCCTGGCTATCGAGATAATCGTAAAGAACAGCTGCCTTCTTCTCGTTCATTTCCTTCATTGTGTCAAGACCGCCGAGAGAAAGGATCCAGTCGTAAACGAGTCCTGCAACGTAGATAGAGTAGCAAGGAGGTGTGTTATACATAGATCCATTTTCAGCCATAAGCTTCCAATCGAGCATAGAGGGCATCTTGGGGTCGCCGTACTCGAGAAGGTCCTCACGAACGATAACGAGAGTTACGCCTGCGGGAGCCATATTCTTCTGCGCGCCTGCGTAGATAACGCCGAACTTGGTTACGTCAACAGGCTCGGAAATGATGCAGGAAGACATATCTGCAACGAGAGGAATATCACCTGTATCGGGAATGTAGCTGTATTTTGTACCGTAAATGGTGTTATTGAAGCAAATGTGAACGTAGGAAGCATCGGGAGAGATCATATCCTTTGTAACTACGGGGATACGGTCGAAGTTTGTGTCCTTAGATGTTGCGATGCACTTAACGTCGTAGCCCATCTTCTGAGCTTCTTTATATGCCTTGCCCGAGAACTGACCCGAAACTATGTAATCAGCCTTGCCTGTTCTGCCAATGAGGTTGAGCGGAACGGCAGCAAACTGTGTGGAAGCGCCGCCCTGAAGGAAGAGCACCTTATAGTTATCGGGAATGTTCATAAGCTCACGAAGCTTTGCTTCTGCGTCTGCTATAATCTTTTCATAAACAGGCGATCTGTGGCTCATCTCCATTACTGACATTCCGGAATCTCCGTAACACATAAGCTCGGAAGCTGCTCTTTCAAGCACGGGAACGGGAAGCATTGAGGGTCCTGCCGAAAAATTGTACACTCTGTTCATAAATAAATCATCCTTTCTGTTTGGCACATATATGCCTGTCGTATTATTTCTGAAATTTAATTTTAATACGGCAAAATAAACTTTCATTTATTATATTCTTTTTTGCTTTTTTTGTCAATACAAAAAAGAAAAGATTGTATGTTTTAACAAACAATCTTTTCTATATAAAATACTATTATGCAATTTAATGGTTCAGAAAGATAAACTGAAAAAATCGGGCAATCCGTTCTTTGTATAGTAGGTTGCTTCTCCGTTTACAAGAGGGAGCATATAATCAAGCGCCTTTGCCGTAATACCGTTTCCTGCTTCGTTTATGAAATCGTCGGGAACGTATTTCACTTTATTTGCTACCTGCGCAACGCTTACGGGCGCGTAGCTTACGCTATACTCTTCCCCCTTGCTTCTGATAATGCACATCATACAGTCGCTACTGCCTGATACAGCTGCCTCGACAGCCGCATTTCCGACTCCGAAGCTTTCGTCTATATCGGTCTTTGACGCGATATGAGCCGCGCATCTCTGGGGGAGATTAAGCTCTACCGAGCGAACCTTACATCCAAAGTGATTTTTAACCGCGTTTTCAAGTGCTTTGCCTGTTCCTTCGAGGTATTTATGACCGAAAACGTCGGTTGCGCCGCTCTGTGTTCCTTCACCTACAAGGTGTCCGTCAGCGAAATGAAGTCCTTCGGAAACCGCTATAAGAATATTCGGGTGCTTCTTAAAGGCTTCTTCGATATCGGCAAAGAATTTATCGTACTCGAAATCTCTTTCGGGAAGATAAATATAGTCGGGAGCAACTCCTGTGTTTGCCGCCGCAAGAGCAGATGCAGCAGTAAGCCAGCCTGTATCTCTACCCATAATTTCAACGATAGTTACGGCTTTTACTGTATACACCGCCGTATCGCAGAGCATTTCGCTTATGACTGTTGCGATAAACTTTGCCGCAGAGCCGTAGCCGGGTGTATGGTCGGTTACAGCAAGGTCATTATCAATAGTTTTTGGAACACCGACGAAGTTCATTTCCCAGTCAAAATATTTACATACCGAGGAAAGCTTGGACACGGTGTCCATAGAGTCGTTTCCGCCTATATAGAAGAAGTATCTGATATTATTTTTCTTAAAGAAATCGAAAAGCTTTATATATTTTTCGTTTTGCTGCGCCCCATCTATTGCGGGGAGCTTAAGACGGCAAGAGCCGAGTGCTGCCGAGGGAGTGGCCGAGAGTCTAGCGAGCTTATCCTCTTTTTCCTCACAGTCAAAAATTTCGCTGAGGTTTATTTTATCATCACGAAGCATACCCTCGACGCCGTTTCTCGCGCCGTATATAACGTCTATTTTATCAGAGCTTATTGCCGCAGATATAACTCCTGCGAGGGTCGCATTTATTGCGGTCGTAGGTCCGCCCGACTGTCCGACTATCGCATTTGCCTTTTCGCTAAAGATCATTTTCAGTTACTCCTTTACTTTAAAAAACTTGGTGATAACAAAAAACGACCGCGCTGAAACAGCGCGGTCGGCTACGATGACCCGTAGGGGAATCGAACCCCTGTTTCCGCCGTGAGAGGGCGGCGTCTTAGCCTCTTGACCAACAGGCCTCATCGACGCAAAAATTATACCATTATTTTGACAAAAAGGCAATATGCTTTTTCAACAAATTCTAAAACAAATATCTGTGCGTTTCGCACAAAAATGTAATAAGCAGTATAATTTTTGCGACAGGTAATTTTATTTTACTTTTTATTTTCGTCTACTATGAGGTAGGTTTCGGGGTCTATCTGCATATTCGCAGGGTTATGGACAGACGTGGGATCGTCGAAATAACCTTCTTCGGTAAGGAACTCTATATATTCTTCAAAGCACATACCAAGCTCTGCCATACGTGTTGCGTGGTATCTTCCTACGTATCTGAAATGCCAAGGCTCATATATTATCCCTGTAATAGCTTCCTTTTCCTTTTCAAAACGGAGCACAAATCCAAAGCGTGTGCAGTTTTCGGCAAGCCATTTTCCCGCCTCTGTATCCTTGAAGCCTTCGAGCAGGTCGAGATCATACTCGGTATCTATTATATCCACCACAAGTCCTGTCTGATGCTCACTCGTACCGGGCGCACACGAATAGGTCTTTACGTTTTCCTCCGCCTCTTCCCTTGTGATTTCAACGTTTGTAACTCCGCCCTTACACTTCTGGCATTTTGAATAGGAATATTTCGTTATATAGACAAATCCGCATTCTTCGTCATTACAAACGTACTTTTTCGTCTTTTTTACGTTGCTGTTGAATATAGATTCCTGTGTTGCGTAGTTTCTGTACGAGCTTGTAACCTGAAGATTTTTGGTTTCAAGGTCGGTGGATTCGACGGCTTCTTTAAACATAGCTGTGAGTGCTTTAAGTGCCGTAGTATTGAGCTTTATATTAGGCAGATAGTAGTAGTTATACTCTCCCTTTACACTGCTCATCGCCGACTGCTGACCGACCTTATCAATAGTAAGCTCCTCTCCCTTTTCAAGAGGATTCCAAGGGTTTACGAGAAGAAGATAATTGTCGCTCCAAAGATCGCCTGTCGGCTCAATATAGCCTATATAGTCCGAAATATCGGTCTTATATTCGTAGTTATATATATTAGGTGTTTCTTTTTTATCGGAAAGCTCGTATTTATCGTCTTTTTTGTTAAACCAGAGGAAAGCTTCGCTACTCTCTTCAAGTGTTTCCATACCGCTTTGCGTATCCTTATTATAGCGCGCTACGGTGAAGGTGAGCGCTCCCTTATCTGCTTTTATAAATTTCACAGGAACAGAAATTTCTATTACTCTCTTGAAGCGGACACCGACAACCGTGTCTTCAACGCTATCCTGAACGCAAGCGTATTTATCCGAATAAAAATCCTTTGCGGGTATTTCGGCAATAACTATTCTATCGCCTTCTTCGTTTGTAAGAACGATCTCAACGGTAGCGTTTTCGGCGTTTTCTATGCTGTCAAGCTTAATAAACGAACCGAAATAGAGCTTCACATTAAAGCTCTCGGCTGAAGGTGAAACATTTGAATCAACCTCAAAAGAAAGCACGTGCTTCTCTCTTTCCTCCTCCGGAATATCCATAGAAACAACGCGGTCAGCTACTGTGCCGTACTCAGTTTCAGGCTCGGGCTCTGTTCCCGTATCAACGCTTCCACTTTGTGAATCGTCGGGATCTTCGTCCTGAGTACCATCGTCTTGCTTATCATCTTCCTTATCGTCTATTGGTTCATCGTCCTTTATGTTATCGGGCTCATCGTAGTGAGTGTCGTTTGACATATTCAGTATTCGATAAACTCCTGTTATAACCAAAGCAAGTGTTGCGACAAGTAAAAATATTACCAAAACACCAATTACTTTTTTCATTTTAAATTCACCTTAATTTAATTTTTCCTTTCATTTGAACTTCTATGTCAAATCTGCTTACTGTGATGTATCGGGATAAATGGGCGAGCTAAAACTATCTGCCTTAAGTCGAAGCGAGCATTCGATCTCATCCGAATATTCTATATTTATAGTCTTTTTCTCATCATCGCGGGTAATCGAGATCCCTTCGAAATATCTCAAAACAAACTCCACGGGCAGATATAGCGTATCACCTATCATATATGCTGAAGTTGGCATATTTACGGGATTTTTATTTACGTAAGCTATATTTTTACCGACTGTAATTTCAAGAATATCACTGTCGCTGTTGTTAAAATAAAACTTTACGTCCTTTTGGTCGCCGACTGTCGTGAAGCGGCAAAATTCGGCAATATCCGAAAAGTTTACGCACATCTCGCCATTTCGCATTATGTCCTCTGAATAAACGTACTTTTCGGTCTTTTTTGCATCTGTGTAGCCAAAAGAAAGCTTATACCTCTCGACCGTTTTAGGCCTGTCGGCACTATGAAGTGATATAAAGAAACACGCTCCGATGATAAGAGATATTACAAGTGCCAGCGCAAACGAGGCAACAAGAAAAAATATAAAGCGCGCTTTCGCTTTTTCAGACACGTATATCACTCCTTTTTATAGTCTATTTATATTATAACGTTTTATTCTGATATTGCAACACTTTTTTGTTAATTTTATTTTTATATTAACAAAATGCGCTTGACAAAATTCTTTTGTGAGTTGTATAATTATGTAAGTACAAATATCCGAAAGGACAAATAAAATGGACGCTTCTAACAACATACAGTATGCAAGAGATCTTCTTGCCGAAGGGCGCTTCGATGAGGCAAAAGAGATCTTTACAGGTATCATACAAAACGATCCTTCCCTTTCTGACGCATATCTGGGCAGGCTTCTCGCAGAGCTTGAATTTTCATCTGAGGATATGCTGCGCTCCTCGTCGGTTGATATTTCAGAAAATGACGATTTTATCAAGGCTCTTGCCTTTGCTGATGAAGACAGAAAGAAAGAGCTTGAAGAGATCTCCGAGTCGATCAAGGAAAAGCGCAAGCTGCTCTCAACTTACGATTCCGATTTTCTTGAAAAAATATACGCCCGTGCGACACAGTGCGAAGAGACAAGCGAAAGCTACTTTAAAAACGCGTCTATTCTCCGCTCTATCAGCGGGTACAGAGATGCGACTCTGCTTGCCGTAAAATACGAGGAAAAAGCGACAATTCTCAAAAAAGACGAAGACGAAAAAGAAAAGAAGCGTCAAATCAATGAAGCAACTGAACGCGAAAATAAGAGAAAAAAATCTGATGCTATTCAGATAAAGGTGTATTCTGTCGCTATCGCGATACTCTCGGTATTTCTTGTTTTTCTGATATGCTACAACCTGTTTCTCAAGGATTTTATAGCAATGCAAGACGTCCTTGACGAGATAGCACCGCTCACATACGACGACGTTACGGTAATGAGCGAGGAGGACGCTCCTTGGTTTTACGTTACAAAGGACGGTGTGCTGAGATTTTATGCCGACAAATACACAGGCGACGGACACCTCGTTATTCCCGACGTTTTTGAAAACAGGCTCGTAAAGTCTATTGAGAGCGCAGCCTTCAAGGGCTGTACTAAGATCAGAAGCGTAAAAATGTCGAATTTCATCGAGGAGTGCGGAAGCAATCTGTTTGACGGCTGTACCGAGCTTGAAAATGTGGAAATATCAAGCTCACTCAAGAACATATCCTCATATATGTTTTCAAAGTGTATGTCGCTAAAAAATATAACTATTCCCGACTCTGTTGAAAGTATCGACAGTTACGCCTTTTCAAATTGTATCTCGCTCACTTCTCTTACTCTGCCGAGCTCGGTTGCCTATATCGGTAATTACAGCTTTTCGTCTTGTATAGCACTTAAAACTCTGACTATCTCGCAAACTCTCAGCCGCGTGGACTCGGGTGCTTTCAGGGATTGCAGCGCACTTGAAGAAATATATTACGGCGGCACTGACAAGGATTTTGAAAAGATCTCGGTTGCTACAGGAAACTCGGCGTTTACAAGTGCGACCCTTATATGCGACGGTGAGAAGTGATACATTTAGTCTGAAATATCTCAAAAACGGAAGTTTTTTACACTTCCGTTTTGTTTTTTTAGGTCGATTCTGTCGAAAAAACGAAAAAAATATCATTTTTTCTTCCTTAAACAATATATTTTTTGAAAAAACTGTTGCATTTAAAATAAATATTTGTTATAATATGCTGTATTTGCGCTGAGTTTAATATTTAGTGCAGATCAAAACAAAATAATAACCCACGGAGGTATTATGAGGTAGAATGAAAGAAAATCTTGTACCGGATTCAAATGTAGTTATTAAGCTCGAAAATTTAACCAAAAGCTTTGACGGAGAAATGGTTCTCGGCGGCGTGAGTCTTGAAATTCACGACAATGAGTTTGTAACACTTCTCGGTCCGTCCGGCTGCGGAAAAACGACGACTCTGCGTATTATCGCGGGATTTGAAGAAGCAGATGAAGGCAACGTCTATTTTGACGGCGCTCTTATCAACGATCTTCCCCCGTATAAACGTCATATCAATACAGTATTTCAGAAATATGCCCTTTTCCCGCATCTGAACGTTTTTGAAAATATTGCGTTCGGTCTGCGTCTTCGCAAAGAAAAAGAAGAGGTCATCAGAGAGGGCGTAAAGGAAATGCTCGCTCTTGTAAATCTTAAGGGATTTGAACGACGCCGTGTAAATACTCTCTCGGGCGGTCAGCAGCAGAGAGTTGCTATTGCGCGCGCACTTATAAACAAGCCCCGCGTACTTCTTCTCGATGAACCGCTCGGCGCGCTTGACTTAAAGCTTAGAAAAGATATGCAGAATGAACTTAAAAATATCCAGACCAAGACCGGTATAACCTTCATCTACGTTACTCACGATCAGGAAGAGGCTCTCTCTATGTCCGATACCGTCGTAGTTATGGAAAACGGACAGATCCAGCAGATAGGCTCTCCTACCGATATATACAACGAGCCCGAAAACGCTTTTGTTGCCGACTTTATCGGCGAAAGTAATATCGTTGACGGCGTTATGCTCTCCGACTACAAGGTTCGCTTCTCGGGTCATACCTTTGACTGCGTTGACAAAGGATTTGAGAAAAACCAGCCTATCGACGTCGTAGTACGTCCCGAGGACGTTGACGTTGTAGCCCCCGACAAGGGAATGCTCGAGGGAACGGTTACCTCTGTAACCTTCAAGGGTGTTCACTGGGAAATAATCGTTGACATAAACGGCTTTAAATGGATGATACAGACAACAGACTTCGTCGCAGAGGGTGAGCACATAGGTCTTTATATTGAGCCTGATGCAATCCACATAATGAACAAGTCCGAATTCTCGGATATGTTCGGCGACTACTCTTCATTCTCTGACGAGCTTGATATGCTCTCCGACCCCACCGAACCCGGTGATGAGGAGGACGACGTCGAATGAGAGGAAGATCTCTGTTTCAGAAAATGGCTGCAGCTCCGCACATAGTATGGGCGGTAATGTTTATAGTAGCCCCTATGCTCTTCGTCCTTTACTTCGCGTTCACGGACGAGAGCGGAAGGTTCTCACTTTCCAATATATCCTCACTTTCGGGATATTCTAACGTATTTATTCTCTCTATCGCCTTTGCGCTTATCGCGACCGTTGTATGCCTTATAATCGGCTATCCGCTTGCATATTTTATGGCAAAGGCAAGTCCTAAGACTCAAAAAATGCTTATGGTTCTTATTATGCTCCCTATGTGGTGCAATCTTCTTATCAGAACCTACGCGCTTATGGCTCTGCTTGACAACGGCGGACTTCTCAATACCTTACTTGAAAATTTAGGACTGGACAAGCTTTACATCGTAGGCTCTGATTTCGGTGTTATACTCGGTATGGTATATGACTTTTTGCCCTATATGGTACTTCCCATTTTCACTGCGATGACAAAGCTCGACAAGCGTTATATAGAAGCGGCGGCTGACCTTGGCTGTAATCCGATAAAAACTATGGTAAAGGTCATTATGCCCCTTACCGTTTCGGGCGTAATTTCGGGTGTTACGATGGTTTTCGTACCCTCTATCAGCACCTTCTACATCTCGCAGAAGCTCGGTGCAGGAAAAATAGACCTCATAGGCGATACTATTGAGCGTCTTTTCAAAAACACAAGCACATACGGTGTGGGCGCGGCAATTTCTCTTGTTATGATGGTACTCATACTCATTTCCGTTTGGATAATGAACAAATTCTCGGACGATGAAGGAGGTATCGTAATATGAAGAAATTTCTTTCAGGCGGATATATTTTCCTTATCTTCGCCCTTCTCTACGCTCCTATCGCCGTCCTTATAATCTTTTCCTTTAACGACGGAGGAAGTCTGAACGAGTTTACCACATTTTCATTTGCTTGGTACAAGGAGCTCTTTGCCGACGAAGAAGCGATTACTGCTCTCAAGAATTCGCTCATTCTCGCAGTTCTTTCCTCGCTTATCGCAACTGTGATAGGCACCTTTGCGGCTCTCGGACTTCATCATATGAAAAACCGCTTTGTAAAGGGCTCGGTAAAGTCTATTACAAACATTCCCATGATGAACCCCGATATCGTTACAGGTGTTTCGATGATGCTCCTTTTCGTTGCGGTGGCAACCTTTATAAAGGCAAACAACTTTATGGGATTCGGTACGATGCTCGTGGCGCACACAACATTCAACCTGCCCTACGTTCTTCTTTCGGTAGCTCCGAGATTCAGTCAGCTTGACAAATCTCTTTCGGAAGCGGCTCAGGACCTCGGCTGCACGCCCTCGCGCGCATTCTTTTCGGTAGAGCTTCCCGAAATAATCCCCGGTATAGTTTCGGGACTTATGCTCGGCTTTACACTTTCGCTTGACGATTTCGTAATCAGCCACTTCGTAAGCTCCCCGAATTTCCAGACACTTCCCCTCTACGTTTATAACCAGACGGTCCACAACGTTAAGTTCAGTATGTACGCGCTTTGCGCACTTATCGTGGCGATAATACTCGTTATCCTGCTTGCTGTCAATTTCGCAGGCTCGATCTCGGGCAGAAGAAGCAAGGCGACAAGAAAAGGGGGTGCCTCGAAATGACAACTATCTTCAAACGCACTCTCACACTCGCACTTGTTTTGATTTCAGTTCTTTTGCTCACTTTTGTCCTTTCTTCCTGCTCAAAGGACGAAAAAAACGAGGTTACAACTCTTTACGTTTACAACTGGGGCGAATACATCTCGGACGGCTCCGAGGGTACGCTCGACGTCAACAAAGAGTTTGAAAAATGGTACTATGAAACCTACGGAGAGCGTGTCAAGGTAAGCTACTCGACGTATTCCTCGAACGAGGATATGTATGCAAAGCTTTCGGGCGGCGCGGTCAGCTACGACATAATAGTCCCCTCCGACTATATGATAGAGCGCCTTATCTCCGAGGATATGCTCGCTCCTCTTAACTACGACAACATTCCCAATATAAACAATATCCTTCCTGATTTTTACGGCGAGGACGCAAAGTACGACTACTACGACAAGGGCAGTGTTTACTCTGTTCCCTATTTCTACGGAATGATCGGAATAATTTACAACACTACTATGGTCGATCCCGAGGACGAGGATCTCGGCTCGTGGTCGCTTATGTGGGACGAGGACTATGCGGGTAACATTCTTCAGTTCAACAACTCGCGAGATGCTTTCGGCACAGCGCAGTATTATCTCGGAATAGACGTAAATACTGACGACGAGTCCGAGTGGCGACGCGCTCTTGACAAGCTCCGCGAGCAGAAGGACATCGTTCAGGGTTACGTTATGGACGAGATCTTCAACAAGATGGAAAACGGCTCTGCCGCTATTGCCGCTTACTATGCGGGCGACTATCTCGCAATGTACGAAAACAATGAGGATCTTGAATTCTTCTATCCAAAAGAAGGAACGAACCTTTACGTTGACGCGATGTGTATTCCCAAAAACAGCAAAAACAAGACTCTCGCTGAAAGATATATCAACTATATGCTCACCGAGGAGCCTGCCATTGCAAACGCCGAGTACACCTATTACGCTTCTCCTAACCGCGTCGTCGTTGAAAACGAGGGTTACAGAGAATATATGTCCGAGATCAAAGAGGACGCATATGAGAAAATGTACGGTACTGACGGCGTAAATGCAACAGCGTACGTAAACCTCACAAACGAAAAGCTCGCTCTTATAAACGAGCTTTGGGAAGAGCTGAAATCGGACATTGACGTAAGTCCTACGATCTATGTTATGTGTGCCGTTATAGTTATCTCTCTCGTTTCGCTCTCTGTTTTCTTCGGGGTACGCAAAAGGATAAGAAACAAATATTAAAAACTGCATATAAAGATAAAGAAAGGTCTGTCAAGGGCCTTTCTCTGTCTTTATGTATCGTATTACGCCATTAAGGCAAAACTTACTATAATATGTTAAAATAAAATTCTCGGAAAGGTGTCGGAAAGCTTTTTAAATTTCTGACTAAATAAAAATGAACTCGAAAAGTATCACATCTTCCCTGCTTCTCCTGTTTGCCGCACTTATCTGGGGAAGCGCATTTATAGCGCAGAGTCTTGGTATGGAGCACATAGGACCTCTGTCCTTTGTCTGTATCCGCTCGTTTATAGGATTTTTTGCGCTTATTCCCGTTCTTCTGGTCATACAAAAAATACAGAAAAAGAAGCTCCTTCCGAGCTGCGCTCCTCTTTCGGAAGGAGATACGAAAAAGGTAAAGCTTCCCAAAGCGATAAAGGGCGGTATTATCTGCGGAATATTCCTAACTCTTGGAATGGTAACCCAGCAGTACGGAATACTTTATCTGACCGAGGGTGGCGGCAACATCGGAAAAGCAGGATTTATAACCACAATGTATATTCTGATAGTCCCGATTCTCGGACTTTTCTTTAAGCAAAAGGTATCTCCGAGGCTGTGGATCTCGGTCGCGCTTGCAATAGTTGCGCTCTATCTTTTATCCGTTACCGACAGCTTCACGGTAAGCATCGGCGACAGTCTTCTTATCCTCAGCGCATTCGGCTTTGCCGCGCAGATACTCGCTGCAGACTATTTTGTTAAGGACGCGAGCGGAGTGCTGCTCTCCTGCTTGCAGTTCCTATTTTGTGCGCTTATAACGATTATTCCCGCGATACTCATAGAAAACCCAACCCCCGAAACGATACTTCCCGCTTGGCAGAGTCTTGTTTATACGGGTGCTGTTTCAAGCGGTGTCGCCTTTACTCTGCAGATAGTCGCGCAGAAAAATCTTCACCCTGCCGTAGCGTCCCTGCTTATGAGTTGTGAGTCTGTTTTTGCCGTACTTTCGGGATTTATTATACTCGGTCAGGTTCCTTCGACGCACGAAATGATCGGCGCCGCTATTATGTTTGTCGCTATCATTATCGCACAGATACCTGTGAAAATAATTAAAAAGAATTAGGGAACTTTTTGAAAAAATTTCCCTAAAACCCTCAAAAACTTTTCTAAAAGAGATTAAAATAAATCGGTAACCTCGTGTGGTTGCCGATTTTTATTTTATGGAGCATATAGTTCTGTGAGTTTGAGTATAATATTATAAAATCAAAATTCGGAGGACATATGAAACGGTCTATTGGACTTTGGCAATTCGTCGGTTTTGGCGTAACCTCGCTCGGCGGTACTCTACTGCATTTTTTATACGAGTGGACGGGTGAATCTATACTTCTTGCTCCCTTTTCGGGTGTTAACGAATCGACGTGGGAGCATATGAAGCTGCTTTTTGTACCGCTGTTTATCTTTGCCATCGTGCAGAGTTTTTTCTTTAAAGAAAGAGCGGATTTTTGGTGCGTAAAGCTACGCGGAATACTTCTCGGAATTATCCTTATACCCGTTCTTTTCTACACCTACAACGGAGTTATCGGCTCTTCGCCCGACTGGATAAATATCGCTATTTTCTTCATATCTGCGGCAATTTCTTATATTTATGAAACGGCAGAGTTCAGACGCGAAACACTCTCCTGCAAATATCCGAAGGTGGCTTTTTTGTTGCTTTGTGCAGTTATGATTTTATTTGTGATATTTACCTTTTTCACGCCCGAAATTGGAATATTCGAAGATCCGATCACGGGAAAATATGGGATAGAGATATAAAAAAGCCCCGACAGATTGAAAAAAGTCTGTCGGGGATCTTTATATATTCGATAAACTGAAATCTATTGAACTTTTTATGCCTTTTTTGATTTATTATCAAGTTTCCAACCCCAAATAATTCCTAAGATGAACAAGACAAAAGAAGCTGGAATTATTAAAAACATTAGCCACATAAAAGCTCCACCGCATAATGCGATACCACCCAAAAATACTAAAACCGTAGCATCGATAACAATACACGGAAAAAGTAACTTATTAAATCTACTGAATTTTAAAACATAATAATAGAGATGTATTGCAGCAAAAAAAGATGATATAATTGGAACAAATAACAATATAGATATTATTTTTTCTTTCAGGCTTGGGGTAACATGTTCACCCGAATAGCCCTCACTTGTCAGACACCTTGGATATACAAAAACGGCTATACAAAAAATGGCAACTAAAATCAGCAAAAAGCAAAAAAATCCCAACAAATCTCTTTTTTGAATTTTATTCATTTTAATTCCTCCATATATTGTAATTTTTATTGGTTCGACTATTTGTTAAGTGAAAATTTATCGTTTTGTTTATCGCCAATTTCGCCTTTGTATTACAAATGCGTAGGGCTTAACCTATACACAATGTAGGGGCGGATTCCATATCCGCCCGTATTGGGAGCATATGGAATGCTCCCCTACAATACAACCTCATTATAACACAAATCGGCAGAGGAAACAAGCCCCTGCCGAAATTTGTAAAAATCCTTACGAGAAACCTCGCAATATGAATCTTTTAAATTTAAAGTTATTTCCATCCTTCGGCATTGCTTCCTGTTTCGTAAGACTTCGTAGTCATATACGGATAGTTGTCAGCGTCCTCTCCGTGTTTCATTGCCCACGCACGCATAGGAACATATAAAATAGCCTCGAATTCCATTTGCCATAAGTTATTGATCGTTCCGTCTTTTGCTTTTTCATAGTACGCTTCGCCGTTAATCAATGCACAGCACCGAGAATAAAGAAACTCATCATCCGTTTGGGGATAGTACTTGCAAGCACGCTGAAAGATCTGTTTTGTGTCTAGTTCAAATAACAGCTCAGCCATAATCTCGTCAAAGCAAAAGATGGTTTCGTCAGATTGCTTAGCCAAATACTCTATCAGAGGACGCAAAACCTTCTCATCATTACCTGACTCATTCCAATCACAAACCGTCATATTGATTTCAAAAAATTCTTTTCTGGTCATATAGTTAATTTCCTCCCCTAATCTTCATAGATTGTTTTTGTTTATCGCCAATTTCGCCTTTGTATTACAAATGAGTAGGGCTTAACCTATACACAATGTAGGGGCGGATTCCATATCCGCCCGTATCGGGAGCATATGGAATGCTCCCCTACAATACAACCTCATTATAACACAAATCGGCAGAGGAAACAATACCCCTGCCGAAATTTGTAAAAATCCTTACGAGAAACCTCGCAATATGAATCTTTTAATTTTAAAGTAATTTTGCTCTGAGCTGTTCGGGTGTCATCGGGTGAAAATATGACGGTGCGACGTCAAAAAGCGTCTTACAGCCGTAAACTCCGTCCTCCTGCATACGATACACAGCTCGTGCAGATGCCACAAGCATACCTGAGGTAAACTCGGGGTTTGAGTCAAGCTTCAGCGAAAACTCAACAACGTGGTTGTTTTCATTTTCAAAGCCTGTACTACCGCTTCTTATAACCGATCCGCCGTGAGGAAGTCTTGCGTGATCTCTGCGAAGCTCTTCTTCACTTATAAAGTTGACTACCGTATTATAGTCGGCAAAGTAGTTGGGCATTTCCTTTATTTCGCGTTCAATACGAGAGAGATCCGCGCCCTCTTCAGCGACAACGTAGCATTCTCTTATATGCTTATCTCTTGCGCTGAGCGTCGGATTTTTTCCCGATCTCACCGCATCAAGCGACTCGGCAACGGGAACGGTATATTGACGCGCATCCTTTACGCCGTCTATGCGGCGTATAGCATCCGAATGTCCTTGGCTGACTCCTCTTCCCCAAAAGGTATAGGTTTCACCGTTTGGCACGGTAGCTTCCGCATACACGCGCATCAGAGAGAAAAGTCCCGGATCCCATCCCGAAGATATAATGGCTGTTTTTCTGCCCCTTTTCGCTGCTATATCCACATTGGAAAAGTGCTCGGGAATTTTTGCGTGTGTATCAAAGCTATCCACGACGCAGAAATCAAGAGCAAGCTCAGGGGTCTGAACAGGCAGGTCGGTCGCGCTTCCTCCACAGAGAATGATAACGTCTATTCTGTCTTTGAAGGACAGAACGTCCTGCGCACGAAAAACGGGAATATTATTTCCGTGCGGCTTTACAGTAGCAGGGTCTCTGCGGGTGAATATCGCAACGAGCTCCATATCAGGACATTTGGATATTGCGGCTTCTACGCCACGGCCGATATTACCGTAGCCGTAAACAGCCACCTTGATTTTGCTTTCTTTCATATAAAAATCCTTACTTAAGGTAAAATGCGTTTTTTCTTGATCCTACTCAGATGTACTTCTTAACAGATTCGGGAAGGTCCTCTACTGTGCAGGAGGAAGTCATAAATACTTCAAAAGAGTTCTTTGTTGCAAGTGCGTCAAGCTCGAGAACGAACTGTTCGAAGGTTTCCATATTGTTTCCGCAAATCTTGAGTGCAGAGTCAACGAATACAGAAGTAATATCGTGGTTACTTGCATACATACCTGCAATAAATCCGTACAGCGAAGCTGCAGAAGTTACATTATATTCATCAGTATCAACAAGACGTATGTGATACTTAATTTCGTGGATAAGTTTATCGCCTTTTTCAATACAAACAACGCTACCCTTGGTTTCTTCGGCAGCAGTATTTGCACGCTCGATGAGAGTTTTGGTTTTTCCGGAGCCTTTAAGACCTACGACAAGTTTAATCATAACTGTCCTCCTGATTGTAATAGATTTTGTTACTTATAAAAGAGTTTTACTCTTCTACAAGGCTATTTTACCATATTTTTGCAAATATGTCAATAATCGTTTTAAACAATATAAAAATTTTATTGAAATTTTATGCTGTTTTTAGAGCTTCGCTTCGAGTTCCTTGCGGCGAGCCTCGTTTTCTGCACCGGGCTTGCCGAGAAGCGCGAACATATTCTTCTTATATTCTTCAACACCGGGCTGGTCAAAGGGGTTTATACCGAGAGTATATCCCGAAATTGCACAGCCAAGCTCGAAGAAGTATACGAGGTGTCCGAATTCGAATGCGCCGCGGCGCTCAAGCTCAAGAATGATATTGGGAGTCTTTCCGTCTGTATGCGCGATTGCGGTAGCCTTGAATGCTGTTCTGCAAACGTCGTGCATATCCTTACCTGCAAGGAAGTTAAGTCCGTCCGAGTTAGCTTCGTCGTAAGGGATTTCAACCGAGCGGCTCGAATTTACGAGGTCGATAACAGTTTCGAACATGATTCTGCTGCCTTCCTGAATGAACTGACCCATAGAGTGAAGGTCTGTTGTGAAAGCAACCGAAGAAGGAAGAATGCCCTTATTTTCTTTACCCTCAGACTCACCGTAGAGCTGCTTCCACCACTCTGCCGTCATAATGAGAGAGCTTTCGTAGGAAACAAAGAACTCAACGCTCTTGCCCTGTCTGTAAAGAATGTTACGTATAGCTGCATACTTATAGCAGTCGTTCTTATTTATGTCGCACTCAGAATATGCCTTTCTTGCGTCTGCCGCACCGTCCATCATAGCCTGAATATCAATTCCTGCTACTGCGATAGGAAGAAGTCCTACGGGAGTAAGTACAGAGTATCTGCCGCCTACATCGTCCGGTACAACGAACGTTTCATAGCCTTCGTTATCGGAAAGCTCCTTGAGCTTACCGCGGCACTTATCGGTAGTAACGAATATACGGTCCTTTGCGCCTTCCTTGCCGTACTTCTTTTCGAGAAGCTCACGGAAAATACGGAAAGCGATCGCAGGCTCTGTCGTTGTTCCCGACTTAGAGATTACGTTTACACAAATATCGCGTCCCTCGCAGATCTCAAGAAGCTCGGACATATTTGCCGCAGAAATATCGTTACCTGTGAAGTAAATGTCGGGTGTGTCTTTTTTAAGGTTGTTATAGTTTGCGCCCTTACAGAATTCGATTGCTGCTCTTGCGCCGAGGTAAGAGCCGCCGATTCCGATCACAACGAAAATGTCGCAAAGTCCTGCTATCTTCTTAGCAGCCTTCTGAATTCTTGCAAACTCTTCCTTATCGTAGTTTACGGGAAGGTCCTGCCAGCCGAGAAAATCGTTTCCGGGACCGTTTTTTGCATAAAGAGTATCGTGTGCGCGCTTTATATCGCCCTCGATGCTTTTATAGTCAGCCTCTGTAACTACGCCTGAAAGATATGTGTCTTTTAATTTGAGTACCATAAAGGAAATACCTCCGAAGATATAATAATATAAATATATAATACTACATACTTCGGAAGTATTCAAGAATATTTTGTTAAATTTATCAAATAAAGAAATATTTTCTTAAAATTCTTCCGAAAATTTGCGGAAGAGTTATCTTTTCAACGTCCTCAAGGACGTAAATATCGTCGCAGCCGAGCTCTGTGTCGCCCGACATATATCTTACCTTACCTACTACGTCCCCTTTTTTGAGCGGAGCTTCAAGCTTTTCGGGAAGCTCTACGACGCGAGTCGCGTTCTTTGCCTCGCTTTTTGAGCAGACGGTACCGAAGCTCTTATATCCCACCGAAGCATAATCAGACGTTCCGTAGGACACCTTCAGCGGATCGAGTATCTCGGTATCAAAGGAAACGTAAGCGTAATTTGCAAAGCCAAAGTCGAGAAGCTTTGCAGAGGATTTATTGCGGTTTTCTCTTGTCGATGAGCCAAGAATTACCGCTATAAGCTCCATTCCGTCGCGCTCGGCTGTCGAGCTTATACAGTACCCTGCCTTCGACGTAGAGCCTGTTTTGAGCCCTGTGCAGCCGCTATAATATCGGATCATTCGGTTAGTATTTGTCAGCGTAAATTCGCCGTTTCTTATCGTATCCTGCCATATGCCCGTAAACTCGAATATTATCTCGTGCTTCATAAGCTCGGCTGACATTATCGCTATATCCCTTGCGCTTGTAACGTGGTTTACCGTATTATCGTCAAGTCCTGTGGGGTTCTCGAAATTTGTATTTACCATTCCGAGCTCCTTGGCGCGCTCGTTCATTTGCTGAACGAAAAGCTCCTCGCTTCCGCTTACAAGCTCTGCAAGGGCTGTCGCAACGTCGTTTGCCGAAGCTACTACGACAGATTTTATCATATCCCGTACTGTGAGCTGTTCGCCCGCCTCAAGATATATCTGCGAGCCTCCGATAGACGCCGCGTGCTCGCTTGCCGTAACGAGTGTATCAAGATTAAACGCGCCCGAGTCCATAGCCTCCATTGTGAGAAGCAGAGTCATTATCTTCGTAACCGACGCAGGAGAAAGCGCCGCATCTGCGTTTTCCTCATAAAGCACAGTACCTGTCTTCGCTTCCATAAGTATTGCCGCCTTGGCGTCAAGGTCAAGCCGTACGTCAAGAGATACCTCTTCGTCGTTTGGTCTGTCGTTTGGTGTGTCGGTAATATCTCCGTCCTCATAAACTCCGTCTGATGCGAGTACCGCGGGATTTGCAAAAAGCATTGCAAATATTATAATAACAGAAAGCAGTGATGATAATATTTTGTTTTTCTTCATTACGTTTAGTTTCTCCCCTTTCATTTCATACCACAAAATATGCGGCGGCACAGGATTTTATAACCCTTATGCCGCCGCATAATCTTATTCATTTTCGATTTTTTCAAGCTCCTCGAGCTCTTCCATACAGGACATCATATATTCTTCAAGTCTTTGCGACTCCTCAAAAAGCTCGGTAAGGCGCACGTGGTCGCTCGCTGCGCTTCCCGACGACTCCTCCTCGATTTCGACAAGCCGTTTTTCCGTCTTTTCTATTTCTTCGCCGAGAAAGGCTATCCTGCGCTCGCGTTTTCTTTTTTCTGCCGCGTTTTTCTTATCGGAAAGATATTTTTTCTTTGAATCGGAAATATTCTCCTCTTTTTTGATCTCGGCAGAGCTTACCTCAATGTCGGAAACTCTTTCCTTATAGCGCATATAATCCTCGTATCCGCCGTCAAAATCGCAAATATCATCTTTTTCAAACGCCATTATACGAGTCGCAAGCTTCTTTATAAAATATCTATCGTGCGACACCGCAATTATCGTTCCGGGGAACTGCTCGAGTGCTTCCTCAAGCACTTCGCGCGACATAATATCGAGGTGGTTTGTCGGCTCGTCAAGGAAAAGCAGGTTCATCTTTGAAAGCATCATTTTCGCAAAGGTAAGTCTCGCCTTTTCGCCGCCGCTGAGGATCTTTACCTCCTTGAAAATGTCGTCTGCACGGAACATAAAGAGTGCAAGCGCGCTTCTTACCTCTGTCTGCGTGAGGTTTGGATAGCAGTTCCACAGCTCGTCTATTACGGTAAGGTCGGGGGAGAGATTCTGGTTTTCCTGATCGTAGTAGCCGACCTTTACGTTATACCCGAAATCGAAGCGTCCTTCGTCTGCGTTTTCTCTATAATTAAGGATCTTTATAAGAGTCGATTTTCCGCAGCCGTTTGTGCCTATTATGAAAAGTCGGTCGCGCTTTTTGACCTCAAAGGAAAGATTTGAAAAGAGCTTTTTTTCCGGATAAGCCTTCGAGAGTCTTTTTACCGAAAGAACGTCATCTCCGCTTTCCTCTGACTGCTCAAAGCGCATTCGTATCTTGCCCGGAGCGGCGCTCGGCGCTTCTATTTTCACCATCTTATCGAGCTGCTTCTGACGGCTCTCTGCCGCGATTATATTCTTTTCGCGATTCCAGCGGCGCTGCTGTTCGATATACGCCTCGATTCGCGCTATTTCTTTCTGCTGGTTCTTATACTGATGTTCGAGCACTTCCCTGTCTTTTTTCTTGGTTTCGAGATATTTATCGTAATTTCCGTTATAAAGCTTCGCCTTGCAGTGCTCGATCTCAAGAGTTGAATTTGTTACCGAGCAGAGAAAATATCTGTCGTGCGAAATTATGAGAAATGTCTTTTTGCTGTTTATAATAAACTTTTCAAGCCAGGCTATGCTTTCAACGTCAAGGTGGTTTGTCGGCTCATCAAGGAGAATTATATCAGGCTCTCTGACAAGCAGCTTCGCAAGTGCGACTCTCGTTTTTTGACCGCCGCTGAGCGAATTTACGCTTATTGACTGCATCTGCTCGTTAAATCCGAGACTTGCAAGTATTCCGCGGCATCTGCCTCGGTATTCAAGACCGCCGTCAGCCACAAATTTCTCGTGCGCGAGCGAAAATTCGACCGACGCACTCTCATCTCCCTTTTCCGCTTTTTCGCGAAGCAGAGCGATTTTTTCCTCGAGAGCGACCATCTCGCTCTGAGCATCGAGCATCTCGTCGAAAAGAGTTCTGTCGCTGTCTATTATCGCGTTCTGTGCGAGGTATCCGACCGAATAACCCTTGGCAATATAAACGTTTCCGCTATCAGCAGACGTATTTCCCATTATTATCGAAAAAAGGGTTGATTTTCCCGCTCCGTTCACACCGACGATACCTGTCTTATCACCCGCTTGCACGGAAAAAGATATATTTTCAAGTACCTGCTTTACTCCGAAAGCAAGTGATATTTTATCACAGCCGAGTGCGATCATCATTTTTCTCCTAACAAATTTGGCTTACTTTTTTACAGCGCAGAGATTTATTTCCCATGCGGGAAGACATTCTGTCCTCCTTAAATAGAGGTCATACTGCGGATAATTTTCGCTTATATAAAGCGGTATATCGAAGATATCCTCGCTTCTGTGATAGAGCGAAATAAGCATATCGGGACTGCTTTTTTCTATCGTTTCGTGGCTTCCGACAAGAGCGTTCATTTCAGCGCCTTCAACGTCGTATTTTATATAGTCGACGAAATATTCTTTTGTTACGGTATCGATCTTTACCATATCCACGAGGTTTTCCTTACCTCCCGAAAAAGCGTTCGAGTTTCTGTTTCCCGCAGTTCCAAAGGTTACCCTCTTATCGTCATTCCAAGCGCCTGCCGGTATCGGGTATACTCTGCCTTTTGCGTACTCGTCCTCGGAGAAGCGAAGAAGCTTCTTGAAATTTTTAAAATCGGGTTCAAGGCAGATGATCTTCTCAATATTTTCCGCTTTTTCAAGCATTTCGCACGCGGTATCGCCCGTATATGCGCCCGCATCGACCGTGATCTTATACTTTTCAAAGTCGAAGAGAATATCCTGCGAGCTGCTCACCGCCCTGCGAAGAAAATCTATCTTTCCGCTCAGCTTGTACGATATTATATTATCAAATATTTCCCTTGATTCTTCGTCGGCAAAAAGAGCGCGTACCTGTCTGCATTTCTCCTCGTTTGCCTCGAAAAACTCTCTACAGAAAATAGTTTCTCCCGCAAGAGGAACGTCCGGCGAATACAGCTCGTACTTACCGGACATTTCATAAATCATATCAAGCACGTCGCGTCTCGGACTTCCAAACGAAACGAGTATTATAAAATCCTCGTATTTTTCGCGGATATCCGAAAAAGACATCACCTTTTTCCCGTGAAAGATCTGTCCTCTGACAAATCCGTCTGATGCAAAAAAATCATCGGCCTCTATACCGTACGCCTCAAGCACCGATATTATCTTATCGGCACCGTTACCCATACCGTACATTACTATCGGCTTTCCTGCCGACTTAAGATATGTCCAAAGATCGCTCATTCTTTTACAAACTCGTTATAGATAGCCTTGAGCGCAGTTTCAAAATCGTGCTCTTCTACGCTGAGTATAATATTGAACTCGCTCGAGCCCTGATCTATCATTCTGATATTTATTCCCGCAGATGCAACTGCAGAGAAAAGTCTTGCCGCTGTACCGGGCGACTGTACCATTCCGCGTCCAACGACCGCAATAAGCGCAAGTCCGTCTTCGATATATATCGTATCGGGATTACAAGCAACGCATATCTCATGCATCACTTCAGAGCGGCAGCCCTCAAGCTGATGTGTCGAAACAATAGCACTCATAGTGTCTATTCCGCTGGGAAGATGCTCAAAGGAAACGGAGTGATCTTCAAGTATGCTGAGAAGCTTTCTTCCGAAACCGATCTCTGAGTTCATCATATCTTTTTCAAGCGTAATAACCGAAAAGCCTTTTCTTCCCGCAATACCCGTAATTACGTTTTTCGTCTTACGGTCATCTGCCGCGGCAACTATCATCGTGCCCGCGTCTTCGGGTCTGTTGGTGTTTCTTATATTGATCGGAATTCCGCTGAGTCTTACGGGGAAAATAGCATCCTCGTGAAGAACTCCCGCGCCCATATATGCAAGCTCACGGAGCTCGTGATAGGTTATAAGGTCTATTGTACTCGGATTCTTTACGATTCTCGGGTCAGCCATAAGGAATCCCGAAACGTCTGTCCAGTTTTCATAAAGGTCTGCCTCTACCGCACGCGCTACGACAGAGCCCGTTATATCACTTCCGCCGCGCGAGAAGGTGATGATGCTTCCGTCCGACATAGCGCCGTAAAATCCGGGAATTACCGCATAGTCGTGAAGCGCAAGCTCAGATGCAAGTACTTTATTTGTCTTATCGCTGTCGAGCTGCTTATTATCTGTGAAGAATATGCACTTTGCCGCGTCGATAAAGTCAAATCCGAGATATGCCGAAAGAATGATACCGTTGAGATATTCGCCTCGGCTTGCGGCATAGCTGTCGCTTGCTCCGCACGATATAGTCTTATATATGGTGTCAAATTCATCGTCGAGAGAAAGCTCGAGTCCGAGTCCCTCGATTATAGAATTATATCTCTCGCATATTTTATCGAATATGGGATCTATCTTTTCGCCCTTTACTGCAAGCGCGTGGCAAGCATAAAGCATATCGGTAACCTTTTCGTCCCCGTCAAAGCGTCTTCCGGGAGCGGAAGGAACAACGTATCTTCTCGTTTTGTCAGATAGAATTATGTTAGCCACTTTTTTAAACTGATTTGCATCGGCAAGCGAGCTGCCTCCGAATTTCACAGTCTTTATATATTCATTTTGCACGACTAAGTTCTCCTTGAATTTTACAAAATAACAAAAATTTATCCGTATATATTATATGTAAAATCATATCAAATGTCAAGCAAATCTACGTATTATATCTCATTTTCGGACAAAAAAATAAAAAAATCCTCATTTTAGGTCGACTTTTATACACTTTAACAGACTTTTTCTCTGCCTTGATGTGCCTACACGTCGGTTATAAAAATATTTTCAAAAAAATTTGATTTTTTTCAAAAAACCCCTTGACAAAAAGAAATTTATGTGTATAATAGTGAATGTCGCTGATACGGCGACACAATCTGCGAGAGTGGCGGAATTGGCAGACGCGCACGTTTGAGGGGCGTGTGGATTTCTCCGTACGGGTTCAAGTCCCGTTTCTCGCATAAGTTGCGGGCGTCCGAAAGACGCCCGCTTTTCTTTTACTTTTGCAAATATGATTTTACAAAGAGGAGATTTTACTATGACAAAGGCTGATATTTTTTCGGGTTTCCTCGGAGCAGGAAAGACCACACTCATCAAAAAGCTCGTTGCAGAGGCTTTCTGCGATGAAAAGATCGTTATTATCGAAAATGAATTCGGTGAGATCGGTATTGACAGCGCATTTCTCAGCGAGGCAGGCGTAAACATCACCGAAATGAATTCGGGCTGTATCTGCTGTTCGCTTGTAGGCGATTTCGGCGTTGCGCTCAAAAAGGTGCTTGACGATTTCTCACCCGACAGAGTTCTTATCGAGCCCTCGGGCGTAGGCAAGCTTTCAGACGTTATAAAGGCTGTCGAAAACGCAGGCGGGGAAAGACTCTCGCTTAACAGCTCGGTTGCCGTTATAGACGCGAAAAAATGCAAGGTATATATGAAGAACTTCGGCGAGTTTTTCAACAATCAGATCGAACACGCTCAGACTATAATTCTCAGCCACACCGCAGGACTTTCCGATGAAAAGATCGCAGAAACGGTAAAGCTTGTAAGAGAACACAACGAAAATGCTCTCATCGTAACTACCGATTGGAACGACCTCGACGGAAAGCAGCTTCTCGAGTCGATCGAGCGCTCCGCTCCTTCCCTTGCGGACGAGCTTGAGGCTCTTGAAGAGGAAGCTCGCCACAAGCATCACCACCACCACCACGATCACGATGAAGAGTGTGAGTGCGGCTGTCATCACCACTACGACCACGACGAAGAGTGCGAATGCCATCATCACCACCATCATCACGATGAAGAGTGTGAGTGCGGCTGTCATCATCACCACGACCACGACGAAGAGTGCGAATGCCATCATCACCACCACGATCACGACGAAGAGTGCGAGTGCGGCTGTAATCACCACTACGACCACGACGAAGAGTGCGAATGCCATCATCACCACCACGATCACGATGAAGAGTGCGAGTGCGGCTGTCATCACCACCACGACCACGATGAAGAGTGCGAATGCCATCATCATCACCACGACCACGATCACGACGAAGAGTGCGAGTGCGGCTGTCATCACCACCACGACCACGAGCACGGACATCATCACGCAGACGAGGTCTTTACAAGCTGGGGCAAGGAAACCGCGCGCAAATACAGTCGCGAGGAGCTTGAAGCGATCCTTAAAGAGCTTGACAACGTCGAAAAATACGGCTACGTTCTTCGTGCTAAAGGCTATGTTCCTTCTGAGGACTGCTGGTACTATTTCGACTTCACTCCCGAAGATCCTGACATACGAACAGGATCTCCAGCGCCCTGCGGACGCCTTTGCGTAATTGGATCGAAAATAAACACCGAAGCTCTTGAAGCTCTCTTTAACTGACTTAGCTGAAAGGAATGTAAACGATGAAAGAAATTCCCGTTTATCTCATAACAGGCTATCTTGACTCGGGCAAGACTACCTTCGTTCAGCAGACTCTTGCCGACCCCGGATTCTGTGAGGATTCAAATATCCTCGTTATTTCCTTCGAAGAGGGCGAATTCGAGCTTGAGCCCACCGAATTTGCATCGGACAAGGTCTTCTACGAGGTACTTGACGCTGACTGCGAGTATTCTGCCCTCACCTTTACCGATATGGTAAATCGCACAAATGCCGACAAGATAATCATTGAATACAACGGTATGCACCTTCTCGAAGAGCTTTACGCTACCCTTCCGCGAAATTGGATCATCGCTCAGCAGGTTCTTTTCTTTGATTCGACCACCTTTACCGTCTATAACGCAAATATGCGTAATCTGACGGTAGATAAGCTCCGCGACACAGATCTTATAGTATTCAACAGAGCGACCGACGAGAGCGATTTTAACCTCTTTCACAAGGTAGTCCGCGCCACGAACAGACAGGCTATGATCCTTTACGAGAAGGCGACGGGCGAAATAATGCGCGACGAGATCGAAGATCCTCTTCCCTACGATGTCGAAGCTCCTATTATTGACATAGAGGACAAGGATTTTGCTATTTTCTTCCGTGATCTCGCTGAAAATCCGTCGACCTACGAAAACAAAACAGTAAGATTCAAGGCTCTGACCGTCAAAAACGTGGAAATGAAAGCCGGCGAAATGCTCATCGGACGACACATTATGACCTGCTGTGCAGACGACATAAAATACTGTCCTATGATATGCAAATGGAAAAAGGCTTACGATTTCCAGACTTATGACTGGGCTATAATTGAGGGCGTTATCAAAACAGAGCGCCACGAGCTCTACAACGGCCCCGGACCTGTAATTGAGGCTCTCTCCGCGACACACACTGACAAGCCCGAGGATCCTGTGGCTACTTTTTATTGATCTATAAATTTATAAAAATAAATATCCACCCGCATAGCGGGTGGTATTTCATTTTCGGGCATAGCCCTAACACTACTGGCAACGCACAAGTGCGCTTTTTATTGGCCTGCCAGCCATGCAAACATTACTCGCTACCCGTAAACGGGTTGCAATAAA
>JAZNNR010000025.1:0-97546 GCA_045580325.1 Eubacteriales bacterium
AACGTTAGCTCTGGGGTTGTCCCAGCTACGGAATACTGCCTTAACAGCGCCGATGAGCTGTTCTTTAGGATCGGAGGGGAAATCTGCACCGATCTTTGCCTTATATTCAGCCTTGAACTGATTTGCGAGTTCCTTAAGGTCGTCAGCTGTGAGGTCGACGTCCTGAGTAACTCCCTTTTCTTCTTTCATCTTGTCGATGAGCTCTTCGAAATACTTCTTACCAACTTCCATAACTACGTCAGAATACATCTGAATGAATCTTCTGTAGCAGTCGTAAGCCCATCTTGCGTTACCCGACTTCTTAGCCATAACCTCTACAACTTCTTCGTTAAGACCGAGGTTGAGGATGGTATCCATCATACCGGGCATCGAAGCGCGTGCGCCCGAACGAACCGATACGAGAAGGGGATTTTCGAGGTCGCCGAACTTTTTGCCGGTAACACCTTCCATTTTTACGATGTACTCCATGATTTCAGCCATGATCTCGTCATTGATCTGACGGCCGTCCTCATAGTACTGTGTGCAGGCTTCTGTTGAGATTGTGAAGCCCTGGGGAACAGGAAGACCGATATTGGTCATCTCTGCGAGGTTAGCTCCCTTACCGCCAAGGATCTCACGCATATTTGCGTTACCCTCGGAGAAGAGATAGCAATACTTCTTTGCCATAATTCTTTTACCTCCGTAATTTTGTTTTTAATGATATGCTTTTTTCATTGCCGCAATATTATAACATATAGTGAAGAAACTTTAAATAGAAAAACAAATGAATTTACAATATTTTAACAATTTTTCTCGCTGTAGCCGCTTTTTTTTGAAAAAAACTATTGCGAAAAGCGAATAAATGTTATATAATAAGATGATTGTAAAATGAGATTATAATGCCGTAGAGTTTGCAAACTCCGAAAGGATATACATAAATGGGAATTTTTGATTTGTTCAAACAGATAGAGAGCAGTAGTCCTGCGCCCACAGGTCCTGTAACGCACATCGTTGTCGGACTCGGAAATCCGGGCAAGGAATACACATATAACCGTCATAACGCGGGTTTTATGTGTATGGACGTGATATGCGATAAATACCGCGCAAGAGTTGATAAGGCAAAGTTCAAGGCGCTTGTCGGAGAGTGCAATATTGCAGGAAAGCATATTCTTCTTATGAAGCCGCAGACTTATATGAATAATTCGGGCGAGGCGATACGTGAAGCTGCTGACTTCTACAACGTGCCCGCAGAGAATATAATAGTAATATTTGACGATATTTCGATCGGTGTGGGAAAGATGCGTATTCGACGAAAAGGAAGTGCAGGCGGACATAACGGTATAAAGAGTATTATCGCACATCTTTCGACAAGCGAATTTCCCCGTATCAAGCTCGGTGTAGGCGAAAAGCCCTCTCCCGAATACGACCTTGTAAGCTGGGTACTCGGCAATATCCCCGAGGTTGACAGAAAAGCTATGTCCGAAGCGTACAGCAAGGCGGCAGATGCACTCGAAGAAATTCTTTCGGGCGATATGGACAGAGCTATGAATAAGTATAACAGCTAAGGTATAAAACATAAACTAAATAAAATACCCACCGGCAGATAAAAACTGCCGGCTTAGGGCGTTGCCCTAAGAACCCACTAAGAAACTTTTTGGAAAAAGTTTCTTAGAACTTCAAAAACTTTTCTAAAACAAGTAGGATTTTTCTCTTTTAAGAAAAGTTTTTGGAAAAGTCTGAAAAACCTTTTTTCAAAAAGGTTTTTCAAGAAAAGGAGAAAATTATGAATCAGATTTTCAGTGCGTTCAGAGGGTCAAGAGAATACAGCTCTCTGATAAGCGAAGTAAATAAAAAGAGGGCAAGACAGTTTCCCATACTCGTAAACGGACTTTGCGAGGGCGCAACGCTCTCCTTTGTCGCGTCCGTGATCCGTGATAGAATGCCAAGGACCACACCTGCGCTTGTCTTCGTCAGAAGTGAAAAAGAGGTCATGCATATGACAAACGCGCTGACAGCTCTCGGTCTTAACGTAAAGACCTTCTTTTCAAGAGATTTCGTTCTTCGCAACGTGTACGCCTCTCACGAAACCGAGCACGAGCGCCTCGGAGTGTTTTTTGCGGTGGCAGAGAATTCGTGCGACGCGATAATAGCCACACCCGACGCAGCGATGCAGTACACAGTTCCGAAAGATAGGCTGCTTGAGGCATCGTTTACCCTTTACTACGCAGAAAATTACGATATAGAAGGTATCGTATCAAAGCTCGAAAAGGGCGGATATAAAAAGGTAGAGATAGTCGATGCTCCCGGTCAGTATGCAAAAAGAGGAGATATTCTCGATATATACGCGCCTAAATACGAGGCTCCCGTCAGAATAGAGTTTTACGATACCGAAATAGACCGAATGAGCTATTTCGATATAATAAGCCAGAGAAGACTTGACGATATAGAGATGATCTCGGTATCTCCCGTGCGCGAGGTTATCGCCACCGACGAGCAGAAAAAGGAGCTTGCCGCAAGGATAAGAGAACACGCGAGAAAGGTAAAGGATGAGCGCAGTGCATCCGAGCTTTCCCTTGAGGCAGAGGCACTCGAAAGCGGACGCGACCTCTCGTGCATAGATAAGTATATAAGCTACGTTTATCCCGAAAGGGCTACACTTTTCGACTATTTTGATGAAGACAGTTTGTTTATAACGATAGAGCTTCCTGCCTGCGTTGATAGAGCAAAGGCTTTCGAGTGGCAGCAAAGCGAGGATATAAAGACTCTTCTCGAAAGTAAGCTTCTTATTTCCGATTTTTCAGAGCTTTTCATCTGCAAGGAAGAATTTGCCGCGACTCTTTACGAGCATAAAAATATAGTGGTAGATGCTTTTGCCGTTTCGCTCGGAGCGGACGTCAGACTTCTCGGAATATTTAATTTCCGCACCAAGCAGATCGCGGGATACGCCGATAATTTCGACCTTCTCTGCGAGGAAATAGAGAACTATTACAGACTTTCGTTTTCGATGACACTCGCCTGTGAAAGCGAGCCGAGTATGAGAAACACAAGCAATATGCTTGCCGACAGAGGAATAAGGTCGTCTATGATAGATGACACAGAAGCGCAGCTTACCCTTGTCTGCGCACCGGGTATCGCGGGCTTTGAGCTTACCGATATGAAGGTCGCCTTTCTCTCTGCTTGCCGCTCGGGCGTTCAGGCACAAAGAAAGACAAAGCATACAGCAAGAAGCTCTAAGATAAAAAAATCGTCGGGAGAAGCGATACTTTCGTATAGCGAGCTTGCTGTCGGCGACTACGTGGTACACGTAAATCACGGAATAGGACAGTATCTCGGACTTGAAAGCCTTGTAGTCGCGGGAGTACGTAAGGATTTTGTAAAAATCAAATATGCAGGCACCGATATGCTTTACCTGCCCTGTAATCAGCTTGAAACTATCTCCAAATATATAGGCGCAGGAGCTGCCGATAAAGAGGTAAGACTATCGAAAATGGGCGGCGGCGAATGGACAAAGACCAAAACGAAGGTCAAGGCGGCGGCAAAAGAAATGGCAAAGGAGCTTATACAGCTTTACGCCGCAAGACTAAGACGCCCCGGACACGCTTTCGGACCAGACGATGCGCTCACCCGTGAATTTGCAAGCAGCTTTGAATACGAAGAAACCGAAGGACAGCTCGAGGCAATAGAAGAGGTAAGTCGCGATATGGAAAAACCATATCCGATGGACAGACTCCTCTGCGGCGACGTAGGATACGGAAAAACAGAGGTCGCACTTCGCGCGGCATTCAAGGCGGTGGCAGGCTCGAAGCAGGTTGCCGTACTCGTTCCGACGACGATCCTTGCGATGCAGCATTTTCGCACGTTCACCTCGAGAATGAGGGGATTTCCGATAAAGGTCGAAATGCTCTCGCGCGTTGTATCCCCGAAACAGCAGGAGATCATACTTCGCGCGGTAAAAAGGGGTGAGGTCGATATTCTTATAGGAACACATCGGATCCTCTCGTCTGATATTGAGTTCAGAGACCTCGGACTTGTAATTGTCGATGAGGAACAGCGTTTCGGAGTCGCGCAAAAGGAAAAGCTCAAGAAAATGGTAGGAAACGTCGATTTCCTCACACTTACGGCAACGCCTATACCGAGAACGCTCAATATGGCGATGAGCGGTATAAGAGATATGTCGGTGCTCGAAGAAGCGCCGGGCGACAGAATGCCCGTGCAGACCTACGTTACCGAGTACGATATGTCAATTATATACGACGCAATAAATAAAGAGCTTCACCGCGGCGGACAGGTATTTTACCTTTGCAATAACGTAGAGAAAATATATCCGCTTTCGGCAAGACTCTCAAAGGAATTTCCCGATGCCGTCGTTCGTGTTGCTCACGGACAGATGGATAAGGAGGATCTCTCAGATATATGGCAGACGATGATAAGCGGTGAGACTGATATACTCGTTTGCACGACCATAATCGAAACAGGAGTTGATATTCCCAACGCCAATACGCTTATAATAGAAGATGCCGATAAGATGGGACTTTCCCAGCTTCATCAGATAAGAGGAAGAGTAGGGCGCTCAAGCAGAAGAGCATACGCGTATTTCACCTATAATAAAGGAAAGGTTTTAACAGAGATCGCATCTAAGCGTCTTGCGGCAATACGCGACTTCACCGAATTCGGCGCGGGATTCAAGGTCGCTATGCGCGATATGGAAATACGAGGCGCGGGAAATATACTCGGAGCTGAACAGCACGGACATATGTCGAGCGTCGGATATGAGCTGTATATGAAGCTTCTCAACGAGGCGGTGCTTGAAGAAAAGGGCGAGGCTGTCAAAAAGCGCGTAGAATGTACGGTGAATATGGGTATAGATGCCTATATCCCCGAAAAATACATTTCGGGTTCGGCACAGAGAATAGACGCGTACAGGAAAATATCTCTTATAACAAATAAAGACGATATGTATGACGTGGCAGACGAATTTATCGATAGATACGGCGATATGCCAAAGGTTACCGATAATCTTCTGCGTATATCTCTGCTTCGTGCGCTCGGTTCAGAGGTCGGCATTTCAAAGATAACTGCGCAGACTCGCGGAGTGCTCTTCACCCCTGCGAAGATGAACGCGTCGGCGTGGTCGGCTCTTGCGGCAAGAAACAACGGCAGAATACTGCTCAGCACAGGAATATCGCCATCAGTTTCGTGTAAGCCGCTCAAAAACGAGTCAAATCTCGACTGTGCCGAGAAAATGTTAAAGGAATATATACAAATAGTCAATGAAAACGGCTGGAATAGCTGATAAATATTTGATAAAATCAGTAAAAATCAGTGAAAATCAGTGAAACAGAATATAAATTCTGAAAGGAAATGTTA
Organism: Eubacteriales bacterium; assembly: GCA_045580325.1. Taxonomy (GTDB): domain Bacteria; phylum Bacillota; class Clostridia; order Oscillospirales; family CAG-272; genus SIG672. The sequence goes on from JAZNNR010000025.1 coordinate 5,347, forward strand.
TGAAAAAAAGTAGCTTTATGCGTTTTACCGCCCTTCTTCTTGCGGTGCTTATGATGCTTCCTATGTTTTCCGCGTGCGGAAATAAAGAAAAGGTCGTGCTCGAATATAAGGGGAAGACGATAACAGAGGGTATGTACTCATACTGGATGAAAAACTGGAAGGACTACTACCTCGAGCACTATTCGGACGTAAAGGACACCCCTGAATACTGGAACAGTATGAACGAGGCAGGAGTAACGAACGGCGAGTATCTATCCACACAGATAAAGACGAGAATAGACTTTTATCTTATAGGAATGGTGCTTTTCGACGAGCTCGGTCTTAAGCTGAGCGACGAAACGAAAAAGTCGATAAATGAGGATATAAACGCGCAGATAGGACATTACGGAAGCCGCTCGGAGTACGTCAAGGTGCTTAAAAGTAAATACGGTATGACGATAAGCGAAATAAAGAAGGTCTTTACCGCCGAGGAAGAATATCTCGCGGTGTATGAGTATCTCTACGATGAAATAAGAGGTAAAGAAACGGCAAACGAAGCCGAGCTTGACGAGTACTACAAGACCTACTACGCGCGCGTAAAATACGTAATGTTCCTGAAAAATATAAAGTACGTTTATAATGACGACGGAACACGCAAGACCGACGCAAACGGTATGTACCTTACAGAAAAGCTGACAGACGATGAGAAGGCAGCCGTTACCGAAAAAGCCGACAGCGTATATAAGGAAGCGCTTGAAGGCGCGAATATGAACGACCTTATGGAAAAATATATGAAGGAATTCGGATTTTCGCTCTCAAAAACGCCTAACGGATTTTATATAAGCGCGGACGATTACACCTCGCATTCGTCGACGGTAACTGCCGCCGCACTTGAAATGAAGGAAAACGAAGTAAAGCTCTGCGAAAACGATGACTGCTATTTCATAATAAAGAAGCTCGACCTTCCCGAAAAGGGATACGCATCGACGACCGACAGTAATCAGTTTGAAAAATTTGTTTACTACGTAAACTCTCAGAAATTTGCAAAGAAGTTTTCGGATCTTGCAAAAAATATCGAGTATAATAAAGAAATCATAGAAAAATACGTGTTCGAAGAACTGTAAAAAAAGACCGTACAAGCCGACTAAATGACTTGTACGGTTTTATTTTTATTTCTTTGTATCAAGATAGTTTTGAAGTATTATCTGAGCCGAAAGAGTATCGACCACGTTCTTACGCTTAGCGCCGCGGGTGTCGGTGGCGTTAAGTATCTTGTGAGCGAGCATCGTAGTACAGCGCTCGTCAAAAAGTATTACGGGAAGCCCCGTGTCCTTTTCGATAAGTCCCGCGAGATACTGCACCTTTGATGAGCTGTCGCCTCGGCTGCCGTCCATATTTATCGGGTTGCCGATGACTATTTCACTTATGTCGTGCTCTTTTACAAGCTCGCATATATGCTCGATAAGCACGCGGTCGCCGCTTGCTTTAAAGGTTCCGATACCGTTTGCCGTAAGTCCGAGAAGGTCGCTCACCGCAAAGCCGGTGCGAACCCGACCGTAGTCTATTCCCAAAATTCTTTTTGCCACTTTTTTCTCCGTAAAAGCCGCATATTCGCGGCAGATTTTTATAAGCTTAAAGAATACGCATACTTTGCGCCATAAGCTCGACCTTGGCGTCAATTACCTTGTCGATCCAGACAATAAGGTCGTCAAAAGCCTCAAGCCTTTTCAGACCTGTAAGTACCTCGTGGCGCTCGTTTTCGTAAATTTTAAGGGTCAGATCGGATATTCCCGCATCAAAATACTTGTCGTAAAGAGCGTTTACTCCCTGTCCGTAATCTCCGACAGGGTCTTCGCTTCCCGAAACGATATAAATGGGGAGCGAACAGGGCGGGAGGTGCCCCTTGTTGTAGTCTATTATCATAAACATATCGTGATATGCACGCGCGGTAAATCTGAACGTACAGAATTTGTCGCTGTTGTAACGTGAGAGCTCATCCTTGTCGGTCGTTACCCAAGCGTTGCCCTTTGACTCTTTGATCTCGTCTGTAAAACGCTTGTTGTATCCGCCGAAGGCAAGCTTAAAGAGCAAGGGACTGCGATGGCGCTTTCCTCTGAAAAAGGAGATTATATTCGCGGCTATCTTTCCTGCTTTTGCGGGAAGATCATCTCCGCAAGTACCCGAAATGATAAGAGCGTCTATACTTTCTTCGGGGTAAGCGGCGGCGTATGCACGCGCTATAAACGAGCCGAAGCTGTGGCCGAGAAGAAAATAGGGAAGCCTTCTGTATTTTTTTCGCATTATACAGCGCAGCTTTTCGACGTCCTCAAGCAGATATTTGTCGCCGTCATTTGACGCGAAAAATCCAAGATCCTCGTCAGAACTTGCCGTGTGTCCGTGTCCGAGCAGGTCGTGTCCGCATACGACGATTCCCTTTGAGGCAAGAAATTGTGCAAGCTCCTCGTAGCGCCCCATATGCTCGCACATACCGTGAACTATCTGTACGACAGCACGCGGGTTTCCTGCGGGAGTCCATACATAGTAGGCTATATTGTCAAGGCTGTTTGAGGATTCAAACGTTCCCGAAGCTTTTGTGAAGGTGTTTTCCATAAGAGCGACCTTTCTGAAATACAGTTATACTCTGGCAATTTTGATGTCGTATTCGTTTTCTGCGCAGAATTCACGGAGCTGTTCGCGCGTAGGGATCTTAATGTCGTGCTTTTCTTTAGCCATCTTACTTGCCGCAGAGCCGACAAGACAAGCGCGTCTTATATCCTGCGTTATAAGATACTCGGACGAAACTATCGCAGATTCAACGTCCACGAAAGCGCTCGAGGGAGCGTTGTCGAGATTATAAGGACCGAGTACGTTGTGGAATTTTCCGTCATAAACGAAGAAACCGCTTTCGCCAAGACGCAAAACGTAATATTTTGCCTTGACAGTCTGACCGAGCGTTATGCAAGCCTTAAGACAGTTTTCAAGCGAGGTAGGATTTACACCCGTGTGGATATAGACCTCCTGCTTGCTTGCAAAGAAGACCTCCACGTTTTCAAGCTGACCGAGCTGAAGACCGAGCTGAGCGGGTGAAGCATCAAGGAAAACAGGGATATTGTGTGATTTTGCAAGCGTAGTTATAGCGACAGCAAGCTGGAAAGGAATTTCAAGAGTCATATATATTGCATCGGGATAGGTAGCGAAAGCCGCTTCTATCTGACTCATTGAAAAGCTCTTGTTAGCCCCGGGATAAATAATTCTTCTTTTTGAATCGTACTGCTTTTCATAAAGATAAACAGAGAGTCCGGTGGGGTGAGCAGGGTCAACGTAGACCGAGGTAGTATTTATAGAATTAAAATTATAGAAATTACGGAGTCTGTTTCCGTCGTTATCCTGACCTACGCAGGTACAAAAGACGCTTTCAAGTCCCATACGGGCAACGGCAACAGCCGCGTTACCGCCCTTTCCGCCCGGACGAAGCTCGTAGCCGTCTTCGACTACCGTTTGGTTTGCAATAGGCAAACGGGCGGTCTGCATATGCATTTCTATGTAAGAATTGCCAATCGTCAAAATTCTGCCTTTCACGGGCACCTCCTATATAAACTAAAAAATTATATACACATCTATTTTATCACGAGAGTCGCATAAAGTCAAGGAATATGAGCGAAATATTTAAAAAATACTGAAATAAATATTTATTTTTATATTTATCTAAAAATTATGCGCGCTACTTGTAACTCTACTAAAAATCTGTTATAATGACTTATACTATAAAAATAAAGGACACATTTTTATGAAAGACCTTGAAATACTTGCCCCCGCAGGCGGTATGCCGCAGCTTGTGGCGGCAGTGCGAAGCGGAGCAGACGCCGTTTACGTCGGACTGAAAAAATTTAGTGCGCGTGCAAGCGCTGTGAATTTTGACAGGGAAGAGCTGAAAGATGCGGTAAAATACTGCCACACCTACGGCGTAAAGCTTCACGTTACGCTCAATACTCTCGTATACGAAAACGAATACAGCGGGCTTTTTGACTCTCTTAGTCAGATTTGCGAGGCGGGAGCAGACGCGGTGATCGTTCAGGACCTCGCCGTCGCAAAATATATAAAAAAGGCTTGTCCCGAAATAGAGCTGCACGCATCTACGCAAATGGCAATACATAATGCCGAGGGTGCGCGCGAAGCATATCGGCTCGGATTTTCGCGCGTTGTGCTTGCAAGAGAGCTTACTACCCAAGAAATAAGAAATATCAGAAAAAACACGCCAAAAGAGCTTGAGCTCGAGGCGTTTATTCACGGAGCGCTTTGTATGAGCACATCGGGACGCTGCGAGCTGTCCGCTATGCTCGGCGGACGGAGCGGAAATAGGGGAGCGTGCGCACAGCCCTGCCGACTTGATTTCTCGTGCGGTAAGATGCATAGCTGTCTGTCGCTTAAGGATATGTCATATATTTCGCAGATAGATAAGCTGTATGATGCTGGAGTCTGCTCGGTCAAGATCGAGGGCAGAATGAAGCGCCCCGAATACGTTGCCGCGGCGGTAAATGCCTGTGTTTTGGCGCGTGATGGCGGAGCGCCCGATACAGAGCTTCTCAAAAATATTTTCTCACGCAGCGGATTTACAGACGGCTATCTTACAGGCAAACGTACACGCGATATGTTCGGTATAAGAACCAAAGAAGACGTTGAAGCATCAAAGACGGCGCTCTCGAAAACGTCCGAGCTTTACAGACGTGAAAGACAGAGAGTTCCTGTCGATTTTGAGCTACTTGTAAGTGAAAATGAAACAAAACTGACGGTTTCTGATAAAATAAATACGACCTTTGCCATAGCGGAAGGCGGGGTAGCGAATGAGGACTTAGCTCCCGCAGACGAAGCCTTTGTGAGTAATTTCCTCTCGCGCCTCGGCGGAACACCTTATCTTATGGAAGGTGTAAAGGTGATAAATCCGAGCGGACTTTCGGTTAGAGCTTCGGTAATAAACGCTCTTCGCAGAGAGGTCGCCGAGAAGCTGAGCGCACTTCGTGCCGAAAGTGTAAAATACACATTCTCCACGCCGCAAATCGAGAAATATCCGCGGAAAAATATCACAAAAACAGAAATATACGTAAAATCTCCCACGTGGGAAAAGATATCCTCTTTTGCCGATAAGGCTGACAAAATTGTGCTTCCGATAAGCGAGATACTGTCAAATAAATCGGAAATAAGAGAAAAGCTCGGCGGCTTTTCAAAAACAGTAGCCGAGATCCCCTCGCTTGTATATAATTTTGAGGCGCTTGACGAAAAGATCGAAGAGATCGGAGCGCTCGGTATCAAAACACTCTTCTGCGATAATATCGGCTCGGTAGCATACGCAAGGGAAAAGAATTTTGAGATAATCGGTGGCTTTGGACTTAATATCGTCAATTCGGATGCGCTTGATAAATACAGAGAAATGGGTGTAGGTGAGGCTACGCTCTCGCCCGAAATACCCCTTTCGGCAGTAAAAGAGCTGTCGGGAAATACCAAAACAGGACTTTTTGCATACGGATATCTTCCGCTTATGCTTCTGCGCTCCTGCCCCGTGCGTGCTGCTATCGGCTGTGAAAAATGCGGCGGCAAGGGCGAAATTACCGATAGACTCGGCATAAAATTCAGCGTTATTTGCCATAACAGGATCTACAGCGAGCTACTTAATAGCGTGCCGCACTATATCGGCGACCGTAAGCTGCCCGTCGATTTCGCGCTTCTCGCCTTTACAAAAGAATCGGGAGAAGAATGTGAAAAAATATTCAAAGCCTTCACGCGCGGCGAAAAGATAGCAAAGCGCACAACGGGACTTTATACCTAATGCCACTCCTGCTAATTCTTTTCAGCAAAGTTTTTGAAGATTTTTAAGAAACTTTTTTCAAAAAGTTTCTTAAATGGGGTTTGTGGGCAAAAAACGACGCTTTGCGTCGCTTGGCAGTTTCGCTTGCACACAGCTGTGTGCATTTTGCTGACGCAAAACCACAAACTGCGCTCTTCGAATAAAGTTTTCACGAAGCCCTAAAGTCTTCACCTCGTCATATTATCCACCGCTTTTTCATAATATACTATGAAATCAAAAAGGGCGGAGAAATATGAGAAAATCAAGAATTTTTATAAAAAATACGCTCATACTCAGCATAACTGCACTTTTTATGCGAGTACTGAGCGTTTATTTTAACGTTTACCTTTCGGATAAGCTCGGAAGCGAGGGACTCGGACTTTTCACGCTCACACTGAGCATATACGGACTCGCATCGACCCTTGCGACAAGCGCGATAAATCTCACGGCAACGAGAATGGTTGCAGATGCCTCGGGCGGCGCGAAATACAGCGACGTTAACCACGCGATGAAAAAATGTATAGCATATTCGCTCTTTTTCGGTGTAGGCTCGATGGCTCTCCTTCTTATGCTGTCGCGCGTTATTTCTCTTTCAATGCTCGGCGATATAAGAACGCTCGAGTCGGTCAGAGCGCTCGCCTTTACTCTTCCGTTTGTTGCGCTTTCCTCGGCACTCGGCGGATACTTTACGGCGGTAAGAAGAGTGTCAAAAAACGCATCGTCGCAAATATTTCAGCAGCTCCTTAAAGTAGCGCTTACAGTCGTCGGACTTTCGTTTATGACACCCAAGGGCACGAAGGAAGCCTGTCTTACGGTCGTTCTTGCCTCACTTGCCTCCGAGGTGATCTCTTTTCTCTACCTGCTTGTTTTTTACGTTAGCGATATACGGAAAAATTATAAAATATATAGGGAAGGCGAGAGTGAGAATCTTCGCAAAAAAATGCTCAATATCGCGCTTCCGACGGCATTTACATCTTATTTCAGATCAGCTCTTGTAACGGTCGAGCATCTGCTTATCACAAGCGGACTTAAGAAAAACGGTATGTCGCAGTCAGATGCAGTATCCGCATACGGCGTCATGCAGGCGAAAGCTCTTCCGACCGTGCTTTTTCCGTACGCTTTTCTTACCCCTTTTTGCTCACTTCTTGTGCCGGAGGTCGCGGAAAAACGCGCGGCAGGCGACAGTGTCGGAATAAACCGCATAACCGAAACGGCGTGCAGATTTGTCTTTGCCTTCGGAATATGCGCGGCGGGGGTAGTCATATGTTACTCCTCGGAAATAGGGGAGATAATATATTCAGACGTTACTGCGGGACAATATATAAGACTGCTTGCCCCGATAATGCCCGTAATGTTTATAGATACGACGATAGACAGTATCTTGAAGGGACTCAACGAACAGCTTTATGGAATGAAGGTAAATCTCATAGACTCAATTTTGAGCGTCGGAGTAGTTTTCGTGCTTGTTCCCAAAATCGGAATGCTCGGATACGTTATAGAAATAATCTTCTGCGAGATAGTAAATACTGCACTCAGCGCGGCGCGGCTTATAAAGCTGACCTGCCCCAGAATACGCCCGATAAAGTGGATTTTTCTCCCGCTTGCAACGGTTTCGCTGTCAATATTTATTACGAAAGCTCTGCTTACGGTGCTCGGAGTAGGCTGTGCGTATAATGCACCCCTTCTTACCCTCCATATCACACTTGTTATCTTTGTTTATTCCTTCCTACTGCGCCTTTTGGGGTGTTACTCTTTTCGTGAAATAGCAGAATTTTTCGGAATAAGAAAATATATACTGAAAAGGACTTGAATTTTTTGAGTTTTAGTGGTAAAATACTGTGATGTGTGAAATAAACTTTGCGTTTGCTTCATATATCACAAAAGTGAGTTCGTAACCATCCTCACTTAAAACAAAACTAAGGAGAATTTTTAATAATGTTAAACTCAAAAACAGGGAAGAAGATCCGTTTTATTATCCACGCCGCGCTGATTGCGGCAGTTTATACCGTTGTTTCGCTGATATTTGCACCGACGAGTATAGGACCTGTTCAGCTAAGGGTATCGGAAGCGCTCTGCGTGCTCCCATATTTCACCCCTGCGGCGATACCCGGACTTTTTATCGGTTGTATTATCGCAAACTCGTTTGTTTCGGGAATGATATGGGCGGATATAGTTTTCGGCTCACTTGCGACGCTGTGCGCGGCAATTCTTTCGTATCTGCTTCGCAAGTTTAAGTGGCTTGTGCCACTTCCCGCTGTGATACTTAACGCGCTCGTCGTACCTTTCGTGCTGAAATTCGGATACGGATTTGACGACGCGCTCTGGTTTATGATGATAACCGTCGGTCTCGGACAGATAGGCGCTTGCTACTGCTTCGGAATGCCGCTTATGTTTGCTATAGACGTTTCGGGTGATTTCTCCCGAAGGGATAAAAAAGATAGAAAAGTCAGCAAAAAATAAATCAATATAAAATAAAGAAAAATCAAAGAAAGGTCAGGCTATAAATAATGGGAAGCTTTGATAAAAATAATAGAAGATATTGGATAGGCGGCGCGTGGCCGTACGCAAATAACTCTCTTCACGTAGGACACCTTGCGGCACTTCTTCCGGGCGACGTTATCGCACGCTACGGACGTCTTGCAGGATATGACGTGATCTACGTTTCGGGTACAGACTGCCACGGAACTCCTATCACCGAGAGATCCAAGAGAGAAAAATGCACACCCGAGTCGATAGCGCAGAAGTACCACGCAGAGTTTACACGCGATTTTGACGATCTTCTCTTCACATACGACAGATATTCGGCTACCTTTACCGACTATCATAAGGAAGAAGTAAAGAAGATATTTAAGAAAATATACGATAACGGCTATCTTTACGAGCAGCTTGAGGATCAGGACTACTGCGAAACATGCGGACAGTTCCTTGCAGACCGTGAGCTCGAGGGCGAATGTCCTTCCTGCCATAAGGTAACAAGAGGCGACCAGTGTGAGCACTGCACGGCAACCTTTGATGCAAAGGAGCTTACAAATAAGCATTGCCGCACCTGTCATAATCCTACCGTAGTCCGTCAGAATAAGCACCTTGTATTTAAACTTTCTGCTTTTCAGGATAAAATATCTCAGTTTGCCGCTGATAACGAGAAAAACTGGAGATGGAACGCAGTCAACGAAACAAAGAAGTATCTCACACAGGGACTGCCTGACAGAGTTGCAACACGCGATCTTAGCTGGGGCGTAGAGGTTCCCTTTGACGGATATGACGATAAGAGAATCTACGTTTGGCTCGAGGCCGTTCTCGGATACTGCACAATGTGTAAGCAGGTCTGCGAGGAAAAGGGAATGGACTACGAATCCTTTATTTCAGATAAGGGCGATATACACGCATATTTCATTCACGGCAAGGACAATATTCCTTTCCACACGGTAATTTTCCCCGCGCTCCTTGCGGCGATCAGCGATGATATTCAGCTTCCCACACATATCGTGTCGAGCGAATATATGAATATGAACGACGAGAAGATGTCCAAATCAAAGGGCAATATAATCACAGTTCACTCTCTTGCAGAAAAATATCCCGCAGACGCGATAAGATTCTATACGATCCTCTTTAACCCCGAGCGCAGAGATGCTAACTTCGCTACTTCCGAAATGATCCAGACCTACAATAAATTCCTTGTAGGCGGATTCGGTAACTTTGTAAACCGCAACCTTTCTTTCCTCAAGAAGAAGTTTGATTCGGTAGTTCCCGAGGGAACAGTCGATCCCGAGGTCAAGGCATACGTAGAAGGACTTTACGAGTCGCTCGGAAACAAGATAGACGCGGGCGAGCTTCGTAGCGCGGCTGAAGAAATGGTTACAGTTATTCAGTATGCAAATAAATACTACGACGAGTCAAAGCCTTGGGTAGCAGCAAAGGAAGACGCAGAGCTGTTTGGAAATATCACCGCAAGCTGTATCTATCTTATGGCCAATATGGCAAACCTCTTTAATCCTCTTATTCCGCAGGGAACAGAGATCCTTGCAAGGATGCTCGGTATCAAACCCGAGTGGAAGCCTGTAGAAATGCCGAAGACCTTTACTCTCGGCGAGATCGAAATGCTCTATAAGAGAATCGACGAGGAATAATAGACGTTAGTTCAATAAAAATAGCATTATTTACAAATTTTCGGCAGAGATACTGTTTCTCTGCCGATTTTGTATTATAATGGAGTAGTAGAAGCCTCGCCCTTTGGGAGAGGTGGCGGAGAAGCCGACGGAGAGGGGAAATAATTGTAACGATTAGCCCACTCACCCGCTGTCGCGGGAGCTCTCCCAAAGGGAGATCCTTTGATGAGTGTACTTTAGGGGGACGGGTCTTACCCTGCGCCTTCGCACTGCAAACGCTAAACCGACGAAACGATAAGGAGTAAGAATAATGCTTAATTTAGTTAGGAGTACCGAAGATATAAATATCTTCCTTGACAAGACGAATGCACTGCACGATGGATATGTTGTTGGAGTTAATTATATCAATAGCGGTATATCAAAAACAGAGAGAGGTCATTTTTTTGAACCCGAAAAGACAAAGCTCGTTCTTCAGATATTACTTACAAGTATTTGGGATGCTGTGGTAGAAATTGAATTTGACAGCCCTATTGAGTGGCAAATAAAAGACAGTCAAAATAAATGCGGCAGTATTATAAATACTTCGGTTTTTATTAACAGTGAAAATCTAATTGTTTGGATTGATGATATTTACACAGGCGCACAAGCGATGAAAAAGGGCTCGTACGTTATTGCCAGGTCTATGAAATGGCGGATTATAGAATAAAACAGACCCCGACAGACCTTAAAAATCTGTCGGGGCTTATCATTTTTATTTATTATCTTCGCTCTCCGCGTTTTCAGATTCTTCGTTAGCTTTCGTGTCTTCCTGCGACGCGCTTTCTTCAGCAGTTTCTTCCACGGCATCTTCGACGGAAGATTCTGTTTCCGTCGCCTCAGCTTCTTCATCAGCCTTGGCGTGTGCCGCTTCGTAGGCTTCGCGCGCTTCACGCATAGCAACGCGCTTGTCAACCTCTTCTTTGATAAGAGTGTATATGACCGCGAAGATCGGCACTCCGAAGAACATTCCGAAAATACCGAAAAGCGAGCTCATTACGATAATTGCAATAGTTATCCAAACGGGCTTGAGTCCGAGCGAATCGCCGAGCATTTTCGGCTCAACGAAGTTAGCGTCAATAACGCCGACTACTACGACGATTATAATGTAAGCGATAAGACTCTGCGGTGCGGTGATAAGGAGAATGAATCCGCAGATAACAGACGCGATTATCGGACCGAATACGGGAATCATATTCATAACGCCGCCAATAACGGCAAATATTTCGGCGTAAGGCACTCCTACGATCTTGTAGCATATATAAAGAACGATTCCGACGATCGTAGAATCAACAGCCTTTCCGCGAAGGAATTTCGCGAATTTTATGTCAATATCCTCTACTACGTGATAGAGATACTTACGTGTGCCGGGACGTAAAAATGCTTTAGCAAAACGCCCTACTTGATTTATAAGGGAATCCTTGTAATAAACGAAATATACCGAGAGGAATATTCCGACGAAAAGAGTCTTTACCTCATTGACAAAGGTGGTAATAAAAGCTATAATATACGAGGATGCACTTGATATTATTCCTATAAGAGAGGAAATTGCCTGACTTATAAGGTCGCTGAGGCTGACCTCTGTGCCGCTGTCATTCTGAATGATGGTCGTGTATATGTTGTTGAAAAGCTCGGAGGAGCTTCTGAGCTCCTGAATGAGCGAGTCTATCGAATTATAGTAGCCTGTAAGGACTTTTCCGAGGTCTTCGATGTTGGCAATAAAGCGCGGTGCTACATACCAGATAAAAACTGTGATTATAGCAAGGAAAATGGCAAAGGTGAGAACAAGCGAAATCAGCTTGCGAATGAATGGATTTTCCTTTTTTCGCTGAATAAAAACAAGGGCTTTCTTGCTGAAAAAGTCCATAACGGGCGCTAAAAAATAGGCGATAACAAGAGCATAGAATACAGTCTTTATTATTTCTTTTATGCTGCCCCAAAGGGTGAAAAGACCGACGGGTCGCACGATTATAGTGTTTATGCAGATTACTGCAAACAAAATAATCAGTGCCGCGTATATTGCTATCGTGGTATATTTTTTGTTAAAGGATATTTTCATTTAAGTATCACGTCCTTTCCTTGCCTAATATAATTATACAGCAGAAAAAAAGACAAATCAATAATAAATTAAAAAAATATATAAATTGTTTACTTTTTCGAGGTGAACAGAAAAAGCGAGTTTGGTTGTATGACGAAAAATGAGTTTATAAAGGAAAACAGTAAGGTGTTTCTGCGCGCATGCGAAAATTACGAAAATGATAATGTGAGCGAAGTACTCGGTAGAATTTTCGGAGATATGGGTAGAGAGGCAGAGATAATACGCGATAAAAACGTGGTAATAAAGCCCAATCTTGTAAGAAAAATGGATATTTCGGCGGCAGGAACAACAAATCCGACTGTCGCTCAGGAGGTCGCAAGGCTGTGTTTTTCTCTCGGTGCAAAGTCGGTAACGATAGCGGAGAGTCCTGCGGGTATCTATACGGATAGCTCGATACGGGCATCGTATAAGGTGGGCAAAATGGATATTGCCGCTGAAAATTCGGGCGCAAAGCTGAATTTTGACCTGTCAGCAAAGCACGTGCAGTCAAGCGGCGAGGATAAAAACAGAATTTTCAATATAATAACACCGATCGCCGAAGCCGACGTTATTATAAATATCTGCAAGCTCAAAACTCATAATCTTACGGGTATGAGCGGAGCAGTCAAAAACTTTTTCGGAGTTGTACCGGGCACTGAAAAGATAGAGATGCACGCACTTTACCCAAATCTTACCGATTTTTCTGCGATGATATGCGACCTTTGCAAAACACTCTGCGACAGAACGGAAATAATAAACGTTATGGACGCGGTTATTGCTATGGAGGGCAACGGTCCTACCAACGGTAAGCCGAAAAAGCTCGGATTTATAGGGGTTTCACGCGACCCGTTTGCACTTGACCTCGTAGCATCCGCCGTTATCGGTATGAAAGACCTGTCTTCGACCTGTGAGGAAGCAAAAAAGAGAGGATACCTGCCCGAGAGCCCGTCCGAAATAGAGGTGATCGGCGACGAATATGAAAAATTCATATGCGAGGATTTCCGTCTTCCCGATAGCTCGGACAGAAACCGTAGCGCGATAACCATACTTTCAAAGCTCTTTGGCGGAAAGGTTATGGAGTGGCTTCGCCCAAGACCTGTTATAAATAAGGATAAATGTGTCGGATGCGGAGAGTGTATGCGCTCCTGTCCCGCCAAAACGATAGTCATAAAGGATAAGATAGCATACATAAAAAAATCGGACTGTATAAAATGCTTCTGCTGTCAGGAGCTTTGCCCGAAGGACGCCGTGAAGGTAAAGAAAAATCCTTTGTTAAAGCTTGTTAATTAACTTTTTTGAGGTTAAATATGATAAAAAACATTGTTTGTCCCGCAAAAATCAATCTTTTTCTCGAAATAACGGGAAGAAGGGAAGACGGCTATCACACGCTCGACACCCTGATGCACACGGTATCTCTTGCCGATACTCTCGCTATTGACGTAAGGCGCGGAGAGGGAAATATAAGGCTCACGTCAAATGGCGGCACACCGATACCGACCGACGAAAAAAATATTGCATACCGCGCGGCGCAGAAATATATGTCAACCTTCGGAATAAAGGGATACGATATCTCTATTATTATAGACAAAAAGATCCCCGTTTCTGCAGGGCTCGGCGGAGGAAGCACGGACGGCGCGGGAGTTTTGCGCGCCCTTGAAGACATGTTCAAGATAGGCGATAAGGAAACACTCGATAATATCGCGCTGTCCATAGGTGCGGACGTCCCTTTTTGTATGTACGGCGGCTGTATGCGCGCGAAGGGAATAGGCGAAATACTCTCTCCCGCCTCTGAGATACCGAAGGATATGTTTATCGTGGTTGCCAAAGGTAAAGAGGGGGTAAACACTGCAAAAGCATATGCGGATATTGATAAACTGCCCCACTATACCCCAAAAAGCGCCGACGAAATGATAGAAAGAATTGAAAACGGGAATAGATCCTTTACGAAACTGCTTTTCAACCGTTTTGAAGACTCTGTGATAAGCGAAGTTCCCGAGGTAAGATCTATAAAGGAAGAGCTTTTAAAATTCGGCGCTCTGTCAGCACTTATGAGCGGAAGCGGAAGTGCGGTATATGCATTTTTCGAGGACAAGAAAAATGCCTCTGCCGCCTGTGAAAGACTTATGGGCAGAGGCATTTTTGCCTGTGTTACGGGCGCACTGGGTAGGGCTGATTTTTAAAAAGTGAAATGAGGATGCGTCTTGTGAAGCTTCCAAGCTCTTTAAAATCCATAGCCGAAATATAAATTTTTTCAAGCTCATCGTGCAGCTCTCCGATAACGGAGAGCTTTTTTTCTGCCATTTTGACAGCAGCAGACGATATGAGCCTAAGCTGTTTTATGTCCTCCTTTTCGGTGGTAATACTACTGCGAATAAACCTTTCGGTGTTTATTATTTTGCCCGCGTCGCTCGCGACAGGAAGAAAGACGACACCCTCACCGCGAAGCAGTATAGCGTCTGTCTTGTCAAATATCGGAGAGCGAGAAAAATCAAATCCCACACCCTTTTTCTCGAGTTTTTCTTTGATAAGGTCAAGGAAAAGATGCGAAACGCCCCATCTGTCCCTGAAGGTATATATATCCTCGGCGAGTCTTTCGTAACTGTCGAGCAGGGTGTATCCGTGAACTCCGAAAGCCGATACCCTGCGCGGACGTATAGGCAGCGTATCAGGTGAATATGAGCGCACGATACGCTCTGCGGCAGAGCTCATTTTTTCGATGTCTGTGTGCCGCAAAACAAGCTTTTCTGACAGACTGTCAGCAGAGCTTGCTACTGCCATAGAGTCGTAGACCTGCTTGTAAAGAGTGCTTATTTTGTCGAGATAATATCTTATATCGCAAGATGACTCTTTTAAAACTGAAGAGTCCCAAAACTGTCCGAGGTTTATGATTTCTTCCTTTACTCCGGGGATTTTGGGGTCGATAATGTGCGGAGATGTACCGTCGATGACAGCAATATCACTATCTCCGATAATAACTGCGTCAAGCGAATTTGTGTCAGATGAGCAGTAGAAATATTCTACGTGTGTATCGCGATTGACAGCCTCAGCGGCAACAGCACGTATAAGGGTTGATTTCCCCGTACCCGGACCGCCCTTGAGGATCAGTATTTTTTTGCAGGATCTGAATATTTCTTCAAAATCATAAACAAACCCCTTGGCTGTATTTGATGCCGCAAAATAAGCGTTTTTGCGCTCTGATAGAGTGATTTTCGAAAATTTCGAGTTTGGAAAAGCGAGTGTATCTTTTTTAGGCATTTTATCTGCTCCTTTTGAAATATCAATACATAATATTCAAAAAAGAGCATTTTGACAAAAAAGAAGACAGAGAACCTTAAAGATCCTCTGTCGTTTTTATAAAATCAGAAAAGTCTTATCTTTTTCGCTACCATTTTTCCATCGAACTCGATGATGCTGTGTGTGCCGTTAAAAGACGCCTCTATGATATGTCCGTCAACTACTGCACCAAGTATATGTTCACTTTCGATTATGCCTTTGAGCTCGGCATACACGTTGCCGTTTATAACAAGCTCGTTTGTATGCTTTATTCTTCTGTAGCATATCTGGTAATTATCAACCTTTGCTTCAAGTAAAACTCTGAACTTTGCTTCGGTGTCAGCTCTTCGCAGTATAGGGGAATCCTCTATTTCTTCGTCAATGTATTCAGAAGCTTCTTCGTCAGACTCTATTTTATCGACGGTATTTTCTTCGGGTAAGGACACCGTTTCTTCTTCGACAGGAAGCCTTTTGAGCTTGTAGTGAGCGCTGATTCCTACAACAAGATAGTAGATGACCCAAGCGTGGAACAAAATATCAAAAGCGGACTCGATAGAGATTCCGTTTATGTAAAACATTCCAAGAGTGTCGATGCCGAAGAATACAAGAGCGAAGATAAGCCAACCTACGCGGTTTTTGTTTGACATAAACCACGCGAGAAGATAGAGAAGAGTAAGCACTATTGAAATTACGAGAAGGACTGCAAATACCGATTTGTCAAGAAAGACTATTTCTTCAAGCCCTTCGTAATATTCTTTGGGGAAGAGTCCGCATACCGACATTCCCATAAGTGTTATAAAGTAGGGAATGAACGCGGAAAAGAGAAAATATGTATCTGTATTTGTAACGAGAAGAATTAAATTCACTACTGTGAAAATAACGACCAGCAACAGATTCATTCTTGAAGAGCGATATTTCTGCTCGTAAAGCTCACGCTCGGGAAGCTGATTTTTAATAGGTGTGTTTGCCATTTTTCAATCTCCTTTTTATGATTTAGCATATTATGCTGAGGATATTTTACCATACTTACGAGAAAAAGTCAATAACAGACTAATTAAAGCTATTTCGTAAGTATCTCTCCGCACTTGTGTTTTTCGCGCCAGTTGGGAATTATTGTATGAACCTCAAGCTCGCACTGCTCGGGGCTTCGTAAAAACTCTGCAAGCGCGACGGTATCCTTTATGTCGTCGGGCACGTAGATTCCGCAGTGAGGTTTGTACGTGTCGCCGTGATAGTCAGAGCCGCACGAGAGCTTAAGCGAATTTGCCTTTGCAAATTCACGAACTTCTTTTTCGTCATTGTAATCATAGACGGGGTGGCAGTTTATTTCAACACCGTGCAGATAGCGCGGGTCCTGCGGGAGCGTTCCGCGCCTAAATGGGTGCGCCTGATAGAGCAGAGCGTTGTTGGCTACGCAGAACTCAAAAAGCTCCTTTTGAGTAAACGAGCAAAGAGGGGGAGAGTCGACTGCGACAGTTTCGGGCAGGCCGTAAATTACATAGTCTATTCGCTCGTTTTCTTTAAGTGTTACCTCAAGACCGAAGAAGACCTTAAGACCGTTTTTATCCCCGAATTCCTTGGTGATATAATATTCCTCGGCATATTTCTTTATCCATTCGGAAAAGGGGGTATCATCGCCGTAATAATAGTGCTTATAATGGTTTGTAAGAACGATGCCGTCCATTTTGTCGCGCAGACAAATATCGACAAGCTCATCTGCGGGAACACGGCTGCAAGGACTTATTCCTTTGGTATGAATATGAGGATCTATTAACATTTAAACCTCCATTCCGTCGCTCTGCGGCGGTGCAAATATATTTTGAAATCAGTCAGAGTCGCTCTGCGACAAAAATGGGTTGGGTCACATTTTTAGGGTTGATTTGAGCGTGAAACAGTGGACTTTAAGTTCGGAAGTTCTAAGCTTTCACGCTAACCTCCGTGCCGAAATCGGCTGTAAATTTACTTTTCTTCGGGTGCTTTGTACTTAACAAGCGGCTTTTCGCCCTTTGTCAGCACGCCCTCTGTTATCGTAACGCTCTCTACGTTTTCCTGTGAGGGAATTTCGTACATAATGTCAAGCATTATTTCTTCGAGTATAGAGCGAAGACCGCGCGCACCCGTGTTACGCTCAATAGCGCGTGCAGCGATAGCGCGGATAGCATCGTCTTCAAATATAAGCTCGACCTTATCCATTCCGAGAAGAGCCTTGTACTGCTTTGTGAGCGAGTTTTTGGGTTCGGTAAGAATTCTCGAAAGCATATCGGTGTCAAGACTGTCAAGGCTGACGATAACGGGCAGACGTCCGATAAGCTCGGGAATAAGACCGTATTTTACAACGTCGTGCGGAGTAACGTCGCGGAGGATGTTCGAGTTTCCTTTCTCGGATTTTGTCATTATCTCGCTGTTAAATCCGATTACTTGATTTCCTCTGCGCTTTTCGATAATTTCCTGAAGACCGTCGAAAGCACCGCCGCAGATGAAGAGGATATTCGAGGTGTCTATCTGAATAAAATCTTGGTTGGGGTGCTTGCGTCCGCCCTGCGGGGGAACGTTCGAAACAGTACCCTCGAGGATCTTGAGAAGCGCCTGCTGAACACCCTCGCCCGATACGTCGCGGGTGATCGAGCGGTTTTCGCTTCTTCTCGAAATTTTGTCAATCTCGTCGATATAAATTATACCCTTTTCGGCAAGCTCTACGTTGTAGTCAGCTGCCTGTATAAGCTTTAAAAGAATGTTTTCGACGTCCTCACCGACGTATCCTGCTTCGGTAAGCGTCGTAGCGTCCGCAATAGCAAAGGGAACGTTAAGCGATCTTGCAAGATTTTGCGCGAGGAATGTCTTTCCTACACCGGTAGGACCGAGCAGAAGGACGTTGCTCTTCTGAATTTCTACCTTTTCTTCGGTGCTTTCCTTCTTTTTTCTGCGCTTCTTGCCCGAGGTTTTGTCAGATGTGAGTATTCTCTTGTAATGGTTGTAAACTGCTACCGAGAGAGCCTTTTTTGCGGCGTCCTGACCGATAACGTAGTTGTCGAGCATATTCTTTATCTCAATAGGCTTCGGGAGCGTTTCGAGAGAGAGATTTCCGTCTTCGAGAGAAACGGTTTCCTCGCGCTGCTCGTCGAGTATGTCTGCGCAGGTGTCAACACAGTCAGAGCAGATAAAAGCGTTTGCTATGGGAGAGGTTATAAAGAGAAGCTCATCGCTTTCAAGTCTTCCGCAAAATGTGCAGCGGTGTCTGTTTTCTGTGTCTCTGGGTGGAATGTTGTTTGCCATATATTAAAAATATCCTTTCCTGAGTGGAGTAGAGGGTAAAATAGTAAAAGTAATTTAAAAGCCGTATTCACGGTAAATGAAATACGGCTTTTATCTTTTTAATTTCTTTTTTCGATCACGCGATCGATAAGTCCGTAAGCGGCAGCCTCCTTAGCCGACATGAAGTTGTCGCGTTCAGTGTCGCGCTCGATGATTTCAAGCGGCTTGCCCGAGTTTTCAGCCATGATTTTGTTAAGCTTTTCACGGGTCTTTAAGATATGGTCTGCGTGGATCTTAATATCACTTGCCTGACCCTGCATACCTCCGAGAGGCTGATGGATCATAATTTCGCTGTTGGGAAGAGCAAATCTTTTGCCCTTCGCACCGCTCGAAAGCAGGAAAGCACCCATACTTGCCGCCATACCTACACAGATAGTAGATACGTCGCATTTTATGAAATTCATTGTATCATAGATAGCAAGTCCTGCCGATACAGATCCGCCGGGACTGTTGATGTAAAGACTGATGTCCTTGTCGGGATCCTGCGCTTCAAGCAGAAGAAGCTGAGCAACTACAAGAGATGCGGTTGCATCGTTTACCTCGTCGCAAAGGAATACGATTCTGTCATTGAGCAGGCGTGAAAAGATGTCGTATGCGCGTTCTCCTCTGCCTGTCTGTTCAATTACTGTTGGGACAAGTGGCACTTTAAAACCCTCCTTGATATTGCGGTATTTGCGATTTTTGCGGGTAATATTCTATTATATTCCAAACAGAATAGAATTATTCAACGTCTGTGATAACAGCGTTATCTCTTACGAAGTCTGCAGCCTTCTGAACTTCAAGGTCCTTCTTAAGATCTTCAGATGCGATATACATCTTAACCTGTTCAACTTCCATATGGTAGCTTTCAGCGATCTTAGTAAACTCTGCTTCAACTTCCTCTTCGGTAGCTTCGATCTTTTCGATTGCAGCAACTGTTTCAAGAGCAAGACGAGTCTTGACCTGTGCGATAGCACGGGGACGCATTTCTTCTCTGAGGCTGTCAAGAGAGCCGCCTGTGTATTTGAGGTAATCGTCAAGCTTCATACCCATGGAGCGAAGACGTCCGTCGTAGTCGCGAATAAGGTTTTCTACTTCGTTATCAAACATAACCTCGGGAATTTCGTCTGTAACGAGCTCGCCGAGAGCGTTTGCCATCTTTTCGTTAACGTCTCTCATAGCAACGTCGTTGTGCTCACGTTCGATTTTAGCCTTAAGATCTGCTTTATATTCATCGAGTGTGTCAAATTCGGAAACGTCCTTTGCAAATTCGTCATCTGCTTCGGGAAGAATTGTTTCGGTTGCGGAGAGAAGGTCGATGTGGAATACGACAGCCTTGCCTGCAAGCTCAGATGCGCCGTATTCTTCGGGGAAGGTAACGTCGATGTCGAAGCTTTCGCCGATGTTATGTCCCTGTACCTGTTCTTCAAATCCGGGGATAAACTGACCCGAGCCGAGTTTGAGGTCTGCATTTTCAGCTGTGCCGCCTTCGAAAGCAACACCGTCGAGCATACCCTTGTAGTTAATCTTAACTGTGTCGCCGCTCTTTACGGGTCGTCCTTCAACGTCGCTGACTCTTGCGTTCTTTTCGAGTGCAGCCTTGAGAGCGTTTTCAACTTCTTCGTCTGTAACGGGAGCTACCTTGCGAGTAAGCTCAAGACCTTTGTAGCCTTCGAGACTAATCTCGGGCTTTGTGAAGACCTTTGCTGTAACTGTAACTCCGTTTTCGTCGATAGACTTAATGTCATATTCAGGACCGCTTACAGCGTCTACGCCCGACTCCTTAAGAGCCTGCGCATATGCTGCGGGAACGAGAGCTGCGAGAGCATCGTCGTAGAATGTAGCCGCGCCGTACATCTTTTCGATGAGATGGCGGGGAGCCTTACCGCGTCTGAAGCCGGGAAGGGTAATGTCAGCCTTCTTCTTTTCGAATACCTTTGTAACTTCTTGGTCAAAGGTTTCCTTGTCGATCACAAATTCAAGAACGGCAACGTTCTTTTCGGGATTTGTTGTATTTTTGAGATTCATTTTATTTTTACCTCCGATTATTTTACATAATTATATACATACCTAATTATTTTACGCTAAAAGCACAAATTTGTCAATAGTTTTTCGTGAAAAAATCACAAAAAACAGGCAAATTTATCCTGAAATGAGCTTTGGTCTGAAATCAAGAAAGTCAGCAGATACAAGGGAAAACTCAATACCCTCGTAAGAAAATGACTTCGGGATCGCATATTTTCCGTGTATATGACCGAAAAATGAGCGTTTCACACCGTATTTGTGAAGAATATCGAGCATTTCGCGCGAAACGAAATCCCCGAGAACGATAGGAAAGTGCGTGAATACGATTATTTCATCATATCCACCCTTGCCTACGCCGCTTTCAAGCGACATTTCAAGGCGGAGTGCCTCTCTTGCCGTGATCTTGTCAAAATCGGCGTCCTCCTTTGCGCTTGCTTCGTCGCTGTACCAGCCGCGAGTTCCGCAGATAAGCGTGTTTTCGCAGATCATAGAATCGTTTTGAAGTATCGATATCGTTTTTATACCGTTTTCTTCGAAAAAAGCGCGTATCTTCGAGGGTGTTGACCACCAGTAGTCGTGATTTCCGCGAAGAAGCACCTTTTTTCCGGGAAGTGCGTCAATAAAGCGCAGATCTTCAAGCGACTCCTCAAGCGTCATTCCCCAAGATATATCGCCTGCGATAATGACTGTGTCGGCATCATTTACAATATTTTTCCAAAGAGATGAAAGCTTCTCGACGTATCCTTTCCAACGGTTTCCGAATATATCCATTGGTTTGGGAACGAGAAGAGATAAATGCGTATCTGCAATAGCGTAGAGTGCCATATACTGTTCTCCTATAAATACTTGGGTATAAACTTGACCGTATTCGGAAAAGATATTAACCGAAACAAAAAAACAAAGAGAGTCGATAGCAGTCGATAAGAAAGGAATGTTTTATCTTATGACAGATATTTTTATAGAAAAGAAAAAATACGAAGCCGAGCGGAAGGAGCTTGCAAGAGAAGCGAGCGCGCGACCGATAGTGTGCGGAGTTATGAACTGCCGTTGGCACGACGGCATAAGCCGCTGTAAAGCGCCAAGCGTGCAGGTAGGACCCGGGTACGCAAGCTCGTCGGTCGATACCGTGTGCGCGACCTTTGAGCCTAAGGTTATAATGTAAAAATTGATGCCTGCGGTAGCGATTGACAGTTTTCATTCAGATGTTGTCCGAATGAAAACTTCCATATAGACCGATGCTTTGTCGTTTTGTAACGGACGACGTCCTCGGCACCCGCTTTATTTTTAGCAAAGTTTTTGGAATTCAAAGAACCTTTTTTCAAAAAGGTTCTTTGCGGGGCTCGGGGCAGGGCCCCGAGAACTTTTTTCAAAAAGTTTCCTAAATCAAGAAATAAAATCGATTACCGAAGCCTTCATGTCCTCGGGGTCGATAACAGTCTTGAAGCGTATTTCCTTTGTAAGTACGTCGGAAAGCTGCTTTGGTACTTTTGTACTTGTATAAACGCTGAGCGCTTCAAATATCTTCGCATCATCGTCGCAGATCTCAAGTCCGAGCGCGCCTGCAACGGACGAAGCAAACTTGTAAGGACTTGCGGTAGAAGCCACAACGATCTTAGCGCTTGCGTCAGAATTTTCGGCTGCGTAGCGGTCTGCGGCTGAAAGTGCAACCGACGTGTGTGTGTCAACGAGATAGGAGTAAGTGCCAAATATAGACTTTATCTCATCGCGGCACTCGTCCTCCGACGTGAAATATCCTACGAATTCGGAAGCAATTTTAGTATAATCCTCGCTGTCGAGAGTATATCTTCCGTCTTTTGCGAGAGATGCCATATAATTTCTCGTCTTCTCAGCGCCTGCGGCAAGGAAGAGAAGTCTTTCAAGATTGCTCGAAATAAGTATGTCCATCGATGGCGAAATAGTTACGTGGAAATCTCTGTTGCGGTCATACGTACCCGTCTTAAAGAAGTCTGTAAGCACGTTGTTCGAGTTTGACGCGCAGATGAAGCGTCCAACGGGAAGTCCCATAAGCTTTGCGATGTAAGCGGCAAGGATATTACCGAAATTTCCTGTAGGAACGCATACGTCTATTTTTTCACCGAAAGCGATCTCGCCCTTGTTGTAGAGGTCGCACCACGCGGAAATATAGTAAACAGTCTGCGGAACGAGTCTGCCCCAGTTTATAGAGTTCGCACTTGAAAGGAAGTAGCCTTTTTTGTCAAGCTCTGCGGCAAAATCGGCGTCGCCGAATATCTTCTTTACGCCGTTCTGAGCGTCGTCAAAATTGCCGTTTATCGCGCATACGTTTACGTTTGCGCCTTCCTGAGTGGTCATCTGAAGCTTCTGCGCGCGGCTTACTCCGTTTACAGGGTAATATACCGAGATCTTTATCTTGTCAATGTCGCGGTAGCCTTCAAGAGCGGCCTTGCCTGTGTCGCCCGAGGTGGCAACGAGAATGAGCGCGGTGCGCTCTTCGCCTGTTTTTGTAAGCGCACGGGAGAGAAGTCGGGGCATGATCTGAAGCGCCATATCCTTGAATGCGCAGGTAGGACCGTGCCAAAGCTCAAGGACTCTTGTTTGGTCGCCTACGCTTACGACAGGCGCGGCATAGCCGTCAAAATTATCTCCGTAAGCCTCCTTGCAGTCGGAAAGAAGCTCGTCATAGGTGTAATCTGTGAGGAAAAGCGACATTATTTTAGCCGCTCTTTCGCTGTAAGAAAGCGAGCAAAGCTCCTTCAAAGTATCTGCGCTGAGCGCGGGAATACTCTCGGGCATATAAAGACCGCCGTCGGGTGCAATTCCTTGTTTTATTGCCATAGCCGCGCTTACAGGTGCGCTTTGACCTCTTGTGCTTATATAATTCATTTTCTTTGCTTGTCCTTTCAAATGATAAATGATTTATTTTTGTATTGTTACACCGTTTCTTTCAAAAAAGCGGTGAGCATTTTCAAACATTATTTTATTTACCGTACCCTCGGGCAGCTTTTTGATTAAATACGAATATATCTTTTCAAAATCGTTTACTCTTCTTATTCCTTTGGGCATAACGTCGCCCGTGCCGTCGAGGTCGCCACCGAAAGCGAGGGTATCTTCACCGCCGAGAGAGAGATAATGATCTACGTGGCGGTATATGTCGTCGATCGTCGGATCTTCCTTCTCGCTCAGATGAGGAGAATACATAGAAATTCCGATAAGACCGCTGTTTTTTATTATGATTTTAGTCATTTCATCGGTGAGATTTCTCTTGTGTGGGCATACCGCGCGCGAGTTTGAATGACTCGCGATAAAAGGCTTTCCGCACGCCTGTGAAAGCTCAAAAATGTCAAAAAAGCTCTTGTCCGATGAGTGTGATACGTCGGGAATGATGCCAAGCTCGAAGCAGCGCTTCACGGCAGCCTTGCCAAGCTCTGTGAGTCCTTCATCGGTATTAAAAGCACCGCCGATCTGCGAAAGGTCGCTCCATACGGGAGTGAAAATACGCACTCCGTGCTCGTAAAGAGTGTCGATACGCGAAACATCGTTTCCTATAAGATTTCCGCCCTCGAGCGCAAATATGTATCCGAAATTCTTTGGGAGAGGGAAGGAAGTGCTTTTAAAGTGGTCAATCGTGTCAAAAAATCTGCTATACAGCTCGTCGTCTGTCAGCTTCGGACTGCTCCAAACGGCAAGCACCTGAAAATAACTGTCAAAACCTTCGGTCAGATCAAGAGATATGTTGCAGGTGTTTGAGAGAATGTTCTCCTTTTTTGAATATATCTCGGTAAGCGTATCGCAGTGAAGGTCGAAAAGCCTCATGTAAAAAGCTCCTTTTTAACGGCTGTCGCCAAAAGCATTTGGGAAGTGAGAAATTTTCGTGGCAACACAGCCCTCGAAATTTTCAAGAGTTATTTCAATAACGTCTATGCGCGGCTTTTTTTTCGATGGAAAGGCTCTCATATAGCTCTTTACCGCAAAGAGAAAATGCTCTTTTTTTACGTTGTTTACTGCGGTAGCACCGCGCCCGTATTTTTCTACCGAGCGTCCCGCCGTGCGTGTTTTGACTTCTACGAAGATAATATATTTTTCATCTTCGGCGATTATATCTATTTCGCCGCCGCGAACTGTATAATTTCGCTTGACTATAGAAAATCCGTTTTTCACAAGAAAGTCGCAGGCGACAGATTCTCCCGCGCGTCCGAGTGAGCGGCTTGATTTTGCAGAATTTTCAGCCATTTTTACTTATTTAAAAATTTAAGAAATGTTTTTCTGTGAATGGGCGAAGGACCGTATTTGCGAACAAGGTCCATATGAAGCTTCGTGCTGTAGCCTTTGTGCTTTGCGAGCATATATTCGGGGTACTGCTTGTCGAGCTCGGCGCATACTCTATCACGGCTGACCTTTGCGAGAATCGAGGCGGCGGCAACAGACATTGAAATCGCGTCGCCCTTTATGAGAGTAACTGCCTTGCAGTCAAAGCCTCGCGCGATATTTCCGTCAACTATTACAAGGTCGGGATTGGGAGTAAGCATATCGACCGCGCGGCGCATAGCAAGCTGTGAAGCATTAAGTATGTTAAGCTCGTCGATCTCTTCGACACTTGCGTAGGCGATACCGTAGGAAACGGCCTTTTCGCAGATGATGTCGAAAAGCATATCACGCTTTTTCTCGGATATTTTTTTTGAATCGTTAAGTCCTTCTATTTCAAGACCGTTTGGCAGTATTACAGCCGCCGCGCATACAGGGCCAGCCAGCGGACCTCTGCCTGCTTCGTCAGTACCCGCAATACAGGTAAAGCCTTCGGCGAGATATTTGTTTTCGTATTCGTAAGAGGGCATAATTTTCTCCTCAAATTACTGGAATTGTTCGGGAAGCTCGAGCGAGATGCGTCCTATTTTTGCTCCGCGGAATTCGTCGAGAAGAATTCTTGACGTGCGCTCATAGTCTATTTCTCCGCCTGAGATAAGGAAACCGCGTTTTCTGCCGATAAGCTCAAAAAGTTCAAAATCGGTAAGTCCTTCGATGGCTTCGGGAGTGCCGAGCTTGTATCTTGCACAAAGAAGCTCGGGAGCGGTAACTCTGAGGCGAGAGCAAAGAGCGATAGCAAGCTCGTCAGTGTTTACCACAGCGTCCTTGATAGCACCCGTCATAGCGAGGTTTTCACCAACGCGCTCGTCCTCGAATTTAGGCCAAAGCACACCGGGCATATCGAGAAGCTCGATTCCGCCCTGACTTTTGACCCACTGCTTATCGACGGTAACGCCCGGACGGTCCTCGACCTTTGCCTTTTTCGTGCCTGAAAAACGGTTTATAAAGGACGATTTTCCAACGTTCGGTATTCCGACGACCATAGCTCGTATAGCCTTTCCCACCATACCCTTGTTTTCGTTACGTGCTATCTTTTCGGAAAGAATTTCGCGGATAGCAGGGGCGATCTGATTCATTCCCGCGCCCGTAACGAAGTCGGCAACGATACAGCCGCCGTAGTGCTTAAAGTATGCGCGCCACTTGTCGTTTGCAACGGGATCGGCAAGAGTCGATTTGCTCAGTATAACGAGTCTCGGCTTGTTTGCACAAATTTTGTTAATATCGGGATTTTGTGATGACAGGGGAATACGCGCATCAAGTATCTCAATAACGATGTCAACAAGAGGCAGACATTCGGTAATGAGTCTTTTTGTTTTCGCCATATGACCCGGAAACCACTGAATTATATTACTTGGCATAGGTAAAATCCTTTAAACGTGTTTTAAAATGAAAAATCAGTCAAGAAAACCGAATTTGTCGGAGTTCATAGGAAAAACGCGGAATACTGCCTCTCCGACGATCTGATTTCTGCTGATATAACCGATAGCGCGGCTGTCCTTGGAAACAACTCTGTTGTCGCCGAGAACGAAAAAATGATCCTCGGGGACAGTTCCTTCCCAGATACCGTTTTCGTCGGGCTGACAAAAATCACCTTCGTGCACGAATATCTGAGTAAGCTCCTGGATGTAATCCTCTTCGAGCTGTTTTCCGTCAACAAAAACCATACCCGTTTTGTAATCGATCTTGATATTCTCTCCGCCAACTGCAATAATGCGCTTTACAAGAGGCTCCCAGGGCTCATCTTCTTCCTGAATTATGATAATGTCGCCGCGCTCGGGCGTGTAGAGCGTTCTTGATATAAGAAGTACGTCGCCTTGATCAAGTGTCGGCTGCATAGACGTGCCTACGACGGGTGAGTTTCTGAAAAGAAAGGACATAATAAGTATCGCAACGACAAGCGAGATGGTGAGAATGTCCACCCAGTCAAAGAGCATCGAGCCGAGTGAGCGTCCGCCCTTCTTTTCTTCGTGCGCTTCGACGTGTTCAAAGCGATTCCATACGGCAGAGTCGATCTCGGGGTCGATAGGAGCATTTTTCTCGCCGAACATAATGTTCAGAAGGTGATGCCCTTCGGGAATATAAAGCTCTGTTTTTTCGGCGGTCGCTTCGGTAAAGTACTGTGCGCCGTTGTAAACGTACTCCGAGCTGTAAATGAAGAAAGGAACAGGCTTCGGAGAATGTGTGCGTGTGCAGATAGGTGTGGGGTGATCGGGAAGAACCATAATTTTGAAGGGCTCGCCCGTCGATTTAAGATATTCAAGACAGGGGGAGAGAACAAGGCGGTCAATCTGCTCGATTGCAAATACCTTGTTTTCTATTTCGCCGCGGTGTCCGCATTCGTCGGTCGCTTCGAGGTGGACGTAAACGAAATCCTTTCCGCGCTCAAATGCGTCTATTGCGGCGTTTGCCTTGCCTGTGTAGTTAGTTTTGTAATTTCCCGTTGCGCCCTCGACGTCTATTGACTCCATACCCGCGCAAATAGCGATGCCTTTTATGAGGTCAACGGCAGAGATAACAGAACCCTGCTTCTTCCATTTTTCCTCGAAAGAGGGGAGAGAAGGCTTTACGGCAGGACTCCAGAGCCATATCGAGTTTGCGGGCTTCAGACCTCTTGCGCGGCGCGCCTCGTTTACGGGGTGGTTAACGAGGATGTCGTAGCTGCGCTTCATAAGATCGAGATAAACAGCACCGACCTCGCCTGCGGGAAGGTGATCCCTTATGCACTGACCGATTATGTCGTGCGGACGGTCGAAGTCGAGCACCTCGGGGCAGTGGTCCCACATAAGACAGTGGCGGTAGCTTACGCCCGGGTGGAATCGTCTGACCTCATTTCCAAGCTCTGCGTCGATAGCCTTTATAAGCTCTGCGGCTTCCTCGGACGAGATCTCATCTGCGCTGTGGTCGAGCATACGTCTGTCCTCGTAGTTTTCTTCCTCTTCGGAAAGGGTAACCACGTTGCAGCGGATAGCCGTCTGCGTTTCGGACATATCAAGCCCCATACTGAGTGCTTCAAGCGAGCTTCTGCCTTTTGAATAGATAAGCGGGTCGTATGAAAGCACAGCAAGATTTGCGGTATCGCTTTCGGGCTTCATAGACGCGGGTACGTTGAGAACAGTTCCCACGAGAGCCGACTTTACAAGAGAATCCATAACAGGCTTCTTTGCGGCTTCCATAGGAGTTTGACCGCCGAGCGCCTCGATCGGTTCGTCTGACATTCCGTCACATAAAACTACAAGATATTTCACGGTAATAACCTCTGTAAAAATATATAATTATGGCAGTAAAACTGCAAAAAGAGTATAAAACCCTACAATAGATACTATTATATCACAAAACAAAACGTATGTAAATAGTATATTTAACAAAATATCGCTAAAAATGACTGTAATTTATATTATATTATTATAGTACAAAAAATTAGCGTTCTCATGTTGAATTTTTAAAACAACGGTTGATTCTTTTCAACCGGTGCTTTGTTGACATTACGTTATATATCGTGTATAATAAATACGTAAACATACGGCTTTTTACTATAATTTGTAAGGAGGAATACTTATGAAAAAACTTACCAAATCAACACTTTCGCTTATGCTTGTACTGTGTATGCTTCTTTTAAGCTTTGCCGCGTGTGAGAACAAGGATGCAGAGATAAAAATGACATATCTGGACGCCCAGGATGACAACGGCAAAATTCTGTCAAGTGAACATGCGGAATATTTGAAGTCTCTATGGGAAGAATGTGATTGGGAATCCGGTGCTATTAAATCACATTGCGATTACTGCTTTGAATTTAACGGACGTGTTATCAAGTATTCGACGGATCACGGATCTTTCAATGACGAAACAAAACAAAGGTGTATTATTGTTTCCGATGAGCAACGCGCTCATATTAACTCTGTTATAATTGGTATGCAGACCGACGGACAAGATGATAATTTGGCAAATAAGGAGCAGCTCACTGCAGAAGACATCAAAGAAGGAATGAAATATTCTGAAATAGTAGAGATCATTGGAACGAACGGAAAAGATGTAGGAAGCGGTGCCATTATATATGAATGGCAAATAAGCGACGATGAATACCTTTATGTATGGTTTGCCTCGGTAACAGCCTCGGACAGCAAAGATCCGCCATATGACCTAATAGCAAGCTCGGTCGAGATTCGAAAGGAAAGACTACACTTAGCTCCTGTTGATTAAGGACGGGCAAGCTGAATAAATTCTAAAAAACAGCAAAAAACCTAAAATTTTTTCAAAAAAGGTATTGCAAAACGAAAAAAGATGTGATATAATACCAAAGATCGACGGAATGGTCCGCTGCGATGCTCTGCATGAACGTTCCGATATTACCCTATTATTTTAAGGAGGAGCCAACAATGGATCTTATTAAGGCTTTAACAAACGAGCAGCTCAAGTCGGAAGTGCCCGAACTCAACATCGGTGATACCGTAAGAGTTCACAACAAGATCAAGGAAGGAAACAAAGAGCGTATTCAGATGTTCGAAGGAACTATCATCGCTAAGAGAGGCGGCGGAATTTCCGCAACCTTCACAGTAAGAAGAGTATCCTACGGTATCGGCGTAGAAAAGACCTTCCCGATTCACTCTCCCAACGTTGAAAAGGTTGACATTATCCGCAGCGGTAAGGTACGCCGCGCCAAGCTCTACTATCTTCGTGAGAGATCTGGTAAGAGTGCCAAGGTTAAGGAAAAGATCTAAGTCTTTTTTGAACCAATACTTGAAATTGAAGAAAACCGCGGCTTCGGAGTTTTCCGACCGCGGTTTTTTTCGTCAATTTTTAAGTATAAAGTGCGCTAAATTAACACTTTAACGCATTAGCCTTCACCAGTGGGGGAAGGCGTGGCAAAATCGTCAAAGACGATTGACGGATGAGGTGTTTTTATATGTAATAATTAAATTATCGCTGTATAATATTCTCCGAGGCGCACGGGGTGATATGAAAGCTTTGCTTTGCGAAGTCCCTCGATTCCCATATCTTCCTCTCGGTTTATGAATAGTGTGTCGGCAAACTCGCAAGAAGCAAACATCTTGTTTATAGCGGCAAACGCTCCGCTGTAATTTTTGTCCGCCTTTTCAAAGTGAATAAGGGCGGTATCGTCCGACATATGCTCGCCGATAGAGTAGGCAACAGGCTTGCCGTCGCAGAGTATGACCCCCGCGGCAAGTCCGAGGACTTCAAAATTTTCTATCATCTCGAGTATGGCAATATGCTCGTCGGCGAGGTCCTGCCCTGAATTTTCGTCGTAGAGTGCCTCATAGGCCTCGCGCAGAAGATCCTTGCTGTCTGCATCTATTCTGACGTAGGTGTAAGGATATTTTGAAATAAAGCTGTTTACGTGATTTCTTTTTTGATGGAATTTCTTTCCCGAAAGATTTATAAGATCCGAGGTGTTGTAAAAGTAGTCGGCAAGCTCGCGCGATAAGCTTATTTCGGCATCGCCAAAGTGCTCTTTTATCTTTGCCGCCTCGTCTGAAACAAGCGGAGAGATTCTCAGCTTGTCCACACCGAGTCCTGCCTTGATCTCACCGAAAAGCTCGTATGAGAAGTTACCCTCAAGATAGAAGGGCGGGATAACGGTGTAAGGATCGTCGCGGTATTTTCCAACGATAAATGGAAGACCGTTTATATCGGCGATACGGTAGTTCATAGCGTGCCGCCAGGCGAAGATATTTGAAAAATTGCAAAAAGAAATGCTTCCCGAACGGTCGAGAAGATCACGGTCGTCTGTCGTGATCTCGCGCACGGAAAGCTCTCCGAAGGGTAGTTTTGACATTGTAAAAGCGCTGTTCCTTGCTAAAAGTTATATAATATGACTGTATTGTAGCACTTTAAATAGTGTTTTTCAATAGATTTTAAAAATATTTAAAAAAAAATCAAAAAAGGTATTGCAAAAATAAAATTATTATGGTATAATGCAACGTACTATGAATGAATTTAGTAAGGCAAGGGGTGTTAAGATTGAAGGAAGGCATTCATCCGCAGTATAAAGAAGTGACTATCAGATGTGCATGCGGCGAAGAGGTTAAAACTCGTTCAACCAAAGGCGATATGCGTGTTGAAATATGCTCTAAGTGTCATCCGTTCTTTACCGGTAAGCAGAAGTTTGTAGATGCCGGCGGACGTGTTGATAAGTTCAAGAAGCGTATGGAAGGCAGAGGCTAAAATATGTCACGTTTATGGCGAATGCATATAGGTAGTACTATGTGTATTCGCCATTTTGCTTTTTTTAAAGCATTGTGAAATTTTTGAAAGGCTTAAAAACTTTTTGTTTTTATAAATATGAAGAGAGAAAATACGTTTGAAAAAGAAGGGGAGATACTTGCGATTCTCGTATCCGTTCTCACACCCGATAAGGACGAGCACGAAAACGAGGTATCTCTTGACGAGCTTGAAAGACTGCTTGACACGGCAGGCGGAAAGCTTTTTGCAAAAATAGTTCAGTCAAGACCATCTCCCGATATAAAGAGCTACGTCGGCTCGGGAAAGCTCGAAGAAATAAAGGAGCTTTGCGAGAATAACGACATAACTCTCGTTGTTTGCGACGATGAGCTTTCTCCCTCGCAGATAAGAAATATGGAGGATGCGATAGGCGACGTGCGCGTTATCGACAGAAGTATGCTTATCCTCGATATTTTTGCTCTCCACGCGACAAGCGGAGAGGGAAAGCTTCAGGTAGAGCTTGCACAGCTCAGATATACTCTCCCAAGACTTATGGGAAAGGGTACAGAGCTTTCAAGACTCGGAGGCGGTATAGGAACGCGAGGACCGGGTGAAAGTAAGCTCGAAACAGACAGGCGACATATTCAGAGAAGAATAGTAGCTCTTGAAAACGAGATAAGAGAGCTTGAAAATAACCGAAATATTCAGCGCGCAAGACGCGAAAAGTCGGGCATACAGAAAATTGCGGTGGTAGGCTATACAAACGCGGGAAAATCGACGCTTATGAATAGACTTACAGGCGCTGGGATACTTGCCGAGGATAAGCTTTTCGCAACGCTCGACCCGACGACGAGAAAATATACTCTTCCGAGCGGAAGAGAGATACTTCTGACCGATACGGTAGGATTTATAAGAAACCTGCCGCACCACCTTATAAGAGCGTTCAGAAGCACTCTTGATGAAGCCAAATACGCAGATGCGCTCCTTATCGTTATCGACGCGTCAGACCCCGAGGCAGAATCTCAGCTTGAGGTTACCGAGAAGCTTCTTTATGACCTCGGTGCATCGTCTAAGCCGATCGTCTGCGTTTTCAATAAATGCGATAAGAGCGAGGGGATCTCAAATGAGCTTATGTATAGAGCCTCTATGGACCGCTCGGTCGCAATATCGGCACTTGACGGCAGAGGTGTTGACGATCTTGTCGCTGAGCTTGAAAAAATAGCTCTCGCTGGTAAGAGCCTTTGCCTGTTTAAGATACCAAACAGCGCAGGCGGCGACGTTGCCTATCTTTACCGTAACGCTACGGTCGAAAACGTCGAATATGAGGGCGATTTTGCTCTTGTTCTTGCCGTCGTTGATGAAAGCGTCAAGGGCAAGATGAAAAAATATATAGTAAAAGATATGTAAAGTCATAAATAACCGCGAAAGGAGGTCTGCCGAATGGAAGAGGTATACGTAACACTCGGAAAAGAGGGTGTTTCCGAATTTGAAATGAAGAAAAGTATTTTTATCGGACACGCCGCTCCTGTCAAAAGCGAAGAGGAAGCGCTCGAATATATAGCTAAATATAAGAAGAAATACAGCGATGCTACGCATAACGTGTGGGCGTATCTTATAAAGAAGGGAAATCTTATGAGATATACCGATGACGGCGAGCCGAGCGGTACGTCGGGCATTCCCGTGCTTGACGTTATAAGAAAAGGCGGATTTACCGATGCCGTTATCGTCGTAACCAGATATTTCGGCGGTACACTTCTCGGTACGGGCGGACTTGTGAGGGCATATTCGGCGGCGGCGAAGGAAGCGGTCGATGATGCGGGACTTGCATCGTTTCGAACCTTTGATGAAATAATAGTCGAAAGTGACTATCAGATGTATCAGAAGCTTAAAAATTATTTGAAGCACCCTGATATAATCGTCGATGAAACCGAATTTTCGGGAACGGTTATGGTGAAAATAGCCGTGCTTGACACCTCTAGCGAGAGTGTTTGCAAGGACATTTCCGAGATGTCGGCAGGCAGAGCGGTGATAGAAAAGATAGGTCAAAGACTTGATAGAAAAAGCGAAAATATACTGTAAATTTGTATTTAGAGGATTTTGTAATGGGCGATAATGAAAACAGGCAGATGAGGGCGCTTTGCGAGAGCGATGAATACTATAAAGAGATAACAGAGCTTTGCGCGGGAAAGACCGAGCCGAAATTCTACCCCGAATTTTACGACGAGTCTTGGAGCTGTACCTGCGGTCATACCAATAGCGCATCCTGCGAAAAATGCGAGAACTGCGGGGTTTCCTCGGATAATCTCAAACTCTGTTTCAGCGAACTGTTTTTGATACAAAGAAGAAGAGAAAATGAAGTACGCAGACAGACAGAGGAAAAAAAGCGTATGGAAGAGGAAGCTGAAAAATGGCGCAGGATAGACCCAAGCATTGAGAATGCTTACAAAGAGGCGCAGGATTTTGAGCCAACAAGGGATAATTATCTCGAGGCGGCAAAAAAGCTCGAAGCCATAAAGGATTATAAGGACTCGGCTGCTCTTGCCGAAAAGTACCGCGCTCTTGCAGATGACGCACCGCTTTATGATAAAAAGACACTTGCCGCGATGCGCAGTAAGAAGATCAAAAAGATAGTTAGTATTGCGCTAATATCCGCCGCAGTACTCTTTGTTTTGTATGCAGTGGCTTATTTTACGCTTATCGCTCCAAATGGCTTTAAGTATAAAATAGTTGACGGAGAGGTTACCATAACCTCGTACGACGAGTTTTTCGGCGGTAAAAACGTTGTTATTCCCGAGGAGATACTCGGAAAAAGGGTTACCGCGATAGGCGATTATGCGTTTGATGACTGCGATGTTATAACCTCGGTAAAAATCCCCGATACCGTAAAGACGATAGGAAACAGCGCGTTCAGAGATTGCGACAGTCTGAAAAAGATAGTCGTACCCTCGAGCGTTACTAAGATAGGCAATATGGCATTTGCCCACTGCGAAGGGCTTACTGAGGTCGAGCTTTACGCTAATGCGACCCTTTTGCCGACCTATTTGTTTAAGGAGTGCTCAGATCTTTCGAGCGTCATTATAGATATGCCGCTTGAGGATATAGAGCTTGGCGCGTTTGATAAGTGCAGAGATTTAAAGCTCGTAAAATACACGGGGAAGCGCGAAGAGTGGGAAAAGATAAGTATCAGAGGCGGAAACGCTTCGCTTAACCACGCAGCGATTCAGTACGAATACACCCCGTAATTACGGTAGTATTATTAAAATTTTGGGAGGCAGATCGTGGAGCGTATTGTTTTTCATATTGATGTGAACAGTGCCTTTCTTTCGTGGGAAGCCGCCCGAATCGTAAAGGACGGCGGCGAGGATATAAGACTTATCCCGTCGGTCGTAGGCGGTGATCCAAATAAGCGTACGGGCGTAGTTCTGGCAAAATCCATTCCCGCAAAAAAGTACGGTATAAAGACGGGCGAGCCCCTTTCTGCCGCACTTCGTAAGTGTCCGAATCTTTTTATAGCGCGTCCCGATTTCTCTCTGTACGAGAAAAATTCGCGCGCATTTATGGATATATGCAGAGAGTATACTCCGACTCTTGAGAAATTCTCGATAGACGAGTGCTTTCTCGATATGAGCGGTATGCACCTGATCTATCCCGATCCGATAGCTACCGCACACGAAATAAAAGACAGAATATATAGCGAGCTTGGCTTTACCGTAAACGTGGGCATAGGTTCAAATAAGCTCCTTGCCAAAATGGCGAGCGATTTTGAAAAGCCCAATAAGGTGCATACCCTTATGAGCGATGAGATCGAAACGAAAATGTGGAAGCTTCCCGTAAGAGAGCTCTTTTCGGTCGGAGCATCTACTGCCGCTCGCCTTGAGAGATCGCATATCTATACGGTAGGCGACCTTGCAAAACGAAGCGTTAAGGCTGTTCAGGCGATAGTCGGCGTGAAGTTCGGAGAGCTTATCCACGCGTATGCAAACGGAATAGACACCTCTCCCGTTTCGTCGCAGGCAGAGGAAGCCAAGGGGTATAGCATCTCAACCACGTTTGAAGAGGACATCACCTCTATGAAAGACGCAAAAGCAATACTTCTGATGCTTTCTGATAGCGTGAGTGCACGTATGAGAGCGGACGGAGCACAGGCATACTGTATAGGTGTTACCGTAAGAACGGGCGAATTCAAAAACAGCTCTCACCAGAGAAAGCTTTTTGAAGCCACCGACATAACGTCGGAAATATATAACGTTTCGTCAGAGCTTATAGGCGAGCTTTGGGACGGACACACCCCGATAAGACTTATAGGCATTTCGCTGACCTCGCTCACACGCGGTGAAGGCGCGCAGATCTCCTTTTTTGAAGATGAAGAAAAGGAGAAAAAGCGAAAGATAGATAAAACGGTCGATAATATACGAAATAAATTCGGCTCAGATACCGTCGTGCGCGGCACGTCCTACAAAACCAAGATGAACGTCGGAAAAAAGTATAAGGCGCAGATGGAAAATAAAGAGGACGGGGAAGATGAATAAAATCCCCAAAGGATACTTAAATCCGCGTTGTAGGGACCGGCGTCCCCGACGGTCCGTGATGCACGAATTTCGGCAGAGGTATTGTTTCTTCTGCCGATTTGTGATATAATGATGCTACATCGTAGGGCGGGGGCTTGCTCCCACCGTAACGACAGATTCAAGCTGATAAAACGGCGGGATACAAGCCCCCGCCCTACAAAAAAGGTGATGCGCTTTGCACGAAGCCTTTTCAATACAAAGGCGAAACCGGCGATAAAACAAAAGGAGTAATATTAATGATAGATAAAGATGACTGGAGATTACGAGGGCAAGAAGATTATTTGTCAGGTAAGGTATTATATTTTCGTAAGTGGACATCCCAAAAGAAAGAATGGGATCACGATCATTGTGAGTTTTGTTGGGAAAAATTTTCCGATTATCCGGATACACTACACGAGGGATATGCGACAGAGGATAATTACTATTGGATATGTCCAACTTGCTACAACGACTTCAAGGAAATGTTCAAATGGAAAGAGAATGATTCTCTATAGCAAATAACCCCGACAGACCAAAAATCTGTCGGGGTTTCGTCATTTTATAAAAGGCTCCCTTTCTTTTACCCCTTCCTCAAATTATAAAGCAGATTAAACACCACCCAAAGCTGCGGGAAGAAGTTCATAACGTTCCATACGCCGATTCCGTAAAGTCCGAGCTCGTTTGCAAGTGCGAGCTTCGCCATAACGCTGCGCGCGTCCTCGAAATGCACCTCGTGCGATTTGCCGTCGCGCACGTAGTTGAAATAGGGTGTTTGCGATTTTTCGTCGAATTTTATTTCAGAGCCCGTGTCAATGGCAAGACGTATCGCCTGCTCGTTGGATATTGTGCGTGCGGGAGGCCCGTTTTTGTCAAACGGAACTGTAAAATCGTATCCGTAATTGGGAAGCCCGAGAAATATCTTGTCGGGCGGTATTTGGCTTACTGCATACTCGGCAACCTCGCGCACCTTGTCAAGCGGCGAAACGGGAATGGCAGGACCGCGCGAATATCCCCATTCGTACGTCATAAGAAGCACCTTGTCGGCGATCTCTCCAAGCGCCTTGTAATCGTGAGCCTCGTAGAGAAGCCCCGTTTGTTCGGAAGAGGTCTTAGGCGCAAGGGCTACCCAAACCTTGTAGCCGTAGGGAGTGAGTCTTTTCTTGGCTTTTGCCACAAAAGCAGTGAATTTATCGCGTTCCTCGGGGAAAATATACTCAAAATCAATGTCAAGCGCGCGGTAACCGAGGATATTCATATTGCTTATAATATTTTCAAGCAGGGTTTCCTGAAGCTCCTCGTCGTTGAGAAGAAGTGAGGTCAGAGTGTTGTCAAAACGTCCCCTGTCGTTGAGAGATGAGATCATCATTACGGGAACGGTTCCGTATTCAAGAGCCTTTGAAACAAGACGGCTGTCCTCGGGTGAAATAAGCGCGCCGTCGGCAGTAAAGCCGTAGGTAAATGGGGTCAAAAAGGACAAAAAGGGAAGAGTGCGAGAGAGTGTGTCGTCGCGTATCTGCGGATACGCATAACCGTTTGTAGCGAGCGTGCCGAGCTTTTCTTCCTCGTATGAGATTATAAGCACCTGACCGGGATATATCACGTCGCTGCCCATAAGCGAGAGATTGTTGCGCCGTAGCTGATTTACTCCCGTTTTGTATTTTATCGCTATTGTAAAGAGCGATTCTCCGGGCTCTACCGTGTGCGTTACCTTTGGTATTGCAATTATAAGTGCCTGACCGAGCGCAGGGTATCCCGACGGACCGAGTCCGTTGTCGCGTATGATTTGTGATGGAGAGGCAGAATACTGCCTTGCTATTGAATAAACCGTTTCACCGGGTTTAACTATGTGGATTATCATTTATCGTTTCCTTTCTTAAAAACTGTTTCAATATACAGAATATGAAAAAAATCGAAAAATGAGAACGGTTTTTGAAAAAAATAAAAGATTCGTCTTCGGAAAAGAGGACGAATCTTTTTTACTATATAATCTGCAAATACCTCAAAATAAAGGCAAACACAAATATCGTGAACGAGCAGCAGACTGTGGTAAATAAAACTATCTGCCGCGCAAGCTCTGCGTCGCTGTGCATACTTTTTGACATTATGTAGCTTGTTACCGCCGTCGGACTTGTTCCGAGCACCATAACGAGCGCGATCGAATTTCCGCGCAGTCCGAGCGCGTATGCGATCAGAATGAAGGCTGCGGGCATTACGATAAGCTTTATAACGGTAGCCACGACTGCCTCGGGCATGATCTTCATTTTTTTCTCGGACGGACTTACAGCTCCGAGCGAAAGGAGCGCGAGCGGAGTTGCTATGTTCTTTAGGAAATCAAGCGAATCGGTCGCGATCTCGGGAAGCTTTATGTCGAAGATCATAAAGGGCAGGGCGACCAGGATCGACAAAATAAGCGGATTTGTCGATATGTTTTTAATAATGTTAAGTACAAGCTTGCCAAATGACATACGCTTTTCACGCGGCATATTGATAGTCAGAGTCGCGGTGGCAAGAATGTTTGAAAGTATTATTATAAAGGGAGTCGCGCAGGCAATTGCGGTAGCGCCCGACTCGTCAAGCATAGTTTCTGCAAGAACGAAGCCGATTATCGAGAAATTTGCGCGAAAGGTTCCGTGCACAAAAGAGCCGCGCTTCTCAAGCGGGAGAAAGAAGTAAGCTCCGAGCGAAACGAGCAAAAAGGTTACCGAGATCGCAACCATACAAAAAATTATTGCCGACATTTCGGGAAGCTGTGAGATGTCTGCGTCTGCGAGCTTTGAAAAAACGTAGACGGGCAGAGCGACTCTGAAAACAAGCTTGTCGCACTGGTCAAAAAAGCTCCTAGAGAGCATCTTTCTCGAAAGAATATTTCCGAGAAGGATCATAAACAGTATCGGCGCGACAGCACTAAGGCTGTATATAAAGCATTCTAACAATAAAATTCAACTCTTTTCTGACTCATCGAAGTTCAACGATAGTAACACCTGTGTCTCCCTCGCCCCAGTTTCCGAGGCGGAAGGACTTTATTCTTTTGTCGCTTTTAAAATAGTTCCAAAGGTATTTTTTGAGCGCGCCCGTACCCTTGCCGTGAATTACGCGGACGCTCGAAATACCTGCAACGGTAGCGTTGTCGAAATATTTGTCAAGCTCATAACGCGCTTCCTCGCCGTTCTTGCCGCGAAGGTCGATCTCGGGAGAAAAGCTCTTTGTTATAGACTCGGTAACGACGGCCTTGGGAATACGCTTCTTTTTCTCGTCCATAAAGATAACACCCTCTGCGTCCTCGGAGAGCATAAGGTTTTTAACAGAGGTTTTGAGAGTCATAATACCCGCGCGTACTGATACGTTTCCGTCCTTGTCGGGCTCACTGACAAGCGTTCCGCTCTGATTTATGTCAATAAGAATGACGCTGTCGCCCTTTCTGAGCTTTCTCGGCAGAACGTAGTTTTCAGCCTTGTGCTCGATAACGGGGTCTATCTTGTCGCGGCTCTTTCTAAGCGACGAGCGGATATTTGCGCGCGCTCTTTCAAGCTCGCTTGCCGCCCTCTCGCTGTCGCGTGCGCGCTTTGCCTTTTCAAGCTCTGCCATTACGTATTCGGAGGTCGAACGCGCATTTTCGATTATTTCGGCAGCCTTGGCAAGAACACGCTCCTTTTCACGCTCTGCGGCGGCAAGATCTGCGGCGGCCTTGCTCTTTGCCTCGCGAAGCAGATTTTCGTATTCGAGGCGCATTTTTTCGGCTTCCTCTACCTTTTGCTGACTTTCTATTCGGTCGCTTTCAAGCTTTTCGATAACGTTTTCAAAACGCTTGTTGTCCTCTGAAATAAGACTTCCAGCGCGAGAAATTACGCTTTCTTTAAGTCCAAGACGGGAGGCTATCGCAAAGGCATTCGACTTTCCGGGTGCGCCGATTATCAGCTTAAAGGTGGGCGAGAGAGTTTTTATGTCAAATTCGCAGGCGGCGTTACAAACTCCGGGAGTTTCAAGGGCGTAAGCCTTCATTTCCGAATAGTGTGTTGTAGATGCCGACCACGCACCGCTTGCTCTGACCTGCTCGGTTATAGCAACGGCAAGTGCCGCGCCTTCTGTGGGGTCTGTACCCGCGCCAAGCTCGTCGAAAAGAACAAGACTTTCACCGTCCGCTTCCTCGAGAATAGAAACGATGGTTTTCATATGCGCGGAAAATGTCGAGAGCGACTGCTCGATACTCTGCTCGTCGCCGATATCGGCAAGGACCTTGCTGAATACTCTTACCTTTGAGCCTTCCTTGGCGGGAATGTGCATTCCGCTTTGAGCCATAAGGGTGAAAAGTCCGAGCGTTTTGAGCGAAACGGTCTTACCGCCCGTGTTAGGACCTGTGATTATCAGAGTATCGAAATTTTCTCCAAGGCAGATGTCTATCGGAACAGCCTTGTTCTTGTCAAGAAGCGGGTGGCGCGCTCCGAGAATGTCTATTGTATCGGCTATTATCGGCTCAACTGCGCGCATACGCCACGAGAGCTCACAGCGCGCAAAAATAGAGTCGAGAAGAATTATATTCGAGTAGTTTAAAATAATTGCCGAAGCAAAATTTGCAACCTCTGCCGAAAGATTTGCGAGAATACGCTCGATCTCGGCGCGCTCCTCTGCTTCAAGACGGCGGAGATCGTTGTTTGCCTCAACTACCGAAACGGGCTCGATAAAGAGGGTGGCGCCCGACGAGGACGCATCGTGCACAAGACCGCTTATGTCCGATTTGTGCTCGACCTTTACGGGAATAACGTAGCGTCCGTTTCTCATCGTAACGATGTTGTCCTGCAAGGTTTTTGAATACTGCGGACTCGTTATATAGTTTTGAAGCATATCGCGTATGCGGTTGTTGGTATTTCTTATGTTTCTTCTGATTGCTGCAAGCTGAGGAGTTGCATCGTCTGAGATCGTATCCTCGCTGATGATTATGCGCTTGATCTCCCGCTCGAGCGTGGGATTTTTGAATATGCGGTCAAAGATCTCGCCAAGCGAGCCGCAGGACACGTTTTTAGAGCCCGAATATGCCACAAGTCCCGATGAAATGTAAAGAAGGTCGGCAATATCGAGAAGCTCGCGCATAGTGAGGAGAGCACCCTTTTCGGCGCGGTCAACAGCGTCGCATATATCGCGTATTCCTCCAAAAGAGGGAGCACCGTTTACAGAGGTCATATGCTTTGCGTCGGTGGTCTGCGTGAGCAGCTTTTTGACCTTTACGGTGTCATCTTCGGGAACGCTCGCAAGAATAAGAGAGCGTCCGCCCTCTGTCTGCGCGCACTCGGCAAGCAGAGCGAGTATTTTGTTATATTCAAGTGTTTTTAATGCTTTTGTGAAGTTACTCATATTTGAAAGTTTGCCTTTCGTTTAGTAAAGAATTATAATGATTTATAGAAATTAAGAGAATCAAATCCCCGTCCGATCTGTGAAAGGGTATATTTTTCGCAGATAGAGGAAAGATCACCGAGTAGAGCTTCCTCCGCCGAAAATGCGAATATACGCTTCTTGTTTGCTCCTATGATGTAGCTGATAGCGCGAAGCACGTAGCTCGGTATGAAAATATAAGAGTGAGAGCTGTATGGATCGACCTCGCCCGACTCGAACAGACACTCCCTGCATTTTACAGTACCGCCGATAGTGTCAAGATAGTATTCCGGAGCGACATTTCCGCACGTCTCGCAGGCAGATATATCGGGAGTAAGACCGATAGCGCAGAGTACGCGAAGCTCGAAAACGCTTTTTATAAGGCTCAGCGGCTTGTCCGAAAGCAGAATGTGAAAGGTGTTCAGT
Source organism: Eubacteriales bacterium (assembly GCA_045580325.1). Taxonomy (GTDB): domain Bacteria; phylum Bacillota; class Clostridia; order Oscillospirales; family CAG-272; genus SIG672. The sequence goes on from JAZNNR010000025.1 coordinate 46,828, forward strand.
GCAAGTGAAAGAAGCTCGGACTGATCCTCGTTTTCGACGGATACCTCGCATAGAAGATCTGCAAAATACTGTGCAAGTGCAAATTTTGATATGTCTGCTCTTATGTCGAAAAAGTTTTCGATAAGACAGGCTTCGCCGAGCGTGTATTTGTCGCCGCGAAGAATAAGAGTCAGCTCATCGTAGCAAAAAAGCTGCGTCGCGGCTATTCGGTGGCTCTTTATGCTCCGCACTCCCTTGCAGAAGACCGAGATCTTTCCAAGCTCGGGAGTGAGCACTGTGAGTATCTTGTCGCTTTCGCCAAATGCGGTTTCGCGGATCACAAGTCCGTTTGTTTTGAGTGTTTTAGACATAGCTCAGTCTTCGTTTTTAAATCCGAAATTGTTTATGATTATATCGCTGTCGCGCCAATTTTCCTTGACCTTTACCCAGATGTCGAGGAATATCTTCATTCCGAAGAACTTTTCCATATCCTCACGGGCATAAGACGCGATCTTTTTAAGTGTTTCGCCCTTTTTGCCTATGATGATGCCCTTGTGGTTGTCGCGCTCGCAGAATATTTCGGCTCTTACGTTTATAATGTTCTTTTCTTCCTTGAAATCCTCGATAATCACGGCCGTACCGTGAGGAATTTCGTTGTCAAGCAGACGCAGAAGCTTTTCGCGGATGATTTCTGCGGCGATCTGCTTTTCGGGCTGGTCGGTAAGATCGTCGCTGTCAAAGAACCATTCACCCTCACAAAGAAGCTTTGAAGCCTCGTCGATAATGATGTCGATACCGTCGTTTTTGATAGCCGAGATCGGTATTACAGATGCGAAATCGCAAAGCTCTGCGTAAGCGCGGATGGTCTGTCCGATCTGCTCGTGGCTGCAAATGTCGGTCTTGTTGAGTACGAGGATTATCGGAAGCTCCATAGAGTTAAGACGGTTTATAAGACCTATCTCAATATCACCGGGCGCGTAGGAAGCGTCCGCAACGAGAATTGCGGCGTCAACGTCGCCGATAGCGCCGTTTATAGAGCGGACCATAAACTGTCCGAGTTTGGTCTTGGGCTTGTGCATACCGGGGGTGTCAAGGAATACGAACTGATCGTTGCCTCTTGTGAGTATTCCCGTGATACGTGTTCTCGTTGTCTGCGGCTTTTTTGAAACTATCGCAACCTTTTCTCCGAGGATAGCGTTGAGTATCGTTGATTTTCCGACGTTAGGACGTCCTACTATTGCTATAAAGCCTGTTCTGTATATGTTTTCCATAATTTTAATATGCCTTTCTTTGTCTGAACTTTATCGTTTTTGTCCCATAAGGGCAAGTATTTCTTCCTGACGTGCGAACATTTCCTTTTCGTCCTCGGGAGATGTTTCGTGGTCGTATCCGAGCAGATGGAGCATCGAATGTACGGTGAGAAAAGCTATCTCACGCTCGACTGCGTGTCCGTACTCGACAGCCTGTCTTACAGCCGTTTCGTAAGAGATAACGATGTCGCCGAGGACCGAGAGTCCGACACCGAAATCCTCGTCGAAAACAGGGAAGGAGAGCACGTCTGTAGGACGGTCAACTCCGCGCGACTTGCGGTTCATAACGTGTATGCTGCTGTCATCTACAACAGTTACCGAAACCTCGGCAGCTCTGCCGAAATTTTCTGATTTAAGGACGGTGTTTATCGCCTTTTTTATGAGTTTTTCCTCTTTTTTTGTTAAAACTGCAGGCTCACACTCGTCGGTTATATATATTTTGTTTTTTGCAAAAATACCCATTATATTTTAACTTCCTGACTCTGTATTACGAATTTTCGCCGTCTGTTCTCTTGAAGCGGCGCGGCTTGTCTGAATCGTTTTTTGCAAGGCGGTCCTTCTCGTATTTGTCATAGGCGAGAATTATCTGTCTTACAAGTCTGTGGCGAACTACGTCGCGCTCGCTGAAGCGGTGGATAGCAATATCCTCAATGCCGTCGAGTATCGAAAGCGCTTCCTTAAGACCGCTTCTGTTGCCTCGGGGCAGGTCGGTCTGCGTGATGTCGCCCGTAACTACCGCCTTCGAGTTGTTGCCAAGACGGGTCAAAAACATCTTCATCTGCTCGGGCGTCGTGTTCTGCGCTTCGTCGAGAATTATAAAGCAGTCGTCAAGAGTACGTCCGCGCATATAAGCAAGAGGCGCGACCTCGACGATTCCTTTTTCTACGTTGCGAAGATAGTTTTCAGCACCCATAGTTTCGTGAAGCGCATCGTAAAGAGGACGCAGATAAGGGTCAATCTTGCTCTGAAGATCGCCCGGGAGGTAACCGAGCCTCTCGCCCGCCTCGACCGCAGGACGAGTCAGAACTATTCTCGATATTTCGTGTCGCCTGAGAGCTGAAACAGCCATAGCAACGGCAAGAAAGGTCTTACCTGTTCCCGCAGGGCCGATACCGAAAACGAGAGTGTTTTTCTTTATAAGGCTGACATATTTTTTCTGACCTACCGTTTTTGCCTTTATCGGTTTGCCCTTGGCGGTAATGCAGATACAGTCCGAATCGAATTCGGCAAGCTCCTCGGCTTTTCCGTCCTCGATCATACTCATCGTGTATTCTACCTTCTGCTCGGAAATGACCTCACCGAGCGTAGAAATGCGCTTTAAATAGTTTATTACGGTAAGGGCAAGGTCAACAGAGCGCTCGTCATCGCCGCTGACAGAAAGAGAGTCAGAGTTTCCGAAGCTGTGAGCTATCCTTACACCGAAATGCTTTTCGATAAGCTCAATATTTTTGTCATAGCTTCCGAGAATAGAAGAAAGCTGCTCGGCTGAATCGATAGGAATTATCTTTTCAATCATAGTTTAGAGAAATATCTCCTTTGTTTTGATTTGTCTTATTTTGAAAATATCGGCACTTCCGATGCAATATCCCGAATAGAGCTGACCGTGCAGGAAAGAGAATAGTACTCACCGTCGCAGTCGGTAGATGTGCTTTGAGATATAAGGATACCCTCGTCGCCTAAAAGGGAAGCTATCTTTTCAGAAAGCTCCTTTTCGGCAAGGCGCGCGGCCTCGCTTTCGGTCAGCGGAACGGTTTCGATTATATATTCCTTGTAAATATCTGTCTTGATAGATACGGGAATTACCTTTCCGTTCCAAAGCACCGGACTGTCATACACTTCTATTATATCACAACTTGTATGCGAATTTCTACCCAAAAACGAAAAAAATATTGGTTTGGAGAAGAAAATAAGTGATTTTTTTTCGTAAATTTCACCCGTATAGCGTTTCTCTGTATGAGTCATAGGGATTTTCACAGAGATCACGTCCTCTGTAAGAGCAAAAATCTTCGCTCTCGACCTTTCAAATCTGAAGGTTTCGTTTCCGTTATCGACAAGGCCGCTGACCAGTACCTGACCCTTAAGCACAGCTTCACCGCTGCTAACAAGCACCTGTCCGCTGTTTACTTCAACGCGGAATATAAATCCGTCGCAGAGCGCAACAAGGCTTGAGGGGTAATCTTTCTCCTCGGGTAAGGCAGTGGCTTTTTCGCGTAGCACTATCTCGGCACAGTTTCCGATGATGTTCACGCGGATCCACGATACGTCGCTATGCTTTAAAAGATACTCTGTACAAATGCTGTCAAGGTCGAGCGATGCCGATCTTGCGCCTGTTTTTACGCCGTACTCGGACATTTCTTTAAGTATTTCAGAGTCTGAAATTTTTTCGTTTCCCGACACCTTTATTTCCCATATGAACATTTCCGCAGATACGGTTATGGCAAGAAAGGCGAGGAGCCCCAGAACAAGTCCGTATTTTTTTGAGAGTGTGAAAATAAGCGCGGGCAGACCTCTGCTTTCACCCACCGAAAACTCTGCCGAGCTGTTTTGAAGGTATGATAAAAGCGTTCTTTTTTTGTAAAGATATATTCTAAGCGACATATAGTCTTTTGTGTTTGACATAGCGCTGAATTTTATCCTGCCACTCAGTAAAATGTTCAGCACTTCTTCTCTTGCGGAGAATACTTTTATCTCGCAGTAACCGAAAAAAAGCATAAGTATGGTGTCTGTTATGTTAAAGCGCTTCGACCTTGCTTTTTTCTTCATTTTTACAGATCTCCTTTCGGCTTTTTTACAGTATTACTGTCAGACGAAATTTCAAGAGCTTTGATATTTCCGCTCAATTGAACCTCGCTTCCGAAAAAGTCGTATAATGACAGATTTTCTCCGATAAGGGTTATTAACTCTTTTGACAGGAGTATTTTTATGCGCTCGGGCGAGTATTCGATTATTTTTTTGCAGTCGGAAATGAGTATTTTTTTGCCGTTTTCTATAAGTATATGATACCCCTCGTAAATGATATTTCCCATAAGAATATTAGTCCTTTTTAAAAAATATAATTAGTGTAAAGCGCCAAGTATCTATCGAATGTATTTTATTCGATAGATGTCTTTTTGATTACTTAAAAAAGGAATAATGTGTATGACAGCTACGCTTGAAGGAGAAAAAAAGAAGAAGACAGGAGCAGGACTTTTCGGAATACTGCTCGTCTGTTTTCTTCTTGCCGTGATAATATATTCCGAAAAAAGCAGGGAAACGACTCTTGAAGCTATGATAATGTGCGGCAAAATACTGATTCCGTCGGTATTCCCGTTTGCCGTGATAGGCAATCTTATAGGGAGCGGAGTTGCCGAATTTCCGCGATTTCTGACTGCCATCGTGTCAAGGATCTTCGGAGTGAGCCGCGAGGGTGCAAAGGCACTTTTGCCCGGACTTTTCGCAGGATTTCCCGTAGGTGCAGTCGCCGCTGTGCGACTTTACGAAAGAGAAAAAATAGACAGGTCTGACTTTGAAAAAATATGCGCTTTTTCCTGCACACCGGGTGCAGCATTTGTTATATCGGGCGTTGGCGAAGGAATGTTTAACGATAAAAAAACAGGCATAATAATATATTTGTCGGTAATAATTTCTGTTTTTGCGGTAGGCTTTGCTTATAAGATCTTCAGAAAAAACGAGGTTAAAAATACTGTAAAAATATCGCTTGAAAATGGCGAAAAGATAAAATTCACAGAGATAATTTCGGGCGCGGTGAAGGGAAGCGGAAATGCGATGATAGTTATGAGTGCGTTTGTGATCTTTTTTTCACAGCTTACCTTTTTTGCGTCAGAGTTTATCTCATATCTGAACGCGCCCGCGCTTCTTGATTCTGTCCTCAAAGCGTTTCTTGAGATTTCGCAGGCGTGCAGGTCTGCTTCACTTATGGGCAAAGCAAGCGGAACGGCGATAGCCGTTTTTGCGACTGCTTGGAGCGGTCTTTCCTTTCAAATGCAGACCCTCGCTCTGTGCGGGAAGCATGCGGAGCACTCTGTCGCGCGAAAACTCGCCCTTCTGCGTTTTTTTATAGCTCTGCTTGCTCTGATAATTTACACGGTGGCTTATAAGATAACTGAAATAACTTGACAAAATATATTTAGAAGTATATAATAACGTCGTATAGTGTTGAATTTTGTAATAAATCGGAGAAACACAAATATGATAGACAATTTTGTTTTTGATCTGGGAAACGTTCTTGTGGACTATAATCCGATGAGGTGCATACTCGGATATACGCATAATATTTCAGATGCCAATTATATAGCTTCCGAGGTTTTCGCTTCTCCTGAGTGGGCGGAGCTTGATAAAGGATCGCTTGACTATGAAAAGGCGCTTGAAATATGGTCGTCCCGTATGCCTGAGCGACTGCTGGCGGACGTGCATACCATCGTTGAAAACTTCCATAAGCATCTTCCCGAAAAAAAGGAAATGACCGAAATAGTAAAAAGACTTAAAAAAGCAGGGAAAAAAGTATATGTACTTACAAATGTGAGTGAGCGTTTTCCGCTTATGGCAGAAGGTCTTGAGGTGATGAAGAGTGTTGACGGCTACGTGGCTTCCTATCAGGAAAAAGCAGTCAAGCCCTCTCCCGAAATATACAGCATACTGCTTGGCAGATTTTCTCTTAAACCCGAGGACTGTATCTTTATCGACGATAACTCGGACAACGTGCTTACCGCAAAAAAATTCGGTATGGCAGGCTATGTTTTTGACGGAGATGTAAATAAGCTTGAAGAAACCTTTGAAACTCTCGGATTTTTCGGTGATACCGATAAAAATAATAATATGGAGGCGGAGATAAAAAATGCTTGATATTGCAGCAATGGTATTTAACGTGGTTTTTATTATCATATTCTTTCTTTTCGTTTTGATAAATGTCCTGCGCGGACTTTCCAAGGGAATTATTGCAACCGCAGTAAGAACGGTGTTTATTTTCATTTCGGGACTTCTTGCGATACTTATCGCACTTCCGATAGGAAAGGCAATTTCAAAGACGGCTATAAATGCGGTGAACGGCTTTATAGGAAGCGAGCTTCCCGAGTTCAATGAGCTTATAGAAATAAGCCCTGTTATAAAGGACCTTATGGTCGGAATACCTGCGGCAGTTATCTCTCCGATAATTTACGTTGTAATATTCCTTCTTCTCCTTCTCGTGATGCTTATTCCCGCGCACTTTGTAAAGAAGCTGATAAACGCTAAGTTTCCGAACGTTCCGAAGCTTGGCTGGGCGGGCGCTCTTTGCGGAGTACTTACAGGTGTTATGGCGTTCGTGTTCCTGTTTGCTCCAACTGTCGGCACTATATCTATGGTTGGTGATATGGCAGGTGTCGCAGAGAGTCTTATAGGCGACGATAGCGGTGAAAATAATGAAAATGCCGAGCTTCCCGCAAATAACGGAGATATAAAACTGCTCTCCGCAAGTAACGCAAGCGCCTCAGATACAGCAAATAAAGAGAATTTTTATGATGATCTTATAGTTCCCATCACGGATAACTTTCTTGTGAAGTTTGTTTCTGGAGTTGGCGGAAAAGCAATATTTAACTCGCTCACAGTTTTTGAAGTAAAGGGCGAAGCCGTAAGTATCTCCAAGGAATTTGGCGTAATGGCAGACGTTGTATCCGATCTTATGCCCGTTTTTAGCGGTTCTGAGCCTTCAAAATGGACCGAAAAAGAGATAAACGGAATAAAGAACGCGGCAAAAACTCTCGACAACTCTGAGATTGTGTCCGAAATGCTTGCGGATATCATTTCGGCGGCATCAAAGAAATGGGCGAATAACGAAAAATTTCTCGGTATTTCTATGATTTCGACGGGTAAGGATAGCATAGATACCTTCCTTAGAGAGCTCTTCCTTTCTTTCTCTGATTCTACTTCAAAAACAATAAGTAAAGACTTTACAACACTTGCCGATGTGCTCGGCGTGATGCAACGCTACGATATGCTTTCGGCACTCACATCCGAAGACTCGGATATTACCGAAAATCTTGCCAAAGACGGATTTATCTCGGGACTTCTTGCGGTTATAACGGAAAACGACAGATTTAAGGGAGTTACCGCGGCGGTAATCAACCTCGGTGTTCAGGAAACTGTCGGAATACTTAACGTTCCCGAAACGGATAGCGAGGTTTACGATAGATTTGTATCAGATGTTGCCGAGTCTATAAACGATGCAAACGCAAGTAACGTACCGCTCGACACTCTTAAAAATACAGTGTATAAAGAATTTACCGATAACGGTATAAAAGTAGAAAAAGAGATTACAGACTACGTTACCGAATATCTTATGCTCGATTTTGAAGGCAGAACAGATATTACCGCAGAAGAGATAAGCGAATTCTTCTCGGTTGCTTTTGCGATAAATGAAGAGAAAAACGAAGCAAATGAGCTTTCAAGCGGCGCAGACAAGACTCAAATTTCCTTCATCGGAAACGCAGTTCTTCTCGAAAATAAGTATAGCGGAGCGCAGGCTCTCAAGGAGCTTTTCGAAGATATAATCGAAAGACTTGAAGAAAACGATGAGGATGCATCTGCATTCAAGGACGTCGATTGGGACTCGCTCTCTACACTTCAGGACAGAGAAATCTTTGAAAGCGACGCTGTAACGGCAGAAAAGCTCAAGGTTTCAAAGGAAGCGCTATACTCGCTTTCAGACGAGGAGCTTCTCGAAGAGTGCAAAAAGATAGAAGATATAATGCAGAATATTGTAGCGTTCACAGATTCTGTATCTGACGATAACTCGGGCAATATAATTTTGGGCGCAGACGTTGAGTCGCTCGGAAACGCGCTTAATTCGCTCGGAAACAGTAAAATTCTCGGCGAGGTATCTGACTCGATCATTGAATCAGCACTCAGATCTGATATGGTTCAGGACAATATTTCTGTGTCCGACGCGGCGATAAATTCTATGCTCACATCGGAAGAAACCGACTATGCAAATATTCTCGTTACAATTCAGAACACCTCGAATATCATTGAAAACATCGGCAAAACAGACTCTGAGGACGGCGCACTGACCGAAGAAGAGATTGATGACCAGCTTAGCTGGGTGCTCAGCGATATGACAGAAAATACCGCGGGTGTTGTAGGCGAAATATTTGACGTTCAGACAGTTATAAAGCTCGGAATACCCGAAGATAAGGCGGAAAAAATAGCTGATGCAGTAAATGTATTCTTCGAGAAGATGGCACAGGCAAAACCCAATACCGATGACCCCGAGGATAAGGACGTAAAGGCTACGAAAACGATGTTCAAGTTTATCGCGGCGCTCAAAACTACGGGCGGAAATCTCTTCGAGGAAACAGGACTTACAGTTGCCGAAACAGTCCACATATTTATGGATTCCGAAATATCGAGAGAAACTCTTATCGCGGCAAGCTACGTTGACGGAAAGCTCGTTACCGACTCCTTCGGACTTGCTGAAAAGATCACGAAAGACGATAAGAACGAGACAATAAACGTTCTTAAAAAGGAAGTAAAGGCAAATTACGCAGCTGTCGAGGATAAAGCAGAATATAAGAAGGCAGTTTGCGCAATAGGTGCTATTCTCGGTGTTGACGTTTCTTCTAGCTTTGATTCTTGGGTTAAGTAAGCACTAACGCTTTTATAAGAATATCTACAAATTTCGGCAGAGATATTGTTTCTCTGCCGATTTTGTGATATAATGGAAACGATAAAACTTTGGAGGAGTAAGTATGTCGCTTGATTACAACGAAAAGAATATTACTCTTGCAAGAAATCTTCGTAAAAATACAACGCCGCAGGAGAACCATCTGTGGTACGATTTCCTATCAAAATATGAAATCAGATTTCAAAGACAAAAAGCCATAGACAATTTTATTGCAGATTTTTACTGCCACAAAGCCAAACTGATCATAGAAATTGATGGGTCACAGCATTATACCGAAGAAGGCAGACAAAAGGATGAATTTCGTACTGAAATACTTGAAGGGTATGATCTGAAGGTCATACGGTTTACAAACCGTCAAATCAACACAAACTTTTCGAGTGTTTGCGAGTATATAGATTCCGCGGTGAAAGCCTCCCGCCGAGAGGGAGAGGGACCGCGATAGCGGTGGAAGGAGCCTGCGCGACTTTGAGTTCGAATTAACTATATTGTAACGCGCTCTCCCTCAGTCGCCTACGGCGCCAGCTCCCTCCCGGAGGGAGCCTTTGGACGCGCGCACCCTTAGGGATATGGGTTTGCCCTCTGATTTTATAATACAAAAGCGAAACCGGCGATAAAAGGAGGTTATACATGAACAGTAGAATGATAGCAGCGCATAAATTTTGTACAAACAATAGGGAAGAATTGCAAAAGGATAAAAAATGCGGATGTTTTTATTGCTTAAAGATATTTTCGCCCTCTGAAATTGAAGATTGGATACCTGACACGAAAGGTTCTGCGTTGTGTCCTTATTGCGGAATTGATTCCGTTATAGGAGAGTATTCAGGATTTCCTATAACTATCGAATTTTTATCTCAAATGAACGAATATTGGTTTTAAAATAGTACCCCGACAGACTTAAATCTGTCGGGGAATTTTCATCTTAATCTACTATACCTTTTGAAGACCTTAAAATCAATATTTAAAAGTTTTTTCATAGCTCTAAATATGAATATTTTGTAAAAACACGGCTTCGCATAGGCGTGTCAGTCGAACTCCTATTGACAAATCGCGTCTTAAATGTTATTATAATTTGCAAATCATTCGCAAATCTTTAAGAAAAGTGAATATATAAAAGAGGGAAAAGATGAAAATATACGATACAGAGCAGAGAAGGACTCTGATGAAAATTCTTGAAGAAAATGCCGACAGACAGTTTTCTGCCTTTGAGCTTATAGATATTTGTGAGAAGCAGTATCCGAGCGTCAGGATAAACACAAGCACGGTTTACAGACTGCTTTCCCGCCTTGTCAAAGAGGGAAAGGCAGAGCGCTCGGCATCATCGGACGGACGGCAGTTTCTTTACCGCTACACCGCAAGCTGTGAATGCTCGGAGCATATACATCTGAAATGCAAAAAATGCGGACAGATACTCCATCTTGAAGACGATGAGGCAGAAAAAAATCTCGTCGCAGCGATGGAAAAATTCAATTTCAAGGTCGATGAAGCGCAGTCGCTTATCGTCGGGGTCTGCGAAAAATGCGGAGAATAAGGGATAAATAAGGACAAAAAAGATGAGAAAATTTTTAAAATATACAAGCCTTCTTTTAGTACTGCTTCTCGTTTTGCCGACACTTCTTTTTACCTCGTGCGGAAGATTTGTCGAAAACGATAAGATAAGTATAGTGTGTACCGCTTTTCCCCAGTATGATTTTGTAATGAATATACTCGGAAAGCAGTCGGAAAATTTCGAAGTTACCTATCTGCTCGAAAGCGGCACCGATATGCACAGCTACTCAAATACGATAAGCGTTGAGGATAAGGTCAAAATACTTTCCTGCGACCTCTTTATTTGTATCGGCGGAAGCTCGGAAAAATGGATAGACGACCTTCTTTCAGGCGAGTCTTCAAAGGGAATCAAAACTCTGAAGCTTATCGACTGCGTAGGCGAGCTTGTCTGCTTGAACGAAGATGACCACGACCATTCATACGCCCACGAGTGCGACGAGCATATATGGCTCTCGCCCAAAAGAGCGATAATGATGTGCAATGCGATATACAGAGAAATATGTGCTCTTGACAGTGAAAACACCGAAATATATGCTGAAAATAATGAAAAATACAAGGAAAAGCTCAAAAAGCTCGATGGCGATTTTGAAAATATGGTGTTGAGTGCAAAAAATGATCATATCGTTTTCGCCGACAGATTTCCTTTTGTCTATCTGACAAACGATTATAATATAAGTTACTCGGCGGCATTTAGCGGCTGCTCAACCGAAACAAGCGCGACCTTTGAAACTGTCGCAAGACTTGTCAAGGATATGGAAGATAAGAATATAAAAAATCTTATCGTACTCGAAAAGGGAAAGACGAGTATTGCCGACACCCTGATTTCCGAATCGGGAAGAAACGATATTACTGTTTTGAGTGTCCTTTCAATGCAAAACGTAAGTAAAAAGGATATAGATGGCGGTATGACCTATCTGTCGGCTATGCAGAAAAATCTTGAAATACTCGGAAAGGCAATGAACTGATATGGCTTTGCTTGAATGTAAAAATGTAAGCCTCGCATATGAGGGCAAAACAATAGTTTCAGGCCTTGATTTCAAGGTCGAAAAGGGCGACTATCTCTGCATAGTCGGAGAAAACGGCTCGGGTAAGACCACACTTATGAAAACTCTTGTCGGACTCAAAGCGGTGTCGGGCGGAGAGATAATATTTGGCGAGGGGCTCTCGCACAAAAACATTGGCTATCTCCCTCAGCAAAGTAGCTTTCAGAAGGATTTTCCCGCAACCGTGCGCGAGATCGTGATGTCGGGATTTCTCGGAAAATGCGGTCTTCGTGCCTTTTATACTAAAGAAGAAAAGAAAAAAGCATCTGAAAATATGGAAAAGCTCGGTATAGCAGAGCTTTCTTCTTCCTGTTACAGAGAGCTCTCGGGCGGACAGCAGCAGAGAGTTCTTCTCGCACGCGCGCTGTGTGCTACGAAGGATATGCTCCTGCTTGACGAACCTGTAGCTGGTCTTGATCCAAAGGTGAGCGCGGAAATGTACTCACTGATAGAAAAACTAAGTAAAGAAGAAAAAATAACGGTGGTTATGATCTCGCACGATATATATTCTGCTATAAAATATTCGTCGCACATTCTTCATATCGGTCATACTCCTCTTTTCTTCGGTAAGACAGAGGAATATAAGGTGTCGCAGGTAGGACTTGTCTTTGTCGATCTTGCAAGCAAGGAGGAAGACAAAGATGAGTGAATTTTTCTCTAAAATACCGATCTATCTTGAAATGGATTTTGTAAGGTATGCGCTGATCGCAGGTGTGCTTATTGCGCTTTGCTCGGCGCTTCTCGGCGTAACGCTCGTGCTCAAAAGATACTCAATGATAGGCGACGGACTTTCGCACGTTGCCTTCGGCGCTATGACGGTAGCGGCGGTCTTGGGACTAAGTAGCGAGATGATAATAGTACTTCCCGTAACGGTAATATCTGCAGTCATACTTTTAAGACTGAGTAAAAACTCGAAGGTAAAGGCAGATGCGGCGATCGCGATGATTTCGGTAGCCTCACTTGCGCTCGGTTATCTTCTTACGAATATCTTTTCCTCATCGGCGAATATAAGCGGCGACGTGTGCGGAGCGCTTTTCGGTTCTGTAAAGATAATCTCGCTTTCAAAGCTTGACGTCTGGCTGTGTACCGTCCTTTCTATAATCGTTATAGGAATTTTTGTGATCTTCTATAATAAAATTTTCGCTGTAACCTTTGACGAGGATTTTTCATCGGCAACAGGCGTTAAAGTGAAGCTTTATAATACCTTTATTGCAGTTATAACCGCTGTTGTGATCGTTCTTGCCATGAATCTCGTCGGAGCGCTTCTCGTGTCCGCGCTTATAGTTTTTCCCGCGATAACCGCTATGAGAATATTCAAAAGCTTCAGGTCGGTTACGATCTGCGCGGCGGTAATATCGGTTGTCTGCGTGCTTGTCGGACTTTTCATAACGATAGCGGCAGGTACGCCCGCAGGCGCTACCGTGGTTGTGGTAAATATAGTCGTATATGCGATCTTTTCGCTTATCGGACTTGTCCGTAAATAACCAAAGAGGAGATAAATATGGAATTTCTCTATTTTCTTGAGTCTATAAGAAACCCTGTTCTTGACAGCATAATGCTGATCATCACAGAGCTTGGAAGTGAAGCGATTTTCCTTGCGGTAGCACTTTGTATCTTTTGGTGTATCGATAAAAAAGCAGGGTATTATCTGCTTATAACAGGCTTTATAGGAATAACCTTCAATCAGTTTTTGAAGCTCAGCTTCAGAATCGAGCGCCCTTGGGTAAAGGACCCGAAATTCACGATAGTCGAATCTGCAAGAGCCGAGGCTACGGGATATTCCTTCCCGAGCGGACACACGCAGAATATTACGGGAGTTTTCGGCTCTATTGCCCGTTTTTTCAGTAAAAAGAAGATTGTAGTCTGGATCTCCGTGGCTGTTATAGCACTTGTCGCACTTTCGAGAATGTACCTCGGAGTACACACTCCGCTTGACGTTGGAGTTTCTCTTCTTGTCGGAACAGTCCTTGTTTTTCTCGTATATCCGCTCGTTATGAAGGCCTTTGAGAACGAAAAAATAATGTATATCCTGATGGGCTGCGTGATAGCCGTAGCACTTGCTTTTGTGTGCTATACAGAGTTTTTCCCCTTTCCCTCGGATATTGATAAGGCTAACTATCTTTCGGGACTTAAAAATTCGTACTCGCTTCTCGGCGCAGTACTTGCATTCCCGATAATTTATATCGTCGATAAAAAATACATAAAATTCGAAACGGATGCTTGTCTTTGGGCGCAGGCTGTAAAGCTTACAGTCGGCGCGGCACTTGCACTTGCAATAAAATCACTTCTTAAAGCACCGCTTAGCGCTATGCTCGATGGACACTACCTGTCAAACGCGATAAGATATTTCGCAGTCGTAATATTTGCAGGCGCGGTATGGCCCTTGACCTTTAAATTTCTCCCCAAAAGCAAGGCAAAGTCAGGTGAAAAGCAAGCCGCCGTATCGGCAGAAAAATAAAAGCTATAAACTGCCGGTAAAAATAATTGTAAAAACATAATGAACTCCTTGCAATTTCAGATACTACGTGATATAATTTAAGTATAAAATAACGGAGGTGAGAACGGTGAAGAATAAAGTGAAAATACTTGCCTGTACTGCGCGTGTCTGCACGGTCTGCGTAATGCTTGCTATTATGATTTTGACATCAGCTTTTTCTTCGTATGCCGCAACGGCAAAGGTAACAGTCGGGAACGTGTCAAGCGCGAATAGCGACGGTTACTATGCTGTAAGTATTTCGGTGTCAGACCTCTCACTTTCCGCTAAGGGCAGTATAGATATTGCACTTTCGTATAACAACCTCGCTTTTACAGTAGTGAAGACCGAATTTGCAAGTTCTGTGAAAAAGTACGGTTCTGTAGGAAAATCGGGAGATAACCCTTATCATATCAAAATAACAGCAGGCAGTTCGGCTCTTAAACCAAGCGGTGAGATATGCATAGTCTATTTTGAAGCGATAGGACTTCCTTCGCTCGGCAAATACGATATAGTTCCCACCGTAACGCTCTCAGGCGGAGCGTCGGTAAAGGCTACGGCGGGCTCAATAAGTGTAAACTGTTCTCATAGCTATGAAAAGCACAGTACGGTCGAGCCTTCGTGTACGACCGACGGATACACCCTTGAGCGCTGTACAAAATGCGAGGGATACCGTAAAACAAACAAGGTAAATGCGGTAGGACACGATTTCAAGGTTAAAGATAACGTAGCGCCAAACTGCACGCAAAACGGCTATACGGTAGAAGAATGTACGCGCTGCAGCGTGCATAACATAATAGACGGAGATCCTCCTCTCGGACACGAATTCGGGCTTGAAGAATTCAATGTGATAGCTCCTACCTGTTCGAGCGAGGGATATACCGAATACTACTGTTTGCGCGAGGGCTGCGACGGGACAAACCGTGTTGATTATACCGAAAAGACCGAACATATTATGGGTGAGGCTGTCGTTACCGATTCGACCTGCCAAAAGCACGGGAATAAGAAGTTTTACTGTACTCACTGCGGAGTTTTTATGGCAGAGGAGCGGCTTGAGCTTGTTCCGCACATCTTTGATGATATTCTCGTTTCGCCGAGCTGCACAAGCAAGGGATATACGCTGCGCATTTGCAAGGTTTGTAAAACAGTGCGCAGAGAAGAACCCGTTGATAAGCTTGAGCATAGCTACACATCGGTTACAGAGCGCGCGGCGACTTGTGCCCAGGAAGGACGTATCAAGCACATCTGTGCGTGCGGCGATTATTACATAGAATCTCTGCCCGCACTCGGACACGAATATAAAAAGCAGTCTGTTATAGAGCCTACGCAGGACAGCGACGGTATTGTAAAATACGAGTGCGATGTCTGCGGAGCGACCTATACCGAAACCGTGAAATACGATGACGGTTCTTCAAATGACGGAAATTCTCTCGATATAGAAAATCCCGACGCAAAGGGACGCCTTTCGGGCAAAAACAGACTTGTTTTCAGCGTGGTGCTTATTATTGTTGCGGTTGTAGCGATGGGAGCGGTAATTTTGCTCATAAAGAAAACGATATTCAAATTCATTCTTGATCAGTAATACAGTAAAAAATTAAGGACAGTAGATTTATGGATAATAAAGTAATTATCAAGCTTTCAGATAAAGCTTGTAAAAACGAAGCGGTAAGCAGATTTTTCGGAACTCCTACAGTACCGGGCGAGTGGTTTGACGATGAGATTTTCGGCGAAGGCGAGGTCTTTGTCTGTCAGATAGCACTTGCGGACTTTACCGATTTCGGAGGCTACGGACTCTTTCCCACCGATGGCTATATCTACTTCTTTTTTGATACCGAGGATAAGGAAGATCCGCTCCGCATACGCTTTTTCGGGGATACTCCCGATACGGTAGTCGAGGATTTCAACGAGAGCGTTGATTTTGAAATTTCAAGCAGGGAATACAGCGTGGTCTTTTCCAAAGACGGCGAAAATCTGCCGGGAGCGTTTATCGGCTCAACCGAGCTCTCGGGTGATGACGTGATCCTTTTTGATTTCACAAATGCCGATAAAGAGCTTTTTAACTTCCTCGGCGATAGGAAAAGGATAAAAATATCAAAAAGCGCGCTCAGATCTCTCGAATTTGATAAAGCAGAGCTTATATAACTACAGCTCCGCTACGAAGGCACTTCGATGAATTTTGCGTAGCGGTCGCGAAATTTGAGAAAGGGTGTGTTGTTATTAAAAGATATATAACTCCGACTTACGTTATTTATTTCATTTTAATGAGTTTATTGCTTAACAGCTATATGCTGATAAAGGCACAGCCCTTTATGCTACTTATCATAATTCCGCTCTTTATTTTGTTAAACGCAGTGGTCGGAATAAAGCCTGCAGGCACAAAGAAGCTGCACCTGAAATTATGTAACCACGGAACCCTGCTGCTTACTATATTTGTTTGCTCCTTGATTCCCTCTGTTATTTGGCATATTGTACTGGCTTTTCTTACAATTCCAAATACATATATGGACTTAATATGGAGTATAGTCTGGTGTGTCGTGGCTTCTGCCATTCTTTTTTGGAACGGGATCATTTGTGTTTACTGTACGTCAACGCAAATGGGTATCAAGTGGCGTATAATCGGTCTGTTATGCGGTATGATACCGGTACTGAATCTTATTGTGCTTAACAAAATTATAAGCGTTACGTCGGACGAGGTGGATTTTGAGATCGAAAAGGAAATCGTTTCAAGCGATCCGGCACTTTCAGAGATCTGCAAAACCAAGTATCCGCTTGTGTTGGTTCACGGCGTGTTTTTTCGCGATAGTAAGCTGTTTAACTATTGGGGTAGAATTCCGCGGACACTGAAGCTACACGGTGCAACCATCTATTATGGTGAACATCAATCCGCGTTGACCGTAAAAGAAAGCGCAAGAGAGCTTGCGTCGAGAATAAAACTGATCGTAGATCGCTCCGGCTGTGAGAAGGTCAATATCATCGCACATTCAAAGGGCGGACTGGATTGCCGATATGCTATCTCAAAGTTCGGACTTGCTCCGTACGTTGCTTCTATAACGACAGTTAGTACGCCTCACAGAGGGTGTCTTTTTGCAGAGCGACTTCTGCAAGCGGTCCCCGAATCTGTAAAAAACAGGGTCGCAACGGTATATAATAAGACCCTTACCGCGCTCGGAGATGAAAATCCCGATTTCTTGGCTGCGGTCGGAGATCTGACGGCACAGGCCTGCCAAAAGCTAAACGAAGAGCTCTCCTTTCCCGAGGGTATCTTCGCACAGAGCATTGGCTCGGTAATGGAATATCCGCACAAGGGCCAATTTCCGCTCAACCTTTCATATCGCTACGTTAAAAATTTTGACGGTGAAAACGACGGTCTTGTCGGAGAGTCCTCGTTTGCTTGGGGAGAAAAATATACTCTTCTTCGTTCCAAAGGAGCACGCGGAATTTCTCACGGGGACGTAATAGACCTTAATCGCGAAAATATTCGCGATTTTGACGTCCGTGCCTTTTATTCTGAGCTTGTCAGCGATCTGCGTATTCGCGGTCTATAATTAAAAAAGCCGATACGGATTTGTTTCCGTATCGTTTTTTTATATCCACTATCCTCCGCAGCACACGCTGCGGAGTTTTTTGAAGAGGGAACTTTTTGAAAAAAGGTTCTTGGAACTCCAAAAACTTTTCTGAAAGGGGAAAATGATAAACAAACTCGAAGTGTGCAAGTTTAAGGTTTTAGTCAATCGACACGCAGTGTCGCTTGACGCATATTATGTAACAAGCGGTCGATAATAAATTCAAACTACTTTGTATTTTGACGTTTAAAGAGGCTGCCTTGTGGAAAAAATAATACCAGGAAAAACAAAACACACGGAGAGTGAATAAATTGACTGTAAAACGCGGTGATATATATTATGCGGACCTCAGCCCCGTAATAGGCTCAGAGCAGGGAGGACTCCGTCCTGTGCTTATAATACAAAACGATATAGGTAATAAGTACAGCCCGACAGTTATTGCGGCTGCAATAACGAGCAGACTCGGAAAAAACAGACTTCCGACTCATATAGACGTATGCCGACACGATACCGAGGACGAGGAAAATTACGGACTTTCCAAAAATTCGGTAATACTGCTCGAGCAGATACGCACGCTTGATAAGCGCAGACTAAAGGAAAAGATGGGACATCTTGACGAGAGAGTCATGCGGCAGGTCAACGACGCGATAAGCATCAGCTTCGGTCTTGACGAAGGAAACAGCAGCTATGACACAGAAGCGCATAGCGATGAAATGCCGCGAGCAATTCCCGCTTCGGCTTCTTACGGAAGCACAGGAGAGGCAGATGAGAGCGGCAAAGAGGATAAATAAGAGTAAAATTTTCGATTTTTACTGATAAAACCATACATACGGGAGAGCTTAAAAGGCTTCTCCCGTATTGTATTTTAACAAAAATAAAAATCATCAAAAAAAAATATCAAAATCTATTGATTTTTACCGAAAAAGAGTGTAAAATAGTATCGTAAAAAAATATTTGATTGTTAGGAGAAGACCAATGGCACTTGTTACAACAAAAGAAATGTTCAAAAAAGCCTATGAAGGCGGATACGCGATCGGCGCGTTCAATATCAACAATATGGAGATCATCCAGGCTATCGCTGAAGCGGCAGGCGAAACAAAATCTCCCGTAATCCTTCAGGTTTCCGCAGGCGCAAGAAAGTACGCTAAACCCGCATACCTTCTCGCACTCGCAAAGGCAGCAGTTGAAGATTCGGGAATCGACCTCGCACTTCACCTCGACCACGGCGCAGATTTCGAGATCTGCAAGGCTTGTATCGACGGCGGATTTACCTCTGTTATGATCGACGGCTCTCACCACTCCTTCGAAGACAACATCGCAGTTACAAAGAAGGTCGTTGAGTACGCTCACGCACACGGCGTAGTTGTTGAAGGTGAGCTCGGTGTTCTTGCAGGCGTTGAAGACGACGTAGTTGCAGAGCATTCCTCTTATACAAAGCCCGAAGAAGTTGAAGAGTTCGTTGGACGCACAGGCGTTGACTCTCTCGCAATTTCTATCGGTACTTCTCACGGTGCTTATAAATTCACACCCGCACAGTGCACACGTAACGAAGAAGGCATACTTATTCCCCCTCCGCTCCGCTTCGACATTCTCGAAGAGGTAGCAAAGAGACTTCCCGGATTCCCGATCGTTCTTCACGGTGCATCCTCCGTATCGCAGGCTCACGTTAAAGAGATCAACGCTCTCGGCGGAAAGCTTCCCGACGCAGTAGGTATTCCCGAAGAGCAGCTCCGCAAGGCAGCAAAGATGGCTGTATGTAAGATCAATATCGACTCCGATATCCGTCTTGCTCTCACAGCAGGTATCCGCAGAAAGTTTGCTGAAGATCCTTCTGCATTCGACCCCCGTACTTATCTCTCTGTTGCAAGACAGGAAGTTAAGGAAATGGTTAAGCACAAGATCATCAACGTTCTCGGCTCTGAAAACACCCTTTAATTTAAAAAGATTTTTAAACTTCGGGAGGCTTAAAGGCCTCCCGATTTTAGAATAGTAGCATATTTTAGGAGAAAACTATGAAATATTCTGCACAGTTCCGCCTTACGTCAATGGATATAGCTCCAAACGGCAGCGTAAGACCGGGCGCGCTCCTTCGTTATTTTCAGGAAGCGATAAACCTTCAGATGCATGATAATCCCCCGTCCACAGAGGATCTTTTCGATAACGGTCTGGCCTTTATTTTAAGCCGCACAACGATGAAAATATATACCTCGCTTAGAGTATATGATAAAATAAAGGTAGTTACGTGGGCAAACACGAGTACGGGAGCGACCTTTATAAGAAGCGCGCAGATCTTTATAAATGACGAGCTTGCCGCAGATATTATCACCGCGTGGGCGCTTGTTGATTTTAAAAATCATAGACTCGTAAGGGTAAAAGATGCGGTACTCGGCATAGGCACGCTTGATGAGCTTCCCGACATTCCGCTCCCTGAAAAGATAAAATTCCCCGAGGACTGTGAAATGACCTTGGCGGGTGAAAAGCATATAGTTTACGGCGATATTGACAGAAATAATCATATGAATAATACCCGCTACGTCGATATGATATGCGATTTTCTGCCCGACGTGGAAAATAAGGCGGTAAGGTCTTTTACGATAAATTACCTTACAGAAAGTAAGCTTGGCGAAGTGCTTGATATTTATCACACCTCGGATAGCGAAAACGATTATTTTTACGCGTCCAAAAAGGACGGTACGCACTCTGTGGACGTTTCGATGAAGCTCGAAGAAATAAAATAACTCTAGTAAATACAGTGAAGAAGGGGAGATAAGAAATGCTGATAGTTTCGGGAGATGAAGTGCTTTCACTTGCAATCAGACAGTATCTTGAGGACTCAAAGCTGGACGCTTCGGTGCTTGAAAAATGTGTAATAATAGACCTCGATTTTTCTGCTGAAAATCCGAGGGAAAATGCACTTACTTTTTCGCGTGATGAAAACAAATCACCCGATCTCCTTCGCCCCTTTCTTATGACCGAGCTTCTTGATCTGGTGAAAAAACGCTTTTCTGACGGCTTTTATGAAAATACCGCTCCCGTCGAAGCAGAGAGCGGAGATATGATTTTGACGAGCGAGGGCGTTACCTACAGAGGCATTTTTATTCCGCTTACTCCGAAGGAGCAGGAGGTTCTTTCGCTTCTTCTTTCAAGACGTGGCTGTGCACTTTCGCGCGAAGAAATATTCAAAATTCTGTGGAAGGACGATACGGCGGGCAGTAACGTTGTTGACGTTTATATCAGATATCTCAGAAAAAAACTCGACTTCCGTTTCGGAGAGCGCATAATCTACACTCGCCGCGGCTGCGGATATTACGTAAAATAATAAAAAAGCTTTTGATTTCTGAAATCAAAAGCTTTTTTTGTTTATGAAATAATGATGTCGGGGTTGGTACTCAGTACACCGTCTGTTATCGTGTGAGTCAGACAACCTCTGAAGGTCGTGTCGAGAAAAGGAGTATTTTTCGATTTGCTCTTTATATTCTTTGACTGAAAAAACGTATCGTAATCAAGCGATATAATATTCAGATACGCAGGTTTTCCAACCTCTATTTCATATCCGAAGCCGATTATCTTTGCAGGATTTTCAGTAAACATTGAGATGAGTCTGAATATGTCGATACGTCCACGCATAACAAGCCTGTCAAGCGCAAGAGTGAACGCCGTTTGTAAGCCTGTTATTCCTGAAATCGCACGTGAAAAATCGTGCGGCTTTTCGCGCTCTGTTCGAGGAGTGTGATCCGAGCAGATGCAGTCTACCGTGCCGTCGCAAATGGCTTCGATAATGGCATCACAGTCTGCCTGCGTGCGAAGAGGGGGCATAACCTTTGCGTTTTCGCTGTAAAAGAGAATATCGTTTTCCGAAAGCGCGAAATACTGCGGTGCAGTATCGCAGGTAACGCGGACTCCCGCCTTTTTCGCCTGCCTGATTATTTCTGCCGATTTTGCCGTACTTATGTGAGAAATGTGTATGCGGCATCCGGTCTGACTTGCAAGTAGAATATTTCTCGCTACGGCTATTTCTTCCGCACAGGCGGGAATACCGCTAAGCCCGAGCATAGAGGAAACAGTACCTTCGTTCATAACTCCATCGCCGATAAGCGATTTTTCTTCGCAGTGAAGAATAAGCAGATGATCGTTTTTCGCACAGTACCTCATAGCTTCAAGCATCGTGGGGGTATCTGCGCTTCCGTCATCTCCGAAGGCAAGGGCGCCGCAGTCCTTCAGGGCATCAAAATCCACCGTCTTTTCGGTAGAGTGGTGCGGAGTTATAGGCGCGCTTGGGAGTATTTTCACTCCGTTTGTGCGTTTTTCGTTTTCGAGAATATAGGCAATTACAGTTTTCTCATCGGCGTCTATTCCGATAACGGGTATGGAAATAAGCGCTCCGAATCCGCCCGCAGACGCCGCTTTGCCGAGCGTAGAAAGATCTTCACGGTTTCTGTTACCCGGCTCGCAAATGTCGCATCGCATATCTACAAAGGAGGGACAGACTATCTGCCCGTTAAGATTCAGCGTGCGCATCATCACGTCAGGTCCTGACGGAAGGTCAATATTTTCGCCGATAGCGATAATTTCGCTCGGAGAGCTTTCGGTACGCGACCTTATAAGTATATCGGAGTCCCTGAATCGGGACGAGGCTGTTTCTGCTATGCGTGCATTTTGCAAAAATAGATAGCGTTCCATGAGGGACTCCTTTCATACGGTATTTTTATTTACAAAAATTATTTCTTAGCGTCGAAATTCTCGATAGCTTCGACAGCTTTTTCAAGATAATCGTTTTCCATAAGCTCGAGAGCACCCTTGTCGCAAAGAGCGGCAAGACGGTGATCGATCGGTATCTTTGCAAGTACGGGAAGACCGTATTTTTCTGCGATCTCGTCGATGTGGCTCTCGCCGAAGGGATAGAGCTTTTTGCCGCAGTCGGGACATTCCATATAGCTCATATTTTCAACAAGACCGATGATCGGTATGTTCATCATCTCAGCCATTTCAACAGCCTTTGCAACGATCATGGAAACGAGCTCCTGAGGAGAAGCAACGATAACTATTCCCGAAATGGGAAGCGACTGAAATACAGTCAGGGGTACGTCGCCCGTTCCGGGAGGCATATCAACGTACATATAATCTACGTCGCCCCAGCAAACGTCAGTCCAGAACTGCTTAACAGTTCCCGCGATAACAGGACCTCTCCAAAGAACAGGAGCGGTTTCGTTCTGAAGAAGAAGGTTTATACTCATTACCCTGATGCCCGTCTTGGTCTGAAGAGGGAACATTCCGTATTCGCAGCCTGTAACCTCGCCCTTTACTCCGAAAATTTTAGGGATAGAAGGGCCTGTGATGTCGGCGTCGAGAAGGGCAGTAGTGCTTCCGCGTCTTGAGCTCATAACCGAGAGCATAGAGGAAACGAGCGATTTTCCAACGCCACCCTTTCCGCTCACTACCGCGATAACATTTTTAACGTTGCTGAGCTGATTCTGTGCTTCGATAAGACTTGCGGGGTCTTTTTTGGAAGGACAGTTAGCGCCGCAGGTCGAACAGTCGTGAGTACAGTTTTCCTGATTTACATTGTCTGTCATATTTTTTATTCCTTTCAAGTGTCTGAATGTATTACTTATATTATAAGTATAGCACTAAAAAAATATTTTTCAAGTGTTAAAGAAAAATTTAACAAACGCGAAAAAACTATAGACTTTTTGAGAATTTTATTGTATAATATAGACGAGCGGACTGATGCTCTGAAAAAAAGATGTTTTGAAATTATTTTAACTGTTTTAAAAAACAGTAGGAGGTATATATGAAAATAAAGGAAATGGTTGATTTGCTCGGCGCAGAGGTGCTTTGCGGAGAAGATATGCTTGATAAAGAAGTAAAATCCGCGTGCGGCTGCGATATGATGAGCGACGTGCTTGCTTTCGTTAAGGAACAGGCAGTACTGATCACAGGACTTTGCAATCCTCAGGTAGTGCGTACGGCACAGATGATGGATATGGTCTGTATCGTATTCGTCAGAGGAAAAAGACCGCCTGTAGAGGTTGTTGAGCTTGCAAACGAAGAGGGAATCGTTGTTCTCGCAACGACAGAGAGAATGTACGTTGCCTGCGGAAAGCTTTATCAAAACGGTCTGTCGGGAGGTAGTCTTGTAAATGGATGAGTTCGTAAGACTTCAGTATGATATAGACGGCGAGAATTTTACCTCGGCGGGAGAAGCATCTACGAAGGTCAAGCGCAATTTAAGACAGATGGGCTTTTCTCCCGAAACCATACGTAAGGTATCGGTCGCTATGTACGAGGGCGAGATAAATATGGTCATACACGCAAAAGGCGGAGTTGCAACCGTTGACGTTTATGACGATAAGATCATCATAGTTCTTGCGGATGAAGGACCGGGTATTCCCGACGTTGCGCTTGCAATGCAGGCGGGATATTCGACCGCTCCCGATAATATCCGTTCTCTCGGATTCGGCGCGGGTATGGGACTTCCCAATATGAAAAAATATACGGATGAAATGAAGATAGATACGGTGGTCGGTAAGGGCACTACCGTTACTATGACGGTTTACGTATAAAAATTAAACCTGTTATAATCGAAACCAAAACTCCAAAAGAAAGGAGCGATTATTATGAACGAAAAAGAGAAAAACATCACAAGTGATAAAATTTTTACATACAATGAAACTATAAATCATTCGGTAACTCTCGATATAAGTAAATGTAAGGGCTGTACTAACTGCATAAAGCGCTGTCCGACCGAAGCGATAAGAGTGAGGGATAACCACGCGCAGATAGAAAACGCAAGATGTATCGACTGCGGCGAATGTATAAGGACCTGTCCGTATAAGGCTAAGAAGGCTATATACGACAAGTTTGAGGACTTTGAAAACTATAAGTATAAGATAGCTCTGCCTGCTCCCGCACTATACGGTCAGTTCGAGGAGCTTACCGATATGGACTATCTGCTTACGGCACTTGTCGAGTGCGGATTTGACGAGGTCTTTGAGGTTGCGAGAGCTGCTGAAATAGCCTCGGAATATACGAGAAAATTCCTTGAGGAAAACGGCCCCGAAAAATTCCCAAGACCTGTAATATCGTCCGCTTGTCCCGTAGTTGTGCGCCTTATCGCTATAAGATACCCGCTTCTTCGCGAGCAGGTGCTTCCTGTTTTGGCACCGATAGAAATAGCGGCTAGAATAGCTAAAAAGGAAGCGCTCGAAAAGCATCCCGAGCTTACTCCCGAGGATATTTGCGTGCTCTTTATTTCACCCTGTCCCGCAAAGGTCAGCTATGTAAAGAGCCCGCTCGGTATAGGCAAGAGCGCGGTTGACGGCGCACTTTCAATAAGCGATTTCTTCTTCAAGCTTCGCTCGAAGATAAGCGATATAGAAGAACCGTACGTTGATTCAAAATCGGGAATAATCGGCATAAGCTGGGCGAGCACGGGCGGAGAGGCGCGTGCGCTGTTCAACGATAAATATCTTGCCGCAGACGGAATAGAAAACGTTATCAAGGTTCTTGATGAAATTGATAACAGCAATATAAGAAACGTCGATTTTGTCGAGCTTAATGCGTGCAGCGGCGGCTGCGTGGGCGGAGTTCTCAATATTGAAAACCCGTATATCGCTAAGGCAAGACTCCAAACGCTCAGAAGGTATCTGCCCGTATCTATGAACAGAGATAAATCAAGCGATATTGCTTATGAGTGGGATGAGGAAATAAGCTACGACAGTATTTCAAAGCTTTCGAACGACAGACACGAGGCTATGCGTAAAATGCGCAGAATTGAGGAGATATCTTCAAGGCTTCCGCAGATAGACTGCGGTTCTTGCGGAGCACCCACCTGCCGTGCGCTTGCAGAGGATATCGTGAAGGGTAAAGCAAAGATAGATGACTGCGTTATAGTTATGCGAAATAAGCTTGTAGAGTTTCTTCATAACCATAGCGAGATAAATCCGGACGAGCTTGGACTCAAGGATATTCTTGAACACACATCGGACGACTCTGATAAGAAAGAATAAAGGAAAAAGAAATGACAGTAAAGGAACTTGCCGAAAGGCTTTCACTTAAAGCTCTGGCACAGCCCGACGAAGCAAGGGAAGTGCTCGGCTGTTATGCGGGAGACCTGCTCAGCTGGGTAATGGGCAGAGCACAGAGCGATGACGCGTGGGTAACAATAATGACGAATGTCAATATCGTCGCGGTCGCAATGCTTGCAGACGTTAGCTGCGTCATTATTGCCGAAAACGCAGAAATAGAAAAGGACGTTATAGAAAAAGCGTCTGAAAAGGGAATAAACCTCTACACAAGCGATAAAACGGTATATCAGCTCTGCGCAGAGATTTCAAGGGCCATTTAAGAAAAGCTTTTGAAGATCATTAAGAAACTTTTCACGAAAAGTTTCTTAATCGGGTTTCAGGGCGGAGCCCTGATGAGAATGCGTTTCGAGAAAAAAAGTTTTTGGAGATTCTTAAGAACCTTTTTTCAAGAAGATTTGGCGGAACGTGAGAACAATGTTCACTAGAACCGGAACCCGACTGCTTCGGCTTTAATGGTAACTATTTAAGAAAAGCTTTTGAAGATTATTAAGAAACTTTTCACGAAAAGTTTCTTAATAAGGTTTCAGGGCAGAGCCCTGATGAGAATGCGTTTCGAGAAAAAAAGTTTTTGGAGATTCTTAAGAACCTTTTTTCAAAAAGGTTCTTAAGTAAAAAAACAAAAAATGATTTTTTATGATTTTCATATACATTCGTGTCTGTCGCCCTGCGCGGACGACGATATGACGCCGCACAATATCGCGGGAATGGGATTTATAAAAGGACTCGGCGCGATGGCGCTGACCGATCATAACACCTGCAAGAACTGTCCTGCTTTCTTTAAAGCTTGCGAGAGCTTCGGGATAGTTCCGATTGCGGGGGTAGAGCTTTCTACGGCAGAGGACGTGCATATAGTCTGCCTCTTTCCGACGCTTGAGAGCGCGCTTGCCTTTGACAGCGAGCTGGACAAGCACAGAATGCCGATAGATAACCGCCCCGAGATCTTCGGAAATCAGCTTATTATGGACGAAAACGACGAGAACGTCGGGATCTTTGATAAGCTGCTGATAGCCGCGACAGATCTTTGGATGGGCGATGCGGTCGAGCTTGCGCGCTCCTTTGGCGCGCTCGTTTATCCCGCGCATATCGACAGAGCGTCAAACGGAATAATATCGGTCCTCGGTGATTTTCCTGTCGATTATGACTTTAAATGTATGGAAATGGCGGACAGAAACAGCTACGAAAAGTACGCTGAAGCCTATCCGCAGATAAAAGATAATGCACTTCTCGTGTGTTCTGACGCGCACAGCCTCGGAGATATATCTGAAGCAGAGAATTTTCTCGATATTTCTTGTGAAAACGCTCAAATTGACGAGAAGAGAATCGAAATATTTAGTTATATCAATAAAAATGTAAAAAAATAATTAAGATTGATATTTTTTTGATAAAAACTATTGAAAAAACAAAAGAACGATAGTATAATAAAACTAATCGTGATTTAAAATACAGTCAGAAGGAGTATTCCAAAATGAAAAAGAAATTAACCACAGTTACTTTTCACGGTACTAAGCAGCAGGAAGAACAGCTTCTTGCAGTAATCGAAAAGCACCGTGATACCCCCGGAGCTTTGATGCCTGTTCTTCAGGAAGCTCAGGAAATTTACGGTTATCTTCCTGAAGAAGTTCAGAAGATCATCGCGAAGGGCCTTGACGTTTCCTATGAAGAAGTATTTGGAGTAGCAACGTTCTACTCGCAGTTTGCTCTTAATCCTAAGGGCGAGGTTGCTATCGCGGTCTGCCTCGGTACAGCTTGCTACGTTAAGGGTAGTGCAAAGCTTCTTGAGAAGATCACAGAGGTTATAGGCGTTGAAGCAGGTTCTACCTCTGCTGACGGAAAGTTCTCAGTAGAAGCAACACGTTGCATAGGTGCGTGCGGACTTGCCCCCGTTCTTACGATCAATAATGAGGTTTACGGAAGACTCGTTCCCGCAGATATGCCCGGAATTCTTGAAAAGTACATGTAAGCTCTGCACCGTATGAAAGAGCTTTCGCTTAATATACTTGATATAACGAAAAATTCGACAGCGGCTCGTGCGAGCGATATTTTAGTATCTCTTGTTACCGACGCAAAGGGAATTTTAACGCTGACTATTTCTGATAACGGCTGCGGAATGGACGAGGAAACGCTTAAAAGAGTTTCAGACCCATTCTACACAACGAGAACGACGAGAAAGGTCGGACTCGGAATACCGCTACTAAGACTTGCGGCAGAGCAGACGGGAGGAAGTGTTACAATAGAATCCACGACAGACGAAATAGATCACGGAACAAAGATCACAGCGACCTTTGACACGTTGCATATAGATTTCTGTCCTGTGGGTGATATAATTTCAAGTATATGTGTTTTGATTTCCGGAAATCCAGAAATAGATTTCGTATTCATTGATGAAACACCCGAAAGACGCGTGCACCTTGACACAAAAGAGCTTCGCGCGGTGCTCGGCGACGTTTCGCTTGCGCAGTACGAGGTCATTAAGTGGATAGAGGAATATTTGAAAAGTCAGTATAACGAAGAATAATATTTAAAAGTTATAATTATGGAGGAACAGATATGATATCTCTCGAACAACTTGCTGCTATAAGAGACAAGATGAAAGACAAGGTTGTAATTCGTGAAGGCGCAAACGAAACAAGAGTTGTTGTCGGAATGGCAACTTGCGGAATCGCTGCAGGTGCAAGACCGATACTCAACGCATTTGTTGACGGCGTTGCAAAGGAAGGACTTAATGACAAGGTTACCGTTTCTCAGACCGGTTGCATAGGAATTTGTCAGTATGAGCCTGTTGTAGAAGTATTTGAAAGCGGAAAAGAAAAGGTTACATACGTAAAGCTTACCGCTGAAAAAGTTGAAAAAATCATAAAAGAGCATCTCGTAGGCGGAAACGTAGTAACCGAATACACTATCGGTGCTACTGCTAAATAAAAAACAGAAAGGATAGATAAACAAATGGTACGTTCACATGTATTGGTTTGCGGCGGAACCGGTTGTACTTCTTCCGGAAGTGCTAAGGTAATTGAAGCTCTTAATACAGAGATCGCGGCAAAAGGACTTGCAGATGAAATAAAAGTTGTTCAGACCGGTTGCTTTGGACTTTGTGCCCTCGGTCCGATTATGATAGTTTATCCCGAAGGAACATTCTATCATAGCGTAAAAGCAGAAGACGTTGCAGAGATCGTTGAGGAGCACTTCCTCAAGGGCCGTCCCGTAGCAAGACTCGTATATCACGAGAAGGAAGCAGACACTCAGGTAGCTACATCGCTCAGCGATACAGCATTCTATAAGAAGCAGAAGAGAGTTGCTCTTCGTAACTGCGGTGTTATTAACCCTGAAAATATTGAAGAATACATAGCTGTTGACGGTTATCAGGCACTCGGTAAGGTTCTTACAGAGATGACTCCCGATGACGTTATCCAGACGGTTCTCGATTCAGGACTTCGCGGACGCGGAGGCGGCGGATTCCCTACAGGTCTTAAGTGGAAGTTCGCTTCGGGCAACAGAGGCAACGTAAAGAAGTACGTTGCTTGTAACGCCGACGAAGGCGACCCCGGTGCATTTATGGACCGTTCTATCCTTGAAGGCGACCCTCACGCAGTTATCGAAGCTATGGCTATCGCAGGATATGCTATCGGCGCTGATGAAGGTTACGTATACGTTCGTGCAGAGTATCCTATCGCTATTCACCGTCTTGAAGTTGCTATCAAGCAGGCTCACGAGTACGGACTCCTCGGCGAAAACATTTTCGGTACAGGCTTCAACTTCGATCTTAAGATCCGTTTCGGCGCAGGCGCATTCGTTTGCGGAGAAGAAACAGCTCTTATGACCTCTATCGAAGGTAACAGAGGTGAGCCCAGACCTCGTCCTCCGTTCCCCGCAGTTAAGGGTCTTTTTGGACAGCCTACCGTACTTAATAACGTTGAAACATACGCAAATATCCCTCAGATCATACTCAAGGGTGTAGAATGGTTCACATCTATGGGTACTGAAAAGTCCAAGGGAACAAAGGTATTCGCACTCGGCGGAAATATCACAAACACAGGTCTTGTTGAAGTTCCTATGGGAACAACACTCCGTGAAGTTGTTGAAGAGATCGGCGGCGGTATCCCCGGCGGCAAGAAGTTCAAGGCAGCTCAGACAGGCGGACCTTCGGGCGGATGTATCACAGCAGAAAACCTCGATACACCTATCGACTACGATAACCTTATCGCTCTCGGCTCTATGATGGGTTCGGGCGGACTTATCGTTATGGACGAAGACAACTGTATGGTTGACATCGCACGCTTCTTCCTTGACTTTACAGTTGATGAATCCTGCGGTAAGTGTACACCTTGCCGTGTAGGTACAAAGAGAATGCTCGAAATCCTCGATAAGATCATCGCGGGTAACGGCACTCTTGAAGACCTCGATAAGCTCGAAGAGCTTGCAAACTACATTAAGTCTGCATCGCTCTGCGGTCTCGGACAGACAGCTCCTAACCCTGTAATCTCTACACTCCGCAACTTCAGAGATGAGTACGTTGCTCACGTTGTAGATAAGAAGTGTCCCGCAGGCGTATGTAAGAACCTGCTCCAGTACGTTATTGATGCTGATAAGTGTAAGGGATGTACTCTCTGTGCAAGAAAGTGCCCTGTAAACGCAATTTCGGGTACTGTAAAGCAGCCTCACGTAATCGATGCATCTAAGTGCGTTAAGTGTGGCGTATGTATGTCCACATGTAAGTTTGGCGCAATAAGCAAACAGTAAGGAGGATACAGACCGTATGGAAATGATCAATATTAAAATCAATGGCAAGGATTACAGTGTTCCGAAGGGAATTACTGTTCTCGAAGCCGCAAAAATGGCAAATATAGATATCCCCACTCTCTGCTACCTCAAGGATATAAACGAGATCGGTGCTTGCCGTCTCTGCCTTGTTGAAGTAAAGGGAGCAAGAGGTCTTGTTACCGCTTGCGTATATCCCGTAGACCGTGAGGGAATGGAGATCGTTACTAACTCTCCCGCAATTATGCAGTCCAGAAAGATGAACCTCGAGCTTCTTCTTTCCAACCACGACAGAAAGTGCCTTTCTTGCGTACGTTCGACAACCTGCGAACTCCAGAAGCTCTGCCGTGAGTATGAAGTAGATGAGGAATATTTCTCGGGCGATAAGACAGAAAAGTATTTCGATACATCTTCCGCAGCGATCGTTCGCGATTCGAGCAAGTGTATCCTCTGCCGCCGCTGCTCCGCAGTTTGTAATAAGGTACAGGGAATCGGCGTAATCGGCGCTAACGACCGTGGATTTGACACACACATCGGATGCACATTCGACACTAACCTCGGCGATACATCTTGTATCAACTGCGGACAGTGTATAGTTGCTTGCCCCACAGGTGCTCTCTACGAAGTAGATCATACCGAAAAGGTATTTGAGGCTATTTCCGATCCTACAAAGCACGTTGCTATCTGCTGCGCGCCCTCTGTTCGTGCACAGATCGGCGAATGCTTCGGATATGCACCCGGAACAGATACAGAAGGCAAGATGATCACAGCTATCAAGGCTCTCGGCTTTGACGGCGTTTACGATATGAACCTTACCGCTGACCTCACCATTATGGAAGAGGCTACCGAATTCCTCGGCAGAGTTAAGAACGGCGGAAAGCTTCCTATGTTCACATCCTGCTCACCCGGATGGATCAAGTTCTGTGAGCACTATTTCCCCGATATGGTAGATAACCTTTCTACATGTAAATCTCCTCAGCAGATGTTCGGTGCTATGTATAAGACATACTACGCACAGAAGGTAGGACTCGATCCTAAGGACATCGTATTCGTATCCGCTATTCCTTGTACAGCTAAGAAGTTCGAGGTAGGCAGAGACGGACAGAACGCTGCAGGTGTTCCCGACGTTGACTACGCTATCACAACACGTGAGCTCGGCAGAATGATCCAGAAGGCTGGTATCGACTTCTGTTCTCTTGAGGACGGCGAGTTCGATAATCCCTTCGATATCGGATCGGGCGCAGGCGTTATCTTCGGCGCAACAGGCGGCGTTATGGAAGCTGCACTTCGTACAGCAGCTGAGGTTATCGAAGGCAAGCCTCTCGAAAAGCTCGAATTTGATGAAGTTCGCGGAACAGAAGGCATTAAGTTTGCTTCCTATAAGCTCGGCGATATGACTCTCAACGTTGCAGTTACCTCGGGTACAGCAAACGCTAAGAAGCTTCTCAGAGACGTTCAGGCAGGAAAGGTAGACGTTCAGTTTATCGAAGTTATGGCATGCCCCGGCGGCTGCGTAAACGGCGGCGGACAGCCTTATCAGCCCGCTTCTGTTCGTAACTCGGTAGACCTCAGAGCGCTCCGCGCAGCAGTTCTCTACAACGACGATAAGAACGCAGACCTTCGTAAATCTCACGAAAACAGCGCAGTTAAGAAGCTTTATGAAGAATACTTCGGTGAGCCCAACAGCCATAAGGCACACGAAATTCTCCATACACACTACGTAAAGCGCGGTCTTTAATCTTTAAATCAAATGAGCCCACAGATTTTACAGTCTGTGGGCTTGTTTTTTTTAGCATAAAATACAAAAAAGTTCAAATAATTGTCATTGTTTGTTGACAAATTATGACATGTATGATAAAATTGTATTTAGATTTCTATTTAACAATAACCAAAAAAGAGGTGGTCGTACAGTGGAAAAAAATAAACTTGTAAAATTGGTAACAGATGTGCAAAAAGGCGACGAAAACGCAATGACAGAGATGTACAACACCTTTTATGATGATATTTATTACTACATCTTTAAAACAGTAAATGACTCAGAGCTTGCGCTTGATTTAACGCAGGATACCTTTATAGAGATTTTGCAAAGCATATCTTCGTTACAAGAGCCGGTGGCTTTTGTTACCTGGAGCCGTCAGATAGCATATAGACGCTGTACCGCGTACTTCAAAAAAAGGCACGATATTTTGCTTGATGAAAGTGAAGACGGATATTCGGTATTTGACACTCTCGTTGAAGATACAGCTGAATTTATACCTGATGAAGCACTGGACAAGGAAGACCTGAAACAAACAATACAGGGAATAATTAACGAACTTCCCGAGGAACAGCGCTCAGCTGTTATGATGCGATATTTTGATGAAATTCCGGTATCGGAGATAGCTGAGATACAGGGAGTGTCCGAGGGCACGGTAAAAAGCCGTCTTAATTACGGAAGAAAAGCAATTAAACAATCAGTGGAAAATTACGAAAAAAAGCACGGTATCAAGCTTCACTGTCTTGGAGTTATTCCTCTGCTTCTTTGGTTGCTTCGCGAAAATCGAATTGCAAACGGACTCTCGCTTACTACGGGGGCAGTATCGTCAACCGGAGTCGCATCTGTTATATCAAGCGCAGGTGTTTCGGCGGGGATATCAACCGTAGCTACTACAACAGCCGCGGCGGTTGCGACCAAAACGGTCGGAGGTGCAGTTGTTGCAAAAATTGCCGCAGGTGTCATAGCGGCGTCAGTTATTGTCGGTTCGGTGGCATATGGTGTGGCTAGTATAATCAAGGATAAGGACTATGAAAATACTAATAACTCCTGCGTACATGTATGGTCTGAGGAGAAAAGCGGAGTATGTATCCTTTGCGATGAGACTTGTGATCACGCCGATTCGCTTTCCTCGCAAGAATATATCCAATCTGAGGGTATTCTATGCAAATTAAATACCTGTACGGTATGTAATTTTGAGGAAGAATCTTACTCGCTCACAAGTACGGATAAACCGATATGGATCACAAAACCGTTTGATTTTATTTCAGAGTGTATCACAGAATACAGTCATAACTACATGCTTGACCTGCTTAAAGATACTTGGAAGATATCTGAAGATGAAACTATAACTGTCACACCCATAGGAACCCTTTATTTCTATAACGACGATGTGGACGAAGATAGCGCATATAACAATCGTCTTGTCGTGATATATCATCTTGATAATGGAATCGTTCCCGGTGGATGGTACACTTACCTTGGCCCTAACGGAAACGTAGTTATTAAGTGTGTTAGAGAGGACGACGGTTCTGAATATTTCTCGGTTGTACGAAATAGCGAGTTTGTGTATGACAATAATCTTTCATTTATGTGGATAGAGGGCCTTAAAGAATATTATTCATTTATACTAAGTACAGACTACCCTGTTTCCTTTGTATATAACGGTATCAGATATATGGGACACACAACTATCGAAGATTGTCTTAAATCACTTCAGATAAATGCAATGGACTATTGGGGAATGAACTTTGACCATATGATAGCATCGGGAGAGATGCGTGAGTACGTAGTCGATTATTAAAATTTCTTAACTTTTTGATGTTTTTTCGTTTTTATAAAACCTAAAGCGATTTCACTGCCACTTATAATCAGAAACAAAAGACAGGCGGTGAAATCTTGTGAATAAACGCTATAACGTATATTACTTGTTTTTAGAGGACAAGAAGCTCCACAAGGTGGCTGCGGAGGTAAAAGAAAAAAAATTAAAAAATTTGCAAGATTTTTTCAAAAAAATAAAACCTCCGTAAATCTTATTCCCACTTATAAGTATAACGAAAAACAAAACAAAAATGAAACGAGGAAAAAACAATGAAAATTTTTGATGAGATTAAGAAATACCTGAACGACAACTATTTTGGCAAAGTAGAATGTGCACACTGTAAAAAAACAGGCCGTGTCCGTAAGTTTTTTAAGACAAAGGACGGAAAATTCATTTGCGGCAACTGTCAGTTTGACCTTCCCACCACAATTCGTGAAAACGTCGCTGAATCCGAATATGAAGAGATTGAAGAAATTCTCAGCTATATGGATTATTCTAAAAGAGAACTGGCACCCAAATTCAGAGAAACTTTGAAATATGAATACTTCAGTGTAGATACTGTTAACGGTCTTTTCAAAATATTTGGCGGATCACCCGTTCTTGAATTAAAAAACATTGAAATGTATAGCTTCGACTTTGAGCCTACTGAAGGACGAGAAGGTCTGATAAGTGCAACGGTTACAGGTAACGTTAGTGCTTTAATCGTTACTAATTCTCCCAAAATGTGCTATAACGAGATAGTAGCGTTAATGGTTAAGGGAAAGGCAAAGAAAAAGCTTGGCGGTTCTATATATTATTACGAAAATCCGAAGAAGCTCGATGAATTCCTTGAAAAATTCGAGCCGGTTTTAGAAAAATTCAGACAAAGCAATAATACAGAAATAAGCGAGTGAATTTTAATTTACAAGAAAGGGATATAAATATGAACAATAGTTATTATGAAAACGATATTGGTAGTGAAGTAACTGTTTCGGCAGGAAAATGGCACTATGTCAGAGTTTTTTGTGCATTCTTTTCTTTAATAGCAACCTTTGCATCACTTACAATGGCAATAGATACACATACACAGTTTGGTTGGCTTCTCGGTATTATGTGGTTTTTAGGTGTGGTAGCAGCACTGCTTGTTTCGCCCGGTAAGTTCTTTGCGTTCGGTTGGGGACTTGTTTCGAGATGTGCCGTTTTTGCTTGGTTACTGCTCCCGTTTCCCTTTGACTTAATTCCGTTTTTGATTCTTGTGCCTCTTAGTATAGTTGTAGCGCTTATTTGTCTTACGATAGTTCCCGCGATATTTACAATTTATACCTACATTTCTGATATCAGAGATTATTCCACAGACTCAAAGAAAGAGTGGACGGCAGTTCTTGCAGGAATAGGAACAGTAATTATCTGTGCGGGAGTATTTTTCGGACTGAACGCGATAGGACGCGCAGTAGAGACTCCCCAAATGGAAAGTTCTTTTGATGCTTACAAAATTTACTCGGAATACGCAAAAGAAAATGAGGGCGCAAGAGAGTACCCGGAGATGGTTCTTGATAACCCTGTTTTCAAAGAAAAATCAGATGGCGGATATGTTCGCGAACACCGTTATGAATTTGAGCAGAACGACGGACTACTCGAAGTTAAGTACGACGTTACCATAGTTTTTGAATATATGGATAGAGGTTGGGTGGTTTCGTACGTTAAAGAAATTGGCACACCCGTTGGATTTTCAAATATAGACGGAACTTGGACGGGTACGGGCACGTATCCCGGAAACCTTTCGGCAGGTAATCTTTATACACTCAGCTTTGGGTTTTCCAAAGAAGGTGGGGAAAGCGGTACTTTGAAGGTTTCCAACGGCGACGTTTTACTTAACCATATGCAATTTACCGTGGAGATAGGTCAGTTCACCGACAGCGCAAGTCTGTATTATGATAAGGAACTCGGAACACTTGTGCAGTTAAAGCTCGTTTTGAATGAGCCTGTAACATTTGAAACCTTTGGTGTCAAAAATACAGTTACCGAGGTAGAGTGCTTCTACTGTTTCTCAAATAATTCTATAATACTTAAAACCTTTAAAAACGGACTTGTACTGAGCCCTAACGTATAAAATATATAAATTTAAAATATATAAATTTCAGGAGGAATTAAAAATGGCAAAGACAAAGACAAAGGCATGCGGATTTTGCGGCAAAGAGATCACAACAGGACTTTTCAAAGGAACAGAGAAGCTTCTTAATATAGGTGGTTGGCACTACATTTCTTGCTGTGGAGATTGCTACAACAAGCACGAGGAAGATGCAGACCGTGTAAAAGAAAGACTTGGCATAAAATTAGACAACTGTGCGTTTTCTTCCGAAGGAGCACTTTCCGATGAGGATAAAGTGAAAGTTTTCTTCCGTTATCTTGAAGAAGAAAAAGAATACTCCGCAAGAACGTGCGTAAATCCGAAACCCTTGGGTTTCTTTATGGTTGACGAAAGCTGCCACTTCACTGCAATTGAAAGTAAACTTAATCTGTTAGCGACTAAGAAGCAGCTTGAAAAAGATATTGCTGCTATTTTCGACTATTCTAACATATGGTTTAATAAGGACGATATAACAAGGCTTGAATACCGTTACGCAGGTTCATACGGCGTATCCGACGGTCTGTTTGACGGTGTGTATGCGTTTGAAGTTCGTCTGAATGACGAGAAGGATATTTCGTTTAAGCCTTGCATTATAAGAATGGCGTTTTCTGCTAACGGGTTTACAGGCGGCATCAGAAAAAAGAAAGCAAAGGAAATGTGTGTTTCAAAGCTGGAAGAGCTTAAGAGATTTATAGAAAGCGATCTTCCCATTGTTGAAGTAAAGAAGTTCAACTGAAAATCAAGTTAATACGGCAAAAATCAGAGCCAAGCCTATACGTTTGTAAAACTATCCTTAAAGATAGAATATTTTTGCCGTAAATGGCATTATAATCGTAATATAAAATTTAAAGAAAAAATATTACCTTGATTTGACAGAAAAAGACAAATTTTACTAAATTATTGCTTGACTTTTAACAAAGTATGTGATACAATATAGGCAATTGGTACGTAGGTATCAAAAATTTATTTTCGAAGGGAAAAACAACAATGAAAAGAATTTTAGCAATTTTATTACTCGCATCTATGCTTCTCGTTATGGCAAGCTGCGGAGCTTCGAACCCCAACAAGACTGTTGAGAAGTACGTAGAAGCTATGCTCGACGGCGATCTTAAGAAGGCGTCCAAGTATGTTGCAGTTGATTATGAAGACATTTTCGATGCAAAGATTGCACAGATGATGAAAGAAGAGGACATCAGCAAGAAGGAAGCTCTTGAAAACCTCTCTGAAGACCTTGACACTAAGATCAAGAACTTTAGCGACTACGCTAAGTATATCAAGAAGACAACAAAAGAGGAAATGGAAGAAGAATTCGAAGGCAAGTTTGAATTTGAAGCTTCTGTAGTTGCTACCGAAATCCTTGAAGAAGATGCAAAATATGCTGCAATCAAATCTGCTTCCAAAGATTATGACGACTTAAAGGTAATTCTTTCCGAAGAAATCAACGTAGCAAAGATCAAGGAATGCCGCAGAGTAACCGTTAAGGCTTACCTCTATGAAGACGGCGCTGACATTTTCTCAAGTGTTCAGACTCTTGAACTTATCGTTGTTAAGATCGGCAGCAAGTGGATCATTCTTGACGGCGCAATGGGATTTTAATTTCTGATATTTAAATAAAAAATACGGCTTCAATTTGAAGCCGTATTTTTATTTGTTCGATATGCTCTTGGGGTAATACCGCATATTTTTTTAAATACACGGAAGAAGTATTTGTCATCGGAAAATCCGCAGGTACGGGAAATTTCAGAAATTTCAAGATCTGTACCTGTAAGGAGCTTTTTGGCAAGATCTATTTTACTTTCAGTTATGTGATCTGTAAGCGACTTTGAGGTTACTTTTTTCAAAAGGGTAGTGAGATACTCGCTGCTGTATCCAAAATGATCGGCAACCTCGCCGACATTTTTTATGTCGGGCGCGTTAAGCTTTATCCATCGGATTATGCTTTCTACGTTATTATCGCCACCTGAAGAGCGCTCAGAGGCAAGCTCTTTAATAATTATTTCAAGAAAATTTGAACAAATAGACTCGTAAAAAGGCGAGGACGAGCGCGAAGCGCCAAGTAACTGATCAAATAAAAGACGCATTTTTTCGCTTTGATTTACTTTGGCGAAAAGCGGAATACCCAAAGCCTTATTTTCTCCGAAAGTCAGCACTTCGTCGCTGTCAATACTGTGAGCGCCGTGTATATAAAAATGACACCAAAAATAAGAAGCCCCGTCAGAAGAGCTCTCTGAGTGTTCGCATAGAGCAGGGAGAATTATATAGCTGTCGGGAGAAAGCACGTATCTTTTTGCATCGCTGAAAATGTTAACGGTGCCGCTTACCACGTAAAGAAGAACAAAGCTCTCTGATCTTCTGTTCTCGCTTGAAAACTGTTTTTCAGAAACAAATTTCCCCGTAGTGCAGTATTCTGTCAGAGATATGCTGTTTTTTGCCGAGTTATCTAAAAACATAATGATTATCCGCCTGATTTGTAGTCGTGATATAGATATATCTTAATACTTTTAGAGGGTAATGTCAAGGATATAACGGAAAAGTTAACAAATAAGTGTATAAAATATGAACTTTTTTGTTGCTTATTGGCACTTGACATAGCTCGCTTTAAGTGGTAATATTAGCATTGGTTTGTTAAACTAATTAAGTTATGAAATGAGGCGTTTTTTACGAATACGATACTTTCGATAGCAGTAGCTTTGCTTGCAGGACTTCTTATGTCGCGTCCCGCAAAGCTCTTGAAGCTTCCTGCGGTAACGGCCTATCTTGTTGCAGGTATTCTTATTGGTCCGTTCTGTCTTGGTGCACTTAATGATGTTTTGCATATTGATGGACTCGGATTTGCTTCAATAGAAGATGTTGCAGGGCTGAAAATAATTTCGGACGTAGCTCTTGGATTTATTGCTTTCTCGATTGGTAACGAGTTCAGAGTTTCTCAGCTCAAAAAGACAGGAAAGCAGGCGACGATAATAGGAATACTTCAGGCAGTTGTTACAACGCTGCTTGTTGATGCAGTTCTTGTTACCTTTGCCCTCACAACAGGAAAGATATCTGTTTCAGTTGCAATCGTGCTCGGCGCGATAGCATCTGCGACAGCGCCTGCGGCGACCCTTATGGTAGTAAAGCAGTATAAGGCAAAAGGACCTCTTACCGATATTCTTCTTCCCGTAGTTGCTCTTGACGACGCTGTCGGACTTGTGATCTTTGCAGTTTCCTTCGGTGTTGCAAAGGCGCTTTCGGTTGGTGGAGCAATAAGCGTGGCATCTGTAGTACTCAATCCTCTAATAGAGATAACAGCATCACTTGCTCTCGGATTTATTATGGGTGTACTGTTTAATTTCACCGAGAAATTCTTCCATTCTAACAGCAGACGTCTTTCTATTTCGATAACCTTCGTGCTTCTCACAGTTGCCCTTTCGATGATAGATATTCCTCTCGGCGGAGGTATTCATATCAGCTTTTCCTCGCTTCTCGTATGTATGATGCTTGGAACGGTATTTTGCAATATGTGCGATTTTTCCGAGGAACTTATGGAAAGAGCG
Organism: Eubacteriales bacterium; assembly: GCA_045580325.1. Taxonomy (GTDB): domain Bacteria; phylum Bacillota; class Clostridia; order Oscillospirales; family CAG-272; genus SIG672. The sequence goes on from JAZNNR010000025.1 coordinate 86,455, forward strand.
GACAGATGGACTGCACCCCTCTTCGTTCTCTTCTTCGTACTCAGCGGCGCAGAGCTTGATTTCTCGGTTTTCGGAAGCATATACGTAATTATCGTCGGTTTTCTCTATATTCTTTCTCGTTCGCTCGGAAAGTATTTCGGAGCATACGGAAGCTCACTTATTTCGGGTACCTCGCCTACGATAAAGAAATACCTCGGTATAACCCTTCTTCCTCAGGCAGGAGTTGCACTCGGTATGTCCCTTCAGGCAGAGCAGGTCCTTGGCGCAGACGGTTTTCTTATAAGAAATATTATTCTTTTCTCGGTTCTTATATATGAGCTTATAGGACCGACCCTTACCAAAATTGCACTTACCAAGGCGGGAGATATTACCCCCGGCGCAGTCAGCGCACGTGTGCATAACGACGAAAAGAAAAAACATAAAGCGTAAATATAAAACAGCACTTCATCTCTGTAGCTTTAGCGGAGAAAACACGAACACCACCAAGGAATTTTCTTTGGTGGTGTTTTTGTCGGTGTGAACTTACGAAAGGCTCCCTCTGGGAGGGAGCTGGATTTTGCGTAGCAAAAGACTGAGGGAGAACGCGTTACAATCAAATTTACACAGATAAAAAGTCACGCTGGCTCCTTCCACCACTTCGTGGTCCCCCGTCTCGCTTCGGCTCGGTCACGCTCGGGCTCTGACACCACACCGTGGTGTCATTCACTACCCTCGCGCCGCTTCGCTACCTCCCGGAGGAAGGCTTTTGTGTGCTGTTCCTCTGCAGATAGTGGGCTCGGGCTTCTGCCCGATCGTGCGCGGAATGACAGCCCCGGGCGCAAGTATAGGAAAAACGAAAAACAACTGATTATAGTTTCTGACAAGTGGCGAACAACTGTGAGTTGATATGCAATCCGAACAAGTTATTTACTTCCTGAGGGTTTTATGATATAATTTAATCACAACCGAAGAGCTCACGGTGAAATTCGGAAAGGAAACTTGATTATGAAAGAAATAAACATTTCAAGAAATATAGCAGATCTCAGAAAGCGTAAGGGGATCACTCAAGAACAGTTGGCCGGTGCGCTGAATATTTCTCCTCAAGCTATTTCTAAATGGGAAACCAATACATCTTTTCCCGATGCACAAACACTTCCTCTTATAGCTGCATACTTTGAGGTAAGTATAGATTATCTTTTTTATGGTGAGGACTATGCCTATAACGATATTTATAATAAGGTTTGGGATAAAGTAGCATCACATGATCAGCAAAGCAAGGAAGCATATAATGAGGCGTTAACGATTTTCGCTTATGCACACCACGGTGTCAGCAGATGGAATAACAAGAACAGAACTCCTAGCATATATGATGAGCCGCTGCATTTCTCCAATGAGAACGGTTTGTCGCTTCTTTCCGGCAAGGGATATGGCGCGCTTGTTACACGAAAGTTTTTTGAAAAAGTGAACCAAGAAACAGTAGAATTTGCACAAACAATTCTCCCCACACTTTCAAAGAAAAACAATATCCTCGTTTGCCTAGCTATCATATCTATGAGCGATATCAGCTTTGGAGAAATGAAAGACAAATTGAGCTTTGAGGAAGACACCTTAAGGTCAGCTCTTGATGAATTGATTGCTGTTAACGTTGTAATTGAAAAGAAATCCAAGCATAAATCTTTAGGCTATACCTATGCAATCAACGAAATGTATCATACTTGTCTGTGTATTCTTTTTGCAACCCTTGAAATGCAACGCTATTCATTAAAAGGTATTTCATGTTGTATGGGATATGGTGATTATCCCATACAGTTTTAATCCTCTCCCCGCTTCGGCGGGGTTTTTCTTTGCTTTTGGCAGATTAAAAAAGCCTTCTCCTGCGGGAGAAGACGTGGCAAAACCGTCAAAGACGATTGACGGTTGAGGAGTTTTTTTCGTTTCAAACACCTCATCCACAGCTAACGCGGTCCATCTTCACCCACTGGGGAAGGCTGTTCAATTTTAACGTTAATTTTGCACTTCACTCGAAGTGCTGTTTTTATTTAATAAAAGTTTTTTGAAGGTTTTTAAACGATTTGCGCGTAAATCGTTTTAAACTTCTTTTCAAAAAAGTTTCCTAAATGGGTTTGGGCAACGCCCAAGGAGGTTTGTCTTATTTAAGCTTCTTGTCCGCGAAATGAATGTAAGCATTCCAGTCGGTACGGGAAAGGAAGTGTGCGCCCGCGCGGATATGGTACGCGATGTTACCGTCATCGAAGTTAACATACGGCTCGGGAAGAGGCGCATCCTCGGGATAGATCAGACCGTGGGTGCCAAGACGCTCGTAAATTTTACTTGCCTCGCGGCAGCATTCAAGCTCAGATGCGGGATATGCCCAAAGATCCTCTACCGCGCTTCCGACAGCTACGGGACGGGGCGCAACAGCACCGACGAGGAAATGCTGGTCGCAGGGAAGCGAGTCCTCGTTGTCGATATATTTAGAATAATTTTTGCAGAACCAGAAGGGGAAACGCTCGTATATTATGTGTATGTTTTCAGCCTCACTAAAGCGCGCATTCATACGGGAGAGCGCGTCGCCCGAGCAGCCTGCGTTATTTGAGCAAACCATAGCAAAACGGGAGTCCTGCGCCGCTGTCCAAAGAGCAGTCTTTCCAAGACGTGAGTGTCCGATAACGATGACCTTGTCCTTGTCAATTTCATCGAGCGTTTCGAGATAGTCCATAACACGACTGAGCGCAAATGACCACATAGAGATCTTGCCCCAACCGTTATCGGCGCGGCTTTCAGCAGAGTACATACCTGCAAGACCGTTTGTCATATCGCCGTTATCCGAGGTTATATCCTGATAATATACACATGCACAGGCGTATCCCGCGTCTACGACCTCTTCCTGCGGATAATATTTGTCGGGGAGATTGGGACTGAAATTCAGAAGAAGAAATACAGCAGGCTTTTTCACCTGTCTTGGAATTGTTAGTACAACGGGAAATGTGAAAATTCCGCCGGGAGTGTCAAAAGAGAGGTTGACCTTTCTCTCGATAGCCTTGTCCGCGAGGGTATATTCCTCGTAGACTACCTCAGCGCTGACCTTTTCGGGTGCTTCGGGAGAAAATCCGTACACGTTTTCACGAAGAATATCGAGTATTTCCTGTCTGCGAGCCTCCCAAGCGTCAAGAGAAACAGGACCGCTACCTTCGTATATTTCGGGGAGAGTAAAATTTACAGCCATTTTGTGATTTCCTTTCGGTTAAGTAGTATTCACATACTTATATTAGCAAAAAACAAAACAAAAATCAATAGGTTTTTCTTTCTTTTTTTAAAGTAATTAACTTTAAATAGGGTGAATATAATAAGAGCAAGGTCATACTGAAAAAGTGAAAGGACTGACTACGCCTATATGCTTGGAAAAGTGGAAAATAATATAAAAAAGAGCGGACTTTCCGCAAAAGAGGTCGATGCATCAAGAGAAAAATACGGAAGCAACAGGCTTACAAAGACAAAGAGTAAAAGCTTTTTGTCAAGACTTCTGTCAAATCTTTCAGATCCTATAATAAAGATCCTGCTCGGAGCGCTCGCGGTCAACGTGGTCTTTATGCTCGGTAGCTTTGACCCGATAGAAACCTTCGGAATAGTCGCCGCGATACTAATATCGACCTTCGTTTCGACGGCGTCAGAATACGGAAGCGAAAAGGCGTTTGAAAAGCTTCGCGACGAGGGAACAGGCGAGTATTTCAGAGTGCTACGCGACGGCGAGGTCAAAGAAATACATATATACGATATTGTGGTTGACGATATAATATTTCTCTCGGCAGGCGAGCGTGTTCCCGCAGACGCCCTTATCATTTCGGGCGAGCTTTCGCTTGATGAATCGGCAATTACGGGAGAAAGTATAGAGGTAAAAAGGTGCGCACTTCACGAAGAAAATAAGATTTTCAGAGGAAGCGTGGTCTGCGTAGGTCAGGCTACTGTAAGAGCTGTCGCGGTAGGCGACTCAACACTTTACGGCGGCGCGGCAAGTGAGCTTGCGTGTGAAACGAGAGAGAGCCCACTCAAAATAAGACTTGCACATCTTGCAAAGCAGATAAGCCGCATAGGGTATATCGCGGCAGTGGCCGTGTCTGTCGCATATTTTTTTAACGATATTTTTATTGACAGCGGATTTGACAGAAATATTATTCTTTCAAAGCTCGGAGATTTTTCATACGTTTATAACTGCCTTATGCATTGTCTTACGCTTGCCGTTACGGTAGTCGTGGTATCAGTACCCGAGGGTCTGCCGATGATGATAACCGTCGTTCTTTCGTCAAATATGAAAAAAATGATGAGAGATAATATCCTCGTGCGAAAGCTCGTGGGTATCGAAACGGCGGGCAGTATGAATATCCTTTTTTGCGATAAAACGGGAACTCTTACAACGGGAAAACAGAGCGTGTGCGAAATAATATCGGGCGATATGTTGACCTTTAAAAGCGAAAGAGCACTCCTGCAAAACGGGGGAGCGGTCTATGAGATCCTTGCGCTCGACTCGGCGTATAATACCGAGAGTGTGCTTTCGGGAAAGAGAGCGCTCGGCGGAAACGCGACCGATAGAGCCTTCAGAAGCTTTTTCAGATCTCCGATAGATAAAAACGGTCTGATATGCGGTAGAAGAATTCCTTTCACAAGTGATAAAAAATACTCGGCGGTAGAGCTTTCCTCCAAAAAAGATGAAAAGAGGTTCACCGTCGTGCGCGGCGCTCCCGAACTTATACTCCCGAGAGTTGATAGCATACTGCTTCCAAACGGAAAAAAGGAAACAAATTTTGATAAAAGTAAGATAAATGCCAAACTGCACACACTCACCTCGCAGGCAGTGAGAGTTCTTGCCGTTGCGATATGCGAAAAGCTTCCCGAGAAAAATCTGTCTGAAGAAAAATTCACCCTCGTCGCGCTTGTCGGAGTACGGGATAAGGTACGAAAAGAGGCGCGCGACGCTGTCGAGGAAATTCACGGCGCGGGCGTGCAGGTAGTAATGCTCACAGGAGATAATCCCGAAACAGCGGCGGCGGTAGCGCGCGAATGCGGTATAATAGGCAAATTTTCTGATTCTCTCGTGCTAACAGGCGAGGCGCTGTCAAGAATGAGCGATAATGAAATATCTGAAAAGCTGCCCAAAATAGCGGTCATAGCGCGTGCTCTTCCGGGGGATAAGAGCCGACTTGTCAGAATAGCGCAGGAAAAGGAGCTTGTCGTCGGTATGACGGGCGACGGAGTAAACGACGCTCCCGCGCTCAAAAAAGCAGATATAGGCTTTGCGATGGGAAGCGGTACAGACGTTGCAAAAGAGGCGGGCGATATAGTCGTTCTCGATAATAATTTTAGTTCTATCGTCAAAGCCGTGCTCTACGGCCGCACGATATTTGCAAGTATACGGAAGTTCATAACCTTTCAGCTTACTATGAATCTCTGCGCGGTGGCAGTCAGCCTTATCGGACCGTTTGTCGGAGTCGATACCCCCGTTACCGTCGTTCAGATGCTCTGGATAAATATTATAATGGATACCCTCGGCGGTCTTGCCTTCTCGGGAGAGGCGGCAGTCAAGGAAATAATGAAGGAAAAGCCGAAAAAGCGCAGTGAAAGTCTGCTCAGCAGATATATGATAGGACATATAATCTTTTCGGGCATAGTAACGGTTGCTATTTGCCTTAATTTCCTTTGCAGTGATAGAATAAGAGCCTTTTACGGCGTATCGGAAAACCCGATAAAGCATCTCGGTGCATTTTTTGGACTCTTTATCTTTCTTGGAATATTCAACTGCTTTACGGCGCGAACAGAGCGTATAAACCTCGGGGCACATATAAGTAAAAATAAAATGTTTCTCGTTATAATGGCGTCTGTCGCAGTTATTCAGACCTTTATGATATATTTCGGCGGAAGCCTTTTCCGTACGGTACCCCTTTCTTTTATGGAAATGGCGTTTGTCATAGCACTTGCTTTTCTCATAATCCCTGCCGATTTTCTGCATAAAGTCTTTTTGCGTGTGAAAAGCAGAAAAAATAAAAAAATTTCAAAAAGCTCTTGACAATATTACTTTGAAGTGCTAAAATAACTAACATCAAAATACAGAATTTAATGGCTGTGATGAAGACGGAAACTGCAACGAATTTCTCAGAGAGTCGGGGATGGTGTGATCCCGATAAAGGACTGTGGCTATCCCATCGCTTCTGAGCCGGAGGTCCGAAAGGTGTCAAACCCCAGTAGATGCTTCCCGAGTATGCTGCGTAAGTGCATAGAGATTTCTATGATCTCGAAGAGGTGGCGGATATTTTATTCGCAATTTGAGTGGTACCGCGAGTGCAAAGTTTTACACCCGTCTCAAAGCAAAAAAGCTTTGAGGCGGTTTTTGTTTCGCCTTAAAGCACAGATCGAGAAAAAGAAAGGCGGAATTAAAAATGTTATCTCTCGACAAAGTATTTAATGCACAGACAGTTTTAAAAAACATCATTCGTGAAACGAATGTGGTACGGGCATACGGTATAGCAACCGAATGTGAGCTTTACTTAAAGCCCGAAAATCTGCAGATCACAGGCTCGTTCAAGGTCAGAGGCTCGGCTTATAAGATTGCTATGCTCTCCGAAGAGGAGAAGGCTAGAGGAGTTATCGCGTGCTCGGCAGGAAATCACGCACAGGGCGTTGCACTTGCCGCAACTAAAAACGGTATAAAATCTCTGATATGTCTGCCCGACAGCGCACCTATATCAAAGGTAGAAGCGACTAAGGGCTATGGGGCAGAGGTCTGCCTTGTCGAAGGCTGTTATGATGATGCCTATAAAAAGGCACTTGAGCTTAAGGAAAGCGAAGGTTATACCTTTGTTCATCCGTTTGACGATGAAAACGTAATTGCGGGTCAGGGAACTATTGCACTCGAAATTCTTAACGATCTTGATAATATCGACGCCATCGTTGTTCCAATAGGAGGCGGCGGACTCATTTCGGGAATTGCTTATACGGTAAAGCAGATAAGACCGTCTGTCAAGGTTTACGGCGTACAGGCTACGGGAGCACCGAGTATGTATAACTCGGTAAAGGACGGATGCGTAGAGTGCTTGCCGAAGGTACAGACGATTGCAGACGGTATTGCGGTAAAAAAACCGGGAGAAAATACCTTCGCACTTGTAAATGAGTACGTGGACGATATTGCACTTGTAAGCGATGATGAGGTCGCAAGTGCAATACTTGCACTTATAGAAAAGCATAAAATGATAGCGGAAGGCGCGGGTGCAACGGCGGTTGCGGCTGTTATGTTCGATAAATTCGGTCTTAAAGGTAAAAGAGTGGTCGCGGTCGTTTCGGGTGGAAATATCGACGTTACAAGCCTCTCGCGAGTTATCGATCGCGGACTTATGAAATCGGGAAGATCGTCAAGCCTTCTTATTGAACTTATAGATAAACCCGGTCAGCTTAAGGATATATCGCGAATCATAGCCGATTGCGGAGGAAATGTTACAGGCGTACACTACGAGAAGGGCGATACCGAAAGCATCACCGGATGTTTCCTTCGTATAGAAATGGAAACAAGAGATTTTCAGCACGTCAATCTCATTACAGAGTCGCTTCGTAACGAAGGATTTAAAATAGTGTAATTTATAAAAATATAAATGTTAGAAGAAAGAGGAGTAAAATTATGAGCAGTAAGATCCATACAAATGACGCACCCGCGGCAATAGGGCCGTATTCACAGGCGGTAACTGTCGGGAATCTCGTTTTCACGTCGGGACAGATCCCGCTTGACCCCGTAACAGGCGAAATGGTGGGCAAGGATATTACCGAACAGGCGCATAGAGTCTGCAAGAATCTCGAGGCTGTTCTGAACGCTTCGGGAAGTTCGCTTGAGAAGGCTGTAAAAACGACCTGTTTTCTCAGTACTATGGCGGATTTTGCAGAGTTTAACGCGGTTTATGCACAGTACTTCACAGAGAAGCCCGCGCGCTCGTGCGTTGCTGTAAAAGAGCTTCCGAAGGGCGCTCTTGTAGAGGTTGAGGTTGTTGCGGAGATAGGGTAAAATAAAAGGGCATCTGTTTTTGACAGATGCCTTTTTTATGTTTGAATAAGTCAGTTCAGTAAAGTTTTTGAAATTCTTAGAAACTTTTTTCAAAAAGTTTCTAAGCGGGTTCCAAGGGCAGTGCCCTTGGTGTTACTCCTCAAGCGCCATAACTTCGCTCACGAAGAAGTTACCGCGCACCTCGAAATTCTTGAAGGCGTCAAAGCTTGCACACGCAGGGGAGAGAAGTACGATGTCGCCATCTTTCGCTATATCGGAGGCAACCTTTATACTCTCGGCAAGGTCTGACGTTTCGTATATTTCGGGCTTCTCAGATGCTTTTTCGTATTCCTTGGAGGACACGAGCGCAGCCTTTATCTTGTCTTTTGTAGCACCGCAGAGGATAACTGCCTTTGCTTTTTCGCAAAGAGGCGCGGCAAGTGGCTCAAAGGGAATATTCTTGTCATATCCGCCGCAAAGCACGATGACCTTTTGCGGAAAATTCGAGAGAGCCGCTGCTGTTCTTGTTGGACTCGAATCTATCGAGCTGTTGTAATATTTTACGCCGCGGCGCTCACGCACGAACTGACATCTGTGAGCGACTCCGCCGAAATTCTTGGCAACAGACTGTATCGACTCCTTTGAAACTATGCCGTAAAGCGCGCCTATCGCCGCCATATAGTTTTCGACGTTGTGGCGTCCGGGGATTTTGATATCTGAGGTTTTAAGTATCGCATCGTCGTTGTAATATATAATTCCGTCCTTCTCGTAAACGCGGTTTTCAGAGTCGGGTATGCACTTTGACGAGAAATATACGGGCGTGCCTTTGACATTTTCTCCAAGCTCTTTCGTGACACTGTTCTCCCAGTTGAGAACGGTGCGCGAGCCTTCGCTCTGATAATTCAGAATGTTTGCCTTTGCCTCGATGTATTCTTTCATACCGAGATGATAGTCGAGATGGTTGGGGGTTATGTTGGTTATAACGGCGATGTCGGGCGATCTTGTCATCGTGTGGAGCTGAAAAGAAGAAAGCTCGGCAACAGAATAGCCCTCGGAATCCATATCGTCCACGCGCGGAAGAAGGGGGAATCCGATATTTCCGCCGAGAAACGTCTTTCTCTTGTCCTCTTCAAGAATTTTGCTGATCACAGTTGTGGTGGTCGATTTGCCGTCGCTTCCCGTAATGCCTATCGTGTGCGTGGGCGTAATTTCAAAGAAAAGCTGCATTTCGGACGTGATAAGCGCACCGTGAGCGGCAGCCTCAATAAGAGAGGGCTTGTCGTAGCGGATCCCGGGTGAGCGGAAAACGATGTCCTCGGTAATATTGTCGAGATAGTTCTCTCCGCAAATGAGTGTAACTCCCTTTTCTTCGAGTGAAGAAGCAAGCTCGCTTCCGAGATCCTCGCGCTTTTTCATATCGCGGGCAACTACCTTCGTCCCGCGCTCAAGAAGAAAGTCGATAAGCGGAAGATTTGAAACGCCGATACCGAGCACGGCGGCGGTTTTACCGCTCAGCATATTTTTAAGATAAAGTTCTCTCTCAGTTTTGTTCACGTCAGATGTCCTTTCAAAACAGAAATCTTTTGATACACCGCGCATTATATTCGGGCGAGTGTTATATACTATATTATACATTTAAAGACGTGTGATATCAACAGTTTTTTCATATTTTTTGAATTTTTTATTAAAAGAAAAAAGAGGTGGGCACCGATAGGAAAAGAGCGCGAAAATTTTTTTGAAAAAAGTTAAAAAAACTTGCCGAAAGCTGTTGACAAATCGATTTTCATCTGCTATAATACATAACGTTGCGAGCGAACTCGCAGGACAACAAATGTTGGGGAATTGTGTAACGGTAGCACAGCAGACTCTGACTCTGTATGTTGGGGTTCGAATCCCTATTCCCCAGTAAAAAAGTATAGGCACACCAAAAGGTGTGCCTATACTTTTTTATTTCGCTTCGCGAAAGAATAGGGATTCGAACAAGGAGGGAGCGAAGCGGAAGAAAACTCTCCGGTGGAGAGTTTTCGCCGACGTGGGCAACGAGCGAAGCGAGGCGATAGGCGCGCGGCGCGCCGGAAAAATCCCTATTCCCCAGTAAAAAATGATGAGAATCCCGCAAATCCGCGGACCGATTCGAACCCCATACGGTAGGGGTCGGCGCCTCGACGACCCGAAAAACGCCGCACAAACGGGCTGTCGTGGGCGCCAGCCCCTACCAAAAAAAAATCATTTACAAAGCCATAGATGCAAAGGCATTTTGGACAGATTTGAACTACCACACTTGAAATGTTTACAAAATTGTGGTATAATAAAGCAAAGAAAGGCGGTGTTTATATTGAATCATCTCTGGACAACAAGCTTGCCAACTATTTATAACACTTGGTTTTACGGTGCCCTGATCAAAGAAGGTCAGTATTTAAAATATTATTTTTTCTATCCATCGAACATTGCCCAAATATCCGATATAACGTTTGATGTTGATAATGGAGAAATAATCGGTTGTAATCAAAATTATGATGAAGGGCCAAAAAACAAGGAGCTTTATACTACAAGAAAGCCGCCGGAACATTATGTCGAAGATGATTTTATTTTTGGAGAGTATCGCATAACTCATCACGGAGAATGGGGATATGCCTGCTTCAAAAATGATAAACTTTTATGGAAAAAGAGTTTGAGGGGATATCTATATACAGATATCATAAAAAACAACGATAGAATCATCTTTGGTACGGCAGGGATGGGAGGACATTTCTATTCTTTGGATATTAATAGTGGAGAGATTATTTTTGATTTTAATACCAAAGGCACTTGTACTTTTCTACAAGTAAATAACAGTATTTATTTTGCTATGCGCAAAAAGAAAACAACAGTCATTAGCAGAATAGATTATGATGGGAACATCTTGGACTCATTAGAATTGGAAGGCTTTCGGGATGACTACGATCCTCTTATCTTATCAGACAACTCGATTTACATTGTAACACAACTCAGAAAAAAAGAGGTAGATTGGGAAACGTATTATCCCATCGTACATCGCATTGCTCTGTTTTAATGTTGTTTCGTACATAGGCTTCGTTACAAGCATGGCGTTAAAAG
>JAZNNR010000026.1:0-27625 GCA_045580325.1 Eubacteriales bacterium
CAACCTTCTGTTTTAATATCGACAATATGAATTTGAGGCTCAAGATATTTATTTTCCTTGTAAAAAACATACTGTTTTACCAAGTGCTTTTTGCCTTGATCCAATACAATATAAAACTGATTATAAATGGAATCAAGATACCTTTGATATTCGTCTTTCGAGTTTGACTTTTTGTAGTAATGTGCAAATACAGGAGACGTGTAAAATGTTCCGTTTTGAGTTTTTACAATAGCGTACATCATAACACCACCTTTCCGAGTTTATTATAGCATACTTCGGGGCATTTGTAAAGAGTGATGTGTTCCTTACTCACGCCCGAAGGGCGCATCACGTTCCGCCGAGGCGGAACACATCGTTCCAAAACAAAAAGCACTTCTTACGAAGTGCTTTTTGTTTTGGGACCGACACTCAAAACTAAACCGGTCTAAAACCTAATTTTCTTTAGTTTTTAAAGGAATTAACAAAATCCCAATAATCACTAACCATATTATTTTCTTCTTGCCAAGCGTGGCATTTCTGAATTACTTCTTCATCAGTCATATCAGAAACTTTTTTCGTTCTATATTTATAGACTTTTTTGCTTTTGAAATATTCTCTCGCAATTTTTGCATAATCAAGTTCATTGTTAGAACTCATTATCTCCACCGCCTTTTTGAGTTTAGTATAGCATAAAAGCGACTTTCTGTCAATGAGGCATCGCCTTGGGCGATATGATGCATTTGCTTCGCAAACATGATGTTGCTCCTGTAGGTCGCAATGATGTGATGTTTGCAAAAAACATTAGCGAAGCGACATCATTAGGCGAAGCCGTCATCATTAACGAAGTGACATCATTTGCCGAAGGCAAACATCATAAAAAAACTCCTTGAGAAATCTCAAGGAGTTTTTTCAAGGCACCACCCAGATTCGGACTGGGGATAAAGGTTTTGCAGACCTCTGCCTTACCACTTGGCTATGGTGCCATATATTTAAAAAAAGCGGATTACGGGGCTCGAACCCGCCACCTCCACCTTGGCAAGGTGGCGCTCTACCAAATGAGCTAAATCCGCAAGTTTACTATATAAATGCCTTGAGTCGGAATCGAACCAACGACACGTAGATTTTCAGTCTACTGCTCTACCAACTGAGCTATCAAGGCAAACAAACCGATTATCAAATAACCGGTCAGCTTTTTTTAAACGACCCGAAGGGGACTCGAACCCCTGACCTCTAGCGTGACAGGCTAGCGTTCTAACCAACTGAACTACCGGGCCATATGGGAACAATAGGGCTCGAACCTATGACCCTCTGCTTGTAAGGCAGATGCTCTCCCAGCTGAGCTATGCTCCCGTTTGTACCGCGTGTTTTACTCGCGGCGACGTGATAGATTATATCACGCTCTTTTTCATTTGTCAAGTACTTTTTTGAAAAAATTTATTTTTTTTCGCTTTTTCTTATTTTTTCTATATCATCGCCCGTGAAAGAGTATTTGTTTGTGCAGAATTGACATCCAACCTCGATTTTGCCGTCTTCTACAAGAATGTTGTAAAGCTCTACGGGATTTATAGTCAGAAGCGCTCTGCCCATTCTGTCGCGCGAGCAGTCGCACTTATATCCGACCTCATATTCGTCGAAAACGTCGTATTCTATACCCGCAAGTGCAATATCCGCTATCTCTTTATTGGTCTTACCCTCTCTGAAAAGCGAGGATATTCCCGACAGCGCGGGTACGTTCTTTTCGATCTGCGATATCGTTTCCTCTGCGGCAAAGGGGAGAAGCTGAATAATAAGTCCGCCCGCTGCTATTATGCTTCCGTCGGGGCTCAGCAGTACTCCGAGCGAAACTACCGTAGGTATCTGTTCGGACTCGGCATAGTAAGAGGAAATATCCTCTGCTATCTCGCCACTGACGATCTTTGTGATACCTATGTAGGGCTCTTTTTCTCCAACGTCCTTGATAACGTTGAGATTACCCTGCCCCACAGCACCCGAAACATCTATCTTTCCGCTCGCCTTACGGGGAATATCTATATGAGGATTCTGTATATATCCCTTTACGTTTCCCATATAATCGGAAACTGCAAGAATATGACCGCAGGGTCCGTCGCCTCTGAAGTTTACCGTTATATTATTTCCTTTATCCTTGAGAGTCGTTCCCATAAGCGAGGTTGCTGTAAGAACGCGTCCGAGAGCCGCCGCTGCTGTGGGCGCACACTTATGAATTTTTACCGCATCGGATACCATATCGGTCGAATTTATGACGAGTATCTGTGCTGAACCGTCGCTCGTGAGTCCTCTGAGTATTTTTGACATTTTATTTTTTACCTTTATTTACCTTTCGTGAGCCTTGTTTATATAGTGTATTTTTCTTTGAGCATATCAACAAGAATGTTTCCTATTTTATATACGTCGCCTGCGCCCATAGTTATAACGAGGTCGCCATAAGCTACGTTTTCGGCAAGATATTTTGCAATTTCCTCAAATGACGGAAAATACATCTGTCCTATATCGTCCGCGAGAAGCTTTGAGGAAACTCCCATCGTATCCGTTTCTCTTGCCGCGTATATATCGGCAAATATTACTGTATCAGCCATCGAGAATGCTCTTCTGAAATCGTCGAGCAGGTCATGTGTTCTCGAATATGTATGAGGCTGGAACACGCAGTATATCTTTTTATATCCGAGTCTTGACGCACCGTCAAGCGTTGCGCTTATTTCGGACGGATGATGTGCATAATCGTCATAAACGGCAATTCCGCCTATTCTTGCTCTGCACTCAAAGCGTCTTTTAGCACCTACAAAGCTTGCTGCCGCCGAGGATATTACCTCAGGAGATATTCCGCACATATGGCAGACAGCCGCCGCGCAAAGCGAATTATAAACGTTGAATGAGCCTATTACGGGGAGAGAAATTTCGCAAAGCTTTTCTCCCTTATGGCAGAAGGTATATCTTCCGCAGCCGTACTCGTATCTAAGGTCAGATGCGTAGTAATCCGCCTTTGAATTCCCGAGCGACACGCCGACCACCGTTCCGCTATATCCCTTAAGCGCTTCAAGCACGTTAGAATTGTCTATATTGGCGACAACCATCGACGCATCGGCAACCGCCGCCGAAAAAGAGTCTATTATCGCCTGAAGCGACGGAAAATAGTCGGTATGGTCGAGCTCAATATTAGTTATTACCGCAAGCGAAGGGTCAAAGGAGAGGAAAGAGTCCTTATATTCGCACGATTCATATACGAAATAATCCTTCGAGCCTATTCTGTACGCTCCGCCTATTTCGGGAAGAACTGCTCCGTTTGCGACTGTCGGATCAAGATCTGCTTCCATAAGTATATGTGATATAAGTGCGGTCGTCGTTGTTTTCCCGTGTGTTCCCGAAACACCTATACGATTTGTGTAATCGCGCATAAGATAACCGAGAAACGCCGCGCGTGAAACAAGCGGTATACCGCGTTCGATCGCTCTTGCAAGCTCGGGGTTGGTTTCATCGACTGCCGCTGTATATATAAGAGCATCGCACTCATCAGCCGACTCGGCAAAATGCCCTACCGTTACCTTTATTCCCTGTTTTTCGAGAGAAGCTGCGGTTTCGCTGTAAGCACGGTCAGAGCCGCTCACCTCAAATCCGCGAACCTTAGCAAGCACGGCAATAGTTGACATACTTATTCCGCCTATACCCGTAAAGTGAAGCTTACTACAACCGTTAAGAGTGCTTGCAAGTAAATTTCTTTCTTCCTGTCTTTGTTTTTTCATATGTCGCATCTCCTTTTTTGATAAAAAGCAGTGGTGTTCACCTGTTTTTCACTTAAAATGTGTAAAAAGTTGACATTTTTTTAATAATAATTCACAGTTTGTATTTTTGACGTAAACATATAAATATTATAATTACTTTGATTAAAAACGCACAAACGATCAGCCATGGAGGAAACAATGCAAATCACAGACATCAAAATCCGCAAGCTTTTCGATGACGACGCGCCTATGAAGGCTATTGTGTCCGTAACATTTGACCATCAGCTTGCACTTCATGACATCAAGGTTATTTACGCGAAAGAAAAGTTCTTCGTTGTTATGCCAAGCAAGAAGAATCCTGACAACACCTATCGCGACATCGCTCACCCTATTACTTCAGACTTCCGCAAGATGATGGAAGATGAAATTCTCATCGCATATCACAAGGCTGTGGAAGAGGCAGCCCTCGCAGAGCGCGAAGATGCCGATTTAGTTTAACGATCCCCGAATTTTGGCATAGTATTAAATTCGGAAATCAAACCGCGGAAATATCCGCGGTTTTGTTTTTTGCGGACAGTTTCGCCTTTTATTAGTCTTTATTTTCCAAAAGATTGAATATTTCCCAGCCGTTTACATCGCTGTATGCCGCTACAAGTCCGCTTGAAACGTTAGAAACGTATCTGAACGCGAACGGGAGAACTATATTACCCTTTGTATCTATCATACCTACCGTTCCGTCCTTATAGCCAACGGCTGCAAGTCCCTGAATAAACGGTGAAGCGAAGGTGTATATCGGATTTGCTATCCATTTCCCTTCTATACTGTAGTATCCGTAAAGTCCGTTCTTTGAAAGCAGAAGCACCCCGTTCGAGTATCCTTCAAGTGTATATCCCGCGGGAATGTCAAAAATATTTCCCGATATATCAATAAGTGTTTCATAGTCCCCAACTATTTTATCGTATATACCCGAAGAGCGTCCTCTGAGCTGCAGTCTTACACGAACCCAACCGTACTCATCAACACTTCCGCTTCCTATCGCGCTTATATCGTCAACGTACGGAAGCGCGTAATATCTTTGAACTTTGACGCTGTATCCTGCATCGCTTCCGTTGGGGTAATAGTTATACGCCTTTGTAGGTGAGGTATGGACTGTATTGCCTGTCGAGTCAATTATACGCACCGCGCCGTTTGTAAGCTTGACGAGCGCATATCCGTCAGGGCCGAAGCTGTACGCGCGTGAATAATTTGTCTT
This sequence comes from Eubacteriales bacterium, assembly GCA_045580325.1. Lineage (GTDB taxonomy): Bacteria > Bacillota > Clostridia > Oscillospirales > CAG-272 > SIG672. The sequence goes on from JAZNNR010000026.1 coordinate 4,966, forward strand.
TATCTCCTGCTTTTCGTCTTCGCCGTCAAGATAGGTATATACCTTCTTTGAGGACACGTACGACGGATAAATATGAACACCGTCCGAAGTTTTGTATGAATATGCGGGATAATCATACGCAAGAGAATAAACTATCTTTGTGTTCGGTATTTCTTCAAAAGTACCGCTTTCCGTACTGAATATATAGTTCTTGTTTTTGGCATCCGTAAACACGGGTGTTCCGTCATAGGTACGCTTGTTGGCAGGAATTTTATCTTCAAGGGAAACAAGCATCTGACCGTCTGAATTATAGAGCGAAGACGCGCCGTCGGCAGAGTTTATTATTATATATCCCATATAAAGCTCTACCGCTTTTATATCAACTTCTTTGTTCTCGTATTTTATGAGTATCTCTTCGCTTGTGCCTTTGGTATATTTTACTGCCGTTTTTACCGTCTTGGTACCCACCGAAAATTCATCGGGCAGATCTACCCCCGATTTAGCGAGTGTAAATTCGCCGCCGCGATAAACACCGACTGTCGACAGATTCATTTTTACAAAGCCGGACGCCGGCATTATTTTGTCGGTAAGCTTCTTATACATAGCGGAAATTTCCGCCTCTTCAGCAAGAGTAATATCGGTATAAAGACCTTCCACAGAGTCTGCACCCGTGGCAAGCGAAAGATTATTTACGTATTTTACATCGTCCGTTTCATCTTTCGGCGGTTTTTGTTCTTCGTCGTCATTTGGCTTTTGCTGTATATTACCGTCAATATCAGAGTTATCTATTTTATCATCAACAATGCCATAGAAATCGACAACTATTGCCGCGACAGACAAAATCATTGATGCAATAATCAAAAAGATGAGCGCAGAAATCCCAAATTTCATAAATTTTGAAAATTTCATCTTCGTACGACCTTTCTTTTTAGAATTCGTAGCTGTAAGTATTATATGTATTTGCTGTTATTATTGCTATTTACTGTATTATTTATGATATTTTCCGCCCGAGATTATCGTAAACGCCCTATATATCTGCTCGAGCAGTATAACTCGCATAAGTCTGTGCGGAAAGGTCATTTTTGAGAATGACAGCCTCATATCACAGCACGCCTTGACCTCTTCGGAAAGTCCGTCAAATGCGCCTATCACAAAGCAAAGTTCACTCACGCCCGAGTTGGGGAGCTTTTCGATATAATCCGCAAGCTCCTCCGAGGAAAGCTGTTTTCCCTCAACGCAAAGCGCAACCTTGCGCGCTCTCGGCGGAAGATGCGGTATTATCGGTGCGCCGTCCTTTAGCTCTACGACCTTTAATTTACAAAAGGCTGACAGCCTTTTTGAATATTCCGCGCACGCCTCTGTGAAATATTTTTCCTTCAGATTGCCTACGCAAACAACGGTTATTTCAAGCATATTTTCTCCTTAGTTCAAGGGACTCTGTCCCTGCCAAGACCCCTTTTTGAAAAAAGGGTTCTTGGAACTCCCAAAAACTTTTCTGAAGGGTTTTAGATTAAATGAGTTTTGTTGGGCAGTATCTGTCAGCGACAGACACATCAGCCGAGAGGCATTTACACTCAAGGTAATCCTTAACAGTTTTAAGTGCGATCTCGGGAGTATTATTTTCTGCGCTGAGATGCGCGAGAAGTACTTTACTCGTACTGTGCGACGCGAGATAAGAAACGAGCCGTGCGCAGTCGCAGTTATCAAGATGTCCCGTATTCGACTCTATGCGCCTTTTCAGCACGTAGGGATACGGTCCGCTGCGCAGCATATCGCGGTCATAATTCGATTCGACCACCACAGCCTCGCACTCAGCGAGCATATCGGCGATCCTTCTTGAGAGCGTTCCCATATCGGTAGCATAACCGAAACGGCGTCCGTTATACTCAATTATGTAACCCGTACTCATACGGCTGTCGTGAGGGGTTTCAAACGACAAAAGCTTTATATTTTCGATTTCGATAGCTTCGCCCGCCTTATAAACGTTTATAAGACTGTCAGGGACGTCGTTTATCAGCATTTCTGCCGTACCGTGTGCGGCGTAGACGGGAATACCGTGATATTTCGAAATTATTTTAAGGCCTTTTATATGGTCTGAGTGTTCGTGTGTTATAAATATAGCCTTGATATTTTCAAGACTTGTACCAAGCTGAGTGAGTGCCTTCTCGGTCGCACGCATACTGCCGCCCGCGTCGATAAGAATTTCGGTATCTCCGCAGGACACGTAGCAGGAATTTCCCGACGAGCCGGAAAAAAGCGTGTAGATCTTTACGTCTTCCATCAGGGGTTATAATCCTTTTCTTTGGTCTTTCTGTCAGCACTTATAAGGGAACCTCGATTTTTTGCGAGATTCCCTTATAAATCAAATATTCAAATTAGTATACGCAGATAGCGCCCTTGTTTCTGATGCGGAGAATGTATGTAGCGCCTTCACCGAACACGCTGTCCATAAGCTTTGCGTAGTCTGCTGTAACGCTTTCGGGCATAAACGCCTGAATCGTTCCTGCAAATCCGCCGCCGTGTACTCTGCAAGCAGAGGGTGCGTCAAGCTTTGCAAGGAAATCTTCGGTTACTGCAAGCGCGAGAGAAAGTCCCTGCTCTTCTACGTTCTTGACTGTGTAAACGTTCTGAAGGAACTTGAATGAGGAGTTACCCGAAGCGCGAACACCGTCGAAGAATGCAGAAAGGTTACCGTCTGCAAGTGCCTTCGCCTGTGCTGTAACGCGCTCGTTTTCGTTCACGAAGTGGATAGCTCTCATAATAGCGCGGTCGCCTGTCTTTTCGCGAAGCGCGGGAATTGCCGAGATAATTTCGCCAAGAGTTATTCCTCTGAGAACCTCCTTGCCGAAGTGAGCAGCAACCTGCTTCATTTCTGCGGGAACAGAAGCGTAGTCAGCGTTGAGGTCAGCGTGGTTTCCGCCTGTATTTACGATACAGAGTGAATATCCGAGTGCCGAGAGGTCAAATGCGGGCTTGCCGACGATAGGGTTCTTGGGATTTTCGAAGTCGATCGAGATAAATCCGCCGACAGCGCAGGCAGTCTGGTCCATAAGTCCGCAGGGCTTGCCGAAATATTTATTTTCAGCGTACTGCGCAAGCTTTGCGATAGTAACGTCGTCAACGTCGCTCTCGTAAAGTGTACGCATAATGTTACCTACCATTACCTCGAAAGCAGCAGAGGACGAAAGTCCCGAGCCCTTGAGAACGTCAGAGGTCGTATAAGCGTCAAATCCGCCTACGTTATAGCCCGACGAGGAAAGTCCCTCGCACATACCCTCGATAACTGCGAAGCTTGTGAAGAACTTTTCGGGATCGACCTTTATATCAGCGATCTTAACGCTGTCGGGATTAAATCCGCGGCTCTTGATATTGATAACACCCGTATCTGTCTTGCGTGCTACCGCAATAATATCGAGGTTGATAGATGCCGCGAGAACCTTACCGTGATTGTGGTCTGTATGGTTACCCGAGATTTCACTTCTTCCGGGAACAGAGAAAAGTCTGATGTCATCTCCGTCCGAATAATTTTCGAGGAAGCCGTCGATAGCTTCTATGTATCTTTCACGCTGATAAGCGATCTTATCGCTTCCGTAAAGATCGGTAAAAATACCGTCAAGATTTCCCTGTGCAATATACTGTTTAAGCTGTGCTGAGTTCATAGAGATGTCCTCCGATAAATACAATTATAGTTATGGTGCTTATATTATAGCACCAAGCGTCGCAAATGGCTATACCGAATAATTTAATTTATTGTAAATTTTTACGAAAAGTTGGTGCTTTTCAAAAATCTTTTCTTTCAAAACTACGTTTTTACAAAATTTTTAAAATAATTCCTTGACTTATGCGGAAATATATTATATACTGTATAGTAGTGAAGTAGGGACAAGCCCCTGCTTACTGACTGTTTGTTATTGCAACATTATATAAACTGCAAAGGAGAAAAGTAAAATGAGCAATGAATTCAGCTGCGAGTACGCAATGAGCCACGAAGTTCAGAATATGTGTACAGTCGCAAAAGGTCCTTTCCACGGACCCGCTCCCATTCCCGAAGAAGGCAAATGGGTACAGGCAACAGAAATCAAGGATATTTCCGGTTACACCCACGGTGTAGGCTGGTGTGCACCTCAGCAGGGCGCGTGCAAGCTTTCACTTAACGTTAAGAACGGTATCATCGAGGAAGCCCTCGTTGAAACCATCGGTTGCTCGGGTATGACTCACTCGGCTGCTATGGCTGCTGAGATCCTCCCCGGCAAGACAATTCTCGAAGCTCTCAACACAGACCTCGTTTGTGATGCTATCAACACAGCAATGAGAGAGCTCTTCCTCCAGATCGTTTACGGTCGTACACAGTCTGCTTTCTCTGAAGGCGGTCTTGTTATCGGTGCAGGTATGGAAGACCTCGGTAAAGGCGCACGCTCGATGGTTGGTACAATGTACGGAACAAAGGCTAAGGGCGTTCGTTACCTCGAAATGACCGAAGGCTACTGCACAAGAATGGCTCTTGACAGCGATGATCAGGTTATCGGATACGAATTCGTATCTCTCGGAAAGATGACAGACTTCATCAAGAACGGTATGGAGCCCAACGAAGCATATGAAAAGTCCAAGGGAACATATGGCAGATTTGCTGATGCAGCTCGCTATATCGACCCCAGAAAGCAGTAAGGAGGCAGTGAACAATGGCATTATTTGAAGGTTACGAGAGAAGAGTTGAGAAAATCAACGCTGTTCTCGCTGAATATGGAATTAACTCTATTGAAGAGTGCAAGGAAATCACACTTGCAAAGGGTATCGACTGCGACAAGATCGTAAGAGAGACCCAGCCTATCTGCTTTGAAAACGCTATCTGGGCTTACACAGTAGGCGCAGCTATCGCTATCAAGAAGGGCTGCACAAAGGCTGCTGACGCTGCTGCCGCTATCGGTATCGGTCTTCAGTCCTTCTGTATCAACGGCTCTGTTGCAGAAAACCGTAAGGTTGGTCTTGGTCACGGTAACCTCGGAAAGATGCTTCTCTCCGAAGAGACCGAATGCTTCTGCTTCCTCGCTGGACACGAGTCCTTCGCAGCTGCAGAAGGTGCTATCAAGATCGCGCTCAACGCAAACAAGGTTCGTGTAAAGCCTCTGCGCGTTATTCTTAACGGTCTTGGCAAGGACGCCGCTATGATCATCTCGAGAATCAACGGCTTCACATACGTTCAGACACAGTTTGACCCCTTCACCGAAGAGGTTAAGGTAGTTAAGGAGATCGCTTACTCCGACGGTCCTCGCGCTAACGTTAAGTGCTACGGCTCTGACAGCGTTCCCGAAGGCGTTGCTATCATGCGTCTTGAAAACGTAGGCGTTTCTATTACAGGTAACTCCACTAACCCCACAAGATTCCAGCACCCCGTTGCAGGAACCTACAAGAAGTGGTGTAACGAAAACGGCAAGCAGTACTTCTCTGTTGCATCGGGCGGCGGTACAGGACGTACACTCCACCCCGACAACATGGCAGCAGGCCCCGCTTCCTACGGTCTTACCGATACAATGGGTAGAATGCACGGCGACGCTCAGTTCGCAGGCTCTTCCTCGGTTCCCGCTCACGTTGAGATGATGGGACTTATCGGTATGGGTAACAACCCCATGGTTGGTGCTACCGTTGCAGTTGCTGTTGCTGTTGAAGTGGCTAGCAAGTAATCAAATAAAACAAAAAATTGGACACTTCGTTATAGGGTTTACCTATGTGATGTGTCCAATATTTTTTACTTTGCGATAAATTTTCTCACAACACGAAAATGAACACGCTTCGCACCGGAAATTGACAAAAGCAGTCAGTATAGTCTTTAGCGACAATATAGATACTAAAATCCGTCTTTATTAAAATGGTTTGGGGTTGACAAAACGAGAATTAAGTTATATAATAAAATGGTACACGAGTACGATATTTTCACAGGAACTTTTTCAATCAAGGAAACATGCATCCCCCTGTGAAGTTTGTACAGTTACATTTTAGATTGGCGTCTTAAATACGCTATCTTTACTTGGTAAATTTTTACCAAAATAATTTGTTTTAAGGAGAATTTTTTATGAAATCTTTTGACAAAACTAAACTGCTTGCCATTCTTCTTCTGTTATCTTTAACGTTTACTTTTGTAGCGTGTAACGGAGGCGAGATTGACTCTTCAAATCCCCCGGCACAGGATAACTCACCCAACAACGACGACAACAAAAATGACGATGATACCACAAATGACACCGAAAACGAAAACGAAGACAACACTACAGCTGTCAAGATAATCTTAAAAGCTCTCTCCAACACAAGCAGCTTCTCGTCCGGTGTAGCCAACATTTCAGTAAGCGCAGAGGTTTCCTTGCCCGACGGACAAGGCGGTTATAAGAATCCCGACAGCAAGGTGTATAACCTTGTCATAGACACCAAAGGAACGGTTTTGTATTTTGAACACAAAGGAATATATAGCAATGACGTTTGCATTGACGGAAGCATTGTTTACGACAAATCCGGTAGCGCGATCATTGCTCCTGAACTTCAGGGATTTGACTTAATAATAAACAACGTAGACACAAAGCCTACCGATGTTGGTCTTTTCCTTGTGAAAAAGGTCGAACATAGTCTTTCTGGAAACAAGACATTCTACGGTATCTTGAATGCAGAAGGCAATTGGAATGTAGCCTTGAGTGATACTCATCCGTTGTTAAATATCGAAAATCTCGACGATGAAAGAATCAAATACATGGGTAACGGAATATACGAAGTAGAAACGGTCGACGGCTTTTATATAAACACCGTATATTATAACGCGGTAACAAACCAGATCACTCAGGGATACGACCATTTCGCGTTTGAATACTACGATAACGGCACGGATTTCTGTGAGAGCTTGCTCAAATATTCTGCCGACGGAAGCGTTGAGTGCCTCATCTTTGATTGCCACGGCAACGTAGGTGAAGAATACATTCTCGTCAAGAAAAACGACGGTTCAAAGACCTCGCTTATTGATATGAACGGTACCGAAATCATCGACCTCAGCGAATACAATATAACTACATACAGAAATTATGAATATAAGAACGGATATTTCCTTTGCACTGCTACCAATCCTGATTCTGATATGTATTGGTGCTTGTTTGATTCAAACGGAAATCTCGCGTTTGATCCCTCAAGAATAGAAAATGAATATGACGAAAAGTACTGCTTGAGCGACAAGGGTGTCATATACCAAAAAGGTCGTAATGAAGTTTATTTTTACGATTACGAGGGCAATAGCACGAAGCTCGAGGGAATTTACGAAATAGAAGGAACAAGCTTTGCAGACGGACTTCTTTCTGTATATACGGTGTCTGACGAGGGTTATAGCAGTTGCTATCTTGGCGTAAACGGCGAAATTGCTTTGGATCTTAAAAGCATAGAAAGCGCTGTAATCAACGCAATTAGAGATCAGTTTTTTAACGAACAATAATAATCGAGTAGAAAGCTAACAATCTATGGTTGGTGCTACCGTTGCAGTTGCTGTTGCTGTTGAAGTGGCTAGCAAGTAATCAAATAAAACAAAAAAATTGGACACATCACCTTGGCAAAACCCGAAGTGATGTGTTTTTTTACAAAACCAAGCCTTACAAATGCGGTGTATTACGAGAAAACCTGTATAATATTAATTATATGTGCATAATTATTAAAATGTATTGACAACTACGAAAAAAGGAGTATAATTTTTGTTAGAAGGAGCTGATTTGTCGAGTGAAATTTTTTAAAAAAATATATGGCACGATAACCACCGTGTCTCTCATACTCGCGCTTTTGCTCGCGTTTCTTGTGGTCGGGATCCGTATATTCGGACTTACACCGTACACGGTCCTTTCAGGCTCGATGGAGCCCACCTATCACGTAGGATCTGTGATCTACGTAAAGGATATTGATCCGAGCGATCTAAAAGAAAAAGATCCCGTAACCTTTAAAGCGGACGGCGGGCAGATCGTTACTCACAGAATCATTGAGGTGCTTCCAAAGGATGGCGACGAATACCTCTTCCGCACTCAAGGAGATGCAAACAACGTTGCAGACGGAGTGCTGGAAGGCAGCCGTGTCATCGGAAAGCCGATATTCACAATACCCTACCTCGGTTACGTTACGAGCTACGTGCAGAGTAAGTCGGGAATACTTCTCATAATATCGCTTGTATCGCTTCTGATGCTCGGTAACCTTATACCGCAGATAATATCTCTTTGGAATAGTTCCGATGAGGAGTCGGGCGAAACAAAAGAAAACGGGGACAAGCCTCAAGATCAAGTATAAAATGCTGAAAAGCATAATATAAACACAAAAATATTTTATTTTCATAAAGGAGAAACATCATGAAAAAGAAACTTTTAAAAGGCGCGATCTTAGTATCCGCAGCAATCCTTCTCGTTGTTGCTTCCGTACTCGGAACTCTCGCTTACCTGACATCTTCGTCCGCAGTATCCAACACCTTTACCGTTGGTAACGTTGGTATTAAGATGTACGAAACCCCTGTCGATTCGAACGGTAAAAAGGTTGTCGGTGCAGGTCTTACCTCCGACGGTAACAGCTACCACCTTCAGCCCGGCGGAAGATACGATAAGGACCCTACCGTTATCATCGACGCTTCCAGTGACCAGTCCTATCTCTTTGTAAAAGTAAGAAACGACCTTCGCAAGGTTGAGGCATCTGCAGGAGAGGACGGCCCTAACGGCAACGACGGTACGTACAAGACTATGTTCCAGCAGGTAACCGAAAACGGCTGGATATTCATCGGCAGAACCACCAACGCAAACGTTTACGTTTACAAGAACTTTATCGGTAAAGACGGCGTAACCGAAAACGTTGAGATCTTCAGTGAGTTCATGATCGGAAAAGACGCAGACATTTCTCACTCGGGCGCTGCAAAGGTTACCCTTTCCGGCTTTGCAATTCAGACCACCGGCTTCAAGCCCGATAGTGAAACTACAACAGTTATCGATCTTGATGCAGCTCGCGCAGCATGGGCCGCTATCGGCGCAGAATATGACTACGAGGATACAACCATCGTAGGCGACACTCCTCTCGGAAAGAACGACGACGTAACCCCTGATCCTTCCGGCAACTGATATACATAATCTGAAGGACGGAATATAATATGACAAAGAAGAATAGGCTTATTCTCCTGATCGTCGCCGTCGGAATAGTTTTTACTACCGTTATAAGCGGTACGATAGCATGGATAATCACCGCTACAAACGAGGTTGAAAACACCTTCACAATCGGTAATGTAGATATTACTTTAACCGAAACCACGGGAAAACTCTACAATCTCACACCGGGCGTAACGCTCAGCAAGGATCCTACCGTTACCGTCAAAGCGGGAAGCGATGACTGTTGGCTCTTTGTAAAAGCCGAAGAAAGTGCAGAGCTTGAAAGCTACGCTTCTTATCACACAGAGGACGGTTGGACAAGGCTTGAAGGCGAAGAGAACGTTTACTACCGAAAGGTTGCAAAATCGGATCTTGATCAGTCCTTTAATATCCTTCGCTACAATCACGTAAAGGTAAAAGACGAGGTAACCGAAGAACAGCTTGCCGCACTTATGGCAAATCTCAAGCTTTCCTTTACTGCGTACGCCATTCAACAGACCGGATTCGACACGGCAGAGCTTGCCTGGGCGGCGTTCGGTGAATAAAACACAGGGAGAACGAAATGAAAAAGGGTATGCTTTTTTCGCTTTTGCTATTGGTATTTGCAATCATAGCATTTGCAGCTTCTACAATTGCATATTTTTCGGACGTAAAGCAGACCGCAAGTGTCTTCACTTCGGGTAACGTATCTATCGTTCTCTCGGAGTCAGCCATCACCCGTGACGAAGCAGGTAACGTTATCGCCGATACCACGCGTCCACGCATACTTGGCACCAGTGACGGTACTCTTCACAACTACGGTACTGTTTATCCCGGACAAACCATCTTAAAGGATCCGATCGTCACAAACAGCGGACTCGGTTCTGCTTGGGTGGCTGTTAAGGTAACTATCACCGATGGCGCTGGGGATATATGTCGAATTATGGGTTATAACCCCGACGAAACCGATATGATCGATATTGAAACTATGCTCAGCGGCGGTCTTTTGGACGAAAAAGTGCATGTAGGTGTATGGAACGGTATTGAAGACGTTTGTTATAATGACAGATATGCAATGGTACAACTTGCGTCACGTGCACAGGACAGGTACGATTTCTACTTTTTTATGCTGGATCCTCTTGCAAAGGACGAGTCGTTCACTGTTTTCGACACTATGTTCATAGACAACACGTGGGATAACGATGCAATGAAAGAGCTTTCCGATTTCAAGATAAACGTCTGCGCGTATGCTGTGCAGCTATACGGCTTCAATTCTTGCTTTGACGCAATGACCGCAGCGTTTAGCTCTGAATTTAATTTCAACTGATCAGAACTCTGTCCTGCTCCCAGAGTTAAGGAGCAGGGCGCAGAAAGGCAGACTAAAAATTTTTAGTCTGTCTCTCTGTGCCTACTTAGGAAAGGAAGGAATATACTGTGATGCGTATATCAGTCTATAAAAAAAGATTATATGCTCTAATGCTTGTGGTGGCGACGCTTTTGACGTCGGTGCCTTTTTCCGCTTTTCCTGTTTTTTCCGAAACAAAATCCGAGGAGAAAGTCCCCATAGCTATTACGCTCGACGGAAAAGAAATCACCGAGTGCGAGCTTTACGAATTTGACAAGATAGTACTGCACGCAAAGACCGACGGCGATGAAAACAACCTCTACGCCTGGCAGATATGCGATCCTGACGATACAGAAAGATGGGTAGACATTTACGGTCAGATCAGGGAGAATATTTCTGTAACCTATGCTCTTGTCGGCAGTATGACCGACCAAAGCGGAATCGCCCGCCTAAGATGCAGACTGACAAATGGTGAAGCTGAACATTTCAGCGAGAGTGTCAGTATAAAAATTGTGTACAGCGTTTCGGGTATGTCTGAGCACACACCTGTTGAAGCTCCTTCTAAGGCTCCCCGCCTAATGAAAGCAAGCGGTATTAACAGTAGTAGTAATAGCAGCGGCAATTCATCTTACGATACTTGTTCTATCGTTATAAACTACCTTTTCGATAACAATTCGATGGCGTTTGAGCCGTACGGTGCATCGGTTGCAAAAGGAAGTGACTTCTCGGCTACCGTAACAAGCCCTACCGTCGTAGGATACGAGCCATACCGCCGTATTGAAGAAGGATACTTCCCTGCTAAAACAGTCGAGCTTAACTATACAAACATTCAGTCGGATATTACTATAAACATTATTTACGAGCCCGCGCTCGTAAACTTCGCAGTACATCACCATCTGCAAAATCTTCACAATGACGATTATTCGATAAGCTACGATCTTATTACCTACGGGCAGGCTCTTACCGAAACGCTCGTTCCCGACGACCTTACTCTCAGCGAAGACGATCTTCCCGGATTCAAAGCACTTGCTTATGAGCGTCTTGCAGTTGCAGCCGACGGAAGCACGGTCGTTGAGATACGTTATGACAGAAACTACTATCTCGTTGACTTCGATATGGCGGGCGGCTACGGCGTTGATCCGGTATATACGCGCTACGGAATGAATGTGGGCGCAGGTATCCCTACAAGACACGGATACGTCTTTGGCGGTTGGGAACTCGTTTCTTACGGCGATGGTGCTCCCACCGACGAGCAAAAGGCTCTCTTTGACATCAACAACGAAAGACAGATAAACGTTCCCGCCGCTAATTTGCGTTACCGCGCAAAGTGGATAACTCAGGAAACCACCTACACGATGGTTTTCTGGCAGGAAAACGCAGAAGATAACGGATACAGCTACTGGGGTTATCTTGACAATATTCCTGCAATATCGGGAAGTCTTGTCAGCGGTGCCGACCGTGTTGACGAGGTACCCGGTATTGACGATGAAAATTATTTCACCTACAACCCCGGCAAGACAGACAAAAACGTGCTCGTCGAGGGCGACGGTTCGACTATCGTAAACGTTTACTATACGAGAAATTATTACAAGCTGACCTTCAAGGCAAACGCAAAATGTGCAATTCCCGAAAAGCATACGCACGGCGACGCTTGCTACGACATAGTTTGCGACAGAGGACACACACACGACGAGAACTGTCTGCCCAGACTCCTTTGCGAAATTCCGGAGCACACAGCGCACACAGACGAGTGTCTTACCTGCACGCTCGCTGAGCATAGCGCACACACATCTGCGTGCTGTCCCAAAGCAGAACACACTCATACTATCAGCTGTTGGAATAATATCGGTAACAAATCGACGTTATTCAATGCTCCGAAAAACCCCGAGGACGGACAGATCTACCGTTCGGGACGTTACTACATATATATAAAAGGAAGCTGGTACCGTTATAACGGCTACGGTGCTTCCTCAGGCGACATCGTTGACCCGAGATGCGGATACTCCTCTGAGCACACGCACGGCTCAAGCGACTGCCAGTGCACTCTCCCAATTCACGTACACAGCTCAAGCTGCTACAAGGACGTTATCCATACGCACAGCAGCGACTGTTACAGCTACTCCTGCGGTGAAATCGAGCATACTCACAGCAGTACGTGTTACCGCCTCAAGTGCGGAATTACTGAGAATCACACTCACAGTACAAACTGCACCAACACGAGTCGATCTAACACAGTGAAAACGCTCTACAAAAAGTACGGTCAGTCGATAGACGATCAGTGGCCTGTACGCGACGATAACGGAAAGGTCTATAACAGCGGTGAACGTTGGACTCCTTCCGATTCGTCATATTATAGTCAGGTTTTGGTTTATATCTCTTCTATGACTCCGGACGACTTCACCCTTACGCTCAGCACTGCAAACTACTCTACCTATACGATGAAGTATTATTTGCAGGTGCTTGACGGCGAAGAGTTCGACGTAACCTACAACGGCATCAACTACGCTTTGATGACCGAGATCAAGGCAAATTACAACTACGTTACAAAAGCAGAAGACTTCTTCGATATAAAGGGATTTTACCAAGCATATTCAAATCCCTCATTCACTAACGACAAAATAGAAAACAAATACGACATAAGCTTCTACTATAACAGAATAACAGACCACTATTTGCAGTTCTCAAGTAACGGTGTCGTGCTTGAAGAAAAGAACGAGCACGGTATTCCGTACGGCGCACTTATTGACTCCCACAACTTCACACCCGATTATCCGAGTACGCTCGAGCCTAACGCATATGAGTTCGCAGGCTGGTACACATCTCCGGGCTGCTTTGATATGACAGAGGTTGATTGGAGCAGTCTTACGATGCCCGAGGGAGATCTGATGCTTTATGCAAACTGGGTTCCCATTAAGCATACGGTCAGAGTCTTTAAGGATTCAACTCTTTCCGAGCAGATCGGTACAACGCAGAAGGTTGACCACAAAGCGTTTGCACACGCTCCCGCAGCCATACCCGACAACGGCAACTACGTTTTTCAGGGTTGGTTCTACAAGGACGTGGAAAATGGCGTAGAGATTGAAAAAGCATTCGTATTTACAGGAATTCCTATCATTGACGATATCGACGTTTACGCAAAGTGGAGCTCACACGTTTCGGTAAACTATACTATCCACTACGTTCTCAAGGTAACAGGAATCAAGATAGCGGACGATACTGTCGGTACAGCTATCGCAGGACACAATAAGACGTTTGAGGCAAAGGCAAATTCGGATCTTTATGAAGGCTATCAGACAGGATATTACCCTCTTGCAAACAGCCACACGATAACTATGAGTGTTGACGGATCGCACGAATATACCTTCGAATATATTTTCGTTGAATCGATGCCCTACCTCGTAAGATACGTTGACCTAGCTACCGGCGAGGAAATTCTCCCCTCCAAGCGCGTCGATGACAACAAGCATTCGGTAATTACCGAAACCTTTGTTCGAGTCAATGACATGATGCCCGATGCTTACCAGAAGCGTCTTCTCCTTTCAGCAGACGAGAAGGATTCTGACAACGACGGCATTTACGACTCAAACGTTATTACCTTTTATTACAGCGCAGATAAAGAACACGCTTATTACAGAGTTGTTCATTATATTCAGAACATATCAGGTCAGACCTACCGCGAATACCGTTCGGTAGAGGCGGTTGGAATCATCGGTCAGGAATATTCTGCCGAAGCGCTCTCAATCACAGGTTTTACTTTCGTTCCGTCAAGCGCCAAAATAAACGGTGTTGTTACTCCGACTGACGAATCATCAGTAAGCTCTGTTCTCGATTCAAACGGAATGCTTATCGAGCTTTACTACGACAGAATCACTGTAAACTATACCGTAAAATACATTGACGATACAACCAAAGAGCCGCTTGCCGACGACAAGATCGGAAGCGGACTGTACGGCGCACAGATTGCGGAATACGCTCTTGACTTAAGATCCAAGGGCTATACCCTCCACAGCGAAAATCTGAAAACGCTTATGCTTTCAGCAAATGATCAGCTCAACGTTATCGAATTCGTGTACACTCAGTCGACCGTTTCGATAAAATACCAGATAGTAGGTCCTGAAGGCTGCGGATCTCTCACTCAGTCCTCTGAAAACACTCTGGCAGTTGACGGCACTCTCAACGGATCATCTCCGATAGTATATTCGGGATACCGCTTTATCACTTGGTATGTAGACGAGGCGTGCACTATTCCCGTAGATCCCGCGTTTTTGGATAGCGCGACAAATACTCTAACTCCGACTAAGCCCGAGGGCTCGGTTTGGGTGGACGGCACGACCTTCTACGCTCTGTTTGAAGCGGACACGACAGAGCTTACGATAATAACTTCGGGAATTTCCGATCAGGATTCTCCTCAGTCTCTCATTTTCCGAATTCAAGGAATCGACGGAAGTGACACTCAAAAAATCGATCTTACCGTAAGCATTATCGGAAACTCGTCAACAACTATCGTCGGGCTTCCGGTCGGAAGCTACACGGTAACCGAGATTACCGACTGGGCGTGGCGTTACTCTGAGGAAAACGAAGTAAGAGAGATAACTCTCGTCGTTGACAAGAACGCCAACGTCGTAAGATACGAAAACGAAAGAACAAACGGTGCTTGGCTCGACGGAAACTCGGACAGTAGCGGCTCGTTTAACTAAAATAAGGTCAATGAAAGGGGCGACGTAATGAAAATTTTTAATATAAAAAACAAAAAAGCTTGGATATACGTTGCCTGTGCTTTGGCTCTTATCCTTACAATAACGGCGGGAACTGCGGCTTATCTGGTTTCTCAGTCCGAAAAAGTAGAGAACGAATTTGTACCGTCATACGTTGCTTGTGAGGTGCAGCAAACGCTCGACGGAAATTCAAAGAAAGATATTAACGTAAAAAACACGGGCAACATCAACGCTTATATCCGCGCTACCGTGATAATAAACTACGTGGACGAGAATGACGAAAGTCGAGTATGGGCAATAGCACCCGAACAAGACGTTGACTACACTATCGTATGGGGTGATTCGGGTTGGAATAAGGGAGCTGACGGATTCTGGTATTACACAAGCTCGATCGAGCCCGAGGCTTACACCGAAGATCTGATCGTCAGCGTTACAGATCTCGGAAAAGCGCCGAGCGGATTTCAGCTTTCCGTAAAGGTTTTGGCTACCGCCATACAGGCTGATCCTGTAAGCGTGGTTATCGAAACCTGGGGCGTTACCGAAAGCGGTGGACGTATTACTCCGATAGGTTAAAAAACAAAAGACACATCATTTTGGCTAAAACCCGAAGTGATGTGTTTTTTATTAACACCCAAAAAGAGAAAAAATGGGGAGTTATCCTGTTTTTTGCCCACAGAGCGTGCTCTCATATACCCAAATTGTAAATAATGCTATTTTTTCGGTAAATATGAGATGACAAACCGACCCTTCTATGATATAATTTGGCTATGAACAAACAGTTTGATACACAGGAGCAGCTATGGAATACACAAAAACACTTATTGATATAACATCTACACCCGAATCGTCCGACAGTATGTATTCTCTTATTTGTCTGAAAGCAGACGGACTTTTGCTGACACTTAACAGTATTCGTTGCTATCTCGACGGGCATTATCTGCTATGCCTGAGTCAAGATGACCGTCTTAGTGTTCATAACGGATACTGCGAAGCGCAGACTCTGCATTTTTTACCATATTTTTATAACGTCAATCTGAATCATAAGGTGATCGGGCTAAATATATACGAGGAGATGCGAACGCTCTACGGTTATCCCGACTTTCACCTGTTTCGCTCCCGCGATGATAGTTTTTTCGGTATCGTTCGGCTGAACGACGAGGAATACGATATGATAAAGCTATGCTTTCAGCGAGCAAGACAACATATTGAAAGCCACTCGGAAGATAAAATGTGGTCCTGCCGTGCACGCTCCGTTATGATATCTATTCTGCGCATAGCCGAGGGCGCATATCTTGGAGAACAGTCTGAAAAAGGCAACGATATTCTCAGGTATATCCGAGATAATATTGGGAAAGAGATTACCCTGCCCGCCCTTTGCAAGCAGTTTAATACCAACCGCACTACGCTGACCGATCTGATGAAAGAGCTCACAGGGCTCTCACCTATGCAGTACGTACTGGAGGAAAGGCTGAACCAAAGCCGTCCCGACCTTCTTTTCACCTCGATTCCTGTCAGCGAGATCGCCGAAAAATATGGCTTCGATGATACAAATTACTATATCCGCGCCTTCAAAAAGCGCTTTGGTATAACACCTTTGCAGTATCGCGGCAAGGGACTGGAGGAGCGGATCAAAAACGAGAATATCTATCGCGAAAAGGAGCAAAAATAATGAAACCCGAAGAATTTGAATCATACGTCCGAAAAGGACTTGGGCGTGCTATAATTCTTTTAAAAGAAGAGGAGAACAAAGAGCCTTATCGAAAGCTTCTCATCGATATGCTTACCGATGATGATTTATCGGGTCGCTTTTGGGGAGAATACGAGAAGGAGCTTATCGACTGTTTCGATGACCGCGATGATGTCGCGCGCGAAATTGCCCAGGCAAACCTTGCGTTAATGGAGCGCGGAAGGTCAAATATTTTAATGGTTGGTCTGCTCGTGCTTCTCGGATACAGAGATGCCGTAGCAGAGATTGCCGAGCGTCGATACCGCAAGTCTTATGCAGAGCTGCTTGAATTCACAAAGCGCGGCGATTCTGACGAAAAATATCCACCCTGTGCAGGCGAGTACTTCAAAATATCATCCGATCTGGCAGCCTGTAAGGTCGACAGTACTCGAATGAAGCAAATACTTACCGACATAGCCGATCTGTACCGTTATTCTGAATGTCCCGTAGTGCCCGAATATCAAAATCCTCTTTTTACAATTTTGGACAAATATGGCAAGGACGCCCTCTCTCCGCTGATAGACGAGGTCGTCAGGGAGCATCCGTACGGAAGCAAATTTGAAAGGCACGTCCCGAAGCTATCTCAGTTCCCTCCCGAGCCGTTAGAAAAAATCACGGCAGAGGATATTTTAGCCAGCGAAAGCTTTGGTGAAGAATACGCTCGCCTGTACGTTTCCTTTGTGAACGCCGACGAATCGGTGGTACGTAAGGTAGCAGAGCGTATTTTAAGCGAGTCCGACAGAAAGCGTCAGCTTCATTGGCTCTCTTTCTTTACAACCGCGGTCTTGCCCGAAATGCTTCCGCCCGTATTCCCTCTTGATCCGACACCGCTTGTCGAAACGGTAATACAGCTGGAGCCTGTAATGTACGACGATTCAAACTCCCGTAACAATGACGCTACACGCTATTTGAATGCGCTCATCTTTATGAGGCATCCGTCTGTGAAGTCGCTTGCCAAAAGAATACTTGAAAACAAGGAGTGCCCCGATTATATTCGTAGTTATGCGCTTCGAATGTTCTACGGTGCCAACTACAGCTCCGAAGACCGCGAAGAATTCACTTCCCTGCTTTTGTCTGAAAGCTCACCCGACCGCAACGTACTCTTCCGCATTTACGCAGATCTGATCGCTCAAAAGACACCCGATATTCCCCTTGATCTTATCCCGTACGTCTTTGAAGCCTGCGACCATCCTTGGTTCCGTTACATTCTTGTAAAGGAGTTCATAAAAGCAGACGCCCTTCCCGATGAGATCAGAGCGGAATGTACTTTAGATGCCTGCAAATATACCCGCCAACTTGTAGCAGAGTTTTGATGTCGCTTTGCTAGAGGAAGCGCCCGCGGGGCACTTATGAATGACCCGCGAAAAATCAAACAAAGACACATCATTTTGGTTAAACCATAGTGATGTGTCTTTTTTATATAAGTAAACCGCCGCACAAAAATGCGGCGGTTTGTGTATGTTTATTATTCCAATGTTCCGTCGGAGCACTGAACGGTGTAATTACTTGTCCAATAATCGTCTGCAACGACGGCTGATCCTGTTGTTTCAATTTCTTTAAACTGAGCCTTTGTTCCCGTGTATTTTATCGTGATGCCGTCGAAAAATGCTGAATAGTCAATGCTGATCACACTTTCGGGAATTGTTATGCTCTTAAGGCTTTGGCAATACCAGAATGCCAAACCGCCAATGCTCACTACGCTGTCGGGGATAGTTACGCTCGTAAGATCGTAGCAATCGTGGAACGCTTCAGAGCATATAATTTTTGTGCCCGAAGGTATTGCAAAAGAGCTTACATTAACGTCTATAGCTTCCCACAGTACGAGGTGGGGATTACCGCTGTTTCCAAGGTATTTACCGTTACTATGTTCGCTATATTGAAGCGAGGTACATCCATTAAACGCACCGTCGCCGATTTTAGTTATGCTCTCAGGAATCGTTATCTCTGTAAGTGCATCACAACCCGAAAACGCTTCTCCGCCGATGCTTGTTACGCTGCTTGGGAGAGTCATACTCGTAAGAGCGTAGCAATTTTTGAACGCACCATCGCCTATGCTCTTTACGCTGTCAGGAATAGTTATATTTGTAAGATTATCGCAGCCGAGGAACGCAGAATCGCCGATGGTCTTTACGCTGTCGGGAATAGTTACGCTCACGATAGATGAGCAGTCGTGGAAGGCACTAACACCGATGCCGGTAACAGGCTTGTTATTGTAGGTTGAGGGAATAACAACATCTTCAGTTGATTCATCGTCGATACCGACAACTAAATAGCCCTCTCCATCATCGGACTCCCTAAAATCAAATCCGCCATCATCCATAAAGAGACCGCACGCCGAAAAACACGCAAGACAGAGTGTGAGCGCGAGTAAAAGTGCCGTAATTTTTGTTCTTTTCATTTTCTTTTCTCCTAACATATTTGAATTTTTATATGCATCAAAGTCAAGTACGCTGAAAGCACTCAACTCTGATGACTTAATATATCACAAAATGAGATATTTGTCAATATCTCATTGCGAGATTTTGTATAATATTTTCATATACTACATTAGGGGTGAAAAAATGAGACTCAGAGATTTGCGCGAAGACTCGGACGTTACCCAAAAAGAACTCGCCAAGTATTTGCACATAAAGCAAAACACCTACTCTCAATATGAAAACGGACAGCGGCAAATTCCCCTTGAGTTGCTCATTATGCTTGCGCGTTATTATGACACCTCGACAGACTATATATTAGGAATTACCGATACAAAAACAGCATATCCCCGAAAATAAAAAAAGACACATCATTTTGGTGAAAACCTAAGTGATGTGTCTTATTTATATTAAGCCTTATTCTTTTTAGCCTTAATAATCCCGGGCAAATACCAGCACAACAAATAAAGAACGATTGCTGGCACTGCAAGGAAGAAATACCAATAGTCATACGGAAGGATCGAGTAGAAGAGGTCGAGAACGGGATTAGCAAAATCCGGTGAATAAATCGAAAACATATAACTGACCTTTATCACCTCGCCGTTAAAGTCCAAAAAACGTGCGTTGTTGATTGCAAGATTGATCAGATGAATAACAGTATATGCGCCAAATGTAATTGCAAGAGTTGATTTTATACATTTATAGTCAAGCTTTACAAGGCCAAGCGCAAACATCATAATCGGAATACCTATCTCAAGCACGTGCGGGAAATAGAAGAAATTAAAGGGCCAACCGAAAAGAACCATCTGCTGTGAACTGTAAGGCAGTGCAACGAGCGCAAACAATGCCCCAAATGACCAAAGCAACAAAAGGTTGCATGCGCTCTTGTTTTTAGACCAAACTGCAAAAGGCAAGGTCATTCCGTTAAGTGAGCAAAGATGAAGCGGGAGATATTCAAGAGGTCTTCCCCACGTTACCAGATTATAAATAATAGTCGCCCATCCTGCAAAGGAAAGGATACCGAGCACGATGTGCTGCGTTTTAGGCGACACTTTTTTGAGAACAAGAAATATAATTACATTTATAATAACGGCGGCGATAAGTGTCGAAATATGGACAGGTCCAAAAAATCCCCAAAGTGGCATAACTATCTCCTTTAGTCTTATTAAAATGTCATGTCATTATATCATCACGGCAATTATTTGTCAACACCCTATTAAAATTGCAAATATATTAAGATGTATTAGGTTGCAATTTTTATCACATCTTTGAAAAATCTGTCCGAGAACTTAGTAAAAATGTGAGGCAAAATTGCCTCACATTTTTTATACAATATTCAGATAGTTCCCGTTACAGTAAGCACACTTACGCCCGGAACTGTCGTCCACACACCGCTTTCACTATCCTGCGTATAGGTCGCCGCAGGAACTGTTATTTCACTCGGCAGAGTAACAAAGCTTCCCGTCGCCTCGTCATAGGTGTAATTTACACCCTCGCTCCACGTATTTCCGTTGAATATTACAACAAGGTCGGTCAGAACAGGATCGAAAATATCGGTAAGCGTTGCGTTATCGGCAGCCACCGCCGCCGTATTTCCGTAATTCTGAATAGTGAACGTGTAGGTTACCCTGCTATTTTCGCTCACAGTAGTCGGAGAAATGCTCTTGTTTATCATAAGATCTGCTCCCGACAGAGCCGTAACCGTTTCACTTGCCGCGGCAGGCGTGGTTATACCGCTTCCGATTACCGTCGCGGTATTCGTTATACTTGCATCAACACCAAGCGGTGCAAACTGAGTTGTCGATACCTCATAAACAATAGTCGCATTTCCGAGCGCCGGCACTGAAATTCCGCTCACCGTAAGCGGAGGTCCTGCCGTTACAGTCGGAGCTGCCTGCGGTACTCCGTTCACATAATAGAGTAAGGAGTCGTCGCTGTAAGAAAGCGGATAAAGTGTTTCTACGCCAAAGGCATATGCTCCGAGATCGTCGTTTAAGGTCAGTCCTGTTATCGCTGTCGTGCCCGAATTCAGAATACTTACAACGTAGGTTATTCTGTCGCCGTCGCCGTACTCGTCGCGCACTGCTCTTTTGGTGGCTGAAAGCACTTCCAAAAGCTCGCCTGTTGCTACGTTAGAACTTCTTACCACGTCGTTATAGGTGAGTGTTGCCTGATTGGTGAATATTGCCATAAAACCACCTCCGTTTTATAATACCGAATAACAGAATTATTCGGTTCTATACAATATATGTCGTTTTAAGCGAAGTTGGCACTTGTGCGGAGCTGTCGGTTCATTTTTATTACACAGTTTATTTCAAAGTTATTTATTGAAGTTCTGAAATTATTGTGCTATATTTAATATAAAGTAATCTATATAAGGCGAAAGGCAAAGTTTATGAAATTCAAAGAAAAATTACTGCGCTTTATGTTCGGCAGATACGGCGCAGATCAGCTCGGCAACTTTATGATGTGGACCTACATCGTTCTTCTTGTAGTAAATATCTTCGTAAAGTCGCTGATAATACACACGCTCGCACTTGTGCTTATGATTTTGACTATCTTCCGTATGTTCTCAAAAAACATCAACGCGCGAAACAAGGAAAATCTGAAATTTTTGTCTGTTAAAAAGAAATTCACCTCGTTTTTCAAATTACAGCACGACAGAGTGCGCGATATGCGTAAAAAGGTATACAAAAAGTGTCCGTCCTGCAAGGCAATAGTGCGGCTTCCGCGTCAGTCGGGAAAGCACTCGGTCGTTTGTCCGTCGTGCAAAAATCGCTTTTCGGTGAAAATAATGCCCTTTGCCGCGATTATTTCTATAATTATCGCAGTCCTTGCCATACTCACCGCACTTACTGTACTTCTTATCATCTTCTTATAAAAACGAAAAGGATATAAAAATATGAATACTGAAATTTTATCGGAAAATATCGCAAGATCGGGCGCGCAGGCCGTGCGAGAGCTTATTGAGGCAGGCTCTCTCACAAAGGGAGATATTCTCGTTATCGGCTGCTCTTCTTCTGAAATAATGGGAGGTAGAATAGGAAAAGACTCGACCTATTTTGCCGCCGAGTCGCTTCTTGATGCGATATACCCCATTCTCGAGGAGCGCGGAATATATCTTGCCGCGCAGTGCTGTGAGCATTTAAACCGCGCGCTCGTAATTGAAAAGGAATGTGCCGAAAAATATTTTCTCGAGTGCGTATCGGTAATACCCCAGCCCAAAGCAGGCGGCTCGTTTGCCACCGCAACATACAAAAAGATGAAAGATCCCGTTATGGTCGAGCACGTAAAGGCCCGTGCCGGAATCGACGTCGGCGGAACGCTCATCGGTATGCACCTGCGCGACGTTGCCGTACCCGTAAGGCTTTCTG
>JAZNNR010000027.1:0-4975 GCA_045580325.1 Eubacteriales bacterium
AAATTCGTAATATATTTTCTCATCAGTACAACGTCGTCCATAGTAATCTCTCCGTCACCGTTTGCATCACCGTAAACAATTCCGGGCTCAAACTTTGCAGTAAGCTCGCGATCTGCTTTTGCTGTAAACGTATATTCTGCAGTTTCGCAAACGAGGCTGCCGTTTTCATACCAACCAACAAAGTCATATCCATCGTTAGCTGTTGCTGTAAGAGTTACGCTTGCTCCAAACGCATATTCGCCTGCTCCTTCAACTGTTCCTGCTTCTGTAGGATCAACAGTAGCATCTACTTTTACATTGGAAGCTTCAAGTTCTCTGCCTGCTATGAAAGAAGTAACGGGAGCGTTGTAAGGATATGCGTAACCGGGACCCTGGCTGTTACCATACTTATATACGAGCATACCATAGAGATCACCTGTAATAGGTGTTTCGTCCACGACGTCAAATACAAGGTTGTCGTTCGCGTACACTTTAATGTGTCCCTCTGTGTCCCACTCAGCCGCGAGTGTAACACCCTTTGTAACATCAATACCGTATGTAGCCTTGAGGTCAACAGATGCGCCGGCAGAGAATGCACTTCCCCAGTTGCCATTCTTACCCATTTCCCAAACTGCGAGGCAGCCCCAGTCATTAACATATGCCCAGTAGTAGCTTACGTCAGTACCGTTATAGTTGAATGTAAGATCGCCGTCGTGGTCTGTAAGAGCAAATACAAGACCGTTTCTGTGGTTTTCATCGCCATGGATGTTATCTCTTATAATGATCGTTGCTTCGATTCTGTTATTTGTAAGAGGAGTGTCGAAAAGAAGGAAGCTGTTTGAAGGGCCTGCGGGCATTTTAAGATTACCATTCTTTTCAATCCAGGTTACGCCGTTAACAACGTTAACGTTAAGAGGATTGCCGTTTGCGTCCACACAGTTGTCATACATTGTTTTACCTGCTACGAAAGAGGTAACAGGAGCATCGTAGGGATATGCGTAATCAGGTCCCTGGCTGTTACCGTACTTGTATACAAGCATACCGTAGTAGCTACCTGTAAGGGGGTCGCCTCTGGTGTCAGTAATGTCCTGTACGAGAATTCCGTTTGCATATACCTTGATATGACCTTCGTTATCCCATTCAGCTGTAAGTGTAACACCCTTAGTAACATCAATACCGAGCGAAGTAAGGGTTGCAGATGCCGGACCTATAATTGCCCAGTTCTCATACTTGCCCATCTTTCTGACTTCTACCTTGTCGTCGTCAGTAACAAACGCCCAGTAGTAGCTTACGTCAGTGCCGTTATAATTAAACGTAAGGTCGCCGTCGTGGTCTGTAAGAGCAAATACAAGACCGTTTCTGTGCGAGTCAGTATCAAAACCGAGGTTATCTCTGATAACGATAGTAGCCTCAATTCTGTTTGCATTAAGCTCACTATCAAAGAGAAGGAAGCTGCTTGAAGGTCCTGCGGGCATTTTGAGCTCGCCGTTTTCTTCGATCCACTGTACGCCGTTAACGACCTTAACGTCAAGAAGGTTGCCGTTTGCGTCTTTGGCAATCGAGTAGGATACAGGTCCTTCAGCTTCAAAATCAAGGCTGATGTCTGTATGACCCTCGTAGTAGTATCTTTCGAAAATTGTCGAATAGTATTCGATCTTTGCGAAGCGTCCGTCTTCGGTGAAGTACATAATTCCGACAACACCGATACCGCCGAGTCCCTTGCCTGCACCATTTACAGCAAGATCTCCGAACTGGCTGTCCATAAGTACCTGGTAAACAACATTTCCGTTATCACCAACTACGGGTGTGCACATAATCTGGTCAGAATGTGTATGTCCGCATACGATCATATCAATATTTGCGTGCTTTCTGAAGTGTTCGTCCCACATACGATCAGGATCTATACTGCCCGCAACCTCAGTACCGGGCGATGACCATTCGCCTGTTGCAAAAGGCTCACCGGTAGTACCGAGCCACGCGTGTGTTACAATTATAACGCGGTGATCGGGGTGAGAAGCTATGACCTCGTCAGCCCAATCAAGTATCTTTTCATCTGTAATACCGTAGTCAAGGTTGAGAAGCATATACTTAGTGCCGCTTTCTTCAAAGAGCAGGTAAGTATTCTTTACAGACGACGTATCGTAGAATCCGCCGTTTGCCTGAACGTGCTTATAATACTCAGAATTAGGGTCTGCGAAGATAGTGTCGTATATAGGCTCCCAACCGTCCCAAACACCGTCGTGGTTTCCTCTGATGAGCGAATAAGGAAGAATTCCGTTAAAACGGTCAAGCTGTGATTTTACGAGATCCCATTCTTCCTGTGTATTTCTATCTGTCAAGTCGCCGAGGGTAACCATATATTTTATATTCTTATCGTCTATGTTGTCAGCGATGTAGTCAAAAACAGGAGGAAGTTTTTCAGGGAAATATTTTGTAAGTATCTGAATATCGGGAAGCAGTGCTATCGAATAAGCATATTCCTTATCGTCCTTATCGCGAATAGCCTGCATTTCCTCTTCGGTGAAGAACACGCGGTTATAATTCATATCGTATCCGTTGCCGCTGAGGTCTTCAAGGTCTTTTCCCTGCTTATCAGCAGAGATCTGATAGTAGAGCGTAAGATTTTCGTCGCTTACGTCTGCACCGAAATTGTAATCGCTACGAACCTCTGCTGCACCGCGTACGTCAGAATATACGGCAACGTCGCCGAGAATTCCGGTAAACGCTCTTGCGTTGGCAGTAGCTCTGTCGCCTGCAAGTGCAACGGGATTGTCTATATTGGACGCGTCGGGTACAAAGGTAAATTCCTTTGTTTCCTTAAGCTCGCCATTCAAATAGCAGCTGACTGTCTTTGCAGTTGTATCGTGAACGAGAACGAGGTGTGTCCAAGCATCCTTAGGAACACGTCCTTCATTCCAGAATACGACCTCTGTTACGCTTTCATCATTATAGCCGAACATAAGCTTGGGTTCCGAGCCGTTTTTAAGCTCAAAGCTGAAAAAGTTATCTGATCCCGCAGCATATACCTGAGGAAGTGTTGAAAGAATTACGTTTCCTTCCTGCGGATAGGTTACCGTGGAAGGCATATAAACCCACGCTTCATAAGTTACTGGGATCTTTTCAAGCTTTTTGTCAGTCCAGTAGTAACCTTCGGCGTGTGTTACCGATTCTCCGAACGTGTTTTGTGATGTTACACGGTCGATAGTAATACCCGTTCTTTCTTCTGCTTCGGTAGTGCTGTTTGTGGTAGCTGTTACTGCCAAAAACATCGAAACTATCATCGAGAAAACGAGCAAACTTGAAACTAGTTTTTTTAGTGTTTTCATAAAAACTCTCCTTTATTAAATTTTTTATACCTAGTCATCATAATTATAGCACTAATATACACATTTGTCAATAAAAACATTAAAAACTTAACAATTTTAACTAACAAATTCATATAAAATAACAGCCGCACTTCCCTTTTTAAGAAGTGCGGCTGCTGTTTAGTTTTAATGATTCGGTTTAACCTTGATTTGCGGATTCTTACTTTTGATCCGGGTGTTATTTTCCGCTGTAATAGATCTTACCTGCCTCGCGGTTATCGCCGAGAAGCTCGGAGACTGTTACAAACTCATAGCCCTGCTCGTGAAGCATCTCCAAAAGCACGCGCATAGCGGTCAGAGTATTGGCGTTGGGCTCATGCATAAGAATAATGTCTCCGTCTTTTATACCGTTTATAACGTTGTCGACGATAATCTGCACCTTTTCGTTACGCTCTGCTTCGGTCGCTCCTCCGTAGTACGCCCAGTCTTCCGAGCTGATGCTCCAAAGAATTGTTGAATACTGGCTTGACGCTACACGGTCAGCGGTAATATCACCGTACGGCGGACGAAGAAGATTTATCTCATAGTCGGGCAAATATTGATGTATTGCGTCTGCGGTTTTGTTAACCTCTGCCGCGTAATCGCTGTCGCTGCAGCCTGTTCCGTAGCCCACATGAGAATAACCGTGAATTCCGATATCCCAGCCGTTTTCAGCAGCATAGACAAATCCGCTCGAAGTCGACGGAGCTATTGCATTGCCCACGAGGAAGAGTGTAGCCTTTCCGCCGTATTTTGCAAACTCATATACGTACTTCTGGGTGAGAGTAACATCGCTGGAAGGACCGTCGTCAAAGGTGAAGGCGACGTATTTTTTCGGCGTGTCTTCTTTTTCGGCGTCATAGTCATAATTTATTATATACTTTCTTATGAATACAACGTCTTCCATATTGATCAGTCCGTCGCCGTTGGCATCAGCTCCCGCTTCAACATCTACCGACGAAGTGTTTGTATCGAAGTCGAAATTCGCAATATATTTTCTTAACAATACAACGTCTTTTATATTGATCCGTCCGTCGCCGTTGGCATCACCGAAAAGAGATTCGGCAACAAAATTCGCGGTAAGCGTACAGTTTTTCTTTGCTGTGAAGGTAAATACTGCATCTATGGAAACGAGCTCGCCGTTTTCACTCCAACCAAGGAATCTATATCCTGCGTCGGGTGTTGCTGTAATAGTTACACTTTCGCCAAGGTCATACTCGCCCGAACCTGTAACAGATCCGCCTTCGGTGGCTACCACATCAACTGTAAATATTGGTTCAGCCCATACAAGCTCGTCGCCTGCTACGAATGATGTAACATATGTAGCATCGGGTGTATTCGCACTGCTCCACTGGAACTGAAGTATTCCGTAGTAATCGCCTGTTATGGGAGTTGAGTCTACAACGTCAAATACAAGATTACCGTTTGCATATACCTTAACATGGCCTTCATCATCCCATTCAGCCGCAAGTGTTACACCCTTGGTAACGTCAATACCGTAAGTAGCCTTGAGGTCAACAGAGGGTCCGCCGGTGAATCCTGCTCCCCAAGCGTCATATGCACCCATTTCCCAAAGCTGTAAGTGGCCCCAGTCATTGATAAATGCCCAGTAGTAGCTGATGTCAGTATCCCAGTTACTTGTCGTCGTCAGG
>JAZNNR010000028.1:0-68207 GCA_045580325.1 Eubacteriales bacterium
ATTATGGAAAGATCACAGACGGGACCATACGGAACATTCCCGAACGGTATAAGGCAACAGTAGACCGATATGTGATTATGCCGAATCATATTCACCAAGTCGGAGGCCAAGCGGTCTTAGGAAAGACAATTAGGGGCTACAACTCCTTGGCTCACAGAACGACATGGCTACGATCCGACTTATTATGGAAAGATCACAGACGGGACCATACGGAACATTCCCGAA
This sequence comes from Eubacteriales bacterium, assembly GCA_045580325.1. Classification (GTDB taxonomy): domain Bacteria; phylum Bacillota; class Clostridia; order Oscillospirales; family CAG-272; genus SIG672. The sequence continues at coordinate 226 of JAZNNR010000028.1, forward strand.
CGGTATAAGGCAACAGTAGAACGATATGTAATTATGCCGAATCATATTCACCTAATCATTATAATAACCGATGACGAAGAATTGCGGGCGATTCGGGAATCGCCCCTACGAGGTCGGTCCGTTATTTCAAAGGTAATTGGATACGTTAAAATGAATGCGTCTAAAGAGATACATGGTAAATATAATGATGCTGTGATATGGCAGAGAGGTTTTCACAATCACATCATTCGTGATCGGCGAGACTACGAAAAAATTGCTAAATATATTTATGAGAATCCGATAAGATGGCAATATGATTGTTTTTTTGCAGAAGAATAGGGGTATGGGCTTTGCCCTATGCCTTTGTAATACAAAGGCGAAACTGGCGATAAATGCAAAGGAGATATTTAATGATTGAATATGAGATATGCCCAATGACCACAGAGGCCGAAATGGATGAAAAAGGATATATACACTGGAAGTCTTGGCATGAAACATATAACGGACTTATTCCGGATGATTATCTAAAAAATATTACATTGGAAAAATGTATAAAGATGGCGCACAAATGGCCTCAAAATACTTTTTTGCTCAAAGTTAATAATAAAACTATTGGTTTTTCATGTATAAGAAAAACCAACGATACAAAAGATGCAAACGAGGTCATAGCAATATATCTACTGAAAGAATACCATGGTCAAAAATTGGGCTATACACTATTGAACAAAACGGTTTCAATGTTTGCTGATAATGCAAAAATAGTGCTATGGGTTTTAAAAGGCAACGATAAAGCTATACACTTTTACAAGAGATTCGGATTCGATTTCAACGGAAATCAAAAAACTCTCCCATTTGGTGTGGAATTACAAATGGAACTAAAAAGACAATGATAAAAAGCAGGTGGAACCACCTGCTTTTTATCATCCTTATGGGAAGTTACCTTTTTCGACTCTCTTTTTTTATCTATTTCCTATTTTCTTCTTAAAGGTATTCATAAGAATATACGCTCCGATAAGCAAAACAACGGTAGAACACAAAACAATATACATTGTTGATATATCTACTTCTTTGTCGAAGAAATAAAGATTACAGTCTATTGTGTCCTTCATTGCATCTATAAGCTCGCTTGGAACGTTCTGATTTTCCATTTCGGCAAATACACCACGAAGAGCGTGGTTACGCACAAGTGCTGTTCCGTAGGTTCCGGGTAAAAAGGATATTACCTTCTGAAGACCCTCGGAGAACTGCGATATAGGCATATACGCTCCGCAGATAAATCCGTATCCCGAGCTGATTATCGTTCCAACGGCAGATATTTGTCCCTGTGTTGACAAAAAGAAGTTTATAATTGACGAAAGTGCCGTTCCGAACATTACGAGAATGAATATATCAAGCAACAGAAGAAGTACGTCAGAAACAGACATATACCAGCCTATCGCAGCTATATATACAAGGCATATAGCCGCCGCGACAAAGCAAATAAGCAAAGTCGAGATAAGCGAGGAGATATAGTAGCTGATTGAAAGGACGTACGGCTTTACGGGCGACATAGTCAAATCTCTTATAGTTCCGTTTGACTTGTCCTGTACCATAAGGAAATTGGAGCAGAACGCTACCGTAACGCAGGAAACAGCAAGAATTGACGATATAAGCTGTCCACCCACGAGCCCGTTAATAAGATCCTCTGAAACCTTTATTCCCTCGGGAATATTTGAAACGAAGCTATCCCTATATACGTTGCCGAGGAAGGTCGCGTAGAGCACGAGCAGTATCGCAGGGGTGATAAGCGAGGTTAAAAACATTCCCTTATCCTTAAAGAAAAGCTTGGTATTTCTTTTGATCAAAGCCTTTAAAGTACTCATTTATCCTCACCCCCAAGCAGCTTTTTACCTGTTACCGCAAGGAAAACGTCGTCCATTTTTCCCTTTGTTATCTCATAATCGGTAAATATTTCGGGATTTTTGATAATAAGCTCCGTCGCCCTCGCCGTATTTTCCACGGTAAGCACGAAGCTGTCGCGGTTTACCTTATATTCTACGCCAAGGCTCTTAACTGCGTCTTCACTTACACTGTACAGGGTTATATAATCGCTTGTGTATTTGTTTTTGAGCTCAAGCGGAGTACCCTCGTCCGATATTTTTCCACCGTCGAGAATTACAACGTAATCTGCCTCCGAGGCTTCTTCCATATAATGCGTGGTAAGAAAAACCGTCATGTTTTCATTTCTGCGAAGGCTGTATATAACGCTCCAGAGCAGCTTTCTCGTCTGCGGATCAAGTCCTGTCGTAGGCTCGTCGAGAATAAGGATCTTCGGTCTGTGTAGAAGCGCTCTTGCTATATCCACTCTTCTTCTCTGACCGCCCGAAAGCTTACCCACGTTCTGCTTTAAAAAGCCTTCAAAATCAAGAAGCTTTGCAAGAGAGGAAAGTCTTTCCTTAAACTCATTTCCTACTATACCGTAAAGCGCTGCGCGGCTTTCAAGATTATCGTAAACGCTGAGCGCAGAGTCGAGCACCGAGCTTTGAAAAACAACACCGAGCTCCGATTTGATGCTATCTATGTTTTTGTCGAGGTCGGTATTATTTATAGTGATAGTTCCGCTATCCTTGGAGAGCTGTCCGCACATAATATTTATAGTTGTCGATTTACCCGCACCGTTAACACCGAGGAACGCAAAAAGCTCGCCCTCTTTTACCCCGAAGCTGAGATCGTCTACCGCTTTGATATCGCCGAAGCTTTTACAAAGATGTTTTATTTCTATTATCCTATTCACTTCTGCTTTGTTCCTTTCTTTTTCTATCTGTAAACACATTATATCATATATTTTTTCTTTTTCAAGAGATTTTAGGTATTCGGTTGTTTTAACGTATATTTCGGTAAATAACTACATTACCGAATAATTTTCATCGGTCATGGCGCCTCTTGCGTAAAGTATCCACTTTGCTCTGTCAAGCGGATTTGGACCTCTGCGCTTTGCTGTTTTTCCAAGCTCAAGCGGACATTCGCGGTAGGAGTCAAAGGACGAGAAGAAAAGACCTTTTCCGTGAGTGAGCGTGGCAAGGCGCACGGGATATTCAAGCGAGGTCGCAACAGGCAAATAGGCTTCAAGCGTGAAAGCATCCCCACTTATAACGGGAGTATCAAATTCACCGCGCATCGAGGTAATATCGCCTATAACCTTACCGAGATATTCGGATGCCGCCGATATACGCACCTTCAAAAAGGGCTCAAGAAGAGTCGTTCCGATATTTGTCAGTCCGTCCATTATAGCTACAGGAGTCGCAACAAAGAAGTCAAGCGGATGCGTGTGCATCGTATGGTGTTCGGCATCGGCAAGCGTTACCTTAAGATCGGTAACCTCCCAGCCGAGCGGTCCTTGCTCTATATTCGCAAAAAATGACTTTCTTATATGCTCCTGATATTTATAAAAGCAGGAATTGTTCGGAACCCTTCCGCCGTCATAAACAACGCCCGAGCCTCTTGGTAGCGGCTCAAAATATAGCTTGACTATCGCCCAGCAAGGCTTTGGCATTGTATAACACTCATATCCGAATCCGCATGCGCGCGGTGTTTCTTTATATATTACCGAGGGCTCGGAGAAAATTGCAGACAAATTATAACGCTCCTTAAGAAGCGAGGATATTATCTCCATCTGCATTTTTCCCGTTATCGAGATAAGAATTTCTCTTTCCGATTTTTCCCACTTACAGTCGAGAAGCGGGTCCTCGTCCGAAAGCTCGCGAAGCGCCGCAAGAAGAGTCATTATCTCGGCTTCGTTTACAGGTGTTACCTTTACCGACAAAAAGGGATTTGCGAGTCTGTAATTATTAAGGGCTGTTTTAGTGCCGATGGTATCCATAACCTTGAGCAAGGAAGGTCCGCAGAGCGCGGCAATATCTCCCGCACCCACAGAGCCTATATCCACGTATTTTTGTCCGTTGAACTTTCGTATCTGGGTTATTTTTTGTGAAACACCCGAGCCCGAATCGACGGTATCTCTTGCACTGAGCTCGCCGCCGTACATTCTTACGTGAGCTATCTTACCCATTGTTTTATCGTGCTCGATCTTAAAAACGGTTGCCGAAAGAGTATCTGTCAGCTTTTTATCCGACGTTGGCAAAAAGGCGATTATTGCGTCGAGAAGCTCGGAAACTCCTATACTTTTTTGAGCACAGCCACAGAAAACAGGAATGATGTTTTGATTTTCTACAGCCGCTTTCAGAGCTGTTTCAAGTGTATTTTCATCGACGTTTTCACCAGAAAGATAGGCTTCTGCAATAGCGTCATCGTAATCGGCAAGCACTTCAAGCGTGTTTTCGTAAATCTCGCCTGAGCTTGATACCTCAAAGTTCTTTAGACCCTCATTTTTGATGTCGCACATACGAAGAATACTCTTGTTGTCAAAGGGAAGCAGAGTTTTTATCTCCTCACATAGCTCATAAAAACGGCTTCCCGCGCGGTCAACCTTATTTACAAAGATTATGGTCGGAATTTTAAGATTACGAAGCGCGCGCCAAAGGCTCTCGGTATACGACTGAATGCCCTCTACCGCCGAAACTATCAGCACAGCGCCGTCAAGTATCGCAAGGGAGCGCTCTACCTCGCTTGCAAAATCTATATGACCGGGTGTATCTATTAAATTTATCTGACTACCCTTCCAGAAAAACGTAGTTTGTGCCGAGCGTACCGATATTCCTCTTTCACGCTCAACATTAAGCCAGTCGGTATGAGTATCACCGCTGTCAACGCTACCCGCCCTGCGCAAAGCGCCCGAGGTGTAGAGCATTTGCTCGGTGAGTGTGGTTTTTCCCGCATCAACGTGGGCAAGTATGCCTATATTATATATTTTATCCGGAGTCATATCTATCTCCCTATGATTTACTTTAACAGAGATATTATAAACGATTTTACAAAAATAGTCAATATTTTATGAAATCTATATTCTCAAAAGATAATGACATATTGCATTTTTCAACATATTATGTAGAGTAAGAACTATTACAAAAACATCAAATATAAGAAGTTTAAATCACTTTGAAAGGTAGGAATACGCCTTGTGAACAAAAAAATTGCAGTAATAGGAGGAGATGTTCGTCAGCTGTATTTAGCGAGAGAGCTTTCAAAGAAAGGCTATGCTGTTACGGTATTTGGAATAGATATACCGAGGCTTGACGAAAAGGATAATTTAATCTATTCAAAAAATTTAAGCGAAGCGACAGAAAATGCTATTATGGCTGTACTGCCGCTCCCATTTTCAAGAGATAAAATAACACTTAACGCGCCGTCATCAACAGAAACTATTCTGCTTGGCGATATATACAGCTACTGCGCTGATATTCCTTATATCGCGGCAGGACTTCCCGATACAGAAAGCAAAAATAAGCTTTCGGGCAAATCATTTCTTATAGATTATGCCACACGCGAGGATTTCACTTTGAAAAATGCTCTTGCGACTGTCGAAGGCGCTATTGCGATTGCTATCCGCGAAATGCCTACCACCCTTCACGGCTCTGTATGTGCCGTTACAGGCTACGGAAGAATTGGAAAGATACTTGTAAGAACGCTTCTCTCCCTCGGCGCGAGCGTAAAGGTATTCGCGCGTAAGAATACAGACCGAATATCAGCGCAAATAGACGGAGCAAAGGCTTTTGACATTAAAGACATTTCTGAAAATATCTACGACACCGATATTCTTATAAACACCGTTCCTTCGGTAATAATTGAAGAAAAGGTTTTGAAGAATTTTCCGAAAAGCAGTATAATAATCGAGCTTGCTTCTCCTCCCGGCGGAGTTGATAAGCACGATGCAGTTATAAGCGGAATAAGACTAATAAACGCACAGTCATTACCAGGAAAATATTCTCCCAAATCGGCGGCAAAAGCGATATATGACAGTATATTTTCCGCGCTACGTGAGGAAGGGGTGGAAATATGATAGGTTGGGGATTTTGCGGCTCATTCTGCACGATGAAGAAAAGTATTTCAGTTATGAAGACAATCGCTCAAAAAAACGAGATACTTCCCATATTCAGCTATTCTCTTCAAAACACGGCAACGCGCTTCGGTACACCCGAGTATTTCCGAATGGAAGTTGAAGATATTACGGGAAAAGCGATAATATCTACAATAGAGGACGCCGAACCGATAGGTCCGAAAAATATGCTGACCGCTATGATAATAGCACCCTGTACGGGAAATACTCTTGCAAAGCTCGCAAACGGAATAACCGACACTCCCGTAACGATGGCGGCAAAAGCGCATCTGCGCAACGGAAAGCCTCTGATAATCGCTCTTGCAACGAACGACGCTATGTCGGCAAATTTCAAAAATATTGCAGTCATGCTCGAAAAGAAAAACGTATATTTCGTACCGCTCGTTCAGGACGATCCTGCAGGCAAGCCGAGTTCTCTTGTTGCAGATTTTGAAAAAATCGAGGAAACTGTCGAGTACGCCTCTCGCGGAATACAGATACGTCCGCTTTTTTTATAAAAATATAATACGGTAACCGTTTTGAAAATAAAATCAGTCCGGTTGCCGTTTTTACATATTAAAACAAAAATTACAAGATTTTTATAGGATATAAAAGCGTTTTTCAGAGAAAAATTTTAATGAAGTAAAAAAGGAGAAGTCAAATGAAAAGAAAATCAAATAAATTTATATCCTGTATTTCGATACTACTTGCCCTGCTCTCTTTTTTCGGCTCTTCACAGGTTTACGCCGGCAGCACCAAGGCTTATAATTGGTACTGCAAGAAAAACGACAAGCACGAGATCCCTATGCTTGACTCGGAGTTTTCATTTATAAATAAATACGGCGGATATTACGCCGATCTTAACGTAGGAAACAATGATAAGGTGATATATCTCACCTTTGATGCGGGATATGAAAACGGAAATATTGAAAAGATCCTCGATACGCTTAAAGAGCATAACGCTCACGGCTCGTTTTTTATCCTTGAAAATCTTATAGTGAGAAATCCCGAGCTTGTTTTGCGTATGAAGGACGAAGGACATCTCGTATGCAATCACACGGCAAAGCACCCTGATATGACCAAAATATGCGACAAAGACCTCTTTTACGCACAGCTTTTAAGGCTTGAAAGGGCATATTTTGAGCTTACGGGCGAAGAAATGGCTAAAATATACCGTCCGCCTGAAGGAAGATTTTCCGAAGAAAACCTTAAATTCGCTCACGAGCTTGGATACAGAACTATATTCTGGTCTTTTGCCTATGCAGATTGGGATAACAACAAGCAAATGTCAGCAGACTGTGCGCTGAAAAAATTACTTGACCACACACACAACGGAGAGATCCTTCTCCTTCACCCAACCTCAAAAACTAATGCGGAAATTCTTGACAGCTTTCTCACTGAGCTTGAAAAAGATGGCTACCGATTCGGGCATTTAAGTGAATTATGGGCAAAATAAAGCTTTTTCTCAAGGGTCTGCTCACTTTTTTCGTATCCTGCGCTCTGATTACAGCATCAAGTGCCGACGCACTCACCCTAAATGCAGAAAGCAGAGTGTCTGGCAAAGGAAAAATGATCGCGCTCACGTTTGATGACGGACCTCATAAAAAATATACCGAGGAGATACTTGATATTCTCGACGAGTATTCAATAAAAGCCACCTTCTTTGTCGTCGGAGTATGTGCAGAAAAATATCCCGAAATAATCGCGCGTGAGATCGCCTCGGGACACGAGATAGGAAATCACACCTATTCTCATCTTCATCTAAAAAATGCAAATATTTCAGAGATAGCGGGAGAAATTGACAAGACCGAGCAGCTACTGATACAAAATAACGGTTATTCTACGACTCTGTTTCGGCCGCCCGAGGGCGTTTGCAACGATAAAGTCCGCAGCGTCGCCAAAGATATGAATTACTCGCTTGTACTATGGACTGTTGACACAAAGGACTGGGTGCCGAGCTCGTGCGAAAGTATTGTAAACAGCGTACTTGACAGTGTGGACGGCGGAGAGATAATACTGATGCACGACTACGTTGTGGGTAAAAGCAACACTCCCGACGCACTTAGAATAATAATCCCAAAGCTTCTTGAAGAGGGGTACACGTTTGTAACTGTTTCTGAGCTTTTGAAATGAAAATGGCTTCCCGAAAGAAGCCATTTTACTTATTTTTTCTTTGCTTTATGTACGTTTTTATTACGTGTTACCGCTTTTTTATTCTCGCCGCGCGGCTGTATTGTTTTACCCGATGATCTTCCTGCGCTTGTCCCCTTTCGTCCGTCAGAGTGCGAATTCTTACGTTCGCTCGGCTTTTTGAAGCTATTACCGTTCTGAAACTGTTTCGGACGGACAAGACAGCCCTGCGTATTGCCTATAAGATCCTCTCTGCCGCATTTACGGAGTGCTTCGCGGACAAGATCAGAGTTTTCGGGGCGATTAAACTGAAGAAGCGCTCGCTGAAGAGTCTTTCCGTGATAGTCGGACTCGCAGAAGACCTCTTTCATAGTAAGCGGATCGTATCCCGTATAGAACATTACGGTAGACGCCGTTCCCGGTGTGGGATAATAGTCCTGTACCTGCTCGGGAGAGCAGCCTGTCTTTTTAAGATATTCGGCAAGCTCAACCGCGTCCGAAAGTCTGCTTCCGGGGTGGCTCGACATAAGATAAGGCACGAGATACTGCTCTTTTCCTACCTCTTTGGTGATCTCAAAAAATCTCTTTCTGAACTTTTCATACACGCTTATTTCGGGCTTGCCCATACATTTGAGCACGTGATCGCTGCAGTGCTCGGGAGCGACCTTAAGCTGTCCGCTGACGTGATCCTTAACAAGCTTTTTGAAAAATCTTTCGTCATTATCGTAAATAAGATAATCGAAACGAATTCCCGATCTTATGAAGACCTTTTTTATTTTAGGGAGCGATTCAACCTGTCTTAAAAGCTCGATATATTCGCTATGATCGACCTTGAGATTTTTACAGGGAGTCGGTGTAAGACACTTTCTTCCTGCGCACACGCCTTCTGTAAGCTGTTTATCGCACGCAGGGTATCTGAAGTTTGCAGTAGGACCGCCTATGTCGTGAATATATCCCTTAAATCCGGGCATTTCTGTAATGATCTTCGCTTCACCGACTACGCTTTCTATACTGCGCGAGCGCACGCTTCTTCCCTGATGAAATGCAAGCGCGCAGAAATTACAAGCGCCAAAGCACCCTCTGTTATGGGTTATCGAAAACTCGACCTCCTGTATTCCGGGCACACCGCCGTCCTTCAGATACATAGGGTGTACCTTGCGTGTGTAAGGCAGAGCGTAAACTTTGTCGAGCTCTTCCCTTTCAAGCGGCGGCATCGGAGGATTCTGCACGAGCATTTTATCGCCGTACATTTCGGTAACAGCTCTTCCGCGCACGCTGTCCTGCTCTCTGTACTGTATTCCGAAAGCCTTGGCATAGGCTTTTTTATCGTTTTTAACCTCGTCAAATGACGGAGAGCTTACCGATTCAAAATGAATAATATCGTCAGCCTTTGTGAGATATACAGTTCCGCGCACGTCGTGTATCTTCTTGACAGGCACGCCCTTATCGAGAAGCTTTGCAATACGGATAAGAATATTCTCGCCCATTCCGTAAGTAAGAATATCGGCGCGCGAATCGACAAGAACAGAGCGTCTTATACGGTTTTCCCAATAATCGTAGTGCGAAAAACGCCTCAGCGACGCTTCAAGACCGCCGAGTATTATCGGCACATCGCCGTAAGCCTCGCGTATTCTGTTTGAATAAACGATAGTAGCTCTATCGGGGCGCAGTCCCGCTTTGCCGCCCGGAGAATAATAATCGTACGAGCGTTTCTTTTTCGATGCAGTATAATGCGCTACCATCGAGTCAATATTTCCCGCACTTACGAGAAATCCGAGCCTTGGTCTGCCAAAGCGCTTGAAGTCCTCACAGCTTTTATAATCGGGCTGTGAGAGTATCGCAACTCTGAAGCCTTCCGCTTCAAGAACTCTTGATATTATCGCAGTTCCGAATGACGGATGGTCAACGTAGGCATCTCCCGTAACGTAAACAAAGTCGGGTGCAGACCAGCCTAGCGCATCACATTCTTCTTTTGTTACCGGAAGAAAAGTTTCTCCGATACGCGGTGTTTTTTCGGTGTTTTTCATTTATATAAATCCTTTTTCTTAACTCAAAACCGCTGTAACAGAGATCTGTTTTAATCCCCGATACAGCGGTTTCAAAATTACTGTTTTACTTCAACTATTTCAAACGCTTCAAGAATATCGCCAATCTTGATGTCGTTGAATTTTTCAAGTCCTATACCGCATTCATATCCCTGTGCGACTTCCTTGACGTCGTCCTTGAAACGACGGAGCGAGGAGATCTTGTCTTCGAATATAACGATACCGTCGCGAACTACTCTTATTTGAGCATTTCTTGTTACCTTACCGTCCTGAACGTAAGAACCTGCGATAGTTCCTGCGCCGGGAACATGGATAGTCTGACGAACCTCAATATGTCCGAGAAGCTCTTCCTTAAATTTAGGAGCGAGCATACCTTTCATAGCGGCTTCGATCTCGTTAAGGCAATCGTAAATGATTCGGTAGGTACGGATATCGACCTTTTGTCTTTCCGCACTGTCTATCGCACCCTTATCAGGACGAACGTTAAATCCTACGATAATAGCGTTGGATGCGGCTGCGAACATAACGTCGCTCTCGGTAATTCCGCCGACTGCGCTATGAATAACGTTGACCTTGACTTCTTCGTTTGTGAGCTTGAGAAGCGATGCCTTTACAGCCTCGGCAGATCCGCCGACGTCGGCTTTAACAACGATATTAAGCTCTTTTGCACCCTCGGAGATCTGTGCAAAGAGATCGTCAAGGCTGACCTTGGATGCTGCTTTGAACTGTTCCTCTTTACTCTTTGCCTTTCTCTGTTCGGCAAGCTCACGAGCCATACGCTCATCCTTAACTGCGTTGAACTCATCGCCCGAGCTCGGAACCTCGTCAAGACCGATGATCTCAACAGAGTCCGAAGGACCTGCGATCTTAACGTTTCTGCCTCTGTCGTCCGTCATAGCACGTACACGTCCTACCGACGTTCCTGCAATAACCGTATCACCGAGTCTGAGTGTACCGTTCTGAACGAGAACTGTCGCAACAGGCCCTCTGCCCTTATCAAGACGGGCTTCGATAATAGTACCCTTAGCGGCACGGTTGGGGTTAGCGCGGAGATTCTTCATTTCTGCAATAAGAAGAACAGATTCAAGAAGATCATCGATACCCATTCCTGTAAGTGCCGAAACAGGTACGCAGATAGTATCTCCGCCCCATTCTTCGGGAATGATCTCATACTGTGTAAGCGTCTGCTTTACCATATCGGGATTTGCGGTAGGTTTATCCATCTTATTTATCGCAACGATAATTTCAACGCCTGCCGCTTTTGCGTGGTTGATAGCTTCTATTGTCTGAGGCATAATTCCGTCGTCTGCCGCAACTACGAGGATAGCAATATCGGTAACCATCGCCCCTCTTGCTCTCATAGACGTAAATGCTTCGTGTCCGGGAGTATCAAGGAAGGTAATATCCTTGCCGTTTATATGAGTCTTATACGCACCGATATGCTGTGTAATACCGCCTGCCTCGCCTGCGGTAACGTGTGCGTTTCTGATTCTGTCAAGAATTGAAGTCTTACCGTGGTCAACGTGTCCCATTACAACTACGACGGGAGCACGCTCAACGAGGCTTTCCTCTGTATCCTCGCTTTCATCGAAGAGCTTTTCTTCGATAGTAACGACAATTTCCTTTGTTACTATCGCGCCGAGCTCAGTACCCACGTATTCTGCGGTATCATAGTCAACTGTCTGGTTAACGGTTGCCATAATTCCGAGTCCGAAGAGCTTCTTTATAACCTCAGCAGCTGTTACCTTAAGTCTTGATGCGAGCTCGCCTACCGTTATTTCATCGGGAACTGTGATAGATACCTGCTGCTTAACGGGTGGCTGCTTTTCCTGCTTTTTATTATTCTTCTGCGACTGAACGCTTCTTACTCGTCCGTCGTTGTTCTGAACCTGATTATTCTGTTTCTTGCCAAACTTTTGACGCTGTGAAGAGGACTGCGAGGATTTATCATAGCTTTCATAACGCTCAAGACGTGTATCATACTTAGAAAGGTCAATGTTATTTGCACGTGTATCTACGACCTTAGTTCCCGCGCGACGTCCGGAGAAATCGTCAGAGCGGATAACGGTTACAGCCTCGTTTTTATCTGTCTTAGCAGTGTTCGGCTGAGGACGAAGCACCTGAGCATTATTTTTAACCCTATCCTTTTCCTTATCCTTTTTAACGTTTTTAGGAGTATTTTGACCTTGGTTCAAGGGATTTGCAAATCTATCCTTCTTCTCTGTCTTTTCAGGAGCAGGCTTCGGCTTTGCTGCCTCTGCAGTTTCGGGCGCTTTTTTAGCGTTCGAAGCTGGCGTAGCATCAGCCTTTTTATCGGTATTCGGCTGAACTGCGTCCTTCTTTTCCGACACATTTTCCTGCGCTGTTTCCTTTACAGGTGCAGCCGCTGATTTCGGCAATTTAATCTTAATTTTGCCGTTAAGATAGTCGTTAATATTAGAAATCTGAGTTTTATTTGAAAAATGGTTTATTACAAAAGCAAATTCGTCCTCCGACAAAGGCGAAGAATGTGTTTTGCCCGCAATACCGTTCTCGGTTAATACCTCAATTATTTCCTTGTTTTTTAATCCAAGATCCTTTGCAAGAATGCTGATTTTACAAGTTCCCTGTGCCATTATGCTCTACCTCCCGCGGATTCTCCGTTTTCCGCATTGATAAACATTGTTTTATCTATTTTGTTAATTATTGCTTTTGCCATACCCTCGTCGGTTATAGCAACACATACCACATCTGAATCTTTACCGATGATTTTACCGAGTTCTTCGGCTGTAATGTCGGTTAAGGCAAGAGGTGTTTTATAAAACACGCAAGAGTCGTGTATGCGTTTATATGAATTTTCAGATGCGTCCGACGCAAGCAGTACGAGATAGGGCTTCTTTTTGCCTCTTACAGCGTCCCGTACAAGCGTTGTACCAAACACAATATATCCTGCCTTTCGTGCAAGACCAAGTATCCTTGAAATGTAATTATCCATTAAATACCCGTTAATTATCCGTTATTTTCAAGTTCTTCCTCGAGAGAAAGATATACCTCTTCGGGTATCTGACACTCGAGATTTTTTTCAAAGCGTTTAGCTTTTTTTGCCTTTGCAAAGCAAGCTGCATTTTGACAAATATATGCGCCTCTCCCCGATTTCTTTCCTGTAAAATCAAGAGAAATATCTCCTTCCGGTGATCTTACAAGGCGTATAAGATCCTTTTTCGGAAAAGACTGCATACATCCAAGACATTTTCTGCTTGGAATTTTTTTAGGCTTAATCGGCATACCTTTACTCCGTTTTAGCTTTTTTATTCAACTCTTATATCGATTTTATATCCTGTAAGTCTTGCGGCAAGACGGGCGTTCTGTCCCGATTTACCTATCGCAAGCGAGAGTTGATCACTGTCAACGATAACGTGGCAGACCTTTTCGCCGTCAATTACTACTTCCTTTACAGCAGCAGGTGCAAGTGCGTTTGCAATAAACTCTTCGGGATTTTCGCTATACATAATTATATCGATCTTTTCTCCGCCAAGCTCATTGATAATATTCTGAATTCTAGATCCGTGCGAACCGATACAAGCACCGATAGGATCGACGGATTCATCTCTCGACCAAACTGCCATCTTTACTCTTGAGCCTGCTTCACGTGTGATAGCCTTGATAGTAACAGTTCCGCTCTGTATTTCGGGAATGTCGTTTTCGAACATTCTCTTTACCATATGAGAGTGTGTTCTCGAAAGAGTTACGATAGGACCTTTAAGAGAATCCTTACTTACCTCTGTTACGAACACCTTTATATGCTGACCGACAATGAAGGTTTCTCCGGGGATCTGCTCGCTCTTAAGAAGAGTTGCGATGCTTGTTCCCGTATCAACGAGAACGTTTCCGTTCTGAGGATCGATCCTCTGAACAGTGGCAGTGATAATTTCTTCTTTCTTGTCCTCGTATTCTTTAATTATCATTCCGCGCTCAGCTTCTCTGATACCCTGAATTATTACCTGCTTTGCAGTCTGAGCGGAAAGACGCCTGAAGTTCTTTGTTTTGAGTTCAACTTCAACGACACTTCCGAGCTTGTATCTTTTGCTGAGCTTTTTAGCCTCTTCAAGATAGATGTGATTTATCTCATTATATTCCTCGAAATCGTTATCGACAACCTCGCGAAGCTGGAACACTCTTACGTCCTTCTTTGCAGGATCGATAAATACGCGCACATTACTGCTTCCGCCCTGCTCGCGTTTGTATGCACTTACAAGTGCTGCTTCGATCTTTTCGATCATATACTCCTTCGGGATTCCCTTTTCAGCTTCAAGCTGTTCTAGAGCTTTAAAAAACTCTGCGTTCATTTTCAGTCCGTACCTTTCATAAAAATAATTTTATTGTTTACTTCTTAAATTTTAATTTTCAAAATCAAACACCGTGCTTGCCTTGGAGATCGCACCTCTGTCAAACTCGTGCTTTTCGCCGTCTATGCTTATATATATCTTTTCACCGTCTTCACTAACGTCAAGAATTCCTGTAAATTGGCGCAGTCCGTTGTGCGGTGCAAAAAGCTTAATCATTACCTTTTCTCCGACCGACTTCAGAAAATGCTCTTTTGTGCGAATCGTTCTCTCAAGACCGGGAGAAGAAACCTCCAGATGATAAGCGGTCTCGATAGGATCAGCATCGTCGAGAAGCGGATCGATAGCTCTGTGTACCTTTTCACAGTCGTTTATATCAATTCCGTTTTCGCTGTCTATCGTTATTCGAAGAAACCACTCAGAGCCTTCTTTAAGAAATTCAACGTCCCAGACATCGTATCCGAGTTCGTTTATCGGTCCCTCAAGAAGCTCTCTTACGATCACAGCCGTTTTGTTATCGTTTTTAGCCAAAACGCACATACCTCCTATGAAAATGCGATAATCATAAAAATCGGAAGAGTGCTTTCACACTCTTCCAACCATCACGATCCTTACTATAATATATTATAACATATTTTTTCTAAATTGCAATAGTTTTTAGAAAAAAATCGTATTTATTTTGATTTTTTGGGGTATTAACGCCCTATCAGTTACCATTACTATAGTTTTTATTGCAATTTGAACAAATTGAATAGCCATCTGCGAGATAAGATTCAAGCTCGCTGCGCGGTCTTACGAGCTTATTTGATTCCTTGATAGTCCCTGCATACGAGCACTTGGTGCTGAGATGTATCTTTTTGCTCGATTTATTGATTATAATATCTTCATCCGATACGTCCTGTGAACCGCTCTCTCCATTTTCGTTTTCGCCGTCGTTTTTGTCCGAGTTGTCAGAGTTATCTACGCTGTCTTCCGCTTCATCGGGAATTCCCTTTACATCAGTAAGAACAGTAAGACCTGAATTTTTATTTGCCTTGCACGATACAAGTCCGGCGGCAAGCAGAAATGCCAAAAGCAATATCAAAATCCTTCTGCGCATCTTTTTCTCCAAAACAGATTATTTATTATGTCTGTCAAGACGGATAATGCCGTAGTCGAGCGCCTCATAAAGACTCTTCTTAGCAAACTGCTCTACAAGTCTTTCGGAAACAGGCTTCGAAGCGTCGGTGCTGAGTATCTGTCCGACAATGTTTTCGGGCACTTCAAGCTTGATATTCGGGTCTTCGGTCTCAATCGTCTTGTTTCCGAGTATCATAAGAAAAAGAACGTATTTATCTTCCATACTACCGTAGCAGATAAGATTGTTTTCTCTTACGAGCGGACGGTTTTTATACATAAGGTGTTTACCCTCAAATATGATTTCGTTTTCCATATATTTCTCCTCCGTTTTGTAAAGTTTGATTACTTTCGTTATATTCTATCACAAACATACTCTTTAATCAAGAGCATATTGTAAATAAATTAAAATTTAATCCCTGATATAAGGTTTTATTCCTTCGTTTTTTGTAATTTCACCCTGAAAAGAGTACGCAAGGTCTGATTTTTCCATAATGTGATACTGTTTTTCGGACAGCTCTGAAAATTTGTTATGTGCTGATTTAGTCGCAATAACATTTATTTTTGCAGTTTTTGAAAACTCTCGCAAAGCATTCCGTCCTTCCTTGCTGCTTGCAAGCACTGTCGTATACTGCGGCATCTCGGCAATATCCTCTTTCGTAACGCCGAGAAAAGCGAAGTTAAACGCTCTGCGTATTCTTGCGTCGGTATATTTCTTTGTCGCCACCGCGCCAAAAAGTTCGGAAAGTGTTTTAAATTTTCCGCTCTTTGCCGCGTTTATCAGTCTTGACGATAGATCAAAGCTCATTTCGGGAGCCTGTGCGAGCTTTTCGGGCTCTGCATACGCAAGGAAAAGTATTCCCGCAGTATCCGAGATATTTTGCAAGAATTTCGGTGCTTTCAGAGTTTTTTCAAATATTTCCTCGGGAATACATTTTTCAAGATTTTCGTTATCAAAAGTGAAAATATACTTTCTACTCTCGGTTGCCGAAAAATCCTTGAAGCGCTTTATAAAAAGCGGTTTAATATCGCTTTTGAAGAAATTTATTGCCGATATATATTCAAGAGCGAGAATATCGTTAGGCTTTCTTGAAAGCTCTATGCCGTACATTCTTTCAAAGGTTTCACTTCTTACCTCGGCATACGATTTTGAGGTGTTTTTATAGTCTGAAAGCGACTTGGCAAGCTCGGTTTCAAAGTCCTTGCTTGAAAGCTTCTCGGCGCAGTCGGTAATATAATCCTCGTCTGACGATTCGCTGCCAAAGGCTAGATAGTCTATATCACCGAGATTTTCGGCAATAGATACTCCCGCGCGTGCAAAGGACTGCGCGTAAGAGGCGGACCAAGGAAACGGAAGCTCGAGAACAAGGTCGGCTCCGCAGTCGGCAGCCAGTTCGGCGCGTTTATGTTTTGACATAACGGCAAGAGTCCCCCTTTGCACGAAATTTCCGCTCATTATACATACGATGCAGACAGGCTCAGGTGCGAAACGCTCGCGTATTCTCTCAAAAAGTAGTTTGTGCCCGTTATGAAAAGGGTTAAATTCACAAATAACCGCAACTTTTATCATTGTTTTTTCCCACTTTTGTAAATTTTTAAATATTTGGGTTTATTTTTGCTTTTTTCTATTGAAAAATGGATAAATTTGATATATAATATTTAACATATTAGATATTAACACAAAAATTCATATTTGTCAATCGGAGGAAAAAAATAATGAACGTACTCGTTGTAAACGCAGGAAGCTCTTCACTCAAGTATCAGCTCATCGATACCCTTACAGAAGACGTAAAGTGTAAAGGTATCTGTGAAAGAATCGGTATTGAAGGAAGCCTTATCGAACACAAAATAAACGGAGAAAAGATCGTTAAGAATTACGATATGCCTAACCACTCTGTTGCTATGAAGATCGTTGTTGACACTCTTTGCGACGCTGAGATCGGTTGCATTAAGGACGTTTCCGAGATCGAAGCTATCGGACACCGTGTCGTACACGGCGGCCCTTACTTCTTCGAAAGCTGCCTTGTAACTCCCGAGGTTATCGAAAAGCTCAAGCTCTGCTATGATTTCGCACCTCTCCACACACCCGCTCACCTTATGGGTATCGAGGGCTGTACCGCTGTTATGCCTGACGTAAAGCAGGTTCTCGTATTTGATACAGCATTCCATCAGACAATGCCCCCGAAGGCATACTTCTACCCCCTCTCCTACGATATGTATGAGGACTACAAGATCCGCCGTTACGGTGCTCACGGAACATCTCACCGCTTCGTTTCGGGTATCATGAACGAGATCCTCGCAAAGAAGGGTGTTACGGGCGACACAAAGATCGTAACCTGCCACATCGGTAACGGTTCTTCTATCTCTGCTGTACGCGGCGGCAAGGTAATTGACACATCTATGGGCTTTACTCCTCTTGAAGGCGTTGAAATGGGTACACGCTGCGGCTCTATCGACCCTGCGATCGTCCCCTACATGATGGAAAAGAAGAACTGGTCAAGCAGTGAGGTTGCAAGCTACATGAACAAGAAGTGCGGATTCCTCGGACTCACAGGTATGTCCGACTCCCGTGATCTTGAAAGCGCAGTTGAAAACGGTCCTTCCGATCCCAACTACGAACGCGCAGAGCTTGCCACAAGCATTCTCTTCTATCAGATAAAGAAGTACATCGGCTCTTACACCGCTGCTATGGGCGGACTTGACGCTATCGTATTCACCGCAGGTCTTGGCGAAAACAACCCCAGACTTCGTGAAATGGTTTGCGCTGATATGGAATTCTTCGGTGTTGAGATCAACAAGGAGCTCAACGCAAAGACACTTCGTCAGTCGGATATAGTTAAGCTCTCTACCGAAAACTCCAAGGTTGACGTTTACCTTATCCCCACAAACGAAGAACTCGTAATCGCAAAGGATACAGAGGCTATCGTTTCTGCTCTTTAATTAAAACGAAATACAAAAAAAGCATTTACTGCACGTGCGGTAAATGCTTTTTTTATGTAAAAATACGTGAAAAGAATATTTACTCTTGAAAAGTTAACAATTATGTGGTAAAATAAATAAAAAGATACTGAGAAAGGGGTATAACAGTGCATTTACAGGAATCAGGAGAAATGTATCTCGAAGCTATCCACGTTCTATCAATGAAGCTCTCCTGTGTTCGTTCTATCGACATCAGCGAGCATCTCGGATATTCCAAGCCAAGTGTCAGCCGTGCGGTAGGTCTTCTCAAAAACGGCGGATATATCGTTGTTGACAAGGACGGATTCATAACTCTTACTGATGAAGGAAAAGAAGTAGCTGAAAAAATTTACGAGCGTCATACCCTTCTAACAAATTTTCTCTGCTCCCTCGGAGTTGATGAAGAAACCGCCTCTGAGGATGCTTGCAGACTCGAACACGTGATAAGCGACAAATCTTTTGCGGCTATAAAGCGTTACGCTCTCGAAAAAGGTGAAAACTGAATAAACAGTAAAGGCAGATACTTTCGTATCTGCCTTCATTTTTTATAGATTTTTATAAATTAGTTATCAAATTCGCTTTCGTCGAAGTCTTCGCTTGTAGGTACTTCGAATTCTTCGTCAAACTCGTCCATATCAAGAAAATCACCGCAGAGCGAATCAAGTACGGTAAGACGCTCGTTTTCAGCAGATGCGCTCTTTACAAGAAGAATAGCTCCTATAACGCCGCCGAGTGCAGAAATAGCAAGGAACGCGCCCGAAAGGCTCTTACGCTTGCTCCACTGAGCGATTGACATAATAAGAAAAGAAATCGACTGAATAATAAGAACAAGTCCGATAGTAAATTTGGATTTTTCGATTGAATTTTTCATAACTGTGTAACACCTTTCTGAAAATATTTATTTAATTATTTAGCGTTCATTTTAAGGTAAGCGTTAATAAATCCGTCTATATCTCCGTCCATTACAGCCTGAATATTACCGCTTTCGTATCCTGTACGGGTATCTTTAGCGAGAGTATAAGGCATAAATACGTAGGAACGTATCTGCGCGCCCCATTCGATATTGGTCTTGTTACCCTGAATGTCCTCTATACGCTCAAGATGCTCTCTTTCCTTTATTTCCATAAGCTTACTGCGGAGCATTTTGAGTGCCGTTTCTTTATTCTGGAGCTGGCTTCGCTCGGTCTGACAGCCGACCACAATTCCTGTGGGAATATGGAGAATACGTATAGCACTGTCTGTCTTGTTGATATGCTGACCGCCTGCGCCGCTTGAACGGTGTGCGGTTATTTCTATGTCTTCATCTCTTATTTCGATAGTTCCGTCATCGGTAAACTCGGGCATTACCTCGACAGATGCAAATGAGGTCTGTCTTCTTCCCGATGCGTCAAAGGGAGAAATACGTACAAGACGGTGAACTCCGTTTTCGCTCTTGAGATAGCCGTAAGCGTTGAGGCCTTCTATCATAATAGTTGCACTCTTGATACCTGCCGCTTCTCCGTCGAGCATATCGATAAGCTTGACGTTATATCCGTGCTTTTCGCCCCAACGTGTATACATTCTGTAAAGCATAAGAGCCCAATCCTGAGCCTCTGTTCCGCCTGCGCCCGGGTGGAAGGAAAGAATAGCGTTATTTGCATCGTATTCGCCCGAAAGAAGTGCGGAGATACGCTCTGTTTCCATTTCCTCTGCGATAGTTTCGGTCGTAGATACTATTTCATCTGTGAACGATTCATCGTCCTCTTCTATTGCAAGTTCTGCAAGCGACATCGTATCGTCGATCTTCGCCATAAGAGAGTTAAACTGTTCTATTTTATCCTTGGACTGCTTAAGCTTCTGAAGTATTTTACCCGAATTTGCCTGATCGTTCCAAAATCCTTCTTCGTATGTTTTCTTTTCAAGCTCTTCTGCCGTTGCCTCAAGCTCGGATATTCTGAGCGCCTGTGCAAGTTCTTTCATATCCTCACGCATAGCGCGAAGTTTCTGCAGTGATTCTTCAAGCTGAATAATCAAATCTGACCTCCGTGATTATATCGTATATAGTTTATTATTGTCGTTTTTATATTGTTTTTATTATATTGCTGTCGTAAATTTCAACCTCCACGAGCTTATCGAATTCTTCGACAAGGTCTGCAAGGAAGTTAAGAATATGATTTTCGGTGTAGAAATGTCCCGCTTCTATTACGTTCATCGGAAATTCTGCCGCGTCTATCATATTGTTATAAGAAAGCGTTCCCGTAATGTATGTATCCGCGCCTGCTCTGTAAGCCGCCGCAAGAAGCTCTTTTCCGTCTCCGCCGCAGAGAGCCACCCTTGAAACCTCAAGCTGTGCGTTTACAAGGTTTACGCTTCGAGCGCCGAGCTGCTCTTTAACGTAGAGTGAAAATTCCTCGGGATCTGCGGGAATTTCAAGATTACCTATGCGTCCTATCATATCGGGATCGCCCGGAAGCACCTCAACGTCCTCAACGCCGAGAAGCTCTGCGAGAGTATCGTTTACGCCGCCGTCAAGCGCGTCAAGACGTGTATGGAAGGACATCGCCGTGATCGAATTTTTAACAAGCGATATTACCTTTGAAGAAACGGCGTCATCTCCGCTTACGTTCTTCATAGGTCTGAATATCAGCGGGTGGTGAGAAATTATCACGTCAAAGCCTTCTGCTTCTGCGTATGCAACCACCTCGGAGGTAATATCGAGAGCAAGCAGTACTCTTTTGACCTCGGCAAATTTATCGGGACAGACCATAAGTCCGTCGTTATCCCACTCGCACGAAAGCTCGGGGGATATTATCTTATTGAGATAGGAATAAAGCTCATATACTGTCGCCATTTTTTACGTCCTCCGTATTTTCGGTCTTTAGGATATTTCTTATCTCTTTTACAAGCTCTTTGTCCGCTGAAACATCATAGCCTGCGCCGCCCTTGGAGTCTATTTTCCGCTCGAGCTTACGCAGATGTATCGCTGCATACTCACTGAAAAGCTCGCTGTTTTCTCTGATATTTTCAGGTCCGAGAAGGAGCTGTGCGCTCGAAAGCGCATATTTTTCTCCCGTATAGGTACAGACGATCACCTGATATATCATATGTCCGTCGCGCACGAGCGACTCTGTTTGTATAGAGTATCCGCTGTCGGCAAGCCCCTGTCTTAGCTCAGCAAAGGACGACATCGGCTGAAGCAGAAGTCTTACTCCCGCTTTTCTTGTATATTCGCACTCGGTAATTATTCTCAGAATAAGCTCGCCGCCCATTCCGCATATCATAATATCGTCGGGAGAATACTTTTCTATTCCGACAAGCCCGTCCGTTCTGTATATGGCGACCTTATCGGACACCTTATAGAAATCAACGTTATCGCGTGTATGAACAAGCGGTCCTTCTCTTACGTCGGTCGCGACCGCATATCTCGCCACACCCTTTTTAAGAAGATATATCGGCAAATACGCGTGGTCTGTGCCGACGTCCGCAACGCACGCACCGTCGCGCACAAAGCGGGAGACCTCTTTAAGTCTTGGCGAAATATCGGGAAGCGGATAGCTTCTTTTTTTATTTTCCATTAGAAATTATAAAATTATTTACTTGCAAAATAGTCGTTAAGCTTATCAACAAGCTCGTCCGCATCTACACCGTGAACGGCACAAGCCATTTCTACCGATTCTCCCGTAGAAGCAGGACAACCAAGACAGTGCATACCTATTTCAAGAAAGAATTTTGCCGTTGTAATATCAGCCTTGAGAATATCGCCTATTATCGTTTCTTTAGTTACTACCATACTACTGCATCTCCTTATATATTCTAAGTCAACACTTATTGTAATATTATAACATACAAAAAATACTATGTCAAGTATTATAATATATCAAATCCTAAAATAACGGGCACAGCATAAGACCGTACCCGTTAAAAATTTCGTTTAGTAAACTTAAAATCATCTGTAAAATTCTTTTATTTTGTAATCGAAGAAGTCAAACTGTGTAACACCCATATCAAAGAGAAGCTTTTTACTCTTTTGGCGGTCCTCATCGGTATTAAATTTGGGGATAAGTGGCACACGCACAGTAATACGCTCGCTTGGAACGATCTCAAGAAGCTTTCTGAGATTTTCAAGCATAAGAGTATTATCTTTTCCCGTATAACTGCGGTATATTTCGGGATCTGTGTCCTTGCAGTCGATATAAAACATATCTATACATTCTGCCGCAGTTTTTACCTTTTCCCAAGGCACGCACAGCGAGGTTTCGGCACAAAGATGCCACGAAACACCGCACGTTTCACGAAAGCTCTTAATAAATTCGGCGTAAAGAAGTGGCTCACCGCCGCCAAAGGTAACACCGCCGCCTGTTGCGAGAAAATACAGCTCGTCGATTTTCAGCTTACCGTAAAGCTCCTCGGGTGTCATATCGTTTTTGCTCGTTTTAGGGTCAAAGGTATAGGGATTTATGCACCACTTGCAGCGAAGCGGACAGCCGTGAAAGATAACGAGTGAGGTTACACCCTCGCCGTCTGTTGCAATTCTGTGGCGTGAAAAGGTTACGATAGGTGCAGTAATATTATTACTTTTCATAGTTATCACGAAATGGGATCACCCGCAGTATCGGGTTCAAAAAATGTTATTTCGATCGAAGTTGCCATACCGTTTTCGTCGTAGCGAACGGTAATCTTATATTCGCCGTCCTCTGTATAGAAAATGTCCTCTGTTTCGCCCAAAACGGCAGATTCATTTTCCCATTCGTAGCGAATTTCGTTTTTCGAAAAGGCTGAAATATACTCGTTTCGTTCGGTTTCGGAAAGATTAAGCAGATCATATACGCTCATAAAGGGCGCTATCATTTCTCCGTCGACGTCAACGTCGCCCTGAAAAGGAACATCCTCTCCCTGAAGATTTTCGGGACCGCTTGGATCAGCAACGTCGCCCGAAAGCTCGTCAATGATCGGCTTTTCCAGCATATACTCACAACCGACCGTCGAAAAAGCAAGAGTCGCCGCAATTCCGACAACCGCTACCGAGCGTCCGAGCTTTTGGCGTTTTTCAAGCTCTTTTTCGAGATAGCGCACCTCTGCCTCGCATTTCGGGCAAGTACCTTTACAGTCGCCCTTATGCTGACATTCGGAGGTTATATACTCTATGTCGTTCTGCTCGGCTATCTGTCTGCGGATCTCTTTTAGAATTTTACATTTTTTCTTACCGTTCATATGACACTCTCCTTTCGCTGCATAACGGTATATTCTATACCGATTTCAGTATATCACACAGCTATACATTTGTCAAATACTGCAAATCGGATATTTTTATAAAAATTTGCTTTTCCTACTTGTTTTACTCCGAGAAATGTGATAGAATTTATTTAATAAATTATCACACAAGGAGATTAAAAAAATGGATTGTCTTTTCTGCAAAATAATAAATGGCGATATTCCCTCTAAAAAGGTTTACGAGGACGATTATGTCTTTGCCTTTTATGACATCGCACCCCAAGCACCCGTTCACATTCTCGTTATCCCCAAGGTTCACATTCCCTCGATGGACGGCGTTACTGCCGAAAACGCAGACGTAGTTGCCAAGATTTTCACAGTAATTCCGAAGATCGCAGCCGAGGCGGGTCTTTCGAGCGGTTACAGAGTAATTTCAAACTGCGGCGATGACGCTTGTCAGAGCGTAAAGCATCTGCATTTCCATATTGTCGGCGGCGCACAGCTGAGCGAGAAAATGGCTTAAATAAGGTCCTTCTGACTATACAGACAGTTTTTTGCGCGTTTCATTAGTGCTTTTTTGAAAAATATTTTAATTTAATTAAAAAACTCTTGGAATACTGTTTTCCAAGAGTTTTTTGTTATATAAATGCTGTTATAACTCGCGCCATCGTTTGTGTATTAAACTTCCCTTTTCGCACGCTTTCACGCACGGTATGGGGATAAGCCGAGCTTTCAAGGTCGGCTCTTATAAAGTCCTTGAAAAGTGTTTCGTATTCCTTAAAACCCAGATGCTTAGCCGCTTCGAGAAAGAGGGTATCAGAGCGCACTGTACGTACAAACATATCGTTTTTTCTTTCCTTAACTGCACTATCAAAAAGCTTTTTGATATTCTTTTCGCCGAGCGCCTCGATCACATATGGCTCTGCGCACAAAAGCGCACTTGCCCAAGGAAGATATGTAAGCGTAGGCTCAAAGCGCTCCGAGTAAAAGCTACTACTCAGGCATCTCGGACACATATAGATGCCGCTTACTGCAAGCTCAAGCTCGCCGTAGTAGACGTGCGTGAGATTTTGCCTGCACATATCACAGTCGCCGTATGCGAAGCGTTTCTTCTTTATACTCTTTTCACGGACAGGCACGTTCAGGGTAACCCTATTGCCTCTTATGAAATAGCTTTTAATACTTTCTAAAAGCTCGCTTGCTTTACGAGCAATATTTCCGTTATCGTTTTGAATTTTCAGAGAATTCTTCTTGCAAAAGCCTACAAATTTCACGAAAGCAACGTAAGAAGCAAGTGTACTTTCAAGTGAGCCGTGGCACGCTGTACCGGGCGCAAAAATTTCTTCGGAAAACTCAGCTTCACAGCCCGAAAAAGACATCATACCGAGCGAGATCTCGTTTATCTGAGCGTATATTGCCTTTTTGAGCATAGTGAAATTTTCTTTGAAAAGATCTGTATCTCCCGTGATTTCCGAGTAATTTACAAATGCCTTCACAAGAGAAGCCGTACCGAGCGCGCTGTCCGAAAAATATCTTTCGTACTGTCCTTTAAACGTTCCGTAAATCTGATAAAACTTACCGTAAAGCTTATATTTTTCAGCAAAAAATTCAAGAATCTTTTTAGCATGGTCGCAAAGTCCGAGCTTCAAAAATGCGGTAGTTATATCGTTTACACAGTCGGTACGTATGACGTTTTCACCGAAGCTTGAAATTACGCCGCCCTCGGTGCTTTGGTGAGAAACAAGTGCTATCAGAGCGTCTGTAAGCAGTTCCCTGTCCGCGTGCCCATCGTCTATACTTGAGCGCGCGATCTCGTTTTTCCAGAAGCGCTCGCTCTCAGTTGCGATCTTCGAATTTCCCTCAAAGTAAGAATTATCTCCGAGCGAAAAAAGGAGATTATCCACGCAACTTTTTCCGTCGTCTGCCGCAAATACGATACGCGACTCGCCCGGAAGCACCTCTACCGTTTCGCCGTCCGACGTGAAGCGCGCGTCCCCCGAGAGTGCTATCATCATTCTCGTTTCGCGGTATGTAACCTCGTTTTTATGAAAGGAAACTCCCGCAGGCATAACGAGCGAAAGCACCTGATAATATTTTCGTCCTATTTTGTATCGGTCGAAAAGCACTTTGTTTACGTACGGCGGTATTTTAAGCTCAAATCTGAGTGGCAAAATATTTTCGCAGTATCTGACAAATATCTGCGAGTGCGGGTGTATAAGGTCAACAGCACGCGCATCTTCAATGCTTTTTGTCAGCCTTCTGACCTTATTTACTCCGCCGTATTCATAAAATCTATGGATATAACTTGAAGTATCTCTCTTTCTTGACGTTTTACAGCTGAATTCTTCACCGTAAAAGTTACAGTCGAGTGAGAGAAAAGAGGGCGTTGTGTACCCACCTGCGTGAAAGGACACTATCCCCGCATTATTTAGGTAAACGAGCATATTTCCGTTGCCCAAGACCAAATCTTCTTTGGTTCTTATCTCGTCAAGGGAACTCTTTTCGTCTGTTATCATCTCTTAAAGAGCATTAAAGAGAGTATTTGCGAGAGCTGCAGCATTTGATGCAAAATATGCCACGAGGATTATTTCAAGAGCCTTATCAAGTCTTGCTTTTGCACCCTCGCAGGGCTCAACATATTTTTCTGTCGTTACCTTATTGATAAGCTCGCGAAGCTCCTCGCCTGTATGAAGTCCGCTATCGGTAAAGCTATCGTATATATCGCATATATATCCGTAAAGCTCTGCTTCGGATATAATATCGTCGCTTTTATCGTCGATAGTTCCGTTGATGTAATGAAGAATAAAATCAATACGCTCAAGCATCATTGAGCTTCTCATCATATTGATTATGAGTATTCTCGCAAGCTGATCCTTCGAATATCTCTTATTTACCGTGTTACCTATCCAGCCGCGCTTTACCCAGTTTTGAAGAGTCGAGCCGTCTACGCCCGATATTTCTCTGAGCTGACTCAGCATAACGCCGTTTGACACGAAGAATATCTTATTCAGAAATTCTATACCGCTTACGTTTCCTAAATCTTTTTTACTCAGCACTGTGCCCGGAATAAGTCCGGGATTTACCGTATAAGTCATATATTACCTCCGAATATGTTTAATAAATACACTATAATTATATCACGCGTTCACAGGATTGTCAAGTACGGTAGGTCTATTGCTACATAAATATTTTCAAAATAAAAGGGGTAAACACACAGAAAGCCACGTATTTACCCCTTTATTACAAGTAATTTACTTACTTTTTACTCGGTTTTTTAATTTTATTGAGCTTTTTATTCATCTTAAGAAGCTCTTCCTTGGTGAAGCTTACACCCATCATTCCCATCATCGAGGAAAGACGAAGCACGCTGAATCCGCCGAGCATTTCCATCATTCCGCCCATATTGCCGCCCTTGAGATCGACGTCAAAGCCGCCCGATTTCTTCTCGCCCTTCTTGCCTGCGCTCATCTTCTTTTTGAGCTTGAGTCCCATTCCGACAAACCAAAGCTTTCCGCGTTTGGACTGCATAATATCAGAGATCTTATCGTTGAGAGAGAATCTTCCTTCGGGAGCGTTTATATCAAACCAGTTGAGAACCGCGCCCTTTTCGACGAGAACGTAGTCCATATTCATCTCGTCAACCTTGCGTATCTTGCCTTCGTCTGTGCACTCGCCTGCTTTTGCAACGATAGTACTTTCGCCGACATTTTTAACGTCGAAGCAGAAGAAGTGATCCTCTGCGGTCTTCTTGCCAATGCTTTCGCCGTTTACAAAGAGCTCAACTTCGGGAAGGTTGGAGTAAACCTTTACCTTTGTTACGTCCTCTACTCTGTCGATATATCTCTTTGAGCAGAGATGTACGAAAGGATCGACATCGGGTGAAACGAGCCATGCCTTATATGCATAGAAAGCGTCCTTTTTGTACTTTCTATCCATAGTAACGAGTCCCTTGTGGTTCTGTCCGTTTTCGCCGCCCTCTGCTCTTGCATCAGCACCGAAGTCAAACATATTCCAAACGTGTGTCGCCCACATATATTTTCTTGTAAAGAGCTGTTTGATAAGCTCCTCGTGATAATACGCCTGATATTCCTCTGTATAGTCGCCCTGTTTCGGATCGCTTGTGTGCCAATTAAGAGCCTCACAGCCATACTCTGAGCATCCGATCGGAATAGTGGGATGTGTCGCGTGGAATTTATCGAACCAAGGTCCGTTCATTGTGGTATCGCCGCCGTACCAGCCGAAATAGTGGTTATAGGAAACCACGTCGGGAATCTGAAGGTAGGGATCGTCCATTTTACACATCGAAACAGCCGCTATTGTTGTAAGACGTGTCTTATCCATCTCGTGAACGAGATCGTTGAGAATACGGTGATTTTCAAGCAGATCGTCGTCAGAACCGCCGATCGAGATCTCGTTGGAAAGTCCCCAAACAACGATTGAGGGGTGGTTATAGTTCTGTGCTACGAGCTCTTTCATCTGAGAAATCGTGTTTTCGCGTCCTGTGGGCATATGCTTTGAAATATAGGGTATTTCCGCCCAAATTACAAGACCGCGCTCGTCGCAAAGATCATAGAAATACTGATCGTGCTGATAGTGTGCAAGGCGGATAGTAGTAGCACCGACCTCGCAGATAAGATCCATATCCTCACGGTGATGCTCAGGAAGAAGTGCGTTACCTACGCCCCATCTGTCCTGATGGCGGGACACGCCGCGAAGAGGATACTCTTCCCCGTTAAGAATAAATCCGTTGTCGGGATCGATCTTGAAGCTGCGGCAACCGAATCTGTTACAAACATTGTCGATAACCTCTCCGTTTTCAACGATCTCAACCTCGCAGCAGTAGAGGTAAGGATCGCGGCGTCCGTGCCAAAGGTGAACGTCCTTTATTTCAAATGTAGCCTTAGGCTCTGTTGTTTCTATCCTTAAAAGCTCGTTTTCTTCGCTGTCGTAAATTGTATAAACGAGGGTCTGTCCTTCCTTTAAGTTTTTAACGTATGCTTCAACCTCAACTCTCGCATCTTTACCCTCGACGGTAGGAGTTATTTTGATACCGGGTGCACCGTAGTAATCAAGGTCGAAATGTGCCGTATTTACGCATATAAGGTTTACGTCGCGGTAAATACCGCCGTAGAATGTAAAGTCTGCCATCTGAGGATAAACGGTTTCGTTTATCGTGTTTTCAACAACAACTGCGATCTCGTTTTCTTCCTTCAAAGCGTCGGTGATATTCACTCTCCAAGTGGAATATCCGCCGTCGTGATGAGCAAGCTTATTGCCGTTTACGAAAAGATCTGCAGAGGAGTTTGTTCCGCGAAATTCGATATAGTAAAGATCTGCTTCGGGGAGCTCCGACTTTTTAAGAGCTTTTACGTAAAGGCAAAATCCGCGGAAATAATCGTTTCCGCCGTCCTGTCCGTCTATTGCATTCCAAGAGTGCGGAAGGTTTATCTCTTCTCCCTCTCTTACGTTTATATCAGAGCAGTCCTTGACAAAAAGCCAATTTTCATTAAGATTTAAAATGTTTCTCATTTGGGTTCTCCTTATAAATATCTACATATTTAAATACGGCATCCGACGTTTAGGTCGGACGCCGTAAATATTTGTTAATTTTCTGTATTTGCGTGGCGCTCTGCGAGCTCTGCGTTCATCTTATCAAGGGTCTTCCTATCGAGATTGTAAATAAGAGCAAGACCGATGAACTGAAGCACTGCACTGAACATATAGAGTCCTGCAACGAGCCAGCACATATTATGAGCTGTCTCAGCTGTCTGTCCGATAGTTCCGTACTTGGAAACGTATCCGAGTGCACCCATAATAAGAAGCACCATAGAAGGACCTACGCCCTGAGCAAGCTTACGGAAGAAGGAATGGAGCGAATAAACCGTACCTTCCTCGCGTGTACCGAATTTCCATTCGTTATAGTCAATAGCATCGCCCATCATAGCCCATGATACGCAGGTGTAAACGCCCATGCCCACACCGAATATAACAAGACCTATTAGATAAACGATAAGAGCTGTATCAGCATTTTTGATGGTCGGGAATACAAGCATAACTGCTCCGCCTACGAGCGAAACGACAGTTCCGAAAACAGAGGCTTCCTTTTTACCGTATTTCTTAACGATTTTGGTAATAAAGGGGATAAAGATGAACATAGGTAAGAAGCCTATCATCTGGATAAGACCAGACATAGACGCTTTGTTGAAATAGGTTGCAAACATAATAGTATTTGCCGTAGTTGCGGCATTCATACCGAGGAACATACCCATAGCGGCAAGCGTAGCACCAACTGCGGGGCGGTTTCTCATAAATTTACCGAATGCCTTGACAACGTTGAATTTGGCGGTAGACTCATTTGTCTTGACCGTGTTTTCGTCAACGCGGACGGTAATAAGCTTTAACATAAGTATAAACGCAATAAATCCGATAACACCCATGATCAGCGCCGCCCAGAAAACTCTTTCGCCAAGAAGGACCTCAAGCTGTTTTCCTGTAAGCGGACTCAAAACTGCGTCGCCTTTTGCATATGCTTCGCCTGTTACAGGGTTTGCGTGGAATTTATCGGGGCTGAAAAGCTCCTCCGAGCCTTCGGGAATTTCGATTTTGTTAAGGAAGGATGTAGTTCCATCGTAAGTAACCTTTTTCCAAATGAGCATAGGAAGAATAATGCCGGGAAGAAGATTTCCTACCATAGATCCGATAGATCTCCAGGTAGAAAGCTGTGCTCTTTCGCCGACGTCGTCGGTAACGACCGAAAGCATTGAGCCGTAAGGTACGTTTGCTATTGTGTAGAATGCATCCCAAACGAGATAGCCTGCAACGAAGAGTATTGCCTTGACTACTACGGGAGCAGTCGGTATGGGAAGAAATACAGCTGCGCCGCCAACGAGAAGTCCGCAAGCGCCGATAAGAATATAGGTCTTGAATTTGCCCATCTTGTATTTTCTTCTGTCGCTATCGATAAGTGAACCGATAAGCGGGTCGTTGACAGCATCCCATATCTGAACGATGAGAAGAAGTGCGGAGAGAAGTCCTGTTTCGAGCATCATAAATACGAGCCAGAACGTTTGGACGGTACCTTTAAGCGAGAAGCTCATATTACAACCGAGGTCGCCGGCTGCATATGCAATCTTGTCGCGAATACCAAATTTGCGATGTCCGTTTGCATCAAGTTTCTTTTCTTTTTTCATTGTCATTTCCTCTTTAATATTTATTTTGGGGAAGCGCCATATTATCAATATCATTATACTATCCGCAAATAAAAAAAGGTAGTACAAAATTCATCTGTTTTTGTATTATTTTCATTTTATTCTCAAATCTATTGTTGCAATTATCAAAATTATGTGCTATAATGTCATAGAAAAACGATAAACTTATCCAAATTATATATTTTAACAAAACAGGAGTAATTATGAACTACGAATACGACCTGAACTTCCTTTCAGATATTCTAAAAAAATGTCATATTCATACCGCTGTAATTTCTCCTCTTGATTCTGATAAGGCTTTACTTGACCCGCAGTTTATAAGCATCGTCGGTTTCAGATCCCAGATGAACGTAGGACAACTTCTCGGCGTTGTGGAAAGCAAAACAAAATACAAGCTCTCAAACGAGTTTAAGCTTCGTCATATCTGCATAAAGCTTCCCTTCTTAAGTGAGAAAAACATTCTTGTCATAGGTCCGTATCTTTCGGCACCGCTCTCGTCAAAGGATATTTTAGAGATCGGTGAGCGTGCAGAAATTCCACCTGCCGCACAGAAGCTACTAAGGGAATATTATTCGTCTGTACCGATACTTTCCGAAAACGATAAGATATTTGTTATGATAAACGCTTTTTGCGAGAGAATATGGCAGACTCAGTCGTTTGCCATAGTCGAGCTGAGCAAAAGCTACGGCCCATCGGTACTTCAAAGCGACAGTGCCTCTCACAGCGGCGGATTTGACGAGGTTGAGGCTAATATAAAAATGATGGAGATGCGTTACTCGTTTGAGAATGAGCTTATACGCGCGGTATCTCTCGGGCAGCAGCACAAGGAGCATCTTCTTGTAACACAGATAAATGAAAATATGTTCGAGAAGCGAACGACCGATCCTATCAGAAATGCAAAAAATTACTGTATTATTATGAACACCCTTTTACGTAAGGCTGCCGAGGATGGCGGAGTTCACCCCATATATATAGACCGCACCTCATCGAAATTTGCAGTCAGAATAGAGCTTATGCAGGATATAAATGCCTGTTCTTCTCTTATGAGAGAAATGTTTTCCTCGTACTGCCGCCTTGTATATAAGCATTCGATAAAGCGCTATTCGCCTATCGTGCAAAAAACGATACTTGTTATAGATTCGGATATATCCGCCGAGCTATCTCTCAAAACGCTGGCGCAAAAGCAGTGTATCAGCTCGGGATACCTTGCCTCGCTTTTCAAAAAGGAAACGGGCAAGACTGTTTCTGAGTATATAAAGGACAGGCGTATAGAGCACGCGATATACCTTCTTACTACCACCCATCTTCAGATACAGACGATAGCTCTGCACTGCGGAATAATGGACGTACAGTATTTTTCCAAGGTATTCAAAAAGAAAACGGGTAAAAATCCAAAGGAATTCCGCAGTACTTCCCGCCGATAAGGATAAACAAAAATAACATACTATAAGGAGAACGTTTATGACACGTTTTTTAGACAAAGACTTCCTTTTAAACACCGAAACCGCTCGAAAGCTCTATTTTGGAGTAGCTGCCGATCTCCCTATTATAGATTATCACTGCCACGTAAGTCCGCGTGAGATATACGAGGACAAGCGTTTTGAGAATATTACTGAAATATGGCTCGGTGGCGACCATTACAAGTGGCGGCTTATGCGTTCACACGGAATTGACGAGTACTATATCACGGGCGACGCTCCCGCAAAGGAAAAGTTTTTCAAATTTGCCGAGATGCTCCCGAGTGCAATAGGAAATCCTATGTACCACTGGTGTCATCTTGAGCTGAAAAACTATTTCGGCTACGAGGGCACACTTTCGGGAAAAACAGCCGAAGAGGTCTGGACTCTTTGTAATGAAAAGCTAAAAAACATGAGTGCAAGGAGCATAATAACAGACAGCAACGTAGCCTTCATCGGTACGACCGACGATCCCATCGACTCGCTTGAATATCACAGGCTTCTCGCACAGGACAAGAGCTTTAAAACGGTAGTTGCCCCCTCCTTCCGACCTGACAAAGCATTAAATATCGACAAGGCGGGTTGGAAAGAATATATTGCAAGGCTATCCGAGGTATCGGGCGTAGATATTAAGGATCTTCCCTCTCTTAAAGAGGCTCTGCGACTGAGAATTCACTTCTTTGCCGAAAACGGCTGCCGTGCAAGCGATCACGGTCTTGACAAAATGGTGTATGCAAAGGCACAGGAAAGCGAGATCAATGCGCTGATAACAAGAGGTCTTTCGGGAGAAAGCATAACCTCAGACGAAGCAGAGGCTCTCAAAACCGAGCTGCTCGTATTCTGCGCAAAGCAGTATGTAAAGCTCGGGTGGGTAATGCAGCTCCACTACAACTGTATGAGAAATCCGAACAGCAGAATGCTTGAAAAGCTTGGTGCAGACACAGGATTTGACTGTATCGGCCCCGATAACGGCTCGCGCAAGCTCGCATCACTTCTTGACAGACTCTACTCAGAAGACAGTCTGCCTAAAACGATCATATACAGCCTTGACGCGTCTGATAATTCGTTTATAGACACGCTTATAGGTGCTTTTCAAGGTACAGAGTGCCGCGGCAAGATCCAGCACGGAAGCGCTTGGTGGTTCAACGATAACAAAACAGGTATGCGAGATCAGCTTATAAGTCTTGCAAATCTCAGCCTTCTCGGAAATTTCGTAGGAATGCTCACCGACTCGAGAAGCTTCCTTAGCTACACCCGACACGAATATTTCCGCCGAATACTCTGCGCTCTTATAGGCGAGTGGGTGGAAAACGGCGAATATCCGAACGACGAGAGTACTCTTGCCGAGATCGTTGGCGGTATATGTTATAGCAACGCAAAAAATTATTTTGGATTATAAATATTATAAACAAGGAGAATAAACTATGCCAATGAAAATGACGTTCCGATGGTATGGCGAGGGAAATGACCGCATAAAGCTGTCGGACATAAAGCAAATCCCCGGTGTTGACGGTATCGTTTGGGCACTTCATCACAAGATGCCCGGCGAAATCTGGGAAGTAGATGAGATCGCCGAGGTAAAGCGTCAGCTTGACGAGTACGGCTTTAATATGGACGTTGTAGAATCGGTGAACGTTCACGACGACATAAAGATCGGTCTGCCCTCTCGCGATGCTTACATCGAAAACTACAAGACCACGATCAGAAATCTCTCCAGATTTGGTGTAAAGGTCATCTGCTATAACTTTATGCCCATATTCGACTGGACGAGAAGCAATCTCTTCCACAGTGTTGGCGACGGCTCTACCGCCCTTTTCTACGAGAAAAATATGATTCAGGACGATTACAACGCTATGGCAAAGTATATTCTCGACTTTACCGAGAGATATAATATGTCATTTCCCGGTTGGGAGCCCGAGAGAATGTCGAAGCTCGACGAGCTTTTCCGCGCCTACGAGGGTGTAGATCACGAAAAGCTTTGGGCAAACCTCAAATACTTCCTTGAGGCAATAATGCCCACCTGCCGCGAGTGCGATATTAAGATGGCAATACATATGGACGATCCGCCTTGGGATATTTTCGGACTTCCAAGACTGCTTATAAACGAAGAAAATATCGACAGATTTCTTAAAATGGTCGATGACGAGTATAACTGTCTTACGCTTTGCTCAGGAAGCCTTAACGCAGATCCGAGAAACAATGTTGCCGACATAGTTCGTAAACACTGCGACAGAATTGCATTTGCTCATATAAGAAACGTAAAGCATTTCGAAAACGGCGACTTCTCAGAGGCAAGCCACCGCGACTGCGACGGAGATACCGGTATTCTTGAAATACTTAAAGCATATCACGACTGCGCCTACGAGGGATATATACGTCCCGATCACGGCAGACACCTTTGGGACGAGGGTCCCGGAAAGGTCCGCCCCGGCTACGGACTTTACGACCGTGCACTCGGCATTATGTATATGCTCGGTGTTTGGGATTACCTTGAAAAATTTGATAAGAAATAAGGAGAAAACGATATGATACAGCTTCCTATTAACATAGATTTCAGCGGAAAGGTCGTAGTTGTTACAGGCGCAGGTGGACTTATCTGCGGCGCTATGGCAAGAGCATTTGCACAGTCTGGTGCCAAGGTTGCGGCGCTTGACCTCAATGAAGACGCTGTAAAGGCACTTGCAGACGAGCTTAAGGCAGAGGGATTTATCTGCGAGGGATACAAGGCAAACGTGCTCGATCCCGAAGCTCTTGAAGAGGTACACAAGGCGGTACTTTCCGACCTTGGAGCGTGCGACATTCTCGTAAACGGTGCGGGAGGTAACAACCCCAGAGCGACAACGGACAACGAATATCAGCACGAGGCAAAGGAAGGGGGAAAATCCTTCTTTGATCTCGATGCGTCGGGCGTTGATTTCGTATTCAAGCTCAATTTCCAAGGAACGCTTCTTCCTACGCAGGTGTTTGCAAAAGATATGGTAGCAAAAAAAGCAGGGTGTATACTCAACATATCCTCGATGAACGCTTATACTCCCCTTACGAAAATTCCCGCATATTCTGCGGCAAAGGCAGGTATATCAAACTTTACACAGTGGCTCGCGACTCACTTCGCAGGTACGGGTATCCGCTGTAACGCTATTGCTCCCGGATTTCTTGTTTCCGCTCAAAACTACAAGCTTCTTTTTAACGAGGACGGGACACCTACCGCAAGAAGCGCAAAGATCCTTAAGGGCACACCTATGGACAGATTCGTTGATGCTTCCGAGCTTCTCGGGGGAACACTCTTCCTGTGCGACGACAGATCGGCATCGGCTATCACAGGCGTGGTCCTTCCCATCGACTGCGGATTTGCGGCTTATTCGGGCGTATAATCAAACTAAGATCAAAGGAGAATATAAAAATGGAAAAATTTATTCCTGTTGTTGTAATTAAGGAACTTTCTGAAACAGACAAGATACTCACCGCTCTCAAAAACAGCGGTATAAACTGTGCGGAGATAACATTCCGTACCGCTTGCGCGGCAGAAGCTATCGAATATGCAGCTAAAAACTATCCCGATATGGAGATAGGCGCAGGTACGGTTATAAACGCCGAGCAGTGCGAGGCAGCTCTCAAAGCAGGTGCTACCTTTATCGTATCTCCCGGACTTTCTCCCGCTGTTGCCAAAATTTGCAACGAGAGAAATGTTCCCTACTATCCCGGATGTGTTACTCCCACAGAGATCATGGCGGCGCTTGAGCTTGGTATCACCACCGTCAAGTTCTTCCCTGCAAACATTTACGGCGGACTCAAGGCTCTCAAGGCTCTCTCCGCTCCCTTCCCGCAGGTGAAATTTATTCCCACGGGCGGAGTTGACAGAAGCAATATAGACGAATTTCTGGCTTTCGATAAGATAGCCGCTATCGGCGGCAGCTTCTTCGTAAAGGAAGCACTTGAAAAAATGGAGGAAGAAAAATGAAAACTGTTATTACATTCGGCGAGCTTATGCTCCGTCTTGCACCCAACGGATATTACAGATTTTTCCAGAACGATCAGATGCAGGCCACCTTCGGCGGAGGCGAGGCTAACGTTGCCGTTTCGCTCGCAAATTACGGTCTGCACAGCACATACGTAACAAAGCTCCCCAAGCACGCTATCGGTCAGGCAGCTGTCGATTCTCTCCGCTACTTTGGTGTAGATACCGATGAGATCGTTCGCGGTGGCAACAGAGTGGGCATTTATTTCCTTGAAAAAGGCGCGTCCCAGCGTGGCTCGGTCTGCATTTACGACCGTGCACATTCTGCAATCGCAGAGGCTTCCCCCTCTGATTTTGATTGGGACAGCATTTTCGAGGGCGCAGATTGGTTCCACTTTACAGGAATCACACCCGCGCTCGGCGGCAATATGGTTGACATCTGTCTTGATGCCTGCAAGGCGGCAAAGACAAGAGGCGTTAAGATCTCCTGCGACCTCAACTATCGCGGCAAGCTCTGGACAAGAGATGAAGCAAGAGAGGCTATGACAAAGCTTTGTAAATACGTTGACGTTTGTATCTCCAACGAAGAGGATGCAAAGGACGTATTCGGCATAGAAGCTGAAAATACCGATATTTACGGCGGAAAGCTAAATCACGAGGGATACAAATCGGTTGCAAAGCAGCTTGCTGACAAATTCGGATTTGAAAAGGTGGCTATCACCCTTCGTTCCTCTATCTCCGCAAACGATAACGACTGGGCAGGTATGCTCTACGACGGTGAAAACTACTGCTTCTCGAAGTCCTACCATCTACACATCGTTGACCGCGTTGGCGGCGGCGACAGCTTTGGCGGCGGACTTATTTATGCGCTCCTTTCGGGCAAGGACACGCAGTCGGCAATCGAATTTGCAGTTGCGGCATCGGCACTCAAGCACTCGATCGAGGGCGACTATAACCGCGTGAGCGTTGCCGAGGTGGAAAAGCTTGCAGGCGGCGACGGTTCGGGACGAGTTCAGAGATAGAACAAAGAAATAAAGATAAATATTGCGTTGTTTCCTTTCGGACACAACGCGTCGATATAGATCCGCTTACGCGGATTTATATAATATTGAGCCGAATGTGCGAGACATATCGACGTAACAAAAAAGGAGTATGAACAAAATGTTCGTACTCCTTATATTTTTCGACAGGCAAACCTGCTTCTTTTGCTTATATAAGCTCAAAGACCTACCACACCTCACGCCATTGTTTCCAGCATTTTTTCGGTAACTTCATATCGCGTGGACTTGCCCGAGAGGTATGATTCACATTCATACAGCATATATTCTCCCATTCTTGCCACTTCATCTCCCGCGCTTCCTGCGATATGCGGCGTCAGCAGACAGTTGGGTAAGGTATAAAAGGGGTGATCCTCTATAGGAGGCTCGGGATAGGTTACGTCAAGAAGCGCGGTCAGATCGGGACGCTCAACAAGAATGCAAGCAAGATCATCCTCAACAACCTGCGCGCCGCGTCCTGTGTTAATAAAGACGGCGTTTTCTCTCATACGGCAGAACAGATCGTAATTCAGCATTCCTTTGGTTTGCTCGTTGTTTGCCAGATGATTGGAAACCACAAATGCTCTATCAAACAGCTCAGTAAGCTGGCACTTCTCCACGCCGAGCTCTTTTGCTTTTTCGTCCGATAAAAACGGGTCGAATACAAGCACGTTTAATCTGTACTGCTTCAACATTTCTATAACGCGCTTGCCAATCATTCCCGCGCCGATAATACCGATCGTTTCTCCGTAATTCCCTTTGCATTTTTTAAAGGCTTCACCAGCAGAGCTATGTCCCTCGGTATGATAGATTCGGCTTGTCAAAAAATATCCCTTGTTAGCAAGGATTATCTGTGCCACAGTCATCTCCGCTACAGGAACTGCATTTGCCGCCCACGCAGAAAAGACCTTGACTCCGCAATTCAGGAATGGACGAGCGAATGTTTGTACTGTGCCAGCACCGTAAAATACGCATTTTAAGGAAGGAAAACAGCCCTTGATCTCATCTTCCGTAAATTCGGGCATTCCCCATGTAGAAAAAACAATCTCGACATTTCCAAATAACGCAGGCTCAGAGAGAATATCTGCTTTGTTATATATCTTTTTTTCGATTTTCGTCAGCTTCTGCAGTTCACAAACGACTTTGTCATCATATACGCTAAATATTTTATCTGTTCTTTCACAAAGAAATATTGCTTTCATACGCTTTCTCCTATGATCGATCTTAGTGCATCAGCTTCGCCCATCAGCTCCTGTACTGTTCCGTTTGGCATAAATTCAAGTAGCAGTGTTCGTGGAGTGGAAAATTCATTGAGGTATTTTCTCCACTGTGTAACAGCCTGTGCTAATTGAAGCTTTTTATCGTCCTTCCAGTTAAACACGTGAATATGCTCTGTGTAGGGCGCGATCGATCGGGCATATGTCTGGTTTTCTTCGACCGATTGCCACTGGAACGGCTGCCAATACATACGAAAGCACGGGGAGCCTACCTCTCGCATTAGCGAAAGGGCGTCCTCAAGTCGCTCTGTAAAGGTGTTTTTATGGCACTCCATACAGAGCGTTACTCCCTCTTTTTCTGCCAATTCTGCCGCCTTCTTACACTGAGCTATCAATTCTTGCTTTTCTCTGTCGGAATATTGCTCGCCGTCTCGGTTACCGCACCAAAGGCGCAAGGTATCCGTACCCAGTATCTTTGCTGCAGCAATATATCCCTTAAGTTCATCAAAAGGGGTTTCCAAAAAACGAAAATAGGTACCGTAAGATGAACAATCGATTTTGTATTTCTTTTGCAATTCTGCAATTTCCTGTAAGCGCGCCATATCGTTACAAGGTGCGTGTACGTCGCTGCCCCACTCAATACAAGTAAGCCCTGCATCCTTCACAGCTTTTAAAATTTCTTCAGGCGTATGCGATCGAAATGAGACAGATACCAGTCCCAAGGAATATTTATTTTCTTTCATTTTCGAGCTCCTTTTTCTT
This sequence comes from Eubacteriales bacterium, assembly GCA_045580325.1. Classification (GTDB taxonomy): domain Bacteria; phylum Bacillota; class Clostridia; order Oscillospirales; family CAG-272; genus SIG672. Next base: position 39,573 of record JAZNNR010000028.1, read on the forward strand.
TCTTGCCAGCAGCGTTTCAAACCAAAGCTCAGGAGTTGGCATATTCGATACTGCCTCAATTTCAGAAACGCAACCTCGCGTTATTGTCCGTGTAGTTCTGATCTCGCCGCTACTGCGGTCGGGCTCACGATCCACAAGCGCCGAGCCGTGAGTTCCGATATTTTCTGCCGAACATATCATAGCAGAAAGGGTTGCCCTTTGTGTCAAGACCATATCGTAAAGCTTAAACAGTTCAGCCAAAGAAGACGCATCATCGATCGTGATCGTGTCAAAAAATGCCGAACAAAGCTTATCCGTTTTATCAAAGAGTAGCTTCATACCTTTAGTGCTTCTGTCAAAGTCGGCAACACGGCTCATCTCGTTCTGAAGATCCTCTCTTATTTCTGCTATATTTGATTTGCCGTATCGGACAACAGGTAAGCTGTAGTCAGGCATGGAGCGGACGGCAGATCCGATTTTTGAAATATGCTCCGCTGCGCGAAGACTTCCTACCTGTGTGGAGTTGAGCGCGCTTCCTCCAGGGCGATATACTCCGAAAGTTCCTGCCGCTTCGCCCGCGACGTAAAGTCCCTGAATTTCTGTCTGCCAATTTTCGTCTACCGCTACGCCGCCGTTACAGTGCTGAGCGCATACGGCGATCTCCAAATACTCTGTGTACAGATCAATACCGTGGTCGGCATAAAGCTCGATAGCTCCGATATTCATTTTTGCAAGACGATCGATAGGCCTGCCGAACAACGCTCCCGATTTTTCAAGATAAATATATGCCTCATCGGGAAGAATATCAAATCCCCTCTCTAAGCCTTTGGGATTATGAAGGAAATCAAGATATACGCGATTTCCTTTTTTTATCTCCTCGGCAACTATAAGGTCTATCTTTGAAGAACCCTCTGTCTTTCTCGTATCAAAAGGCCACTGATAACCTTTGAGGAATATAAGTCCAAGCGAGTCATCTCTAAGTTTTTCGTACAGAAACTCATTCTCGTTTCCCTTTTTATCAACTGAAATATATCTCGGCAATACCTGCTGATACGTGCCCGAAAGATTCCAGCGGAATTTGGTACTTGCTATACCGTATTGCCACTCTTCCATATTGGAAAGCCTTGCTCCCGCGTCTATGGCAAGTCCCGTAGCTCCGTGCTGACTTTCGGGATAAACGGTGTTTTTGTATATTCCCGCAGGACCGCCTGTGCATAGAATGACATTTTGACAAGCAAGAACTGAAAGCTCTCCCGTTACAGTATTGATACAAGCAATCCCCGTAACAGCGTTATCTTCCGTAATGATTTTAATAACCCTCTGAAAATCTATTATCTCAATATTTTTGGACAAAACAGAACGCTCGAGCGCCTCGGTCATATATTTTGATGTAAGAGGGCCGCAGGACGTTGCTCTCATTCTCGGATCGTGGTCGGTCTTATATCCTGCGTACTCTCCAAATTCGTTTGTGGGAAACGGAACTCCAAGCTCTACAAGTCGCATAAAGCAACGCGCAGAATATGCCGCTTCGCAAAGCGCGTGCTCGCCCATAACACCGCCGCCTAGGTAGAGCGTATCCGCCATTTCACGAACACTGTCCCCGTCTGAGCCACAAAGCGAAAGCTTGTAATAGGTCTGCTTATCGCTTCCCGTATTCCTCGACGTTCCCATATATCTGCCCTCAGTTATAATGGCAATATCCTTAACCCCGAGGTCATATAGCTTGTCAGCTGCATTAAAGCCTGCGCAACCCGTACCTATAATGAGTGTATGATAGTTTTTTTTCATAGCTTTCTTATATGCATTCCTCCGTCAATAACAAACGACTGTCCTGTGGTATAGCCGAAAGTTCCGTCGCACAGAGCGACTACTGCTTTAGCAATATCCAGAGGCTGTCCCCATCTGCCAAGCGGAACAAGACCGCCCGCGATAAGATTGTCGTACTTCTCTTTGACCGCAGCCGTCATACCTGTTTCTATAATGCCCGGGCATATCTCATTTACAGTGATGCCCTCGCTTGCAAGCCGGTCGGCAAACAGTCTGGTTATCATCGAAACACCCGCTTTGGAGATGCAGTATTCTCCGCGACTCGTGGAGCTGGTGTATGCCGAACAAGAGGATATATTGACTATCGAGCCACCCTTTCCTTGCTCTACCATTTTGTTTGCGACTGCTTGAGTTAGAAATAGCGTTCCTTTGGTGTTGATCCCCATAACGAAATCGTAGCTCTCCTCGGTCATCTCAAGTATATCGCGGCGAACCTTGGGCGCAACTCCAGCTACGTTAACAAGAACAGAAATATCTCCTTTTTGTGTCGCCATATCCACAAAAGCCTGTCTTGATTTGGCGCAAGACAGATCACCCTTGACGTATGTAAAATCATATCCGTCGAAATCGGTAGACCCTGCAATATCTACAATATCCATTCCGACTACCGAATATCCCGCGCGGCAAAGGCAAAGTGCGCTTTCCTTTCCTATTCCGCCGAGAACTCCCGTTACCATCGCAATTTTCACTGTTTTTCATTCCTCACAATATTATATTTTTTCGACTGACAAAGTTATTTCGTCTGCCTTCGCAACATCAAGTAAGATACGACTTACCCCTTTAGTTTTCCAATCAGCCTCTAACAGAGGATCCTCAAAAGAGATAAATTCTGTCCTGAAAGTTCCACAGCTTGCACTTATGCGGTAACGCTCATCAAGAATGGCGGTGTTATCTTCAATGCGAACGGGCAAAATACTCATCAGAACTTCGGTAACCTTTTGACAATTATCATCCTCAAATGAGAATAGATCGGTAAGGCACATACCGTTTTCATTCAAAACAATTTTTCTTGTCAGTCCCTTGATACCCGCCTTTACCGGATATGCTTTGGCAAATGAAATTTCCGCTTCGCCTTCCGAAATTGTAAAATTCTCTGAGTGAAAAGTTTTACCGCACAATTGACCTGTTTCGTTGATCACAGGTAAACTATGATAAAGCGACTGCGTCCACGGAATCATCGTATAGCGAGTATCACTTTGGAAAGTAAAGCGAGTATAAGTGCCGATGCCCACGTCAATAAGGACGGGGGTCGTTTTGTCGTATAAGGTAAAGCTGCCCACGTCATTGTGATTGTGATGCTCCTCGTTGTGTCCGCCCTTTGCGGATAAGATCCAGTCGCCGCGGCGAAGGAGAGCAAGCTGCAGATCGGGCAGATATTCTACCGAGTTGTGAAGCGGATAATGAGTAGAACACGCCTCGAGCTCTGCCAAGAACTCGGTGCAATACAGCACACGGCGTATATTATTCATCTGTAACAGCCTGCTGTTTTCGAGTGGGTTTTCTTTATACACCGCAGCACTGAAATTCATCAGATCACACTGCTTAGTTTCTCTGGCAAAACCGTAAAGCATAGGCATAGCTCCCATGTGTCCGCGCATATGTGCATCGGCAACGTTGACAAAACAATCGGATATAACGTGCACTTTTTTCATATACGCAGCAATTCGACCGAGTTTCTCATCACTAAAGAGATCAAGAGATCCACTGGTAGCTTGCTTGAGCTGATATACAAATTCAAAAAGAGACGCTCCCGCTTGACCCCAATACCCCGGTCCTTCGTCGCAGCCACCGTCTTCGGGTAATTGTTCGTAGTAAAACTGTATCTCGGTCATCATTTTTTTCAGGGCTCTATGAAGTCGAAGCTCCTCTGCTTCGGTCAACAAAAATACTGTCAGCAGGTTCGAAAGTATCCACGGATTCCAGTTGTTTGTGCGGTTATGTCCATATCCCATCCACCAAAAATCCTGATGTGTAATGTAAGGAAATTTGATTCTTCCCTCTAATTCATAGGCAACGCGCTCAAGAATTTCGGGACAAAATTCCTTCAGAGGATTTCTCAGCAAGTATGCGACCATAGCAAGATGCTCGGCAGTTTCTGCTGCAAACAGGTCAATATACGGTTCGTCGGCTCTCGGAATATTTCCTATATTACGTGCATTGTCTACCCAGTGTGCAGACACACCCCAATATGTTTCCTCGCAAATTGCAAAAAGTCCGTTTACGACCTGTGGTAAAAATCGCCCTTTATTTTCCTTAAGCTCTGCAAGAGTAAACAAAGACAAATAACGTCTACGGGCAAAATGCGGATTTTCCATTATCTTTCTGTTTCCGCTTTTTTTGAACTCCATAAAGTCAGTCGCCTTAATTAACGGCCATTCATAGCCAAGCGCACCTTCTGCTGTTTTAACGCAAGCTTCATTGGGAAACTTATCCCAGAACACCCTGTCTTCTACAGTCGGAAATATATTCCGTTGAAAGTTGTATTCCGAAAAAGAGTGTTGACTCATAAAACGTTTGAACATAACTAATTCTCCTTATGATAAAATGTTTTTGTAAAGCTTTCTGTAATATTCATTGAATACAGCGCAGCCCGAAACCTGACTTGCGCGCATAAGCTCGGTGCATTTTGAGCAAGCAAGACAGCATTTTTTAGGGTCAAAAATGCCATTGAGGTGATCTCTGAAAAACATAGGATAAGCCAGCCACATTCTGCCAAAACCAACAAGGTCGCATATACCCTCCGATAGCTGTCGCTCGGATTGCTCAAACAGATCCTCACGGTAATAGGAGAGCCCTGAACCTACAACTGTAAGCTTGGGAAATCTTTCTTTTATGTGCTTTTCTATAATCTCAAAGCGTTCGAGTCCTGTTGCCGCACTTTCGGGCGGTTCATATCCTCCCTTGCGGTATGGTCGGTTAACGTGGGGATTATAATATGGGTTTCCAACCGTTACATTAAGGATGTGTATTCCTTCCTCTACAAGCCTTTCAATCAGCATATCAGGCTCGGTAAAGTCAAGCTCGTTTGCCTCTGTTGTACCAAATCCGTATGGCTTTGGTACCATGTCCGAAACGCTCAAACGTGTAGTAATCAAAAAATCCTTAGGAATTACTTTTTTGACTGCCCGAACACAGTCGAGATATAGCTTTGTCCGATTTTCAAAGCTTGTACCGTATCTTCCCGTTCTCGTAAACGACGACAACAGCTCTTGAAACAAATATCCGTGGCAGGATTTTATGTCCACTCCGTCAAAGCCCGCTTCAAGTGCAAGAAGTGCGGAATTTGCATATTTTTCGGGAAGTGTATCAAGATACTCGTCCTTTACAATATTTTCATCTGTTGCAGGTCGTCTTTGTTCGTAGAGCGAGTGGCGGTAAGCGATCATTGGAACGATGCTCTGTCTGCCTGAATGGGTGAGCTGCAAGATAAAAACTGGAGTAACGCCACATTCTTCCGTGGCAATTTTCCGCATCTCACTGACAAGTGCTTGGAATGCTGAAAGATTTTCCTTGGTCATCATCATTTGGCGAGGATTGGTTCTTCCCTCGGTACAAACGGCATTGGCTTCAAACCAAACAATGCCCGCTCCGCTCCTTGCCGCACTTCTGTATTTTTCAACCGTTAATTTGCTCGGACTGCCGTCTATATTACAATCACAGCCTTCCATTGGCTGTAATACCACACGGTTATCTATCTTATTTGAGCCTATTTGAATAGAATTTTCAATCATCTGATAATATACCTTCCTGTATTATACGGTATAATTATATCATTATATAAAGGATATGTATATGATCAATTTTGCATTTTATATTGCATATCTTGCAAACATATGATATAATGTATCAAAAGGACGGTGATTTTTATGATACACGACTTCCGTGCAGCAGAATTTGAATTTAAATATATCGAAAGCAAGATCGATCACCCAATCTCATGGGAAAGCCATTGCCACGCGCAATATGAGATGATAGCAGTGGCAGACGGCGATATTTCCGTTATGATGGAAGGGCAAAAATATCGCTTACAGAAAAATCAGATCATCATTATTCCACCGCTTTTCTATCATTCGGTTACTGCAAACGGTGAAGGAAATTATCGCAGGATCACCGCATTATTCGGTATTGATGCCATTCCAAGCGTTCTACGAAATGAGTTTATAAATCGTGGAAGAAATACCGCAATTGATGCCTATCGTATCGAAAAAATAAAGGAGATCTGTCAAAAGGAGAATCCAACATTCTACGCGCCGTTGCTTCAAAGCCTGATGATAGAGATATTTTATGATGCATTGCAGATCACACAGATTGCTGTTAAAAATGAAACAGATGAATTTGTGCAAAAAGCAATTCACTACGTTGACTGTCATTTACATGAAAAGATCCTGCTGGACGATCTTGCACGATATACCTCAAGATCAAAATCCTCTTTCTGTCATCTGTTTGAGGCAAAAATGAATATTTCTCCGAAGCAGTATATCCTTCAAAAAAAGCTTGCTGTTGCAAGTAAACTTATTGACGAGGGAATTCCGCGTACCGTTGCGGCAATGCAGGTCGGCTATGAAAACTACAGCAATTTTTACCGCCTTTATATGAAGCATTATGGAATAGCTTCAGCAAAAACGAAGAATTAAAGCTGATAAGCAACTGCAGTAAACTAACTGCGGTTGCTTTTGTTTATGAAAAAAATCTCTCAAAACCTGCGTAAATACGGAATTTTGAGAGTATTATGCGGGCGACAGGACTTACGAACCCAAATCGGCGCCGATGTTTAAAAATTTCCGTTCATTCTCTTTGCGCCGATTAGCAAATCCTTCGGATTTGCGAGGTTCAACTCGGTTTACTTGGATACGCAAAAAGCACGGCTTATGCCGTGCTTTTTGTGTATGCGGGCGACAGGACTTGAACCTGCACAACCTTGCGATCATAAGAACCTGAATCTTACGCGTCTGCCAATTCCGCCACGCCCGCGAATAAATTATGGAGCGGATGTGGCGAAATTTTTCTGCACACGCCCGCAAATAAATTATGGAGCGGATGTGGCGGAATTTTTCTGCACACGCCCGCGAATGAATATGAAGCGGATGTGGCGGAATTTTTCTGCACACGCCCGCGAGTTTAGTTTTTGCTGTTATTTTTTACACGAAGTAGCTCTTCGAGGCGGTGCTTACTTTTTCAGTTAAAACTTACTTTTCTGCATAATCCGCAATCAACAAGCCTAATAATATCATACTTTACTGCGTTTGTCAAGCGAAAACAGACATTTATTTATAAAAATATCTTAATTTATATTCTGCTGTGCATTTTCTGCTTTTTTGTGCATTCTTGTTATAATTATCTTTTTCGCAACAGGCGGCAAAACAAACACGCAGATGAGCGTAACTGCTATAAGAATACCTGCTTTTATCATCGTGCTGTCCGAGCTTTCGGAAAAATCGGTCGGAATGTTATATTTATTTGCAACCTCCTGTGCAAGAGTATTTCCACTGCAATCAAGAATAAGATTTTCACAGCCCAAAAAAGCATCTGTTCCGATCTCTGTGCAGTTTTTGGGAATTTTAAGATTTTTGAGCAGCTTACAGTTTTCAAATGCCGAGCCGTCTATCTTTTCAAGAGTATCGGGTAGCTCTGCGTTTTTAAGAGAGGTGCAACCGAAAAACGCGCCGAGGCCTATTTCTTTCAAATTCCTTGAAAATTCTACTGTTTTTAAATTCACGCAGGTGCTGAAAGCATAGTCGTGTACTACTTCCACGCTATCGGGAATGATAACCTTTTTAAGCGCGCTGTCGTTTGCAAAAGCTTCTTTTCCAATATATTTTACAGTATGTCCGTCAATTTCGTCAGGTATTGCAAGCTTTGCCGTATCTCCCGTATATCCGTCGATCGTTATACTACCGTCTTCCATAACGGTATAAACAAATTCTGCGTTAATATCGTAATTTGCGCGGTAAGTCAGTATAACAAGAACTGCCGCGGCAATAAGAAGCACGATGATCAGAAGGAATTTTTCGATTCCTGTGAGAATTTTTTTATTCATAAAACATCTCCGATTTTTTACTTAAATAGATTATATCACAAAAAGTGTATTTTTAAATATATATTTTGTTAACATCGCGTCTTTTATGGCTATAATTTATTATAACAACGATAAACGGAGTATATATGACCAAAACCTCAAATAATTTCACGGAGAACATATCTGCCGTCGAAGAAGCCATCGGATACGGTGTAGCCTACGACGTAGTAAGGCGCGAGATAGAGATAGGCGGCAGGAAAGCGTTTTATTATTATCTTTTCTGCCTTACAAACGATATGCTCGCTGAACAGCTGATCGACGGGTACCTGAATGCAAGCTACGAGGAAAACGCTGAAGCATTTGCGAGTCGCTTTGCTCACGTTGCCTCTACGAAAGTATCGGACGATATAAGTCAAATGGCGCAGGATCTTTTTTCGGGCGACAGTCTGCTTATTGTTGACGGCTATGACAAGGTCATCGTAAGCGACACCAAGAGTATTCCCACAAGGTCGCTTTCCGAGCCTGAAAACGATCACGTTCTTCGCGGTCCGCGCGAGGGATTTCTCGAAAATCTCAAAGAAAACACCGCACTTCTGCGAAAGCGTCTTAAGATCAAGGAGCTTGTAATGAAGCGCTTTACAGTCGGTGATTTTGCGCCCACCGCGCTTCAGGTGTGTTACATCAAGGGGCGCGCAAGTGAAAGCTTTGTCCGCGATATTGAGCGCAAAATAAGCGAAATAAGAGTAGATGCGCTGTCTATGGGACAGGAATCGCTTGCCGAGTGTCTTACGGGTGCAAAATGGTACAATCCTTTTCCGAAATTCCGTTTTACAGAGCGTCCTGACGCCGCCTCGGCTATGCTGCTCGAGGGTAGCGTTATAATACTCTGCGACAACTCTCCGATGGCGATGATACTTCCCTCTTCTCTCATTGATTTCTTACAGGAAAGCGACGATTTTTACTTTCCGCCGTCGATCGGAACGTATTTTCGGCTTTTGCGTTTAGCTATATTTTTTACGTCTCTTTTTTTGACGCCGCTATGGTATTTATGCGTAAAAAATCCCGAAATAGTGCCGAAATATCTTGAATTTATGCTTCCTTCAAAGGACGGACTTCCGATATTTGCGCAGATTATATTCATCGAGCTTATCCTTGACGCCATAAAGCTCGCTTCAATAAACACACCGACGATGATGAACGGCTCCATCGGTATCGTGGCAGGTCTTATAATAGGAGATTTTTCGGTAAACGTGGGGTGGCTGACCCCCGAGGTCGTACTTTATATGTCGATAGTCGCAATATCAAATTTTACACAGCCCTCCTTTGAGCTTGGATACGCATTCAAATTCTGCCGAGTTTTAACTATCTTCTGTATCGAGATTCTGAACACTCCGGGATTTATCGTAGGAATAGCCGCAAGTCTGTTTTTGATAATAAAAAATCACACGGTAACGAAAAAGACAAGCTATCTTTACCCCGTGAAGCCTTTTTCGTGGAGAGCGCTTAAACGTCAGATTGTGCGTGAAAAGCTAAATCCCGAAAATGTTGAAAGTACAAAGAAAAAATGACAAAAAGCTCGGTTTATTACCGAGCTTTTAAATATATATAGGTTCGTCTTAAAACTTGGTACCTTATAAACAAGCGAGGATATGAATATAGGAACAAGAAAGCAGTCCCTTTTGTTCACTGACCATCCCCCGTCTTTTCAAAAAGCTTATCAAGTAACGTTAAAGGAATAATTATATAAACACATTTAATTATTTCTTCTTTAACTTGATCTGAATATAACGATACAAACAAACAACCCAAAACAAGTGAAAACAACATACATATAACCACCCAAATTTTAGGGTGCCTGGATTTACGAAAAAACAATCTATATAAGAAAGAAACCAAAACCAAATATACAAACCCAACAATTATACCTATCATTGATTAGTACCTCATTATTTGTTATGTAGCTCGTAAGTGTAGAAGTTGTAAATTTAATCAAGCACTTGTCATTTACAACATAAAAAGAACAGAAAACAATTTTGACAACGTCTTTGTAAAAACCTCTTATAGTAGTAGGAACGGTATCTAAAGGGGTTACCTCTACGATGCCTACACCATCGTAACTATAATTATACTCCTTTTTACTCGAAATGTCAATAGAACGGACGGTGTTTCCGTCGCCATCGTAGACATAGAAAAACTCCGCAATTAGAAAGTGACCTAATTGCGGAGAAACGCAGGTGCGTTTTTGTAAATGATAATTGATTCGTTTTTAGTCTATAAATTATGCAATCTGGAAATGTTGATAGTAGGCATACGCCATATAGGTGTTTGCAAGCATAAGCATAAGCATCCGCAACCTCATGTTATCTAGTTCAGTGGTTCTTACTGAGTTGATATTGTTGTTTATTATTGTGGATACGAATATTCCTGCGCAGATTATTGTAATCAGCACTACAGAGGTAATCAGTAGTTTATCTTTTGTTGACATAATATCAGAGTTGTCATTTTGAAACCATTGATCAATGGAACATTTTATTACACTAAATCCAATTATCAAAGATAAGACAATGACAATAACATTAACAATCATAATCCAAGACACTAAATTAGACGAGCCAATTTTATGATTTGGAACAACATACATTGTAACCCAAAAAGCAAAAAACAAACATCCTAACACACAAAACAATAGACATAAAAACTTTTTCATTTAAGGTTTTAATCCTTTCGTTTCCTTATCAACAATAGCGATTATGTCGCCCTGAAGATTCTTAATGAAGTAGTACACTTCCTCATATTCATAATCATACTCTTTTTTGTCCGAAATGTCAATAGAACGGAGGATGTTTCCGTCGCCATCCTAGAGATAGAAAATCTCCGCACCTCAAATGAAGTGCGGAGAAAATTGATTATATTAGGATGATTAACCTATGAAAAGGTTTCAGTTCAATATGAAACATTAGGATTCGTTTTCAAATATCAATTTGCATTTGCTAAGCAATCTATCATCTTCTTCCAATGAAAGAAACAATATGAGAAGGTAAAATAAAGAACCGAATATTAATCCCGTAGCAATACTTAGTGATACATAAGAAACACCAAACAAAATGATAAGAAAAATCAATATGCGAATATGAGGATCAAAAAAGGCTAAGCCGACAAACTCGTTGCTTGCATTAACGATACCAATTCCCAAAACTCTATGTCGTTGGTATCTAACTGAGGGCCCTTTGCTGTAAGTGACCTCTTTTACAATCGGTGTTTTTAATGAGAAAAATCCTAAGTTCTTTTTTAAAAGAAAGTTGAATATCCAACCATTGCTGTCTATGTTTTTATTGTTAGACGATTTTTTCTTAAATCTGAAGCATTTCATAGATGAGCCCTTTCAACTTATTAAGCAGCTGCTTTTACATTGTACGGGAAGATAGGAACAAGTGCGGCTGCGGCGGCACGTGCTGTAGAGCGGATAGATGCAATTATTTTTGCAATATATGCTGCTACAGCAGGATTATAAACACATGCTACAACGCCTGCGCCGTCGCAACTTTAATTATACGCTTTTTCGCCCGAAATGTCAATGACGATTACTATTCAAATTTGTTTTTTGAATAAGCAATAACCCAGCGTGAGTTTTTCCCATACAGAAGATACCCCGAATACGATCCTGAACTAATATTTAAATCAGAAACACTTCTGATGTATAAATCCGATCGATCCGAAATTTCAAAAACATCTTTTCTGTTTCCGGACACTTGCATATAATCAAAATCACCGTAATAAACAGCAAAATTTTCGTGTTGAATATCGTAGCTAAATATAGCTATTTCTATAATGGGGTAAGCTATTAGTATAACACACAGAGTAAGCATAATAAATGCTACTGATTTCTTCATAAGCTTTTTAAAAAGTCCAAGCAGAGCGAGTACAGTCAGTATGATCCCACCCACAAGTATCGGTATCATATTTAATAATAAATAAGTCCATATATCTTGAATAGCGGCATTGTAAATATCAATATTCATTCCGATACTCCTTTTTATCAAATATTGCAGTCAAATAAATAGCTTCATTTAAGCATAACAGCATTTGCTATTTTGCCTATATATTTTAATTTAAGCAGTCCAAAAACTATGCACGCGCCGCCCACGTTCAAAATAACATCGTCAACGTCAAACGCGCCTGTCAAAAGAAGCATTTGTAAAATTTCAGCCGACAAAACTATGATTATCATAGTTATCAAAAAATTCTTAAAGGCTTTCTGCTTTTCAAAAAGAACAGGCAGGAAAAAGCCAAAGGGCGAAAAGGCGGCGAGATTTCCTAAAATGTTTACGAGAAATGCTTTAAAGGACACTTCTCCTGAAAACAGACCTGTTATGAAAGCGATAACAGTCTTAAACGGTACAAAATTCACTCGTGTATCAAAATATGCCTTGAACGCATCTCTTGTCCACTTTGGAATGTTTGAAGCTCCTGTTCTGCCGAAATAGCTGTCGAAAAGGACCAACGTAACAAGAAAAAATATGTATATCACGAAAAAAGCGGCAAACGTGCATTTAATAAACTTTTGGGCTTTATCTTTACTTAGCGTTTTCGCATATATAAGGCTTGCAAAATATCCCGAAGTACAGGAAAATATGAGAATTACCAGAGATACATACGGTGATATATCGACTGCAAAGCATAAAGTCAGAAAAATCAAGGCTAATATGTATAGCAGCGCTGATAAAATACGCAAATATTTATTCATACATAACTCCCTTTCGTTTATAAGACGAGTATATCACACTATTAGAAAAAAATCAAATAAAATTTAATTTCCCACTTGACAAAGTTGTATGAATGTGTTATCATATGAATGTAAATTCATATGAAAGGAAATTCACATATGACACAGCACATACACGACCACGCAAAAGAGCTATCTCCCTTTGAGGACGGTCTTCCGTCGGAGGAATATCTCGGTCATCTCGGAGAGCTCTTTAAGGTTTTCGGTGAGCGGACTCGCATAAGAATACTCTATGCTCTGTCGCAGTCGGAGCTTTGCGTTTTTGCAATATCACAGCTTCTTGATATGGAGCAGTCGGCAGTTTCTCATCAGCTTAAGATCCTGAAAAACGCACGTCTTGTTGACAGCCGACGCGACGGAAAAACTAACGTATATTTCCTTGCCGACAGCCACGTACAGACAATAATTTATCAAGGATATGAACATATAAAAGAGTTAATAAACGAGAGGAATGACAAAAATGATAATTAAAAAGACATACAAGCTTGAAGATCTTGACTGTGCTAACTGCGCTGCCAAGATGGAAGAAAGAATAAAGAAGATAGACGGCGTTGTTTCGGCAAGTGTGAGCTTCATAATGCAAAAGCTTATAATCGAAGCCGAAGAGAGCGAGCTTGACAAAATAGTTAAACAGGCAGCAAAGATCTGCAAGAAGGTAGAGCCCGATTGCCGCATAATACTGTGAGGATATTATGACAAGAAGGCATAGAAAAATACTACTACGCATAATAATCTCGACTGTCTTACTTATAGGCGCGGCAGTAGCGCCGCTTGACGAGCCCTTTAAGCTTTTAGCGTTTCTTCTGCCTTATGCGCTAATTTCTTACGACATAATAATAAAATCTGTAAGAAACATATTCCACGGAGAAATATTTGACGAGAATTTTCTTATGACGATAGCATCTATCGGAGCGTTTTTTATAGGCGAATATCCCGAAGCGGTGCTTGTAATAATTCTATATCAGGTCGGGGAGCTCTTTCAGGCTATTGCGGTCGGAAAAAGCAGAAAATCTATAAGTGAGCTTACAGACCTCTGTCCCGACACAGCTACCGTTATACGAAACGGCGAGGAGATCTCTGTTTCTCCCGATGAAATAGAGCTCGGAGAAATAATTATCGTAAAAGCAGGTGAGCGTATCGCGCTCGACGGAAAGATAATCGAAGGTCAGAGCGACATCGACACGTCTGCTCTCACAGGAGAATCTTTCCCGCGCTCCTGTCTTGCAGGCGACAGCGTTATCAGCGGATCGCTCAGTCTAAACGGTGTTATAAAGGTCAAAACAAGCTCGTCCTACTCTGAAAGCACAGTTTCAAAGATAATCACGCTTGTCGAGGAGTCTTCAACGAAGAAAGCAAAGGTCGAGAATTTTATCACCAAGTTTGCACGTTATTACACGCCATGTGTAGTAATATCCGCGCTGCTGCTTGCAACTCTTCCGCCGCTCCTCTTCTCTGCTGATTTCTCAGATTGGCTTAACAGAGCGCTTATTTTCCTTGTGGTGTCCTGTCCGTGTGCGCTTGTGATCTCAGTTCCTCTTTCCTTCTTTGGAGGTATCGGAGGAGCTTCGAAAAACGGAATACTTTTTAAAAGCTCGAGCCACATTGAAATACTTTCAAAGAGCGATATTTTGGTGTTTGACAAAACGGGGACTCTTACCGAGGGCACCTTTGAGGTCAGCGAGATCTATTCGCCCAAAATGGACAAAAGCGAGCTTCTCGAGCTTACCGCACTCGCAGAGAGCTATTCAAACCACCCTGCTGCGCTTTCGATAGTCGCATCGCACGAAAAAACGCTCGACAAGTCGCGTATTTCGTCTGCACGCGAGATTGCAGGTATGGGAATTTCCGCCGTAATAGACGGCAAAAATTTGCTCGCGGGCAACGCGCGGCTTATGGAGAAGCATTCTATTTCAGTCCCTACAGTAGAGCTTACAGCGGTACACATTGCAAGAGAGGGCGAGTATCTTGGATACATTCTCCTTTCTGACAAAATAAAGGACGATGCACCCGAAAGTATATCTGAAGCCAAAGCTCTTGGTATAAAGAAGACTGTAATGCTCACAGGAGATTCAAGGGAAACTGCCGAAAAGGTCGGCTCTGCGCTCGGTATCGATGAGATACACGCCTGTCTTCTCCCTGCCGACAAGGTTTCCGAGTTTGAAAAGCTCTCAAAGAGCAAGGGTAAAAAATCCTTTACCGCATTTGTCGGCGACGGAATAAACGATGCTCCCGTTATGACAGTAGCGGACGTTTCTCTCGCTATGAAAAAATCGGGCAGTGATATTACTCTCGAGGCAGCCGACGTCGTTATTATAAACGACAGAGTTTCTTCTGTAATTAAAGCAATTAAAATATCAAAAAAGACTATGCGTATCGTTCGTCAGAACATAATTTTTGCGCTCGGCTCAAAGGCTGTGGTGCTTCTTCTCGGCGCTCTCGGATATGCAAATATGTGGATAGCGATCTTTGCAGACGTGGGAATACTTATTCTTGCGGTACTCAACGCTATGCGCACACTAAAAAAAGACAAATAAATCCTAAAGAAAGGACAGTAAAAATGCTTGAACTAAAAAACATTACATTTACCTTACCCGACGGTAAAAATATAACTGACAATATAAGCCTGACTATCCCCGCCGGGAAAATGATAGCAATAACAGGCCCTAACGGCGGTGGAAAAACCACACTTGCCAAGCTTATAATCGGCATACAGCGCGCAAGCTCGGGGCAGATAATTTTTAACGGACAGGATATAACCGACCTCTCTGTCAGCGAAAGAGCAAACTGCGGTATCAGCTACGGATTTCAGATTCCCGTAACCTTTAAAGGCTTTACAGTACGCGACATACTAAACCTTGCGGCAGGACGCGAGCTTTCACTCGACGAGTGCAAATATCTTCTCGGCACTGTCGGACTCTGCGCTCACGATTATATAAACCGCGAGCTGAACAAGAGTCTTTCGGGCGGTGAAATGAAGAGAATTGAGATCGCCTCTGTCCTCGCACGCGGCGACAAAACCTATCTCAGTATATTTGACGAGCCTGAGGCAGGAATAGACATCTGGAGCTTCAGAGAGCTTATCGGAGTTCTTGACGGACTCAGAAGCAACAAAAAGTGCTCACAGATCATAATTTCTCATCAGGAGCGTCTTCTCGAAACAGCAGACGAGATCGTTCTCGTTGCAGGCGGAAAGATAGAGGCTGTGGGTACTCCCGATGAAATTTTACCGCTTCTTAGAATGGAAAACACTTCCGGCTGCGATTGCCCTAAAGGAAGGACGGTGATCAAATAATATGAATAACATCACAGAAAAAATGCTCAAAATTATTACCGATTACGGAAATCTTGAAAAATCATCGTACAATATCCGCGAGGACGGAGAGTGTGTCGGAAGAAGATCGACAAAAAACGTAAGTATTGAACCTCTCTTTGACCGTTCGGGTATAGAAATAAAG
This sequence comes from Eubacteriales bacterium, assembly GCA_045580325.1. Lineage (GTDB taxonomy): Bacteria > Bacillota > Clostridia > Oscillospirales > CAG-272 > SIG672. Next base: position 55,633 of record JAZNNR010000028.1, read on the forward strand.
GTAAAGCCGAACACCAAGGGAGAAACTGTATATATCCCCGCTTGTCTTACAAAATCGGGAGTAAACGACCTTGTATATAACGATTTCTACATCGGAGAAAATTCGGACGTTACGATAGTTGCAGGCTGTGCCGTGCACACGGACGGTGAAAAGGAATCGCTCCACAACGGAATACACAGATTTTTCCTTGGAAAGCACTCCAAAGTAACCTATATTGAAAAGCATATCGGAGAAGGCGACGGCGAGGGCGCACGCAAGATAGACCCCGTTACAGAAATCGAGCTTGACGAGGGCGCGTCTATTATACTCGACACGCTTCAGATAGGCGGCGTTGACTACTCAAACAGAAAGACAAGAGCAAAGCTCGCGGCAAAAGCCAAAATGCTCGTGCGCGAAAGAATAATGACCGACAAGGACGAACAGGCAATCACCGATTTTGAGGTCGAGCTGAACGGCGAGGACAGCGGAGTTGACATTATCTCGCGCTCAGTTGCAAAGGGCAATTCCTATCAAGGATACTCCTCGAAGATCATCGGCCGCACACGCTGCACAGGACACTCCGAATGCGATGCAATACTTTCGGATAGCGGCAGAGTCGATGCTACCCCCTCGCTTACGGCAGAGTCAAAGGACGCTTCTCTTATACACGAGGCTGCCATCGGAAAGATCGCCGGCGAGCAGATAATCAAGCTCTGCTCTCTCGGACTTACCGAAGAAGAAGCTGAAAGAAAGATTATTGAGGGATTTCTTAAATAAGATAAATACCGCGTAGCTCACCCTGAGTTATGCGGTATTATTTTTTATATTCTAAAAAATCTCAATAATTTTTTATTTTTTTACCAAAAATGATGACATTATGAAAAAAATGATGTATAATATAAGAAAATAAACTTTTGAAAGGCTTTTTGCTATGCCAAAACTTTTAGCTGTTGACGGCAACAGTATTTTAAACCGTCAGTTTTACGGTATAAGACCGCTTACAAACTCCGCAGGAGTATATACTCAGGCTGTTTACGGATTTCTTAACGTATTATTTGCCCAGCTTGACAATTTAAAGCCCGACTACGTTGCGGTGGCTTTTGACCTGAAATCACCGACATTCCGCCATAAATTCTATCCCGAATACAAGGCGGGCAGACACGCTATGCCCCCCGAGCTTGCTATGCAGTTCCCTTATGCGAAAAAGTGTATCTCGGCGCTCGGAATAAAGGTCATCGAGCTTGAAGGCTACGAGGCTGACGATATTCTCGGAACGCTCTCGCGTATGGCAGAGGAAATTTCGGCAGAGGCATATCTTCTCACGGGCGACCGCGACAGCTATCAGCTTATCAGCGACAAGACTACCATTCTTTACGCTTCAAATCAAAGCACAGTTCCCTTCACCGAAAAGGAATTTTGCGAAAAATATACTATAAAGCCGAGTCAGTTCGTTGACCTCAAGGCTCTTATGGGCGACAGCTCGGACAACATTCCGGGTGTTGCGGGAATAGGCGAAAAGACCGCAATCAAGCTGATTTCAAGCTGTGAATCGCTTGACAAATTATACGAGGACATTTCCGCTTCGGGTGTTTCGGCAAAAATACAGGAAAAGCTCACATTAGGAAAAGAGAGCGCGTATTTATCGAGAAGACTTGCCGAAATTGAGCGAAACGCTCCGCTCGGACTCACTCTTGACGACATTATACCTGCACCGAAAGACATTCCTACGCTCAAAAATCTTTTTGCAGAGCTTGAATTCTCTGCCTTCGCAAAGAGGATATTTGAAGAAAGCGAAGTAGCTTCCGAAAAACGCGAATTTAACTCGATTTCTGCCCTTGAGCTTATAACTCTCCCTTACGAAAATCCGACGTCTGTTATCATTGACGAAAGTACTTTATTTGTAAAGATCTCGGACAAGGCATATTCCTGCGAGTTCAGCGAAATTTCGCAGATACTTCCCTTTTTTGAAGATAAAAACCGCTCATTTATCGTTTACGATATAAAAGAGCTTCTTCACACGCTCTACCCCTCAAACGAGGAAATTCCTGTTAAGATTAGATGCGGTTTTGACATTCTTCTTGCGGCATACGTGCTCAGCCCCTCTGACGGCTCGTATGACATTTCCCGTCTTTCAAACGCTTATCTCGGAAAAATCCTCGAAAGCGACGTCGATGCTCTTTTGCCTCTTGCCGACGAGATGAAAAAGAAGCTTGAGGAGTCAGATATGCTCGGACTTTACGAAGATATTGAAGTGCCGCTTGCTCTCGTGCTTTTTGAAATGGAGCGCCGCGGATTTGCCCTTGATATTCAAAGCCTCAAGGATTTTTCTGTAGCTCTTGACGATGCCGTTCACTCGCTCTCGCAGATGATATACGAAAGCGTCGGACACGAATTTAACATCAATTCTCCCAAACAGCTCGGAGTCGCCCTCTTTGACGAGCTTTCGCTTCCCACCTTCAAGAAAACACAGGGCGGTTACTCAACAAACGCAGAGGTGCTTGAAAAACTGCGTCCTTATCACCCTATAATCGATATGATACTGAATTACAGACAGGTCGCAAAGCTCAAATCGACCTATGCTGACGGTCTTCTCAAGGTAGTGGACGACGACGGAAGAGTCCGCACGAAGTTCAAACAGACGGTTGCGGCAACAGGACGTCTTTCTTCGATAGAGCCTAATTTACAGAACATTCCCGTGCGTACCGAGCTTGGACGCGAAATGCGAAGATGCTTTGTCGCCAGAGAGGGTTACACCCTTGTCGATGCCGACTATTCTCAAATCGAGCTTCGTCTGCTCGCGGCTATCTCAGGCGACGAAAATATGTGCGAAGCATTCAGACGCGAGATCGATATTCACACAGTTACCGCTTCGCAGGTATTTAATGTCCCCGAAGAAGAGGTTACCTCCGAGCTTCGTAAACGCGCAAAGGCTGTAAACTTCGGTATAGTTTACGGTATCGGTGATTTCTCACTTGCAAACGACATCGGAGTTTCCAAAAAAGAAGCGGGCGAATATATAAAGAACTATAAGGCGACCTACAAGGGTGTTGCGGACTATCTCGACAAGACTATCGAGTCTGCCTATGCAGACGGGTACGTCGTTACGATGTTCGGGCGCAGAAGATACATTCCCGAGCTTGCCTCGCCCAAGGCTATGATGAAGAAATTCGGCGAGCGTGTTGCTATGAACAGCCCTATTCAAGGCTCTGCCGCCGACATTATCAAGCTCGCTATGATAAACGTCGAAAAGGCGCTTTGTGAAAGCGGACTCGATGCGAAGCTCATTTTGCAGATACACGACGAGCTTATCGTCGAAGCCGCCGAAAAGGATGCCGCGCAGGTAAAAGAAATACTTGTTTCCGAGATGGAAAACGCTGTAAAGCTTTCCGTTCCTCTCTCTGTTGAGGCATCTATCGGAAGATCGTGGTTTGAGTGTAAATAAAAAATTGATACGTAAACTTTTTATTTCAGGAGGAAAAAATGAAAAAACTCAAGTATCTACTACCTATTATTTTATCGTTAACCGTTATAATAACGATTTTTGTTGTTTCACAGCTTTCGGCAAATGCGTTAGAGGTGTCGGGATACTACGTCTATGATATTACAGACGGCGAGGCTACTATAACCGATGTTGATGAGAACATCAGCGGAGATATTACCATCCCATCAACTCTCGGCGGATATCCTGTTACGAGCATAGATGCTGAGGCATTCCGTGAATGTAGTGGCCTCACGAGCGTAACTATTCCTGACAGCGTTACAAGTATTGGTCATTATTCATTCTCTTCTTGCGTTAACATCACAAATATAACGATTCCTAACTCTGTAACCAGTATTGGTAAAGGGGCATTCAATTATTGCATTAGCCTTACAAGCATAACTATTCCCGACAGCGTTACAAGTATTGGTTATGAAGCGTTCAAAAATTGCAAAAATCTCGCAAGTGTAATACTTTCAAAGAACATTACGATTATTGACCGTTATACCTTCTACGCTTGCAAAAGTCTCACGGAGATAACTATTCCTGACAGCGTAACGAGTATTGGCAATAATGCGTTTTGGTCCTGCAGCAATCTCGCAAAGGTTACGATAGGTAAGGGCGTAACGAATATTGATGTCGGTGCGTTCCATTATTGCTATGGCCTCACAAGTATAATTATCCCGGAAAACGTTACAAATATTGAAGACGGTGCGTTTACAAGCTGCACAAATCTTAAAACCGTATACGTTTTATCCCCTCGCATTGCAAAAAGATTAATCACATCGATTTCAAACGGAAGTTTGATAGACCATACAGATACCGTATATATTGAAAGCTCAATAACAGATATTCCAAGCTATATTAGATCAACCTATCGACATAAAGCTACGGTAACTAAAGACGGAATTACATATACTGAGTATAGTAAAAACACACCTCACAGCTTCGGCACAGAGTGGCACAGCGATAAGAACAATCACTGGCACGAATGCTCTTGCGGTGAGAAATCCGAGCTTGCGCCGCACTCCTGGAACGAAGGCGAAATAACGATCGAGCCGTCTGTTGAAACTGAAGGCGAAAAGACCTTTACCTGCACCGTTTGTTCGGCTACAAAGACAGAAAAGCTTGACAAGATCGAAGCTCCAGATGAACCCGACACCCCAGAAGTACCCGACAAGCCCGACACTCCCGAGGAGCCTGAAGAGAAGAAGAATGATTTCGCTACTATAATAATTATTTCAGCAATTGTAATAGTAATAATTATCGGTGTGTGCGTGGTAATTATAATTAAAAAGAAAAAAGCATAAAATTTAAGAGCAGTTCGTTAGGTCTGCACTTGTTCTCGAAAATATTCCGTTTCCGCTTGCGAAACGCGGCTGTTCAAACCGCGAGGAATATTCAGAACGGCGTAAATTGACTTTCAATTTACCGCTAACTGTGCACGCCGTTTGAACTGCTCTTTTTCTTGACAAATTTGCTAATAAGTGCTATAATTCGACTGAAGACTTATATCACAATAATTTAGGTTGTAACTTTTTATTTCAGGAGGAAAAAATGAAAAAACTCAAGTATCTACTACCTATTATTTTATCGTTGACCGTTATAATGACGATTTTTGTTGTTTCACAGATTCCCGCTTTGGCAGAGGAAACGTCCGGAACTTGCGGCGATAAGCTCACTTGGAGCTTCGACGAAGCTACCGGAACTCTTACCATTTCAGGTTCGGGTGATATGGACGAGTACGAATTTAGTTCTTCTCTTCCTTGGCATCACTTAAGATCCTCTATCAATACCGTAAAAATATCCAACGGAGTTACCGGCATTGGTAATTATGCGTTCAGTGATTGCACCGCTCTCACGAGCATAGATATTCCCGACAGCATTAAAAAGATTGGCGGAGAAGCGTTTGCCAATTGCGCTAATCTAACTACTGTAACTATCCCAAACAGCGTAACAAGTATCGCTTGGGGTGCGTTTGCTCGTTGCAGTAACCTCACGAGTATAACTATTCCCGATAGCGTAACGAGTATTGACGAAGGAGCATTCTCCGGTTGCAGTAACCTTGCGAGTGTAACGATGGGAAAAGGTGTTACAAGCATTAACAAAAATATGTTTTGGAATTGCAGTAGCCTCACTAGTATAACGATAGGCGAAAACGTTACGAGTATTGGTGATACGGCGTTCCAGGGTTGCACTAGCCTCACTAGTATAGTTATTCCTGACAAAGTTACGAGCATTGGTAGTTCTACCTTTTTCCACTGCGGCAACCTCACAAGTATAACTATTCCGAGCAGTTTTACAAGCTTTGGTGATTATGCGTTCGACCAGTGCATTAACCTAAAAGATGTATATATAACAGATATTTCGGCATGGTGTAATATTGAGTTTGACGGCTTATTTTCCAGTCCTTTTCACTACGCAAAAAATCTATACTGCAACTCAGAACTGGTAACAGATCTCGTCATTCCCGACGGTGTTACGAGCATCAGTAATTGTGCGTTCTACTCTTGCGATAGCATCGTGAATGTAACTATTCCCGACAGTGTTACGAGCATTGGTGATTATGCGTTCCACTGTTGCTACAATCTTACTAGTGTAACGATAGGAAATGGCGTTACAAGTATCGGTAATTATGCGTTCAACTCTTGCGGCAACCTTGAAGGCATAATTATTCCCGACAGTGTTACGAGTATTGGTTCTGTAGCGTTCTATGACTGCGATAGCCTTACAAGTGTAACAATAGGAGAAGGCGTTAACAATATTGAGAACGAGGCTTTCGGCAGTTGCGGTAGCCTTAAAACTATATATGTTTCATCTTCGTATGTTGCGGCAGAGCTAAGGTCAAGATATTCTTGCGGAAATTTGTTAGACGGCGGCGTACATACTGTGTATATTGAAAGTACCATAACAGATATTCAAAGCTATGTTATAACAACTTATCCGCACACGGCAACGATAACAAAAGACGAAGTTACATATACTGCGTACAGTAAGAATGAAATCGAAACACATACGCACAGTTATAACACGACTTGGTCGAGTAACGGTAGTAAGCACTGGCACGAATGCTCTTGTGGCGAAAGAATAGATGCAGAAGAACATAGCTATGACAACACCTGCGACACTTCTTGCAATATCTGTGGCTACAACCGAACGGTAACTCATAACTACAGTACCACTTGGTCGAAAGATGCAGACAACCATTGGTATGAATGCTCTTGCGGTGAAAAAACCGAACTTGCGCCGCACTCCTGGAACGAAGGCGAAATAACAATCGAGCCGTCTGTTGAATCTGAAGGTGAAAAGACCTTTACCTGCACCGTTTGTTCGGCTACACACACAGAAAAGCTTGATAAGATTGGGTCCGATGACCCCGACAATCCGGGCTATTCCGGCAGTTCCGGAGGTTCTGACACACCCGATAATCCCGGCGGTTCTGATACACCCGACAATCCCGGAGGTTCTGACACACCCGATAATCCCGGCGGTTCCGACACACCCGACAATCCCGGCGATTCCGACGATTCTGACACTTCCGAAGACTCTGACGAGTCTGATGCGTCCGACGAAGACAAGAAAGATTTAACTACTCTCATAATAATCATCGTGATAATTGTGTTAGTTGCAGTTATCGGTGTGTGCGTGGTAATAATGATTAAAAAGAAAAAAGCATAAATTTTAAGAGCAGTTCGTTAGGTCTGCACTTGTTCTCGAAAATATTCCGTTTCCGCTTGCGGAACGCGGCTGTTCAAACCGCGAGGAATATTTCAGAACGGCGTAAATTGACTTTCAATTTACCGCTAACTGTGCACGCCGTTTGAACTGCTCTTTTTTCTTGACAGATTTATCAATGTATGGTATAATTCAATAAGGTGAATGAATTTCCGATAAATACGGAGCAATAAACAAGATTTTTGCGCTTTATAAAGTCTTGTTGCGGGATTGTAAACTTGAAGTGGTGGCATTTTCAAGCTTGCTTTGCTATAATGAGTTCGCAAAATCAAGATGAAATGATTATGTAATTTTTTTATCTCAGGAGAAAAAATGAAAAAACTAAAATTTTTACTGCCTATCATTTTAACGTTGACCGTTATAATGATGATTTTTGTTGTTTCACAGATTCCCGCAAAGGCGGCGGAAACGTCGGGAACTTGCGGCGATAATCTCACTTGGAGCTTCGACGAGGCCACCGGCACTCTTACGATTTCGGGCACGGGTGATATGACAGATTACAGTTACGATTCATATTCATCTGCCCCTTGGAAAAGTAAATGGGCTTCCATTAAAACTGCAAAAATTTCCGAAGGTGTAACGAGTATTGGTGATCATGCGTTCGACGGTTGTAAGAACCTCACAAGTATAACTATTCCCGACGGCGTTACAAGTATTGGTGATTCTGCGTTCATGGATTGCTATAGAATCACCGATATAACTATCCCCGACAGCGTTACCACCATCGGTGATCATGCGTTCCAACTTTGCCAAAGCCTCACAAGCATAACTGTTCCCGACAGCGTTACAAATATTGATGATTATGCGTTCATCGGTTGCGAAAACCTCACGAGCGTAACAATAGGAAAAGGCGTTACGAGTATCGGTAGAACTGCATTCTACTATTGCATTAGTCTTATAAGCATAACTATTCCCGACAGCGTTACGAGTATTGGTGATAGTGCGTTCCAAAGTTGTGCAAACCTCAAGAACATAACGATAGGAAACGGCGTAACGAGCATTGGTGAGAATACGTTCAATGGTTGCAGTAACCTTAAAACTGTATATGTTTCATCTTCGAATATTGTTGAAAATTTAACTTCAAGCACTTCGTGCGGAAAGTTAATATATCATGCAGACACCGTGTATATCGAAAACTCCATAACATACATTCCAAGCTATGTTACGTCAAGCTATCGACATAAAGCTACGGTAGTATATGACGAAATTACATATACCAAGTATAGTAAAAACACCTCTCACAATTTCGATACAGACTGGCGCAGCGATAAAAATAATCATTGGCACGAGTGCTCCTGCGGTGAGAAATCCGAGCTTGTACCTCATTCGTGGAACAATGGTGAGATAACACTAGAGCCTACTGTTGATTTCGAGGGAGAAATGACCTTTACCTGCACAGCTTGCTCTGCTACAAGGACAGAAAAGCTTGACAAGCTGGAAGCTCCCGACGAGCCCGATACACCCGACACTCCCGAGGAACCTGAAGAAAAGAAGAATGATTCAGTGACTATAATAATCATCTCGGCAATCATAGTAGTGGCAATTATCGGTGTGTGCGTGGTAATAATAATCAAAAAGAAAAAAGCGTAAATTTTAAGAGCAGTTCGTTTGAACTGCTCTTTTCATATGTTTTATTATATTTCACCCAAGCAAAACGTCGCTTACAAGCATAATGCAAAATCCTACGAGAAGTGCGTAAGTCGCCCCTCTTTCGCTTCCGTGAGCGTGCGTTTCGGGTATCATTTCATCGCTTATTACGTAAAGCATCGTTCCGCCCGCAAAGGCAAGTGCAAACGGCAAGATCGCCGACGCTATACTTACCGCAAAATATCCGATAAGCGTTCCTACGACCTCAATAAGTCCTGTGATCATGGCTATAACGAAGGTCTTGCCCGGCTTTACGCCCGAAGCAAGCATAGGTCCGATTATTACCATACCTTCGGGGATATTTTGCAGTGCTATACCGCCTGCTATCATCAGCGCCTGTGCAGTATCGCCCGAGCCGAATCCGACACCCGCCGCAATTCCTTCGGGGAGATTATGTATTGCTATCGCCGTTACAAAAAGAAGCACCTTACTTAAACTTGTATCGTTATGCTTTTCGATGTCGGGGCCTATAAGCTTATGAAGATGAGGTACTATTTTGTCTATGACGTTAAGACAAAGCGCGCCCGCGAAAATGCCTGCAATAGTTATGACAAGCTTATATTTTCCGCCATACTCAAGCGACGGGAGCACAAGTCCGATAACCGCTGCCGCAAGCATAACACCTGCCGCAAAGGACAAAACTATATCCGAAAATTTATGGGATATTTTCTTAAAAACAAATCCTATCAGCGAGCCGACAACGGTAGCTCCGCCGACTCCGAGGGCGGTAAGAAGTACAAGTTCCATATTTTCACCTTTTCTATATTCATTAGGTTATATGTATTTTATCACTTCAAAAAACAAATGTCAATCATATTACCGCCTATTCGCATAAAAACTTATATAAACTTCTTGAAAATGGCATAAGATTATGCTATAATCTTTTTTACAAGGTTTACAAAAATATGGGAGAACATAAAATGAACTCTAACATAAAAGAAACTATATTTAACAAGATTAAGGAATACGATCGCATTATAATCTTCCGCCACAGTCGTCCCGACGGCGATGCTGTGGGCGCTACAAAGGGACTTTGTGAGATCTTAAGACTCACTTTCCCCGAGAAAGAGGTTTTACTCTTAAACAGCGATTTTTCCGAATATATGGCTTTTCTCGGCGGTGAAGACGCTCCCCGTGATGACGAGTTTTTCACTAGTGCGCTTGGAGTCGTGATCGATACCGCGACTCTTGACAGAATTTCAAATAAGCAGTATGCTCTCTGCCGCGAGATCATAAAGATCGACCATCACATAAACGTCGAGCCTTACGGCGATGTTGTGTGGGTCGAGCCTAAAAGATCGTCAGCTTCCGAAATGATCGCAGATTTCTATTTCACCTTTAAAGATGATCTGAAAATAAACAAAGACGGAGCGACATACATCTATGCAGGTATGGTAACAGACTCTGACCGATTCCGTTTCAGCACTGTTACAGGAGATACGCTGCGTCTTGCAGCATCTCTGCTTGATATGGGTATAGACCTTGACACGCTCCACGCAAATCTCTATTTAAGGGATTTTCATAACCTCAAATTTCAGGCGTACGTTTACGATAATATGAAGATCACCGAAAACGGAGTCGTTTATCTTAAAGTTACCCGTGAAATGCAGGACAAGTTTTCCCTTTCCTACGAAGATGCGGGTGCTTCGGTAATATATATGGAATCGATAAGAAATTCTCTTATCTGGATCGCCTTTATCGAAAATGAGGACGGCACTACTCGTGTGCGTCTGCGCTCCCGTTTTGTTACTATCAATTCGCTTGCCGAGAAATATCACGGCGGCGGACACGCCTGTGCAAGCGGCGCAACCGTATACAGCGACAAAGAAGCATCTTCCCTTATTGCCGACGCCGACAAGCTTCTTAAAGAGTACAAAGAAACACACGAGGGTTGGCTGTAAATTTAATAAGTAAAATACCGCCGGGATTACTCTCGGCGGTTCTGTTTTTAAATTATAAAAGAATCAACGAAGCTCTGAAGCTCCTCTTTTTTGGCTTTATCAAGCGCGTCCTTATCGGCAAATTTGTTTTCAATGCCAAGCTCTCGGTACTTGAAAAATCCCATTGTATGAAAAGCAAGAAGCTCATATTTTTTGACGCATTTCTTGCCACGTGTGTGTATCAGATACTTCCCTATCATTTCCTTTGTGTCGTTTATATCGGGAATGACTACCGTTCTGACAACAGTCGTTTTATTTACAGATTCAAGAAAATCAAGCGTTTTTAAGGTATTTTCAATGCTTTTTCCCGTATATTTGAGGTAACTTTCATTATCCCAGAATTTAAGGTCAAGCAGTACTGCATCTGCGCTCTTAAGTACGTATTTTACAGTATCGTCAAGCGGCACGTATCCCGAAGTATCAAGAGCATATCCTATACCTGCCTCTTTGAGAAGTGGAACACATTCCTTTATAAACTCTGCCTGAAGCAGCGGCTCGCCGCCGCTGAAGGTAACTCCGCCGTCCTTTTTGAAGTAAGGCTTATATCTTGATACCTTTTTCACAAGGTCTTGCGGTGTCATTTGCACAGGCGCTTTTGACATATCCCAAGTATCAGGATTATGGCAGTATGCACACCGTAGCGGGCACCCTGCCATAAACACCGCAAATCTTATTCCTGCCCCGTCAAGCGCCGCAAGGCTTTCAAAAGAGTGAATAAATCCGTTCATAACAAATTACATTTTTTCGTGGAAGGTTCTCGAAATTACCTCAAGCTGCTTATCCTTCGAAAGCTTATTGAAATTGACCGCATATCCGCTTACTCTTATCGTGAGCGAGGGATAGAGAGTCGGGTCATTCATAGCGTCTATAAGCTTCTGACGGTTAAGCACGTTTACGTTGAGATGGTGTGCGTCCTGTGCAAAATATCCGTCAAGGACGTCTACAAGATTCTCTACTCTTCTTTCGTCGCTATCGCCGAGAGTATCGGGAGTTATCGAGAAGGTATTGGAAATACCGTCCTGACAGCAGTCGTAGCATATTTTAGCTACCGAGTTGAGCGAGGAGAGTGCGCCCTCCTTATCGCGTCCGTGCATCGGATTAGCGCCGGGTGCAAAGGGCTCGCCCTTCTTTCTTCCGTCGGGTGTAGCGCCTGTTTTTGAGCCGTAAACAACGTTTGACGTTATCGTAAGGATAGAGAGCGTATGCTTTGCGCCTCTGTACGTCTTTGTCTTACAAAGCTCGGCATAGAAGAATTCTGTTATCCATTTTGCAATCGAGTCAACTCTGTCATCGTCATTTCCGTATTTCGGGAAGTCTCCGACAGTTTCAAAATCTGTGATAAGACCTGTTTCGTCTCTGATTACACGCACCTTTGCGTACTTTATTGCAGAAAGAGAGTCTGCAAGAACAGAAAGACCTGCTATGCCGAACGCCATGTATCTGTGAACGTCGGTGTCGTGAAGAGCCATCTGTATCTTTTCATACGCGTATTTGTCGTGCATGTAGTGTATCATGTTCATCGCCTTTACGTAGGTTGCGGCAAGGTATGGGCGATAGCGGTCGATAAGCTCAAGGGTGGTATCAAAATCAAGATACTCGCCTTCAAATCTTCCCATGTCGGGCGCAACTCTGTCACCGCTCTTTTCATCGCGACCGCCGTTGAGTGCGAGAAGAAGAAGCTTTACAAGGTTTGCTCTCGCACCGAAGAACTGCATATCTTTGCCTATGCGCATTGCGGATACACAGCAAGCTATTGCGTAGTCGTCGCCGTACGTGCGGCGCATAAGGTCGTCATT
>JAZNNR010000029.1:0-4367 GCA_045580325.1 Eubacteriales bacterium
CACATCGCACTGGACGGGTAACATGGCGCATATCTACGAGCTTCCTGCACAGGTAGGGGATATGCCGGCAGGCACTCTTATTTATTCATCAAACACAGTAAACTATGACAAGTACTCTCACATCGGTGTGTGGATAAGCACAGACTGCGGAACTACTTGGGAAGAGATCTCGATAGTTGCAAGCGGCGGCGGACTTGAGTGGGGCGTATGGGAACCGGTTATGTTCTATGATAACGGATACCTCTACTGCTTCTATTCGGACGACAGCGGCGACGGTGTTAGCACCCCCGACCAGAAAATAGTATATCAGCGCTCAAGCGACGGTATAAACTGGGAAGCTCCCGTTGACGTATGTTCGTTCAGCGATCCCGTAGACCGCCCCGGTATGCCTATCATTACAAAAATGGGCAACGGGGAATACTTCCTCGTTTACGAATACTGTGAAGGCGGCGGTGCGAGAATTCACTATAAAAAAACCAAGGATATAACAAGCTGGAATCCTTCTGATATTGGTACACAAATTAAAACAGAAGAAGGATATTGCCTTGCAACCGCGCCCTCCTGCGTTTGGTCGCCTGCGGGCGGATCTAACGGAACGCTCTTTGTAACAGGTAGATATATGTTCGGCGGGGTTCCTTATAACTGTATATTTGTAAGTCTTGACTTCGGAAAAACTTGGAATATTGTAGAAAATCCTCTCTCCTTTACAGGATACGACGACTTTAAGTATACCGGCATGTGTGGCTACAGACCTATTATGACAGTCGGCTCAGACCCTTCAACTATACATTATATTAACACAACGTCAGAATCTACAGTTCAGTACATAGCGATCAAAATAGAGGGACCTGATGACGAGTTACCATATACCTATACGGTATCAAACGGTAAGACAACCATAACCGGCGTTGATACGTCGATAAGCGGTAACCTTGTTATTCCCTCGTTTCTCGGTGGGTATCCTGTAACAAGCATTGGTTCGCGCGCGTTCTATGGTTGTAACAGCCTCACGAGAGTAAATATCCCAAACAGCGTAACGAGTATTGGTGATTCTGCATTCGGCGGTTGCGATAAACTTACCACAGTATATTATCAAGGAAATCAGTCAGAGTGGGATAAGATCACAATAGCTACAGGTAATGAAGACTTAACAGGTGCGAAAATTATTTTAGCCACTGACATTATTTACGGTGATGCAAACGGAGATGGAGAAATCAACGCAAAAGACGTTACAAAATTAAAGAAATATCTTGCAAATTACGATCCAGATACTGATACCTCAACCGAAACAGTCGAAGCAGGAGTTGATGCAAACGGAGATGGAGAAATCAACGCAAAGGACGTTACAAAACTGAAGAAGTATCTTGCAAATTATAATCCCGAAACCGGAACTTCAACCGAAGTTTTAGGACCGCAGCAGTAAGGCAGAAAAGTAATAAAAAAACCTCCTATGGCATTAAAATCATAGGAGGTGTTTTTTGCTGCCAAAAGGGCAGCCCTTGATTGTTTATTAACGAGTTTGCGATTTACACTTTTCTCGCCTTTCTGATAACAAGCTCGTGCATCACAAAGATCAGCGTAAGGAAAATTGTCAGATAAATTGGCAAAAGCGAAACGGAGATATATTCTGCAATAAACCCAAACAGCGGCGGAATGATCAAGAATCCGACGTATGCAAACGCCATCTGAACGCCGATCATCGCCTGTGATTTGTCTTCTCCGAAAACGTCGGGAGTCATATGGATAATGCAGGGATAGATGGGAGCGCATCCGAGTCCGATTACGATAAACCCGATAAGCGAGAAGAGCGCGTGTAAGGGTATGAACAAAAATCCGATACCGACGGCTATTATAACAGAGCCCATACGAATGAGAAAACGGTCGCTTAGCTTCATGGCAAGAAATCCGTTTATAAATCTTCCGAAAGTTATGCCGATATAAAACATACTTGCGTAGCTCGCCGCACTTTCGGGAGTGAAGCTCCATTTTTGTACTAAATAAGTGCTTGCCCAAAGTGATGTAGTCAGCTCGAGCGAGCAGTAGCAGAAGAACATAAAAAAGCAGAAAATCGCGCCCTTGATCGAGAATATTTCTTTGAAGGAAAGAGCCTTTGACTCTGTTTTGTCGCTCTCAGTTGCTTTGGCAGTACTCTCACGCTTCCACAGAGGGATACTGACGAAGATAATGACCGACAATATAGCTTGGATTATTGAAACTATAAGATAACCGTAATTCCAGCTGTCAAGCTTAATAAGGGCAAAGCTCATAATATACGGGCTGATAGACGCGCCGATACCCCACATACAGTGAAGCCAGCTCATGTGTTGAGGCCTGTAGTGGAGCGCAACATAGTTGTTGAGAATCGCATCCACTCCGCCGGCGCCCAGACCGTAGGGAATTGCCCATAAAATGAGCATCCAGAATTTACTGCTGATGGAAAATCCAAAAAGACCGAAGGCAGTCATTACTACGCTGACAGCAGTTACCTTGCCCGCTCCGAACTTATGCAGTAGCTTATCACTGAACAGGCTTGAAAGTATTGTGCCAATAAAAATAGTGGCAGAGATGATACCTGCGAAAGATATAGGAACGTTGATCTCGCCGTGAAGCACAGGCCAAGCCGAGCCAAGTAGCGAGTCAGGCAGACCAAGACTGATAAAGCATACATATATAAGTGCTAATAATAAACTTCCCATTTTAATCTACTCCGTCAAACTTATATTTGTCAATGAGATTATAACACAAAAAATAAAAATTGCAACTGTATTTTATAAAAAAGCAGAGAAGGGCGCAGTAATGAGTAAAGCGCTGGGTGATGGAAATATAGCACACAGGGCGAACAATTTGTTCGCCCTGTGTTTCTGTTTTTTTGAAAAAGCTTTTGTTTAGTTACAGTTATGTCCGCAACCGTGGTCGCCGCAGGTATGACCTTCGCTGTGATGATCGTGATGGTCGCACTTTACGTCGGGATTAAACCCGAGCGTACCGCCGAGCAACGCTTCGACTGCGGTATCACAGGAGCCACTGACACCACCGTAAAGCTTGATGCCTGCCTCGGCAAGAGCCATCTGTGCGCCGCCGCCGATGCCGCCGCAAATAAGCGTATCAACGCCGAGCGCCGAAAGCAGTCCTGCAAGTGCTCCGTGACCGCTGCCGCTCACATCAACCACTTCGCTATCGATTATTTTTCCGTTTTCTGCGGTATAGATCTTAAACTGCTTTGTATGACCGAAGTGCTGGAAGATCTGTTCGTTTTCGTAAGTTACTGCAATTTTCATTGTGCTTTCTCCTTTGAGTTTTCTATTGTTAAAGATTTTAATGCCTTCTTAAATTGTATGGTGAAAAGGATAGCGGTAAATGTTACGGCGATCACGTCGGCAACAGGCTCTGCCGTGTAAACGCCCATTGTTTTGTCCGAAATCAGCTTAGGCATCACATAGATAAGCGGTAAGAGCAAAATAAATTTGCGGACGATGGCAACGATAATGGAGCAAGGCGCGTTGCCGATAGAAACGAATGTCATCTGACAAGCGATCTGAATACCGAAGATGCACATTACTCCGCAGTAGATTCGTAGTGCTGCTACTGTGAATTTAATGAGCGCCGTGTCAGGCGTGAATATCCCTGCGAACATTTGAGGCAGCAGCATAATGGCTCCCCAAATTATAAAGGAGTAAGTAAGACAGGATATGAGCAAAAGCTTAAAGGTTTTTTTAACGCGGTCAGTATTTTTAGCGCCGAAGTTATAGCTGAGTATCGGCTGTGCGCCCTGCGCGATTCCTTGCATCGGGAGCATAGCAAACTGCATCACGCTTGTGAGAATAGTCATAGCGCCTACGGCAATATCACCGCCGTATTTTAAGAGCGAAGAATTAAAGCAAACCGAAATAACGCTTTCGCTGCTTTGCATAATAAAGGTCGCCGTTCCAAGAGCAATACAAGGGAAAACGAGCTTTGCATCTATACGAAGATTATGCTTTTTGAGCTTCAGATAAGTCTTCTTTCCGCAAAGGAAGAGGAGCACCCAAATGCAAGAGATAGCTTGTGAAAGGATGGTGGCAAGCGCTGCACCTTTGACACCCATCTTAAAACCGAAAATGAAGATCGGGTCGAGAATGATATTGCTGACAGCACCGATAAGCACAGTAATCATACTGATTTTTGTGTAGCCCTGCGCGGTGATAAACGCGCCCATACCGAGCGTTAGCTGAACGAACACCGTACCGATGGCATAGATGTTCATATAATCCACAGCATAGTGGATCGTGTTCTTACTGGCACCGAAGGCCATGAGAAATGTGTGGTTGCCCAGGAGCAAAATGACGGTCAGCAGCAGCGCTACGATAAGCTGCAGACTTAGGCAAGCC
>JAZNNR010000030.1:0-30119 GCA_045580325.1 Eubacteriales bacterium
TGAATCCTGCTCCCCAAGCGTCATATGCACCCATTTCCCAAAGCTGTAAGTGGCCCCAGTCATTGATAAATGCCCAGTAGTAGCTGATGTCAGTATCCCAGTTACTTGTCGTCGTCAGGTCGCCGTCAATATCCGTGAAGCTAAATACGATACCGTTTCTGTGGTCTTTATCGCTATTTGTATTATCACTGATAACGAACGTAGCTTCAACTCTGTTGGTTTTGAGTGTATCATCAAAGAGAAGGAAGTTGAAGGCAGATCCTGCAGGAACTTTAATAGCTCCGTTCTCTTCATCCCAGATTATTCCGTTTACAAAATGAGGATTAAGAAGATTGCCCTTATAATCCATGCAGTTTTCGTAAGAAGTGGGTATATAGGAAGGATCTCGGAATTTTGCCGTCAGGCTAAGCGTTTCGAGTGCTGTGAAGCTATATACCGCATCGTTAGAAACCTTTTCATTTCCAACATACCAGCCGAGGAAATTATATCCCTGGTTTGCTGTAGCTGTAACGGTTACACTCGATCCGTAATCATATATTCCTGCGCCGCTGACCGTTCCGCCCGCTTCGGGTGTCGCGTCAATCTTTATTTCAGCAGTATCGACAAGACTGTATTTAAGATCGTATCCGTTTCCTGTCTTGTCTTCGATGTCCTGCTTTTCATTTGTCTCGGGAACGTCCCAGTAAAGCATAATATTACTGTCGTTTACGTCCGGTCCGTTCTTATAGTCGTTCATAACCTCCGCGGCTGTACGAACGTCCGAATATACCGCAAAGTCGCCAAGGACACGGGTAGGTGCCGAATGTGCGGGATCTCGTGCATCTCCGCCGAAATAGAATTCTGTATTCGCCAGGACCTTATTTGCATCGGGTGCGGCGACATTTTCCCTTGTGGCTTTCAGCTCGCCGTTAAAGTAGAAGTAAACATTCTTAGCTGTCAGGTCGTGAACGATAGTAACGTGTACCCATGTGTTAACAGGAACAGTCGCACCTGTTTCCCACGCTGTTGCACCTATCCAGTCGTTAAGGTATGCAAGGCGAACAAATCCGTTTTTACCCTCTTGGAAGTCAATTCTGATACCGTTGGGGTTTTGCATCGAAACGTTACTGAAAATGATGTTGTTAAGTGCCTGATTAGACTCTGCAGGGAGATATGCCCACATTTCATATGTCTGCGGAACAACGTCAAAGCCCTTGCTTGTGGAATAAGACTCTTTCGAGCGGTCCAAGACGAGTAGACTGTTGTATTCAAGATCAACTTTATTACTACTCTCGTCTTTAATATCCTGTCCCTTGCCCGTCTCGGGAATATCCCAATAGAGCATAAGGTTTGCATCGTTTACGTCGATACCGTTCTTGTAAGACGCTGCAATCTCGTCTGCACTGCGAACGTCCGAATAAGCCGCGAAATCGCCGAGCACACGAGGCTCTGTATTGCTTGAAGGATCATGTCCGTCTGCACCAAGATAGAAGGTAGTATTTGCCAAAACCTTCGCGGGATCGGGTGTAAAGCCCAGATCTCTGGTTGCGCCAAGTACGCCGTTAAAGTAGAATTTAACCTCTCTGGTTGCTATATTATGTGTGATGGCAACGTGAGTCCAGGTGTCCGCGGAAATGGTAGCTCCTGCTCCCCACGATACAGCCTGCGCCCAATCACCGAGATAGGAAAGACGGATCTCTCCGAATGCGTTTTCCTTAATGTCAATTCTTATACCGTTATTATTTGCTGCATTACAGTTTCCGAAAATAACGTCAGATTTCAGATCACTAAGCAGTACGGCAGGGAGATATATCCACATCTCGTAGGTCTGCGGGATAGCGTCAAGACCCTTTACAGTGGAATAAGATTCCTTTGTACCGTCCATAACGATATTCGAGTTGTATTTCTTAATATCGACACCGTTTCCGCTTATATCTTCTATATCTCTGTTCTGATTAAACGAGGAAATGTCATAAGCTGCAAGAAGATCTGCATCGCCCAAGCTTGCACCGTTCTCAAAGTCGCTCTTGATCTCCGCGTCTGTACGCACGTCGCAGTAGAGCGCAGCATCGCTGATGACACCTGCAAACGATCCCGACGCGCCGAACTTAGAATGTCCGTCCTCGCCGTCGCTTCCGAGATAAAGCGTGCTGCTCATATTACTAAATGCAGGCAGCGCAAATCCGTCCGCGCTCATTTCACTTGCAAATACGCCGTCAATATAACATTTGATCTTGTTATTTGCTACGTCGTGAGTAACTGCAAGGTGATGCCAACCGTCGTTCCATATGCGCACGGGATTAACTGTAGGACGGCTTGAATCGGGCTCAATGGGGAATGTGTATGTCTTCTGTGTACCTTCATTTACGTACTTAAGGCTGATCTGTCCCCAAGGCAAGAGCTCAAGTGCAAAGTAAGAGTTTTTACCTTTCTCTCGGTTGCCGAGAATAGAACCACCTGTTTTAAATGCGTCGAAGTCCTTTACGTTTACCCAAGCTTCATAGGTAGCGGGAAGATCGCCGAGCTTATCCTCAGACTTATAATAGCCGTCGGGGTGTGAAAC
Organism: Eubacteriales bacterium; assembly: GCA_045580325.1. GTDB lineage: Bacteria > Bacillota > Clostridia > Oscillospirales > CAG-272 > SIG672. The sequence goes on from JAZNNR010000030.1 coordinate 2,543, forward strand.
TCCTGACGTTTTCACTTCCTCAAATTCAACGCCTGTTCTTTCGGGCACTGCGTCCTTGGCATCGAAGTCAAATTTTATATCTGCGTTTCCTTCGTAGAAATATTTACCGTGAACGGTCGCATAATATGCTATATTTGCAAAACGTCCGTCGGCTGTGAAGTTCATAATCGCAATATTTCCGAGTCCGCTGAGCTGCCAGGGAGAATTCTGGTTATTGATAAGAACCTGATAAACCACGTTTCCGTTAACACCGACTATCGGTGTTGTGAGGATCTGGTCGGACTGTGTATGACCGCAGACGATCATATCTATATTCGCGTGTCTGCTGAGGCACTTATCCCATATATAATCGGGGTCAAGGTATGCAGGATTATACATACTCGGCTCAGCCGCAGACCCTACGGTAAGCATTCTTCCATCACCGCTTAGCCACGCGTGTGTTGAAACTATAACGCGGTGGTTGGGGTGCTCGGAAAGGACCTTATCTGCCCAGTTAAGCACGTCTCTGTCGATACCGAAGTCGAGATTCAGTATCATATAATCAACGTTGTTATTTGCTTTGAAGCAAACGTATGTATTGGTAGAGGAATTCGTTTTATAGAATCCGCCGTTTTTACTAACGTGCTCGTAGTAGGCTGTTCCCTGTCCGAAAATGCTGTTAAAGATCGCGGGATTACTTACCGAATCGTGATTACCTCTTACAACAGTGTACGGAATTCCTGCTGCATCAAGGCGTCCGTATTCTTCCTTTACCAGCTCCCATTCGCCAGCCTTACCGTCGCCTGACATATCGCCAAGTCCGATAACGTACTGTATATTCTTTGAATTTCTGTTTGCAATAACGTAATCAAGGATTGCTTTACGCTTTTCGGCAGCAACTGTCGTATAGAAATGCGTGTCGGGAAGCAAAACTATCGAATAAGCATAGTCCTTGTCTTCCTGCGCGCGAATGGCGTCCATTTCAGCTTCGGTAATGAAGGTGCGGTTATACTTCATATCATATCCGTTACCGCTTGCGTCCTTAATGTCCTTTTCCTTATCGTCTTCGGAGATCTGATAATAAAGCATAAGGTCATCGTCGCCTGCGTTTACGCCGTTCACGTAGTTACTGCTTACCTCGGTAGCAGTACGCATATCGCTGTATACCGCAACGTCGCTTATCTTTATATCACACATTGCCTTACCGTTTGCTACGTGTGCGTCGCTGAGCAGATAAAGAAGAGTATCTAAATTCTGGTTAAGTATAGGAGCGCTGTCGCCTGCGCCAAAGTCAGCCTCACCTCTATACACTCCGTTTACGTAGAGTAATACCTTATTTGTTTCATCGTTCAAAACGATAGAAACGTGAGTCCACATATCTGCGCCCAACCAATTTCCGAACAGCTTTTCATAGCATCTTCCGTCAGAATATCCGATGGACAGCTTAGGGCGTCCTTCGGGCTCTATAGAAAGAGTGAACCAGTCGTTTGTGTTGGTAGATGCACCGATTTCGGCATAGGTACTAAGTACAACGCCGCTTGCAGTGCTCCATACGTTCTCAGGTACATAAGCCCAGAACTCAAAGGTTACAGGTGCTTTGTCGAGTCTTTTGTCGGTAACGTAATAACCCTCGGGGTAGGTTGCGTTTTCCCCGAGCTTATTTTGCGTTGTTACGCGGTCAATGGAGATGCCCGTTCTTTCGGTGCTTGTGGTAGCTGTTACTGCCAAAAACATCGAAACTATCATCGAGAAAACGAGCAGGCACGAAATCAGTTTTTTAAATGTTTTCATAAAAACTCTCCTTTATTATTTTTTATGCCTAATCACCGTCAGTATAGCACTAATATACACATTTGTCAAGAAAAACATCAAAAACTTAACAAATTTAACTAACAAATTCGCATAAATAACAGCCGCACTCCTTTTAAGAAGTGCGGCTGTTTTGTGTTGTTTATTTGATTATTGTCCTGCCAGTGATTATAATTACATCAAAAATCATATGCTTGCAATTACTGCGCCGCTGACTCCGGAACTATAATCTTAAATATTGTGTTTGCAACCTCTTCAGTTGAAAGAGTAATTTCAACTGTATTGCTTGTGGAATGATCATTTTGTGATATATTAAAGGCTCTTTCAGTATATGTGCCCCACCATTCCTCATCGATTATAATTCTTACCATGCTTACGTTGTCAGGTCTTGTTCCTGTGTATTCCCAGCCTTCAGGACGGTATCTCCAGCCTTCAGCAATTTCAATAATTGAACCAACAGGAAGCTCCTCTTTTGTGAACTTCTTTGTAGCCATAAATCCACGCGCAAACGCACTTGATGTATTTTCCCAAATATCGCTGCCCGCAGTATTATAGTAGCTTGCCGCAGTAAGTCCCATCTGGCTGGCTGTCAACTGAACGTATCCCTCGGGAATTACGCCAACATTTGCCGAATCATCATACGGAGCCACAGGGTACAGCGAATCAGTTACTGCAAAAGGAGTTTTAATTGCATTATTTACGCTTTCTATTGCTGCCATAAGCTCGTAACTATCCATATCAGATGGTCTGTTTGTAGAATTGTCAATCGAAAGACCTGTAAGTGCTTTCATATAGGTCATTGCTGCGATGTATTGACCGATATTAGACAGGTGGTATCCATCACGAGTCATATCATCTATAAAGGATGTTCTTGTGTTTTGAACAGCTGTTCCTGACGGAATTATGATGTCTATCTTGTCATTCGGTAAAATATGTGTATTAACCGCATTAACTATTGCATTATACATAGTCATTTGGTCATTGTTATAGTGTGCGAAATGCTGATGTGTTGAGTCCTCATCGTATGCCCAAGTCATGTGCCAAGCAAATGTCGCATTTTGATCAAGCGATCTAACTATGCTCATAAGCTCGACAAGGTCGGGATATGTGTCTGCAACTCCGCTATATCCACTTGCCTGCTGGAAGGTAATAAAGTCCCAATCGTCGCTTGTTACTGCTGTTTCAATTGATACCCCTTCTACTGACGTCCACGTGCCATTTGTATTTGTGTAATACCTGTATGCGTTACTGTTATTCCTTGCGTTTGCCAAGTGAGTTTCAAGTGTGCAGCCACCTATATACATATTACCGAGAGTAATGTTTTTAACGCCTGCATCCTGAGCTACTTGATAAAGATACTGCATTGCATCTACTGAAAAACTGTTACCGATTGCCAGAATCTTAAGTTCTCCATCAGCTTGCCATTTCGGTCCGAGTACTACACTCGAGCTTCCGGTTTCGTAATCATAGTTTGCTATGTACTGCCTGAGGAGTATAACGTCTTTCATATTGATCTTTCCGTCGCCGTTTGCGTCAGCTCCAGCCTCAACGTTTTCGCCCGAGGTGTTTGTATCGTAATCGAATTTCGTGATATATTTTCTCAGCAGTATAACGTCGTCCATATTGATCTCGCCGTCGCCGTTAGCATCGCCGTAAATAAATTCCACAACTTCGGCAGCAAACTTTGCAGTAAGCTGGCGGTCTGCCTGTGCTGTGAAGGTAAGTACCTTGCTAGAAGAAACGAGTTCACCGTTTTCATACCAGCCTTCGAAGACATATCCATCAGCAGGTGTTGCTGTAAGAGTTACGCTTGCACCAAACTCGTATTCGCCTGCGCCTGTAACTGTTCCGCCTTCGGTAGAATCAACAGTAATCTCTACTTTTTCAGGAGTTGCGAGTGCGCCGCCTGCTATGAAGGATGTAACGGTATGTGCGTGTGAATAACCGCCACCCTCAGTGTTAGCCCAGCTTCTCATAAGCACACCGTAGAGGTTACCTGTGAGAGGTTCAGCGAGTTTCTTTTCAATACGGAGTTCTCCGTTTGCAAATACCTTAATGTTACCTTCTGCATCCCATTCAACTGCAAGTGTAACATCCTTGGAGAGATCAACAGAACCACCTGTTGTATAATTCTGCCAGCTCTTACCTGCGCCCATTTGTATAAGCTGTACTTCACCGTAACCACTGACACATGCCCAGTAGTAGCTTACGCCAGCATCGCCCATACCAAAGGTCTTGTCGCCATCGATATCCGTAAGAGCGAATACGATACCGTTTCTGGTGTTGCCGTCGTTGTTATGCGGAAGGTTTTTGAAGGTAGCTTCTACTCTGTTTACTGCGAGAGCATTATCAAAGAGAATGAAGTTTTCCATCGCACCCGGTGCCGGCTTAATTGCGCCGTCTGCCTCTGTCCAAGTATTGCCGTTTACGAAGTAAGGATTAAGAGGATTGCCTTCTGCGTCCTTAGGAACAGTATACGTTACCTTTTCAAACTTTGCTGTAAGAGTAATATTTTCTTCTACTATGAAGGTGTATGTTGCATCTGCAGAAACCTTTGTTGTGCCGTTATACCAGCCGGCAAACTTGTAGCCTGTGTTCGCAGTTGCTGTTACAGTTATGCTTGCACCTTCGGCAAAGGTACCGCCGCCTTCAGCTGTTCCGTTTGCTTCGGGTGCTACAGTAACTTCATATGTGTTCTTACTGAACTTAGCAGTAAGGTTGCAATCTGCTGTTACTTTGAATGTATAAGTTGTATCTGAAGACTTAAGCTCTTCGCCATCATACCAACCAACAAAGCTATATCCTGCGTTAGCTGTTACTGTAAGAGTTGCCGTAGCGTTGAGAATGTAGTCGCCTGCGCCTGTAACTGTTCCTGCATCTGTAGGATCGACAGTAACACTTACTGTTGTATCAGGAATTGTGAGTGCGCCGCCTGCTACATAAGATGTAAGAGTATGCTTGTGTGCGAAACCGCCATCCGCAGTATTAGCCCAGCTTCTCATAAACACACCGTAGAGATTACCGTTAAGAGGAGATGCGTCTTTAGCTTCAATAGCGAGAATTCCGTTTGCAAATACCTTGATGTTACCCTCGGCATCCCACTCGGCTGCAAGTGTAACACCCTGCGCAGCGTCAATGCCGAGTGTCTCAAGGCTAACTTCATCGGCAAGCCAAGCCCAGTTCTGTTTTGCACCCATTTCGGCAAGTCCCAGCATATTTTGACCGCTGACAAATACCCAGTAGTAGCTCAGGTCGGTTCCGGAATAAGAAGCGAATGTAGCGTCATTGTCTATGTCTGTAAGAGCAAATACAATACCGTTTCTGGTGTTTTTATCGCCGTTGATTGCAATTTTGAGTGTTCCTTCTACTCTGTTGTTTGCGAGAGGAGTATCGAAGAGAAGGAAGTTTTCCATCGCACCCGGTGCCGGCTTCAGACCGCCGTTGTCGTCAAACCAATAATTTTCGTTTACAAAGTAGGGGTTAAGAAGGTTTGCTTCACCGTCTACGCAGTTTTCATACGAGTCGGGAATAGAAGGTCCTTCGGATTCAGCCCATATTAACTCTTCGCCTGCTACGAGTGAAGTGTAGTAGGTATTAACGAGAGAAGGATCAGAAGCGTAGTTATAGTGCTTAACTGCATACATACCGTAGAGATCACCTGTAAGAGGTGTAGGGTCTGTAATATCAAGTACAAGCTGGTCGTTTGCGTACATCTTAATGTGTCCCTGATCGTCCCATTCAGCTGCAAGTCTGACGCCCTCATCGGTATTGATGCCGTACGAGTTGATGTCAGCTGCCGGGTTGCTAAGCCACTGCCAGTTGCCGTATTTACCCATTTCGATAACTTCAAGGGCACCCCAGTCATTGATAAATGCCCAGTAGTAGCTTACGTCGGTGCCTGTCGGATTGAACATTCCGTCGCCGTCGTGATCTGTAAGAGCAAACACAAGACCCGATCTCTTGTTGCCGTCGCCGCCGTTATCAGCGCCACCCTTGTTATCCTTGACAACTATTGTAGCTTCAATTCTGTTGTTTGCAAGCTCATTGTCAAAGAGAAGGAATCCCTTGGCGATCTTTTCGGGAAGGAATACTTTTCCGCTATTATTATCCCAAATTACGTTGTTTACAAAGTAAGGATTCAGAACGTTTCCTGCTGCATCCTTGAAGTTGTCATAAACAGGGAGGCTAGACTCGGGCGTGCCGGGTATGACAGGTGTAGATGTAACCTTTTCACCTGCTACGATCGATGTGTAATATGAGCCTGTGTCATTACTAGCAACGCCTTTAACCGAACGAAGTCCGTAACCGGTGCCTGTGAGAGGAGTACCGGGGTCTTTAAGATCGTGAATAAGATCACCATCTACGTATACCTTAATATTGCCTGCGTTGTCCCATTCAACTGCAAGTGTAAATTCATCTGCAACAGCCGAAACGTCTACTCCGCCTGTTCCACCGCAGTTGTTATCGGGATCTGACATAAGCAACCAATCTGACATTTTGTAAACTTCTATACAGTTCCATGCATTGACGAACGCCCAGTAGTAATTTTTTCCGTCTTCAGAAACAGCAAATATAATACCGTCTCTTATGTTACCTCTACTTGTAAGCGCAGTTTTATGAGCTGCTGTGCTGGTAGATATAGTAGCTTCAACTCTGTTCTGATCAAGTTCATTTTCAAAACGGAGCAGACTATGGTTAACGCTGTCCTTAAGGTAAAGCTTACCGTCCACAGTTGTCCAGTTCGCGTTATCTGTAGAGTTGGGAACGAGAGGTGTTCCGTCTGATTCTATGAATTTGTTAGAATCACCGAAATCAAGGCTGATCTCTGTGTTCTTTTCGTAGTAGTATCTGTTGTATGTTGTTGAGTAGTATTCTATCTTCGCGTGGTTACCGTCCTCGGTGAAGTACATATATGCAATAAGACCGAGTCCGTTGTATCCGCCGCTGGCAACGCCAAGATCGGAGCTCTGGCTGTCTATAAGCAACTGATATACGAGGTTTCCGTTAGTTCCAGTTGCGTTCTCTACAAGAATGTTATCAGAATGCATATGACCGCAGACGATCATATCGATATTGGAATGCTTTGCGAAGTAGTCGTCCCACATCTGCTGAGGGTCGATATTAGCAGAATTATAGTCGCTGGGGATGCACGAATCGCCTTCTTCAAATCTCGTTCCGTCACTGTTCATCCAAGCGTGCATTGTAACCATAACACGACGGTCGGGATGTGCTTCTATAACGTCGTCAGCCCAGTCAAGAACCTTGGTATCCTTAATACCCCAGTCAAGACAGAGTATCAGGTATTTAACGCTTCCGACTTCAAAACGAACGTACGCGTTAGTTGCAGAGTTTGTATCGTAGAATCCGCCGTTTGCTGCAACGTGCTTATAGTACTCGGAATCCTTACCGAACGTCTGGTCAAGCATAACCTTATCGGTTGTGTAAATATCGTGGTTTCCTCTTACAAGGGTATAGGGAATTCCTGCAGCATCAAGAAGATCATACTGCTTTTTCACAGCATTCCATTCCCACTGCGCGTCCTTGTCTGTAATATCTCCGACACTGACAACGTACTGAAGATTCTTATCTTCTTTGGTATCGATAATGTGGTCGAAAATAGCGCCGAGCTTATTCGGGAATCTGTTTGTCATATACTGAAGGTCGGGAAGGAATGCTATTGAATAAGTATATTCGTACTCATCCTTCGCGCGAATTTCATTCATTTCAGCTTCAGTAAGGAAGGTGCGGTAAAAGTTCATATCATAACCGTGTCCGCTTGCGTCCTTAATGTCCTTATTCTGATTTGCAGAAGATATCTGATAATAGAGAATAAGGTTGGGGTCGGTAAGGTCAGCGCCGTTTTCATAATCGTACTTAACCTCTCCGCCCGATGCAGCGCGAAGGTCGGAATACAGCGCAACATCGCCGAGGATTATGCCGCTATCGAGCGCATGGCTGGTACCGCCGATACCGTCGCCTGCAAGATAAACAGGGTTGTCGAGTGCAGAGGCATCAAGTTCAAGGAGACCCGCTCCCTTACCAACCTTTTCAAATGTATCCCAACCGCCTTCGCCGCCGGCGTCAATAAAGCACCAAACATGTCTGTTGGCTTCTCGTGTGTCGTGTCCCATAACGACGTGAGTCCACTTATCTGCCGGAATTACGCCTTTGCCGGTCGCTTCCCAAACCTGTTTACTGCCATTTTTACCGTAAACAAGGGTAGGATGTCCGCCCGCTCTTATTCCGAAGGAAAAGTGAGTATCACCCGAGTTTCCACCGGTCCAGGTGTCATTCCAAATGTCCCACTGTGTTCCGAGGATAACGCCGCTTGCGGTGTCATATACCTCGCTGGGAATATATACCCATGCCTCATAAGTAACAGGAAGTGCTTCCAGCTTCTTATCAATCATGTAGTATCCCTTAGTGTGTGTAAGTGCTTCGCCGAAAACGTCTGCCGACTGCACACGTTCTACGGTGATACCTGTTCTTTCGCTCGATTCAGCGGTCTCTGTTGCGGCTGTTACTGCCAAAAACATCGACGCTATCATCGAGAAAACGAGCAAGCAAGAAACTAGTCTTTTAAGTGTTTTCATAAAAATTCTCCTTTATTAAAAATTTTATGGCTAGCTATGTTAATAGTATCACTAATATACATATTTGTCAAGACAGATATTATAATTTTGATAATTTTAACCAAAAAACACCCCGAAAATTTATACAACTTTTCGGGGTGCATATTAGCTATTTAATTACTGTCGGCATATACTGACACCTAAATTCACTTAGGTGTGCGTTTTTAAAAAAATTTATTGTTTTTTTCTAAAAATCATCTTAAATAATTTCGGGGAAATCAACAAATTCATTACAGCAAATAGTGGGAAAACAATCAAAGAAACCTTAACGGCGTTTACAAAGAGCTGCAGAATGCTATCCGCATAAAAATCTCCGAATTTTCCAAACATTGAAATAAGCAAAGCACACAGTGTCAAATTAGGCAAAACAAATTTAAAGAATTTGCGTTTAGGACGGTTCAAAATAGCCTTGGACAGATACCAAACACTGTAAAGAAGTCTGAAAGCCATCGCCACTAAGGTTCCGATTGCAACTCCGACAAGTCCCAAGGAATGTATCAAAATAAATGAAAGTCCCAAGTTGATAGACACTTCTACGATTGCGCCTACTTTTGTCTGTTTATAATGCCCTGCGGCACTGATAAGCGTCTTGTATGGTAAACCGAGCAGATCTGCCAGACTTGCGCAAATTGCGAAGAGTGCAAATAAGGGCTGATAGTAGTTAGCATCATTTACGCCGTCGGTGTAAAGCATTACAAATGGCAATATCAGCACCATACATACGGTCATAGCCGCGCAGGATAACGCACCGCTGGTAACTTCGTAGATATTTATCGTGTCATTTAGCTTCTTGTGTTCTCTGCGCGCCCACAGCTCGCCGATCTTGCTTGAAATTCCCGAGGAAACCGACACAAGTACTTGTTCAAGCATAAGAATAACCGAGTGATAAACTGCGTATATCGAAACGTCCTTGAATCCGCCGAAAAGCGAGAGCATGACCACGTCTGTATTTTTATGGATAACATAAGACAGATGATGAATGACAGCATCGCGCTTTTGTGGAACTGAAAAATTGCCGTCAGACTTTCTTTTTGAAATAACATAGTGCTTACGAACATACAAACGGCACGCCGCAGGAACAATTAAAGATACGGCAATTGTCAAAATTTTTACAGTATGTAAGTTTGCCCCAAAATAAACTGCTGCGATACACACCGTCAAATTAAGGGCTGTACTTATGATTTGAAAAATTTGAATCATATACAGCTTTTGATCGGCAGTCATAAGAAGCCTGTGTATCAAAGCAAAATAATAATTGAAGAAGGTGTTCGTTCCGAGAATTATGACCATAGTAGCAACGTAGAGCCAATCAAACTCGGTTTGAACAAAGAATTTCATACTGCCTGCCAGTGCGACAGCAAATATGATAAATATTGAAGACAGTTTTCCGAAAAATCTTTTTCCGTCATTGAAAATATCGGAAACAGCATTCATATCGCCTTCTGCAAGCGGCTTATACAGCGAAGCACGCATAACTCCGCCAATACCGCCTTCAAGCAGCATAGTATAGGCGAGAATCTGCTCTATTGATTGCATCAGTCCGTTATTTTCCGAACCAAAATTTTTCAGTATGATTCTTGCAAGAATTAGTCTGCAAATTGCAGTAAAAACCTGATGAAAAACCGATACACTTATATTCAGTGTTGTTACCGATGGTTTTTTCATAACGGATAATGCCTTTCCCGAAGATTATTTATCTTCGCATTTTTAAAATACGCGCAGGATTTCCCCCAACAATTGCATAATCGGGAACGTCGTGTGTTACAACAGCTCCGGCACCAATAATAGCACCGTTTCCCACTCGAACGCCCGGAAGAATAATAACCCGCGCTCCGATCCAAACATCATTTCCAATAACGACCGGCTTTTCTTCAGAAAATCCTTGAGTGTTCATTGGGATATCTATTCGGTCAAACATATGATTGGTAACAAAAATGCAAACATCGGGACCCATCATAACGTTATCTCCAATGATGGTTTTGCCGTTTATTTGTGCATTTATCCCGACGCCCGAATTATCTCCGATCTCAAGTGAAGACGGAAACTGTGCGCCCTTTTCTATATTTACGTTCTTGCCGCATTTTTCAAGAATAAGTTTAGCGCAAAAGGCTCTGATCTGCTTTTGACCTAAATTTATCCAAAAGAAAGATGCAGGCAAATGGGCAGCCAGGAGATAAATAACTCTGCCTATAAGAAGTTTGATTTTTTTCATTTTTTACCACCTGTTATTATAGTTACATTGGTTGTTTTCTCTGTATAAATAAGTCTATGTTTTTCAGAATTGTTTGAGATAAATATATTCGTTCTCTTCAGTTCTCTGCCTGATTTTCGAAAGTACTCTTCTCGGGGAATTTCTTTTCAAAAGACTTTATTACAGTTTGCTTAGAGTAATCAAAGTCAACGTATGAAGAATCATTTATGCACAGCATTTTACATTCTTCATCTGCAACTATGTTCTGCAGCTCCGACAAATCATTCAAAAGACTAAAAACCTTTCCTCGCGATTTTTTCGAAACAACCGAAAATTTTCCCGACGCCAACTGCCAATAGCGGAAAATACTTTGACTGACGTCGTACGGGGTACGAAATCTATTGTAACAAATCTTATCGAGAGTCGCTTCGTCTTTTTCCCATACCTCTTCGAGCGTGCTTTTCAAATAGGGAGAAGCAAGATGGTGATTATCAAATCCAACAAAAAGATTTTTGTTTTCCAGCTTTAAAATATTTCGCAGATTCGCCTTCCACGGATATGCAAAGTTCACATAATGCCCGATATTCTTAAAAAATGACTTGGCGTACGAAAAGAATCGACTGATCTCGTGAACCTCTGTGAAAAGTATATGTCCGTATCCGTCGTCCGAGCTCTCCAGCCAAACGTTTGTAAGGTGAGCATAGTCGCAGGGCAGACCGTTTTTGAAAAAGAATTCTGGATTTATAGGACCGTTTAAGAACATATCATCGCAAAAATACACGAAATGTTCGCTTAGTCCCGGAATTCTATGCATATTGAGTTCAATCGGATGCGAGCTGAAAGTAGGCAGATATTTGTCGGGAATATAATCCTTGTGATTAACAATATGTAGTTTAGGGTTATCCGTATTAAGCCACTCGGGCAGATGTCCCCATGTAACAAAATGAATCTTATTAACCCAAGGGGCATAGGCCTCTACTGCGCGAAACCAATATTTGAGGGTTTCCATATCGCGGTATCGGTTTTCTCCACCTTCTTTTTCATTTTTCTGCATATATTGATTTTTTTCTTTCAACCATTCAGGATCACTGCCGTCAACCCATGTAACAACAAAATCAATATTCATATTATTTACCTCTGTTATGCTGTAATCATAATTGTTACGCTTATTTACTTTTCGCGGCACTTTCGTAATGTGCTTTTATTTTTCTTATATAAGCTTCTGTAGATATATTTAAAAGATTTTGCGATAATTTATATTTATCCACATTAAATCCTTTGGTGATAGCATCTGCCCATATTTTTACGTCATTATGCGGAAGAAAAAATCCCGCTCCTACATTTGAATCTTCTGAAATATTATCTGACATCAAGCAGACAACTCCGGCAGCTTGCGATTCCAATGCAACCAAAGGAAGACCCTCGGACTCCGAAGGAAGAAGACTGTAATCCGCTTCCGCAAAGGCGCTTCTCTTATCATAATCATGCGGAAGAATTGAAACAAATTCCGCAAGTTCATAGTCCATAATTACTTCGTTCATTTTTTCAAGATAATCCGGTTCGTCGGGATGCCTGTATCCTATAAATGACAATCGGGATTCTATTCCTCTTTCACGAAGCTCGTTAAGTAAATTCAAAGAAAAAATCTGATTTTTTAATTTGCAAAAATATCCTATTTGCAGAAGATTGATACCGTCATGTGAAATATGCTTTATAGATTCATACAGCGAAACATAGACTGGATTTGTAATATTTTGATAATCCACATCGTTGTAAAGCGAGTCGCCTGAATTTTTAGAGCATGCAAGTCTAACCGTTGCATACTTGCAAAGTATCTTTTTGGTAATATTAAAATACAACCTCATTATCAAATTACGGCCATGCCATAGGTATGTCCCGTGTCCGTGAGATATTCTTACTAAAACCCCCATATGCTTGGCAGCTAAATGGCAGGCTGCATCTTGCCACCCGCTATGGCAGTGAATTATATCGTATTTGTTTTTTTTCAGCAGTTTGGTAATACCTTTGTAGATCTGAAAAAATGAAAAAGGATATAGAATTTTGTGATCGGCATAACTAATAGAATTGATTTTATAAACATTCACCCCGTATTTTTTAAATGTATCATCATAGTAACCCGATTTATCGCACAGCGTTACTATGTCAAAATCATATTCATTATTAAGTTCTTTTACAATTGTCATAAGAACTGCAGAAACACCACCAACACACAGTTCTAACGGCGAAACAAGAAGAATTCTCTTTTTCATATTGCAGATTTCCTTATAAATGTTTTATACCTTTTTAAACAAAAGCTTCAAAAGACGAAACTGTTTATGTCTTATCAAAAACACTTTGATTTTTTCCTTCAAATTTTGAATTTTCGGATAAGCTAGGCAGAGCGACGAGCTTATAACATCTTGATCTACAAAACTCGAAACAACTTTGCAACGTTCCGAAAACGACATATTGTCCGATGAATCAAGAAGCGCGTCTCTTGTCCATTCAACCGTATGGCGTGTTATATACCCGTCTATTTGCGAGTTCACATCAATTTTTGTTCCCGTAAAGCATTTTTTCATTTCTTTCTTTAGGGCCACGATCCTCTGCGCCATAACATCAGAGCTTTTATATGATGCCGAAGACAAATTGGTTCTATAATGGTAAAAAGTATCGTTTGAAACGTATACAGAAGCCGCGTTTAGTATAGCTAAATATGCCGCGATCGCATCTTCCCCGTAATCGATATTTTGTGATACCGAGGGAATTACTTCACATAAAATCGATCTTTTTATGATTTTATTGCAAAGTGAGGGAATCAGCGCGGATCCATTAAGCTCATAATCGAACAACATCCTATTATATATACACTCATTTAACTTTTCTTTGGAGAAAAAGCCCGGTTCAGTATTGTTGATGATAGCTTTTGGCACGACATCTTCAATTAGCATAGCAAAGATTCCAATATCAGCATTGGTATCTTCAATATGCGCCATCATAACAGAGTACGTTTCTTTATCGATCCAGTCATCACTGTCCACATAGGTTACAAAATCACCTGTTGCATAAGATGTGCCAAGCTGTCTTGAAAAGGTAACACCGTGATTTTCTTGGTGAATAACTCTGATACGCTCATCTCTCAGTGCATATTCATCGCAAATTTCTCCGCTTCTATCGCTCGAACCGTCATTGATCAAAATAATTTCAAGATTTGTAAAAGTCTGCTTCAGAATACTGTCAAGGCATTCCTTGAGATATTTTTCCGCATTATAAACCGGAACAACAACACTTAATTTCGACACTTAATCAACCTCTTCAGTTCTTGATAAAATTCTTCGTCGCTTGCCGCAATAAATCCTTGATCTTCAGTAATCTGTTCTCTCGCCGCGGCATAACTCGTCGTTAATATGTACGTACCCAGCGCCTGCGCTTCGCATATTACCATCGGAAAACCCTCGTAAGCCGAGAAAAGCGCAAAAAGGTCTGCATTTTTGATATAGGGAAAAGGATTCGTTTTTTCTCCTTCAAAGCAAATAAGATTGGAAACGCCAAGCTCCTCTACGAGTCGTAGATTTCCCGAAAGGTCAGGGCCTGCGCCAACTATATGCCAACAAAAATCGGTGATCCCTTCTTCACGCAGACGCGAGCACAGTTTAATAATTTCGTCCATACGCTTTGTGGCGTTATCTACTCTTCCAACCGTAACGATATTGTATATTCGTTCATCATACGGCTTTTCTGCCTGTGCAAGCGTGCGAATCTCTTCCTCGGGCACAAGATTGTGGATCACTTCGTTTTTCGAAGAATATTCGGGTATAAGTTTCTCAAATTTTTCTTTCACCGCGCCCGAAACACAAATGATACGGTCAAAATCCTTATATATCTTGCGGCAATACTGCGCGGAAAAATCCGCCTTGATAGGATCGGTATGAATCCACGCAAGCTTTTCCCTAGCCTTAATGTATTCGGACACAAACATATTTGTCCCTTGATTGAAATAGGTGCCCATAACGTCGTTAAAATATGATATTGCTATATCATATTCCTGTTTTAGTTTGCATTTTTTGAACTGCTTGCGGTAAAAGCGCTCAGAACCGAAAATTCTGACGTATATCATAAGCAAGATTCGCAGCAGTATATCTATCGGATTTTTTCTTTTTAAAACCGCATAAAACGAGTCTGCCGACAGTCTGAGTGCCTTGTTTCCGAGAATCACAGAAACATTATCGGGTATATTTTCAAGCAGTACCCCTTTCCCGAAGGAAAACAGCGATACCTCGTACTTCTCGGGGCACTTATTTTCTATGGTTTTCAGCAAATTCAAAAGCGACGTTTGAATACCGCCGACGTTCATATTTTGCGCTACGAACAATATTTTCTGCCGCATCAAGAACACCTCAAATTATTTCAGAATAGATTTTTCTAACACGTTCTTTCATAATTTCCCACGAATACATCGTATCATACAGACGTACTGCGTTTTGGGACATTTTCGACCATTTTTCTTTGTTTTTATACAGCTCGTCTAGTCCTCGTTCAATACCTTCCCGAGAATATTCTATCAGGCATCCAATATTTTCCTTTTCAAACAGATCATTCCACCCTGTATCTCTGCACATCAAAAGCGGTTTGCCGAGCATAAGCGATTCATAAAGCTTGTTTGGTGCGGCATACCGATGATTAGAAATAGACGGATCGTAGATTGCTATCATCAAATCGCACTGACGTTCGAGCGACAAGGTTTGTGCATACGCAAGTCTGCCGTAATAATGTATTCTATCACACTCTTCACTTGCCTTGCGAATAGCATCGTCTAAAGGTCCGTAGCCACCCATATGCAGCTCAAAACGCGGATCACTCTTTACAGCTTCGAGAAGTTCTTCAATTCCCCTGCCCTTGCACTGTGTTCCTACGTAAGCGATCTTTACCTGCGCCGTTGACGGCTCAAGTGTGAATTGTTCTGCTAAGTTTAATATAGTATTATCTGGTGAATTATGAATAATTTCAAGTCTTTTCGGTTCACTGCCAACGATCTGCTCTTTTCTCGCTTCGGTACAGATCAGAGTAGCGTCTGCACGAGTGATGACCTTCATTTCTATCTTGTGTGCCAAGCGTCTGGCTAGGCTATCAGAATAAAAATGTGCATGTGAATAGGCGTCTAACACGTGATAAACCAGCTTCTTTTTAAACATTCGGCTTACAACAGACGCCGCCAAACTTGTATCCAAATCAAAGGCATGTATAGCGTCATAATTTTTTCTGTTTTTTATAAGCCAAGAAAATATCTTCCATTCAAATCGAATGATAGACATAAGAGTTGTCCAACGTCCGCCATATACAGCAGGAATACCAAAGCGCACAATTTCAGCAGAGCCGTTTGGAAACTGTTCTGTAACACGGCAATGCTTTTTTTGCGATCTATCCCAAGCCAATATTGTAACCTGCAAATCATTTTCAAGTAACGTATCTGCAATCTTTTCAACCGGCGGATCGGGCTGAACCGGATTTGATCTTAATAATACAACTCGCTTCATAATACTTTCAATAAATTAAATCTAAAATCTTAATCGTTGCCGCGAAGCCACGAACGTATTAAAGCTACTATACGCTCTGACGCGTGTCCGTCGCCGTACGGGTTGACCGCGTGTGCCATTTTCTCATAAGATTCACGGTTTGACAAAATATCGGCAGCCATGGCATATATTTCTTCTTCATTTACACCCGCAATTTTCACGGTTCCTGCCTCAACAGCTTCGGGGCGCTCTGTTTCTGTACGCAGCACAAGGACGGGTACGCCAAGCGCAGGTGATTCTTCCTGAAGTCCGCCCGAATCGGTCATAACCAAATAGCTCTTTGCCATAAGATTATGCATATCTTCTACGTCAAGCGGCTCGATCAAATGGATCCTCTCGTGTTCTCCGAGTATTTTCTGAACTGTTTTTCTTACCTTGGGATTCGGGTGCATAGGATAGATCAACTGCACGTCAGAAAAATCCGCGACGATTTTGCAAACCGCATTACATATATTTTCAAGCGGCTGACCTATATTCTCGCGTCGGTGCGCTGTCATAAGAATCGTTCTCTTGTTTTCAAAAGTAACCGATTTCAGCTCAGGTGATTTGAATTTATATTCTTCTTTGACGGTCGTCTGAAAAGCGTCAATTACGGTATTACCTGTAATGAAAACTCTCTCCGTGATTCCCTCGGCACGCAAATTATCCGCGTTCATTCGTGTGGGCGAAAAATGGATAGATGCAAGTCTTCCCGTAAGACAACGGTTCATCTCCTCAGGATAAGGAGAATATTTATTAAAGGTGCGAAGTCCTGCTTCTACGTGTCCTACGGGGATTTTTTGATAAAATCCCGCAAGTGCGGTCGCAAACGAAGTAGAAGTATCTCCGTGCACCAGAATAACGTCCGGCTCTTCTTTCTTTAAAACATCTTCTATTTTTGAAAGAATATCTACCGTGATCGTTGTTAAGGTCTGCGAGGGGCGCATAATTTCAAGATTATAGTCTGCGTGAACTCCGAAAATATCAATAACCTGAGTAAGCATTTCTTTATGCTGCCCCGTAAGACAGACAACACTCTCCATATCAGACTGCTTCTCGAGCTCTTTTACAAGCGGACACATTTTTATAGCTTCCGGTCTAGTCCCGAAAACACTCATAACCTTGATTTTTTGTTTTTTCATACACAAATCCCCTTTTGTTTGGTATAAAATCAACCTCGCTCTATACCTAAGCCTTCAACATACATATATATTTTACGAATTTCCTCAGTAACTATCTTTTGATCTAAATTCTTGATTCTTTCTTTGTTTTCTTCAGAGAAACGTTCGGCAAGCTGATTATCGCTTAGAACCAAACTGATTTTCTTCGCAAAATCTTCTGCATCGTCCGGATCGCACAGGAAACCGTTGATACCATCCTCAACCAGATCGACATTTCCTCTGACTTTTGAAGCAATCATCGGAATTCCCGATGCCATCGCTTCCATAAGAGAAACGGGTAAGCCCTCTCTATACGACGGAAAAACGAATGCATCAACATTTTTCAAAAGGCTTTCAATATCGCGGCGATAACCCAGAAAATGCACTCTGCTATTTACGCCAAGCTCTGTCGCGTATTCTTCAAGCCACAAGCGTTTTTCTCCGTCGCCCGCAATCAGATAATGCACCTTTTCCATACCGTCAAAAGTTAATGACCTTACAATAACTTTTTGGTTTTTATTTTCATTAAGCTCGCCTACCGAAAGAATAATTTTCTCATTTTCAGAAATTTTGTAAGTCTTACGTAGATCAGTATCACTGCTATTCTCTTGTGAGAATTTTTCTACGTCTATACCTACACCGGGCACATATTCAAGTTGCTTTGCCCTCATCTTTTTCTTGGCAAATTCAAAATCTTCTTTATTTATCGTAATTAAGACATCTGTGAAATGAGAGCATAATTTTTCAACAGGGTAATAAAATAACCAGTTTTTTAAAGGAGCACCCTTATAAAAATGAAAACCGTGAGCAGTATATATCACACGAGTGCCCTTTTTTCTGGCTTGTCTCGCTGCTAAACGCCCCAATACACCGCCCACAGGAGTATGACAGTGAATAATAGTATATTCACCCTCATCAATTATTTTTTTTAATTTTTTATAGCACAGTAAATTATCATAGTGGAGAGGTTGCCTTACAAAAGGCATATCAATATAATGATCACAATACGGAATTTGACAATCACTCGGATCATCGTAATCATTTTTTGCCACCACCGTCGTTTCCCATCCCATTTCCTTAAACATTTTCAGAAATGGGATATGAAACGTCATAATATGAGTTTTTACTACTGTTGCAACGAACAATACTCGTTTCGACTGAGTACTCATATAGAAGTATACCTCCGTGTGATCACGGTTTCGATAGTCTTGAATATTATCTTAATATCCAGGGAAAAAGAGCGTCTTTTTATATAATCAACGTCGTACTTTATTTTTTCTTCAGGCGGCATAAGAGAGCCTCCCGCAATCTGCGCGAGTCCGGTGAGTCCGGGCTTCACTTTAAGCCTTGCACTAAAACCGTGAATATACGATTCAAATGCGTCATGGAAACATTTTCTTTCCGGTCTTGGACCAATGAAACTCATATCGCCCACTAAAATATTACAAAGCTGAGGAAGCTCGTCTATATGGTATCTTCTCAGAAATTTACCTATCTTAGTAACTCTGGGATCCTCTTCTTTACACCACTGTGCGCCGTCTTCTTCGGCATCAACACACATAGTGCGAAACTTTATAACCTTAAATGCTTTTCCATTCATTCCAAGACGATCTTGTGTATATATAGCAGGTCCTTTGGATGTACACCTGATTATGACCGCAATTATGCACATAGGAACAAGCAGTACAAGCAGCGCGACCAAAGAAACAAGAAAATCAAAGCAACGCTTTACAATATTATAAACCGTTTTTTCTTCGACTTCTTCAAGCTCGATGTAGTATTCTTTTGTATTTTCATAAGGAAGCTTTACCTGTGTACTCTGTACCTTGTCAATATACTTCATCAATTTTGATTTTCTCCTAGTGTGTTTTTAAAAAGCTGTACGTAATCCTTTGCGTGTTCATATATATTATTGTCCAAGTGAAAAGTCGGCTGTCTTTCGGTAACAAAAGCACTCAGACCTTCCAAATCAATATTATCTATATCGCTCTTTGAAAAAGGATATTCTATATCTTTCAGCAGATTTCTCGATTTTTCTCGAAAAATCAGCGGATAGAATGGAAGTCCCATCCGCAAAGCCAAAACGATCGAATGAAATCTAGCACAGATAACTTTCTCGCATCTTGAAAAAGCAGCAGGTATTTCAGTGCCGTCTCTGTGTATTACAATCTCTGCTTTTTCCGAAAAAGACATTTTATCCTTAACCAGATAACAAGCCCAAACGTCATCTTCGTTACCCGAATCAAGTGCCATTAAAAGAACCTTTTTGCCTGTTGTTTTCACCCAAAGATCCGCAGCAGACGCCATTGCATGATAATATTCCGAATCAGCCGAGTCGCCTCGACGGTGCATAACAGCAATTCCTAAAAGTTCTTCGCCGCTTTTTTGAGGGATCATATCATCAGGCAGAGAAAATAGAATGTCGGGAAGCAAATGAACCTTAGTATGCTTTGCGTAAGTAGAAATCCACTCGTAGCTATACTTGTCCCTACAAGTAATCAGTCGGAATTTATTTAATTTCCGACTGATTAAAAACCGCTTGACGGGATTATCTAAAGGTTCAATATTACATCCAAAGCAATAGTCGCCCGGATTTTCTCTTCTCAAATATCGCATTATCTCTATACGTAATTTAACACGGTTGCCTATCATAAAGCCGCTGCCTGTAACTACAATAGAGGGATAACGCTCACATTCTTTCTTAGAAGCAAGAAAAATATTTTTTTCTTGAAAGATAAGTGTTCTGCCCACATCTTCTATAAAGAAACTATAATCCGGAAAACTGCGAGCGACAAGCTTTAACATCATGTCGTCGCCAAAATTGTAATCAAAATATCCTTTTAGATATATTTTTTTACTGACCATCTTTTGCGTTCTTTTTAATTTCCGACGCAATGACAATTACACATCCTACACCCAACGCCAAAACGCCACTTACTACATAGTAGAGCAGTTCGGGCATATTTTCAGTAACACGTATACCTGAAGCCTGTAAAAATACTCTTCCGCTTCTGTAATCATCATATCCCTCGAGTGTCTTCTCAGCGATATTCTGCAATTTTACATAGTCCTTGTAAATGCCGAGGATCTCCTCTTCGGGTACATACTTTGTATTAGACGTTCCGTGCATTTCAAATATTGAAATTTTTTCGTTGATATAAGTTTTTTCTATGAGCAATTCGCCGCTGAGTACAGAAGCTTCAACATATTCATTAACCAGTTTGTCATAAGCTGTTATATTATCATTAAACGTTTTTTCAGTTACGAACTGCATAAGAATCTGATAATCATACTGGCTGGGATCAATAACACTAGCTACATAGTCTTTATTTTTCTCTGCATACAGAGTCATCAGCTTTTTCAGGGAGTCTGCCTTTTGAGCATTTTTATCACTTTCAAGCTGAGCGTTATCCGAGCTCTGACGCAGAGCCGCAAGTAATGCCTGCGGATCCTTGCAAGCTCCGGTTTCAAGAATGTGCTGCATTACAGGAGCAAGCCTTGTTTGAATAAGCAAATTATATTCATTTTTCAAGTCTTCAATAGAATAACCGCTTTCAGGTGAACGATAATCGAGGTCCGAGCTAACAATACGATCAAGATATTCTGCTGTCTGTCGCATTTGTCTTTGCAAAATATCAACAGAACTATAGTATTCAGAGTTAGTAATTACTCTTTCTGGGATTATAGATATTGAGCATTCACCAATATGCTTACTTGCATAGTAGCTACGATACTGTCTTATAAGCTCGTTCAAAAAGTTCTTTGCAAACTGTGCGCTTTCTTTGGTTGTAAATTCAATACGATAGTATACGGGAGCCGGTCTTTTATCTTCGGTAGTTTCTTCGTAGTCAGAAAAATTATCTATCCACGATGCGTACTTTTCCTGTTCTGCTGCAGAAATTACGGGAGTAACCGTGATTTTCTGTGCAATAGAACCTGCTTTGTTTTCCGATACGCCAAGCTGACTAAGTGTCTTACTTACTACATAGGGATCGGTGATTTCATAAGGATTCAGCTTATCACCGTTAGTAGCCAGTCCTTGTTCCGCTTTATCTTCAGTATATTTAATATAAACTGCCGCGGTATATGTCTGACAGAAGGCAAGTGCGAAATTGCAAATGATTATAGCTGCTGCCAAAAACAACATCAAAAAGCCTTTTCGGCTCCAAATAGATCTCGAAACATTAATTGTCGACATATCTAAACCTCCTTTTAAGCTCTCTTGTCTTTCTTAGCTGCTTTTTTGGATATGAACTTAATAACATCAAATACAAAAGCAACTGCTATGAAAAGAAGAACCATTCTTTTTACAAAAGACACACCAACAGAAGCAAAAGTCGCTCTGCAGCATGCACTGGCAACCAATATTCCTTCGCTGTTATCTTCCTGATTTCTGGACAGTAAGTCTTTCAGGTCCTTGATCAAGTTGGATACTTCGGCTTTCAAAGTAAAATATGCTTTATCAGCGTATTCCTTCTGCTGCTTAGTATTGTTAGCAGCTGTTTGATTCTGATTCTGATCAATCAGGTAACGCTCAGCGAAAGATTCCTGCAAATAGCTGTAATATTCAGCAGTGTGTGCAGACTCGTCCGCATTTATCTTAGCCTGCTCAGCCTGTTCGATAAGATAGTCAAGTCCTACCTTGGTTCTGTTCATATAGAATTCTCCGTTACCGTCAACAGAAGGAATAAACAAAATCTTAGTCGTTTCCGAATCATACATATCTATCGTCTTTTTCAAAACGCTGTGTGTATGGAGATAACGTATATTTTCTTCTTCATAGAATTTCTGCATATTCTTAAACTGACGCAGCAATGCAGTTCTGTCTTTTGTTACTCCGTTTTGAATAACGTATGCTCTGCCGTTCTCTATACTCTGCAAAGTATCATAGGAGAGCTCGGTAAGCAAATCGGAATATCCGATTTCGTCATCAGTACTAGAATTTGATAAAGCTTGATCATTCTTGTACTGCAAGAAACGAGCGAGTCGCTCAACTGTATTTTTCATGTAGTCAAGACGGGTATAGTAGTCCATATTATCTACTTCAGCCCAGTTGACATTAAGCAGTGCCTCATAGTCAAGATACTCTTCTGCATAGCATTCCTGATAGCTTTCAACTACCGCATTAAGTATTTTGGTCTTAGAAACGCCAAACAAACCGCCAAACAGAGCTTTGCACTGCGCGAAAAATCCCTCTTGTCTGATTTGTTCGGACAAGGTGCTGTATGTCAACAAATATTCTGTAGGGAAATATGTATTATCATACTGCTGATTATGAATGCTCTCTTCCAGCTTGCTGAAAGACTCATTGCACATAGCATCGGTTACGCTAAGGTGCTTACGAAGCTCTTCCACTTCAACTTTTCCGTTGAGCTTGTCAACAGCTCTCTCCATAACATCGTCATTGAATATCTCAAGGATATTAAAGGGAGTTCCGTCAGGTTTTTTACCTGTTTCAGCCAGCGACGCGTTAATGGTTATTTTGGTGCTGACGCTGTTCGAGATCTGGTATATTGCGCATATAGAGCAAAATACGAGCACGAACGCAAGAATAATACTATATCCCCTTACAGCACTCTTTTTCTTGTGTGTCTTTTCAACATCTGTTGATTTTTTGTTTTCATTCTTCATTTCAAGTTCAGTCATATTGAAGATTCCTCCGACAACTTTGTTTTGCCCTCTAAATTGGGCTTTTTATTTTCTGGGAAAGCAAATGCCGCATAAGCAATTAAATTCCAAAAAGTTCGTGTGGTCTGGTTAAAGCTCAAGGACATAGAAAGCGCCATCATACCAATGATTGCAATAGCAACCGTCTTGCGTTTTCCCGAGCAGCGCATAAATGCCACTATGGTAAGCAGCAAAAACGATACAAGTCCAAAGATTCCTTGATTATAGAGTACCTGAATAACCTGATTGTGGGCTCCAACCGCTTCCCAGCTTCCATTCATAAAAATATCGTGCATTGCAACAATACCGCGTCCAAAGATGAGCTCATTTGGAGAACTGATTATTTCTTTTATCATAGATCCCCATATATCTAATCTATATGTTCCGCCTGTTTCCAACACACTTTGGAGCGACATTCTTTCAATAATGTTTTCGGGTAAGAAAGGTCTGAGTACGATCCATGCGCTAACTACAAAGACAAGTCCAGCCGCTGCCACGAATAACTTGCCTTTCATTTTCGCAGGGTACATAAGTGCAAAAGCCACAATAGTTACAATAACTGCGAGAAGACCGCCTCGCGATCCCGAAAGGAAGACACAGTAAATACTTAGCGCTGCGAGTAATATGTATAACAGCCGATATTTACTGTCGATAATCTTTTTCATCGTTATAACCAAAGGAAAGATGAAAAATCCGACGAAGTAGTTAGGGTCTGCGGTCTGTCCAAAAATCATAAGCGTTGCTCTGCCTGCACGTGTTCCGCTTGACAGCAAGGTCAGCATAACGATAATCACAAGTAGCAAAACCTGTATGTTTTCAAGCAACTTCAGTTCCCGATCGTTATACTCAAGCAGTGATAGACATATAAATAGTCCTGCATTGAGAAAATATCCAAAGACGTAATCTAAGGCAACGTCACTTGAAGAAATAAACAACGTGATCGCTGTTGAAAAAGTATATACGAGCAAAAACAAGTGAACATAATTAAACTTTAACAACAACTTTGTTGATATAATCGTAACAACAAGGCTTATCGCAATAGGAATAGCTGCCAGTTTCAAAAGCGAGTTACCAAAGGAGTTGACGACTATAGTAGTAGGGAGCAAAAGAAAGTATATGCACGCCATTATGCAGTGTATTCTTATTTTGTTATTTTCATTTTCTTGCAACCCATCACCTTCTTTTTTATTTATTAACATTTTGTTATATATGGCAGAGCAAAACAGCAAATAATATTTGCTGTTTTGCTCTGCCGCACTTCCCTGTTAAGGAAGTGCGGCTGTTTTGTTTAGTCAAGAAATATTTTCAGTATTACTACTAATTATTCCCCTTCTTTTTTAACCTTATCGAGTTCGTCTCTGTTTCCACGACCTGCAACATCTACATAGCCGTTAGCAAAGTTACTTGTTGCGATAAGCATTGTCTTGTAGTAAGGATCTTCAGCATCCAGATCTGTGAAGCCGTAGGTCTCAGCTGTTATATCGTTGCCCTGTGCATCCTTGAGTTCCCACTGGTCTCTGCCTGTGATCTTGTTGATGATCTCGCAGAATTCCCAACGGAGAATATTGCCACTAGTATCAGTGCTGTCAATATATCCAGCATTCTTAAGAATGGTTGCATACTCTTCATAGTTGAGGCTGCCGTCAGTCGTGAGTCCGTATCCAAGGCAGATTACCTTGTATACTTCGCCCTTAGAAACAACTGCATAAGGATATGCACTTGTGGTGTTGCTCCAAAGTCCTGTGCTCGAAACGTAAAGAAGACCGTTCTGGTACCATCCGTCCATATCATCAAATCCCTCGCCAAAGGTTGCGTTTCCTGCCTGAGCGAAGAGACGGTAAATGATCTGAGCAGCTTCACCTCTGAGGAGAGTACCTTCTGCGCCCATCTCTGTATCGGTATAACCGAAGATATATGCAAAGCCGTTGTTTTCAGGCTTCTTCACAACCTTAGCTGTGAGTACTATACCTTCAAAGTAAACATCGGTATACGAGAGATCTGCAGAACGGAATACTCCATCCTGATACCAACCGATGAAGATATATTCACTGTTTGTTACATCAACTGTAGCAGTGAACTCTTCGCCCATTTCGTAGCCAGCTTTATCTGTGCTTACTATTACACCTGTTGCGGTTTCACCGGTTTCGGATTCTACTTCTGTATCAAGTCCTGTAACGGGAACAGGCTTCTTTTCGAATCTTGCTTCGAGTGTACGATCAGCAGAAACTGTAAATGTGTAAGATGTCTCTGCGGAAACGAGTTCGCCGTTTTCATACCAACCGAGGAAGTTGTAGTCTGCTTCAGGTGTTGCGATAACTGTTACTGAGCTTCCTGCAACAACTCTGTTGCCGCCTGTTACATTACCGCCTTCGGTAGCATTTACTACTACGTCGTAGTAATCAAGTGCTACGAACTTAGCAACGATTTCGCAGCTAGCTTCTACAGTGTGGATATAGGTTGTAGCTTCAGAAACGCAGTCCTCGCCAATATACCAACCGAGGAACTTATAGCCTTCGTTAACTGTTGCGATAAGTGTTACAGGTGTGCCTTCTTCATATTCGCCGCCCTCTGTAGCTGTTCCGCCTTCGCCAGCTGTTACTGTGATTACATATTTGTCCTTAGCAAAGGTTGCAGTAAGTTCACGGTTTGCTTCAGCTGTAAAGCTGATTGTTGCGTCCTCGGAAACGAGTGCGCCGTTTTCATACCAACCAACAAACGTGTAACCGTCGTTAGCTGTTGCTGTAAGAGTTACGTCAGCGCCGTGTTCGTAGTTGCCTGCGCCTTCAACTGTTCCGTTTTCTGTTGTTACAGTAATTGTGTATGTGTTCTTAGCAAACTTAGCAGTAAGTTCGCGATTTGCTTCTGCTGTGAAGGTAATTGTTGCATCCTTAGAAACTTCTGTTTCTCCTTCATACCAACCAAGGAACTTGTAACCGTCGTTAGCTGTTGCTGTAAGAGTTACGTCAGCGCCGTACTCGTAGTTGCCTGCGCCTTCAACTGTTCCGTTTTCACCTGTTGCTGTGATTGTGTATGTTTCTTTAGCAAACTTAGCAGTAAGTTCGCGATCTGCTTCTGCTGTGAAGGTAATTGTTGCATCCTTAGAAACTTCTGTTTCTCCATCATACCAACCAACAAACTTGTAGCCTGTGTTAGCGCTTGCGGTAAGAGTTACGTTCTCGCCGAGGTAGTAGTCGCCTGCGCCTGTAACTGTTCCGTTTTCACCTGTTGCTGTGATTGTTACCTGCTCTTTACCTACTACGAAAGATGTAACTGTATCACTGTAATTACCTGTGGAGTTGCCCCATGCTCTTATAAGCAGACCGTAGAGGTTACCTGTAAGAACGGGTGTGCCTGTTGTGTCAGCAACGTCTATAGCGAGTGTGTCGTTTGCATAAACCTTAACGTTACCCTGGTCATCCCATTCAACTGCAAGTGTGAACTCGGAGAAGTTGACACCAAAGTCTGAAGCATTTACTTCTTTCAATCTCGTCCAAGAGGAATACTTACCCATTTTCATAACGCCTATTTTGCCTGTGCCACTGATATACGCCCAGTAGTAGCTTACGTCAGCGCCGGTGTTTTCCCACGTATGGTCGCCGTCAATATCTGTAAGAGCAAATACGATACCGGTTCTGTTATCGTTACTCCAGCTCTGAGTCATGTGGAATGTAGCTTCAACTCTGTTTGCTGTGAGCGCGTTATCGAAGAGAATGAAGCTGCTTACAAGACCTGTGGGCATATTAAGACTGCCGTCTTCTTCAACCCATGTCTGACCGTTTACGAAGTAAGGATTAAGCTTATTTCCATCAACGTCTACAGGAATAGTGTATTCTACCTTTTCAAACTTAGCTACCAAAGTGATGTCTGCGGTTACTTCGAATGTATATGCTGCATCTGCAGAAACCTTTGCGTCGTCAACGTACCAACCAGCAAACTTGTAGCCTACGTTAGGTGTTGCTGTTACTGTTGCACTTGCGCCTTCAGCGTAAACGTCGCCGCCTGTAGCTGTTCCGTTTGCTCCGGGTGTTACAGTAACTGTGTATGTGATGTTAGTAAACTTAGCAGTAAGATTACGATCTGCTGCTGCGAAGGTGATAGTTGCTTCAGAAGAAACGAGCTCGCCGTTTTCATACCAACCAGCGAATGTATATCCCGGGTTAGCTGTTGCTGTAAGAGTTACGTTCTGGCCGAGGTAGTAGTTGCCGTCGCCATCAACCGATCCGCCTTCTGTAGGATCAATAGTAACTGTTACTTCGTTATCAGGAGTTGCGAGTGCGCCGCCTGCTACGAAAGATGAAACGGTGTGTGTGTGTGCGAAACCGCCACCCTCAGTATTAGACCAGCTTCTCATAAGCACACCGTAGAGGTTACCTGTGAGAGATTCGCCGACATTCTTTTCAATACGGAGTTCTCCGTTTGCAAATACCTTAACGTTGCCCTCTGCGTCCCATTCAACTGCAAGTGTAACGTCAGTGGTAAGATCAACAGAACCGCCTGTTGTGTAATTCTTCCAACCAGGGAATCCTATAAGCTGTACCTCACCGTAGCCACTGATACATGCCCAGTAGTAGCTTACGTCAGCGGCAT
>JAZNNR010000031.1:0-84831 GCA_045580325.1 Eubacteriales bacterium
CGCACCGGACCAAATCAATAAAAAGGGACATCACCCCGCTGAAATCACCGATGAGGCGGCTTGTATTGGATGCGCATCCTGTGCGCTTATGTGTCCCGACTGCATAATTAAGGTAGAAAGGTAAGTGAATAAAATGGCAGATAAAGTTTTAATGAAAGGAAACGAAGCTATTGCTGAGGCGGCTATCATCGCAGGCTGTCGTCATTACTTCGGTTATCCTATCACACCGCAAACCGAAATTGCGGCATATATGGCTAAAAAGATGCCTAAAATCGGTGGCTGCTTTTTGCAGGCTGAGAGTGAAATTGCCGCTATCAATATGGTTTACGGCGTTTCATCAACAGGTAAGAGAGTTATGACCTCTTCTTCAAGCCCTGGAATTTCACTTAAGGGCGAGGGTCTTTCCTACATAGCAGGTGCTGATCTTCCCGCACTTATCGTAAATGTTCAGCGTGGCGGCCCCGGACTCGGCGGCATTCAGCCCTCGCAGTCCGACTATTTCCACGCAACACGCGGTGCAGGACACGGCGACTTCCATATGATCGTTCTCGCTCCCTCGTCGGTTCAGGAAATGGCATCCTTTGTTTTCAAGGGATTCAATCTCGCTGAAAAATACCGCATGACAACTATGATCCTCGCTGACGGTACTATGGGTCAGATGATGGAGCCTGTTTCTCTTGAAATGGGCGAGGTTGAAAGCTACGACAAGTCGTGGTGCGCGTGCGGAGGCTCTGGTGAGCGTCCGAGAAATATCGTAAACTCCCTCTTCCTCAAAGCAGAGGAGCTTGAATATTTCAACATCAAAAGATACGAAAAGTACGCCGAAATCGAAAAGAACGAGGCTATGTACGAGGAGTATATGATGGACGATGCAGAGATCTGTATCGCCGCTTTCGGTATCGCAGCGCGTGTAAGCAAAAACGCGATCGACGAGGCGAGAAAGATGGGCATAAAGGTCGGTATGATCCGTCCCATCACCCTCTGGCCCTTCCCCAAGGCTGCTTTTAACGCGGCGGCAGACAAGGTCAAGGCCTTCGTTTCGGTAGAACTTTCTATGGGTCAGCTCATCGAGGACGTTGAGCTTGCAACAAGATGCAAGAAGCCTGTTCTCCTTTGCAACCGCTCGGGCGGTATGATCCCGACTCTCGAGGACGTTCTCGGCAAAATCAAAGAAGCAGGAGGTATAAACTGATATGGCTACCGTATTCAAAAAGCCCGAAGCTCTTACAGATGCAGTATTTCACTACTGCCCCGGATGCACACACGGTATAGTTCACCGCCTTGTCGCCGAGGTTCTTGACGAACTCGGTGTTCGCGGCAAGACTGTTGCCGTTGCATCGGTCGGATGCTCGGTTTTCTCATATAACTATTTCAACTGCGACGCTATACAGGCAGCTCACGGACGTGCTCCCGCAGTTGCAACAGGCGTAAAGCGCGCTTGCCCCGAAAGTATCGTATTTACATATCAGGGCGACGGCGACCTTGCGGCTATCGGTACTGCCGAAACGGTTCACTCTGCGGCTCGCGGCGAAAATATTACCGTTATATTCATAAATAACGCAATTTACGGTATGACAGGCGGTCAGATGGCGCCCACTTCCCTTCCCGGTCAGATCACACAGACCTCTCCCTACGGAAGAGATGTAAACAGCGTCGGTTATCCCGTAAAGGTCTGCGAAATGCTCTCGCAGGTCGACGGCGCAACATATCTCGAAAGAGTTGCGGTAAACAACGTAAAGAACGTTAAGGCGGCAAAGCAGGCTATCAAAAAGGCATTCCAGAATCAGATAGACGGCAAGGGCTTCTCTCTTGTTGAAGTTCTTTCGACCTGTCCGACAAACTGGGGACTTACTCCCGAAAAGGCTCTCACATGGCTTGAAGAGAATATGCTTCCCTACTATCCGCTCGGCGTATATAAAGACAAGTACGCTGAATAATCTCTGAACGATTTATAAGAAAGGAAAGGTCTAATTATGACAAAACAGATTCTTATCGCAGGATTCGGCGGTCAGGGCGTGCTCTTTGCGGGAAAACTCCTCGCTTATGAGGGACTTCTCGACGGCAAGGAAGTAAGCTGGCTTCCCTCTTACGGCCCTGAAATGCGCGGAGGTACGGCAAATTGCAGTGTTACGCTCAGCGATGCGCCCATCGGCTCTCCCATTGTAGCAAATCCCGATATACTTATAGCAATGAACAAGCCCTCGCTTGACAAATATTTAAACGAAACCCGCAGCGGCGGACAGATCTTCTACGACTCCTCTCTTATCGAGGACAAGGTCGAAAGAGATGACGTTGAGATCTATCCTATCCCCGCTACTCGCCTTGCGGACGATGAAGGTCTTAAGACCCTTGCAAACATCATTATGCTCGGAAATATGATAGCGAAAAACGATTTCATTACCCTTGACGGTGCTAAAAAGGCGCTCACAAAGGTCGTTTCCGAAAGACACAAGGATCTTCTTGAATTCAACGCACAGGCGCTCACTCTCGGATTTGAGTACAAAAACTAAAGCTTTACGGGGAATCTGAGAGGATTTCCCGTTTTGTTTATGTGGATTTTTTGAAAATCACGTTATAC
The DNA here is from genome assembly GCA_045580325.1 of Eubacteriales bacterium. Lineage (GTDB taxonomy): Bacteria > Bacillota > Clostridia > Oscillospirales > CAG-272 > SIG672. Next base: position 2,579 of record JAZNNR010000031.1, read on the forward strand.
TATAAGCAGTAAAACCCGACCGCTTTCGGCAGAAAGGAGAGAAAATGCAAAAGGAAGATAAAAACAAGAAGCTCTTTCGCATACCCGTGTCGCATCTGCGAGTGGCGATGCTTGCGCTGACCTTTATTTTAAACGCGGTCATTTTTGCTCTGCTCGTCGCTTACGGCGCGAATTATTTGTGGATATACACCTCGCTCGAGCTGCTCAGCATCGTTATTACGGTCGCTCTGATAGCGCGCAACGATAATCCCGCTTATAAGGTGGCTTGGATAGTCGTTATTATGGCTCTTCCCGTCTTTGGAATATGCATTTACCTCGTTTTCGGCGTAAATTCGCTAAAAAAAGCCGATATGATGCGCCTTGCGCGAATAGAGCGCAAGTATATCGAAGAGGTGAAGAAAAATATTCCCGCTCTGCCCTGCGAGATCTCCGATTCAAAAAGGGCGCTCGCACAGGCAAAATATCTTGAAAACGCAGCATCTACCCTTACCTTTGACAAGAGCGAAACTAAATATTATCCGCTCGGCGACCTTCTCTTCCCCGATATGCTCGAGGCGCTGAAGGGCGCGGAAAAGTTCATTTTTCTCGAATATTTTATAATCGAGCGTGGCGTGATGTGGGATTCTATCCTTGAAATTCTCACCGAAAAGGCGAAAGCAGGCGTTGACATCAGAGTTATCTACGACGACGTCGGCTGTATGCTCACCCTGCCCCACAGCTATCCCGCAAAGCTGCGCTCTCTCGGGATAAAATGCGTCGCTTTCAGAAGATTCGTACCCGTCCTTTCGAGCAGCTTCAACAACCGCGACCACAGAAAAATATGCGTAGTTGACGGGAAAATTGCATTCACAGGCGGAACAAATCTCGCCGACGAATATATCAACGTGCGCGAGCGCTTCGGTCATTGGCTCGACTGCGCAGTGCGTGTTCGCGGAGCTACGGTCGCCGCTTTTACCGCGATGTTTCTCTCAATGTGGGAGTACCGGACTTGGAAGGAAAGCGATATTTCAAAGCTTCTTGCTCCAAACGACTATATAAATGAAGTAAAAGGCGACGGTTTCCTCGCTCCATATTCAGACTCCCCTTGCGACGACGCCCAAACGGGCGAAGACGCCTACCTCAATATGCTTTCGCAGGCAAGGAGCTACGTTTATATCTGCACGCCATACCTCGCTCCGAGCTATCAAATGCTCTCAGCTCTCTCCCGCGCGGCAAAATCGGGAGTGGACGTGCGTATTATGATGCCAGGGATCCCCGACAAGCCGCTTGTTCACTCGCTGTCGCGCTCCTATTACGAAGCACTTATCAAGGCAGGTGTGCGAATATATGAGTACACGCCCGGCTTTGTTCACTCAAAGACCTTTGTTTGCGACGACGAGCTCGCCATCTGCGGAACTATAAATCTCGATTTCAGAAGCCTTTGTCTGCATCACGAGTGCGCGCTTTGGATGTATAAAAGCTCGGCTGTACGTGAAATACGCGACAGTTTCCTGTCAAATATCGAAAAATGTCAAGAAATAGATATACAGTGGTGCAAAAAAGCTTCTCTTTTCGCAAGAGCTATGCGAACTGTACTGCGTCTGTTCTCACCTCTGTTTTAAGTAAACACTTCCCTTTTCGGTGCTTTTCTTGCCGAAAAGGGATTTTTTATGCCCGCTCGGGCACGTACCTCCGCTATTTTTCGCGCCTTTCTTCACACGCTCCCGTGTGTTTGTGCATTTTTTAAAGATATTTCCGCTTTTTATTTCCCGTCGACAGTATTCGCCGATATTTTCACTTCCCTTCTGTTAAAATCAGTACATACAGCTGTGAAATATCAGTAATATCATTATAGAAAGGAAATAAAAATGTTTAACAAGAAAGTTACTCAAAAAAAACCGACAACGCAGAAAAAAGAATCGGACAAGCACCCTTCCCTGCTATATGAGAAAAATCATATATATAATATCGACATTTCTCTCGTTATACCTAATCCTATGCAGCCGCGAAAGAAGTTTGACGACGTTTCGCTCGCCGCTCTTGCAGATTCAATAAGAAAGCACGGACTTTTACAGCCTATAAGCGTCCGTATGATAACAAAAACGAGCGGGAGTGTCTATTTTGAGCTGATTGCGGGCGAAAGACGGCTCAGAGCGATGAAAATGCTCGGGGAAAAAGAGATCGCAGCAAGAATAATAGATATGACCGAAAATGAGTCGGGCGAAATGGCACTTATAGAGAATATTATGCGCGAGGAGCTCAATATCTTTGAATATGCAGCTATGCTGAAAAAGCTTATCGAAAAATACTCGGTTTCGCAGGAAGCCCTCGCCGAGCGATTGTCTACGAGTCAGTCAAATATAGCAAACAAGCTCCGACTTTTGCGTCTTTCGCCCGAAGAACGTGAGCTTATTTGTGAAAATCACCTCACAGAGCGCCACGCACGCGCAATTTTGCGAATAGAAAGCGGCGAAAAAAGACTCAGTGCGCTTAAAGAGATAATAAAGCAGTCCATGAACGTACACGAGAGCGAAATATACTGCGAGCGCATATACTCGGAGGAAAATGCAGATAAAAAGAAGGATGTTGTACGAAAAACCAAATATTACATTAAAGATATACGGATTTTTTGCAATACGATAGATAAAGCACTCGAATCAATGAAAAACGCAGGGATCGTCGCCACGAGCGTGAAAAACGAAAAAGAAGGCTCGATAGAAATTGTGATAACCATTCCGAAAACAAGAAGCAAAAGCACAAGTGCGTAGGAGCTATGTTTCACGTGAAACATAGTATATTTTGTCAAACGCTCTGTTTTCTTGTAAAAAAAGAGAAGATCGCGCCGGAAAACGAATGTTTCACGTGAAACATTCAAAAAAGTTAAAATATTGCTGTTTATAAAGGAAAAGATATTGACAAATACGGGTAAATGGTGCTATAATACTAAAAACAGCCTTGTTTGCACAAAGCAAAACGAAAGGAGTGTAAATAAAATGGCTGAACTTGGTAAAATTATAGCCTTTTCCAACCAAAAAGGCGGAGTAGGAAAGACTACGTCCGCGGTAAATATTGCCGCTTGGCTCGGCAAAAAAGGCAAAAAGGTGCTTCTTTGCGACCTTGACTCACAGGGAAATGCCACAAGCGGCGTCGGAATCAGCAAAAAGAACTCCGATAAAACTATTTACGAGGTCATTTCAGGCATTTGTCCTGCTTCCGAAACGATTATCCGGACAGAGTTCAAAAATCTTTGGGTAATTCCTTCAAATATGGCACTCGCAGGTGCAGAACCAGAGCTTGTTGACGAAGAAGACCGCGTATATAAGCTAAAAAACGCTATTGATGGGCTCAGAAGCGAGTTTGACTACATTATAATTGACTGTCCGCCCTCGCTCGGACTGCTCACTCTCAACGCTCTTGTCGCCGCGGACGGCGTTATTGTGCCTATGGTATGCGAATTTTACGCGCTCGAAGGACTTTCACAGCTTTCAGTAACCATCCGTCAGGTTAAAAAGCTATATAACAAGAACCTCAAAATAGCCGGAATACTTATCACTATGTACGACAAGCGACTCAATTTGTCCAAATCGGTCCTTGCAGAGATAAGAAAATACTATCCCGATCAGCTTTTCAAGGAAACTATAACTCGAAACGTGCGTCTTAGCGAGGCTCCGAGCTACGGTATGCCCGTTATGTACTACGACAAGCATTCCAAGGGTGCAGCGTCCTACGAAAAGATAGCCGCAGAACTCATGAAAAGAATGTAACTCGAAAAATCAAGCAAAAACGCTTCAAAACACATCAAAAAGAAAGGAAATAGATAAAAATGGCTAAACCAAAAGGGCTCGGCAGAGGTCTTGACTCAATATTTTTTGACAATACCGAAACCGAATCAACAAACGCGCCTAACGTCATAAGGCTCGCCGACATACGTCCGAGAGCCGATCAGCCGAGAAAGAGCTTTGATCAGGAAGCACTCGAGCAGCTCGCGCGCTCAATAGCAGAGCACGGACTGATTCAGCCCATAGTTGTGCGGAAATCGCTCGGCGGCTTTTATGAAATAATCGCAGGCGAACGCCGTTGGAGAGCGTCAAAGCTCGCAGGTCTTGAGGAAGTTCCTACAATTATTCTCGACTCCGACGACCTCAAAACAGCGGAAATATCACTTATAGAAAACATACAGAGAGAAAATCTGAACGCAATTGAAGAAGCGCTCGCATACAGAATGCTCATCGAAACATACAGCTTGACACAGGAAAGCGTAGCGCAGAGGGTAGGGAAGAGCCGCACGGCAGTTACAAACTCTCTCAGACTTCTCGATCTGCCCGACTCCGTGTCTACACTCGTTGCAGAGGGCAAGCTCAGCGCAGGACACGCACGCGCGCTCCTTGGTCTTGACGACAAGGACATAATCCACCAGATCGCTCTCGAGGTGGCAGAGAAGGAGCTTTCGGTTCGTGAAACAGAGGAACTCGTAAGACGCCTCAACAAGCCGAGAGCTGTTAAAAATCCCGTAGTTTCCGAAGAAAATGACTCTGAGCCCGACTACGTTGCGATCCTCGAAAAGAAGGTCAGACAGACTATCGGCAGACGTGTCAAGATCGTCAGCGGCAAGCGTTCAAAGAAGCTTGAGATCGAATTTTCGGACGACCGCGATCTCGAAAACCTCCTCACAACACTCTGTGGAAAGTCGATTTTCGACGATTAAAAACAGCAAATAATTTACATTAAAATACATATATGGCAAAATAAGGAATTAGAAAGGCAAAAACAATGTTAGACATCAGATACATCAAGGAAAATCCGCAGGAAGTCATTGAAAGACTTGCTATAAAAGGAAAAGACGCAAAGGAAGACATCGCGCGCATTCTCGAGCTTGACGCACAGCGCAGAGCACTCATTACCGAAACAGAAGCTCTCAAAGCAGAGCAGAACAAGACCTCGAAGCTCATTCCCCAATATAAGAAGGAAGGGAAGGACACAAAAGAGATCTTCGCGCAGATGAAGGAGCTTTCCGACCGCGCAAAAGCAAACGACGATAAGATAAAAGCAGTTGAGGCAGACCTGAGTAACGTAATGCTCTGTCTGCCCAATCTTCCCGACCGCGATCTCGCATCGGGCGGAAAAGAGAACAACGAGCCGCTGCGCTACTTCGGCGAGCCTCACAAGTTCGATTTCGAGCCCAAAAACCACGTTGATCTCTGCACAGACCTCGGTCTTATCGACTACGAGCGCGGAACAAAGCTCTCGGGATCGGGCTTCTGGATCTATCGAGGCATGGGCGCGCGTCTTGAGTGGGCGCTTCTCAATTATTTCATCGACACCCACCTCGCTGATGGTTACGAGCTCATTCTTCCGCCCCATATGCTTGAGTACGAATGTGGCGTAACTGCGGGACAATTCCCCAAATTCGCAGACGAAGTCTATAAGATAGAAAACCCGACGGACAACCGTGTTCGCTATATGCTTCCCACCGCAGAAGCGGCTCTTGCGTCCCTTTACAGAAACGAAATTCTCACCGAAGCAGACCTTCCGAAGAAGCTCGTAAGCTACACACCCTGCTTCAGACGCGAGGCAGGCTCTTACCGCTCGGACGAGAGAGGAATGGTTCGCGGACATCAGTTCAACAAGGTTGAAATGTTCCAGTATACCACGCCCGAAGGCTCTGACGAGGCATTCGAGGAGCTTGTAGTAAAGGCAGAAAACCTCGTAAAAGGACTCGGATTCCACTTTAGAACGGTCAAGCTCGCAGCAGAGGACTGCTCGGCTTCTATGGCTCGAACCTACGACATAGAAATTCAGATCCCCTCGATGAACGGATACAAGGAAGTAAGCTCGGTATCCAACGCGCGCGACTATCAGGCTCGCCGCGGAATGATCCGTTACCGCCGCGCTGACGGAAAGATCGACTTCGTTCACACTCTCAACGGCTCGGGACTCGCAACATCGCGTATCCTCCCCGCACTCGTTGAGCAGAATCAGAACGCAGACGGCAGTGTAACAGTACCCGAGGTCCTGCGCAAGTATCTCGGTTGCGAGGTCATAAAAAAGTAAAAAAAACGACCACTTAACCCTCAAAAGAGGTAAAAACTATGGAAATCACCGTAAAAACTATATCTTCGCTTGAAAAGTGTTTTCTTGACGAAAATATAGACTCAAAGAGAGAAATAAACAGTCTTTCTGCTCTTTCGGGCGAAACTCTTTGCTTTCAGATGGCTTATACCAAACCGACCGAAACGCTCGGCGAGGTTGTTTATCTGCACGTCGATTCGCCTATCAAGGAATTTGTGAAGGCTTTCCGCGTAGAGAGCGTACCCGTAAAAATACCGACACACCCCTCGTGCAAGGACGAAAATTATCTGCGAAAAACGGCAGGACTTTATCCCGATCTTATGATCCCGATAGACGAAAAGTCCGAAATTTATCCGACAAACTCGGCTCTTGAGTCTCTTTGGATAGAAGCCGAGATCCCAAAAGGCTTTGAGGGCGGAGATTACCCGATAAAGCTCAGCTTTATGACGGGTGCCGAGGGTTCGGGCTATACTGTCGCGAGCGCGGAATTTGAAATCAAGGTCATTCCCGCGGATCTGCCCGAGCAGGATTTTAAATTTACGCAGTGGTTTCACTGCGACTGTCTTGCCGAGCATTACGGAGTCGATATTTTTAGTGCGAGGCACTGGGAAATAATCGAAAACTATATGAAGTGCGCTGTACGAAACGGAATAAACACCGTACTTACGCCAGTTTTCACGCCTCCGCTCGACACGGCAGAAGGGAAGGAGCGCCCGACGGTTCAGCTCGTAGAAGTCTACGACACAGCGAAAAAATGGGGCTTTGACTTCTCGCGCCTTGACAAATGGATCGATCTCGCACAAAAATGCGGGATAAAATATTTTGAAATTTCCCACTTTTTCACACAGTGGGGCGCCCACCACGCTCCAAAGGTCATGGGGTGGCGCGGCGGTCATTACGTACGCCTTTTCGGTTGGGAAACCGACGCTTCAAGCGATGAATACGCAGGTTTTTTGCGCGCTTTTTTGAGAAAATTCATTGAACATATGAAGCTGCGCGGACTTGACAAAAACTGCATTTTCCACATATCCGACGAGCCGAGCGAAAGTCAGACAGGCTCTTACGCTATGGCAAAGGCGATAGTTGCCGACCTTCTTGAAGGATATGCCGTAATTGACGCAGTTTCGAGCCTTTCTTTCTATCAATCAGGGCTTGTTCAGACCCCCGTTGCCGCACTGAACCGCGCAGAATCGTTTATTGACGCCGAAGTGCCCGAGCTTTGGACCTACTACTGCTGCAGTCAGCACACGGACGTTTCAAACCGATTTATCGCAATGCCGCTCAGCCGCACGAGAATGATCGGAACGCAGTTTTATAAGTATTCTATCAAGGGATTTTTGCATTGGGGCTTTAATTTCTGGTTTTCTATGAGTTCACAGGAGAAAGTGAACCCCTTTGTAACCACAGATGCCGGCAGAGTCCCCGCGGGAGATGCCTTTTCGGTATATCCCGCGCCCGACGGAAAACCCTACGAGTCGATCCGCATACGCTCATTTTACGAAGCACTCTGCGATATGAGAGCTCTGGAGCTCTGCGAAAGGCTTTGCGGAAGACAAGCGGTCGAAGAGGCAATAGAAAGCACGTTCCCGCAGCCGTTTAGCCTCAAAAATTACCCAAAGGACGGGATTTTTATCCTGATTTTAAGAAACAAAATAAACGCCTTGATAGAGAGCAAAATAAACAGTTCTGACAAATAATAAAACTGATATGGAGTATAAAAAATGGGAAAACTTGACCAGATTGCAATGGAAGAAAAAATAAAAAAAGGAAAGGAAAAAGAAATGAAAGAAAAACGCAAACAGGCAAAGGAAAAGATCAAAAAGGAGAAGGTCAGCTTCTTCACAGACTTCAAGAACTTCATTATGAAGGGTAACGTACTCGACCTCGCGGTAGCAGTAGTTATTTCTACCGCATTCAACGCGATAGTAACAGGTCTTGTTAAGTTTATCATCACCCCCTTCGTAACCTACTTCACAAGCGGACAGAGCATTGAGGAGTGGGAATACGTTCTTAAAGATGCTGTTATCGAGATGCAGGACGGAGCAGAGGTTATCGTTCAGGAAGCGATCTCTATTCAGTACGGACTCTGGATTCAGACAATTGTTGATTTTCTCATCATCGCGTTCAGTATTTTTGTTGCTGTAAGACTCATCAAAACTGCTGAAAGAAAGCTCAAAGCACGCGAAATTGCCGAAAAAGAAGCCGCTGAAGCCGCAAAGAAGGCAGCAGATGCAGCTGCTGCTGAAGCTGCAGCCGTAGCAGCAGCTGAAAAAGCTGCAGCCGAAAAGGCAGCTCTCGAAGAGTTCTACGCTAACGTAAAAGAGCAGTCTGCAATTCTTCGCGAGATCCGCGACAACATGAACAAGTAAGTCTTTTCAGCTTACAACCAAAAACAGCTTTACCGATCTTCTCGGTAAAGCTGTTTTTAGTTACTTAAAACCCGATTTTTATCTATGTAAAATGCACAATTATTCTACCGTTATTTTGGTGTTTTATCTAATATTTCCTTCTATATATAATTATATATCTCAATAAACTTGACAATACCCCTGCTCGTATAGTATAATGTAAAATGCGAAAACACATCATACAGCCGATGTGTTTTTAACATTCGGTAGAAAGAGGTTAGTATGAAAAAAAACATTTTTTACAGAACGATTGCACTTATTATCGCTCTTATAAGTGTACTTTCGATCTTTGCAGCTTGTGAAAAAGAGCCGCAAAACAAAGATGAAGAAAACAAAAATCTTATCGATATCAGTGGATACGCTATCGTACGTTACGAAAATTCCAAGACAAAGGTAACTAAAAAAGCGGCAACCCTTAAAAATGCGATAGAGGAAAAGCTCGGACTCTCGCTTTCGATCCAGGAGGACTGGTACAACCCCAACACTCCTCCCGATCCTAACGCAAAAGAGATTCTCATCGACAAGACAAACCGCAAGGAATCCGCCGATGCTCTTGCAAAGCTCGAGAGCAAAGAAGGAGATGCCTACATAGTAGAAATTACCGAGAATAAAATCGTTATTGCGGGAAAAACAGACCTTTCGACAATTCGCGGTATCAACTACTTTATAAACAATTACGTTATTCCTTCCGCAAAGGGCAAGGAGATCGACATTTCTCACGGAAAAAGCGTGATCAAGGATTACAGCTCGGTAAAGAACATCTGGGTTACCGACAAGCTTGATATGGACGTTGAAATTTCATCTACTGTTCTCTCGTCAAGCCAGAGCTACTCAAACATTCTCGGATACAACGCTCGTCTGGACAGCGTTTATTTCCCCTCTGTGATCGAGCTTCAGCATCAGTCTGACCCTAAAAACAACGGAAAGCTCGTTGCTGCGATGTCGATAGGCGAAACGAAATCGGGCGATCCTGTGCCTTCTCTCGGTCTTCTGATGGAAAGCACGGACGGCGGCGCGACATGGGACATTATCTTCCGTCCGATAGAAACTATCAACAAAAGATACTGGGTAGGACAGATGGCTCAGATCTACGAGCTTCCCGCACAGGTTGGAAAAATGCCCGCAGGTACTCTTATTTACTCGGTAAATACGGTAAATTATGACAAATATTCACACATTTCCATGTTCCTGAGCTACGATGCAGGAAAGACCTGGACGCAGAGCCCTAACCTCATCGCAAAGGGCGGCGGACTCAAGGAGGGCGTATGGGAGCCCGTTATGTTCTACGACGAAGGATACCTCTACTGCTTCTACTCTGACGACTCCAACCCCAGATATGACCAGAGAATAGTATATAAGCGCTCCAAGGACGGCGTAAAATGGGAAAGTGTTGTTCCCGTATGTGCCTTTAAAGAATTTGAAGGCCGTCCGGGTATGCCCATTATCACAAAGATGGGCAACGGAGAATACTTCCTCATCTACGAATACTGCAACGGCTGGCTCGGCGATGTTCAGGAATGCTTCGTATATTACAAAACGACCAAGGATATAACAAATTGGAATCCGAGTGATCCCGGTACGCTTCTTACCGCAAAGGTCAACGGAAAAGATTATATGACAGCTTCTGCACCCTGCTGCGTTTGGTCTCCCGCGGGCGGAGAATGCGGAACGCTTCTTGCGCAGGGAAGACGCGAATTTGGTATTCGCGGATCAAACCCGATGTTCGTAAGCTATGACTACGGCAAAACTTGGGAAACAATAGAGCCTCCGATGCCTTACGACTGGTACACAAGTGCCTCCGCAGGAGCTGACGGCAACGACAGCATAGGTTACCGACCCATTATGGTTCTCGGCGCAGATCCTTCGGTTATTCACTATGTAAATATAATCGAAACGGACTACGTAAAGGGCTCGAAAATGCAGTACGTAAGACTTAAGATATTCGATTAAGCCATAAAGGGAGAAATTTATGAAGAACCGCAGAATATTTTACAAAGCGATCGCTATCCTTCTCGTTTTAGCCTCGGTTCTTTCGATTTTCGTATCTTGCAAAAAAGATCCGCCAAAAATCGACGAGGAAAACAAAAATCTTCTTGATATCAGCGGTTATACTATCGTGCGTTATGAAAACGCCAAAGTAAAGGTGTCGAAAAAGACAACAGCGCTTAAAGATGCAATAGAAGAAAAGCTTGGACTTGACCTTGCAATAAGCGAAGACTGGTATAACCCGAATACTCCTCCCGATCCAAACGCAAAGGAGATCCTCATTGACAAAACCAACCGCAAGGAGTCTGCCGACGCTCTTGCAAAGCTCGAGGGCAGAGAAGGCGATGCTTACATAGTCGAGATAACAGAAAACAAAATCGTCATCGTGGGAAAAACCGAGCTTTCCACGATTCGAGGCATCAACTATTTTATAAGTAATTACGTTATTCCCTCCGGAAAGGGAAAAGAAATTGACCTTTCTCACGGAATGAGCATCACAAATGATTACAGCGCAGAGAAAAACATCTGGATCACCGATAAGCTCGATATGGACGTTGTCATGACGTCAGACGTTATCGGAGACGTTTCAAAAAAAGCTAATTTTCCCGCAGTAATCGAGCTTCAGTATCAGCCCAACGCCGAGGACAACGGAATGCTTGTTGCGACAGCTTCGGGTGTTTCGGCGGGCAAGTCCACGCTTGGCTATATAATGGGAAGCCGCGACGGCGGCAAGACGTGGAAGCTGCTTGCGCGTCCTGAAGAAAAAATAAAGCCGAGTGTTGGTTGGGCAGGCTCGATGTCGCACATTTACGAGCTTCCCGCGCAGCTTGGTAACCTTCCCGCAGGAACTCTTATCTACTCATCAAACGCAGTAAACTATGACCGCTCGTCGCATATCGGCGTGTGGACAAGTACCGACTGCGGAAAGACCTGGAAAGAGATCTCGATAGTTGCAAGCGGCGGCGGACTTAACGAGGGCGTATGGGAACCTGTTATGTTCTACGATAACGGATACCTTTACTGCTTCTATTCGGACGACTCTGATCCAAAACACGACCAGAAAATAGTATATAAACGCTCCAAAGACGGCATAAACTGGAGTAAGCTTGTTGAGGTTTGTGCCTTTGACAATCGCGCAGACCGTCCCGGCATGCCCGTTATTACAAAAATGGGCAACGGAGAATACTTCCTCGTTTATGAATACTGCGGCTCTTGGCTCGGAGATTCACAGGACTGCTTTGTATATTACAAAATCACAAACGATATAACAAACTGGAATCCGAGCGACCCCGGAACACGTATTACAGCCAAATATAACGGCAAAGATTATATCACAGCCTCCTCCCCCAGCTGTGTATGGACACCCGCGGGCGGAGAAAACGGAACTCTCCTCGTGCAGGGAAGACGTGAATTCGGATTTTACGGAATAAACCCGATGTTCGTAAGCTTTGACTACGGCAAGACTTGGGAAACAATAGAACCCCCGATGCCTTATAACTGGTATGCAAGCGCCGCTACGGGTAACGACGCAGGTGTCGGCTACCGTCCTATTTTGGTTGTCGGTGCAGATCCTTCAATTATTCACTATGTGAATATAATTGAGGGCGACAACGCTCAGGGATCGAAAGTTCGATACGCAAAGCTTAAGATCTACGACTAAGACCAAATAAGGACATAACAAACCGAAGTCCTTTGGATATAGACACACAAATTAAATCAAAAGTAGGAAAACAATTATTTAAACGGAGAAAAACCAATGAAAAGAAACAACATTTTTTACAGAGTGCTTGCACTTGTCGTCCTTTTGGCTTCTCTTCTTTCGCTTTTTGCGGCTTGTAAAAAAGAGCCTCCGGTCGTCGAAGGAAACGAAGATACTATTGACATAAGCAAATACACTATCGTTCGCTTCGAAAATTGCAAGGCGAGCGTAAAAAGAAAAACCACAGATCTTAAGAATGTGATAAAAGATTCTCTCGGTTTGAGCTTGTCGGTCGAGGAAGACTGGTACAACCCCAATAATCCACCCGATCCTAACGCAAAAGAGATCCTTATCGACGAAACCAACCGTAAGGAAACACAGGACGCTATCGCAAAGCTCAGCGAGAACAACGAGGAAAATGCGTTTATTATCGACATTACCGAAAACAAAATAGCTATTGTCGGAAAAACTTACGGCGCAACACTTCGCGCTATCTCTTACTTCATAAATAATTACGTTATGGCTTCTGCGAAGGGTAACAGCCTTGATGTCGCGCACGGAAAGAGTGTTGTCCGCGATTACAAAACAGAAAAAACCATTTCTATAAAAAACAAGTTTGATATGGACGTCGATATGGTATCAAACGTTCTCGGCGACGTTTCTAAAAACGGTCATTTTCCTTCTATTATAGAGCTTCAGCATCAGCCCGACGAGAAAAACAACGGAAAGCTTATTGCAGCGATGTCTGTTATAGACTCGGAGCCCACGCTTGCTTATATAATGGGAAGCGATGACGACGGAAAGACCTGGAAGCTTCTCGCGCGTCCCAAGGAAACAAAGAAGCCGAAGACAGGTTGGGCAGGCTCGATGGCTCACATTTACGAGCTTCCCGAGCAGATAGGCAATATGCCCGCAGGCACTCTTATCTACTCGTCAAACGCGGTAAATTATGAACGCTCATCGCATATAGGCGTATGGAGAAGCCTTGACTGCGGAAAGACCTGGAAAGAGATCTCGATAGTTGCGGGCGGCGGCGGAACGAAGGAAGGCGTATGGGAGCCCTATATGATCGCTCACGAAGGCTACCTCTACTGCTTCTACTCGGACGACTCCAACCCCAGATACGATCAGAGAATAGTATATAAGCGCTCCAAAGACGGCATTACCTGGGAAGGAATTGTTCCTGTGTGTGCTTTCAAGGACTTTATCGACCGTCCGGGTATGCCTGTTATCACAAAGATGGGCAACGGAGAATTCCTTCTTGTTTACGAATACGTTCTCGAGGGCAATCCTTCGAACATTTATTACAAAACAACCAAGGACATAACCGAGTGGAATCCGAGCGATCCGGGTACTCCCGTTACGGTAAAATCGGGCAACAAGACCTACTCCCCTGCAGCAGGACCCTCTTGCGTATGGACTCCTGCGGGCGGAGAATGCGGAACGCTCTTTGTAACAGGACAGTATCAGAACGGCGGAGTTCCTCAGAACTGCGTGTTTATAAGCCTTAATTACGGAAAAACTTGGGATATTATAGAAAATCCTCTTCCGTACACGCCGTATAGCGGTTACGTAACCGACACAATGGCAGGCTACAGGCCCATCATGGTTCTCGGCTCAGACCCTTCGGTTATTCACTATATCAATACAACCAATACTCCCGAAGAAAAGAGCATAATTCAGTACGCAAAGCTTAAAGTATATGAATAAAATAATAAGACCCCTATGTGCGAAAGTACATAGGGGTTTTGTTTTCAGAAAAATTTTTGGGCCGGTGTGGAAAGGCTTTCCACAAAATCGCCTATAACAGCGCGGGAAAATTCATCTTTATCAAAGCTTTTTTCAGGGTGAAACTGCACTCCGAGAAGGTATCTTCCGTGCGAGAAGTCGCAGACCCCCTCGATAATACCGTCATTAGCGCGAGCGATGACCTCGAGATCTTTGCCGAGGTCTTTTAACGCTTGGTGGTGGGTGCTGTTTGTGATGATTTCCTTTTTGTTTTCAGACAGCTCAAGAAGCCGACCGCTCACGCTGACCGTGTGATCTACGCCGCTGTGATTTTCGATATGCTGAAAAAGAGTCCCGCCGAGCGCGACGTTTATAAGCTGAATTCCTCGGCAAATACCGAGAATTGACTTTTTTCTTTCGTAAAAAGCTTTGAAAAGCCGAAGCTCAAAAAGGTCGCGCTCTATATTCACCTCGGTCTTTTCGTGGCAGATTTTTTCTCCGTAAAGCTCGGGAGATATATCTATTCCGCCCGTGAAAACGATCCCGTCAAAGTTCTCGGCAAGTTCGGAAATGTCGCTTTCACACTCGGTCGGGCAGAGTACTACGGAGGTCGCGCCGCATAAGCAGAGCGCACGGCTGTAAGTAAGGGGAAGCCTTAACGCATCACCGCTGAGATCTGCCGACAGCGCGACAATCGGGCGGTTTTTATGTATCAAATTTTTTATCTTTTCGGCGGTCATTTGTGCTATCTCTCCTTGATTTTCAGAAAAGTTTCAACCATATTATATGTATAAAAGCCGTATATTGCTAATAATCTTTCAAATACGGGCAGAAATAGTAAGTTTTTTATTGACTACGCGGAAAAAATATGATAAAATGTTAGAATAAGCTTACAAAAAAACGAAAAGAGGTTAAAGCTCTATGAGAATAGTAATAAAAGTAGGAACTTCCACGCTGACTCACCCGACCGGCTGGCAGAATATAAGAATGGTAGAGCGTCTTTGCAGAGTCATCAGCGACCTCAAAAACGCAGGACACGAGATAATCCTCGTATCGTCGGGAGCGATTGGTATGGGAGTCGGAAAGCTCTCTCTTTCCGAGCGTCCGAAGGATATTCCGACCAAGCAGGCAGCTGCGGCTGTCGGTCAGTGCGAGCTGATGTATACCTACGACAAGCTTTTCTCCGAATATCATCACACGGTCGCGCAGATTCTGCTCACAGCATCAGATATTGACTGCGAAAGCAGACGTGAAAACTTCCATAATACGCTCAGTAGACTGCTTGAGCTCGGCGCTATTCCGGTAATAAACGAAAACGACACGGTAGCGACCGACGAGATCGTTATCGGCGACAACGATACTCTCGCGGCGATGACGGCAGTCAGTATTTCGGCAGATCTTCTCGTGCTTCTCTCGGACATCGACGGACTTTATACCGCAAATCCGAGGACCGACGCAAATGCAAAGCTTATCAGCACGGTAAATGAGATCACTCCCGAGATCCTCGCGCTTGCAGAAGGCAAGGGAAGTGAGCTTTCAACAGGCGGTATGACCACCAAACTCCGCGCGGCTGAGAGCTGTATGGCGAGCGGTGTTGATATGATAATCGCAAACGGCGGAAATCCAGAGCTTCTTTACGATATAGCCGACGGAAAGCCGATCGGAACAAAATTCAGCGCGAAATAAGTCGGCTAATACGATTTTTTCAGCAGAAAGGCTTAAAAAATGCTTACAACACTTGAAATAATGAAAAGAGCGCAGGCTGTAAAGGGTGCACTTGCTTCGATCTCGACCGAGGACAAGAATCGAGCGCTCTCCTATATGGCGGATATGCTTATAGAAAACAAGGACGCCATCCTCGCGGCAAGCGAGCTTGACGTCGAGGCGGCAAAGGGAAAGATCTCAGATGTTATGCTCGACAGACTTTCGCTCAGCGAGAAGCGTATTGAGGCGATGGCTGACGGGATCCGCGAGGTCATCGACCTTCCCGATCCTGTTGGCAAGGTAATATCGTCGGTTACACGTCCAAACGGAATCGTAATTGAAAAGGTTTCCGCGCCGATGGGCGTTATCGCGATAATATACGAAAGCCGTCCGAACGTTACCTCTGACGCGGCGGCGCTTACGCTCAAATCGGGCAACGTCTGCATTCTTCGCGGCGGAAAGGAAGCTTCTCGCTCGGCAAGAGCGATAACTGCCGCGCTCCGAAAAGGAATTTCAAAGGCAGGACTCCCCGAAGACCTCGTTCAGATAGTCGAGGACACGAGCAGAGATAGCGCAAACGAGCTTATGAACGGCGTCGGATACGTCGATCTGCTCATTCCGAGAGGTGGCGCAGGACTGATCCGCGCTTGCACAGAAAACGCAAAGGTTCCATGTATTCAGACGGGTACGGGCATTTGCCATATCTATATTGACGGCGATGCCGATACTGAAAAGGCGCTGAATATTCTTGAAAACGCTAAAACGAGCCGTCCTTCTGTGTGCAACGCCGCAGAGGTCTGCCTCGTTGACGAGAAAATTGCCGATAAAATTTTACCGCTTATCAGGGAAAGACTCTGCGAAAAGCGCGAAAGCGGCGGAAATATCCCCGTAGAGCTCCGTCTTGACGAAAGGGCGGCGGCAATAATCGAGGGAAAGAGCGCGCTCGAAAATGATTTTGATACCGAATTTCTTGATTATATTCTTGCAATAAAGGTGGTTTCGGGCGTAAAAGACGCTTGCGAGCACATTTTAAATCACTCGACAGGACATTCGGAAGCGATAATCACCGAAAACAGCGATGCCGCCGACTATTTTACAAGGGTAATCGACAGCGCAGCGGTCTATGTGAACGCTTCGACACGCTTTACCGACGGCGGCGAGTTCGGACTCGGCTGTGAGATCGGAATTTCCACGCAAAAGCTTCACGCTCGCGGACCTATGGGACTTGACGAGCTTAATACCTACAAATATATTATCCGTGGCAACGGACAGGTGAGGTCTTAGGGCTCTGCCCTAAGAACCCGCCAAAACCTTTTTTGTAAAAAAGGTTTTGGATTCCAAAAAACTTTACTGAAAATGGAACACGCTGATTTTACAAAAGTTTTTGAGACGAAGTTAAAACAAATTGCAAGCAATTTGTTTGACACTTTTTTTCAAAAAGGGGTTCCAAGAAAGCGAGAAAGGACATAAAACTATGAAAACAATCGGATTTATAGGCGCAGGCAATATGGGCGGTGCGCTCATACGCGCGGCTTCCCGCTCGGATATAAAGTGCGAAATACTTATCGCAGATAAAATAGCCGAAAAAGCAGAGATCATTTCAAAGGAAACAGGCGCGGCGGTCTCCTCATGTCGCGAGATCGCAGAAAAATGCGACCTTATCTTCCTTGGCGTAAAGCCGAATTTTATGGCAACGACACTCGAAGAGATAAACGATATTCTCGAGGCAAGAGAAGAAAAACCGACTCTCGTTTCGATGGCGGCAGGCGTAAAGATCGAAAAGATCGCCGAGATAACAGGGAACTCTTGCCCTATAATACGCATTATGCCGAACATTCCCGTGTCGGTCGGTGAAGGTATGATACTTTATACCGTCTGCTCTCGCGTCAGCGCCGAGACAGAGGAGCTTTTCCTCGCAGTTATGGGAAAATCGGGCAAGCTCGACAAGATCCCCGAGGCTCTTATCGATGCCGGAAGCGCGCTTTCGGGCTGCGGTCCTGCCTTTGTATTTATGTTCATCGAGGCTCTCGCGGACGGCGGAGTTTTGTGCGGACTT
Organism: Eubacteriales bacterium; assembly: GCA_045580325.1. GTDB lineage: Bacteria > Bacillota > Clostridia > Oscillospirales > CAG-272 > SIG672. Next base: position 20,208 of record JAZNNR010000031.1, read on the forward strand.
CCGCGCGACAAGGCACTTGCCTATGCAGCGCAGACACTTCTCGGCTCTGCAAAGCTGCTTTCGGAGTCGGGCAAACACGCGGGTGAGCTCAAGGACGCCGTTTGCAGTCCGGGCGGAAGCACCATCGAGGGCGTTCGTACTCTCGAGGAGGGCGCGTTCAGAGGTGTCGTTACCGACGCTGTGATCGCCTCATTTGAAAAGACCAAAATGCTTGGGAAATAATGTAATATAGCAAAATAAAAAGCACTTGCGTAGCTGCAAGTGCTTTTTTGTGTTTTATTTGGTTAATTTCTGATACATTTTCATCAGCTCTGCGACGCAAGTGCTTTCTGTCATAGTCTTTACGTCAAATCCGTATGCCTGCATTACTGCTCGGTCGTTGGCTTGGTGAGCCTTGCGGAGTTCGGGCGGCATAGCAACCTCGTCATAGAGGTCGGCGAGAGAACAATCGGGATAGAGCGCACGGGCGTCAAGGATAGCCTGTGCCGTTTCCTCGATCTTCTTTTTCTGCTCGTCGGTGGGGTTAGGCCAAGGGAAGTTGTTGTAGACAATGTCTTTGGAATAGCGGTAACTCGGTCCATAATATCCACAAGTCGCACGCATCCATGCCATATGTACGTTCGAAGTCAATACTCCAAAGTGATATATGGTTGCACTAGGAATTATCTTTACCAAATTACTACAGATTATATCTGGAGTCAAAAACCCCATTGGAACATAGCGACGGGTAGATATAGTTGCTTCGGGAATTAAAATATAAGTGTCTTTAGGGAAATTTTCGACTTGAAAACGTGTAGGTGTATTGGCAAGCTTTAAGGTAGATTTCCTCTTGCTTGAACTTCTAAATTCTTTTACTAAACGAACACGTTCCATACATTTTGGCATTTCTCTTAATTCTTTGGGAGAACATTCTCCTAACCATAAACAATATCGCTTTTTATCGTATAAGAATTCGTTTGCTCCATACCAAGGACGGAAATATTTTTCCGCTTTGGGCTCCACTTTTAAAAATTCTTCCATATCGTCTGTTGTAAAGAGATAATAACCACCATCGATGGGTTGATTTCCTATGCCTATTTCAGGAACGTCGCTGATTGGTTTAGTTCTACTCTCAACAAATATGTTATCTGCTTCTATTAAGTATGCATTTATGTTTGAAGCCTGTTTTGCTTGACCACTCTCAAAAATATACTTTTCTTTTGCTTCGTAACAACTAAATCCTACAATTACACAATATACTAACGCTTTGGCATTTGCCTCGTTTGCCCACTTAAATGTACGATATGCAAAATTGATTCTTACGTTGAATTTTTCAAATAACGGTTTCCAAACTGCAGCGACCTGTTCTCCCTGGGTAATAGAATTAGTAGATACAAATGCTATCTTGATGTTTGTTGAATCGGCAATTTGTGCAGCTTTATAAAACCAGCCTGAAACATAGTCAATAATTCCAACATTTTTACACCCATTATACACGTTGGAAATATCGTTTCGTTGCTCCGATGTCATAAATTTTGAGCCCACAAACGGCGGATTACCCATAATATAATTCAGCTTATCCTTCGGCACAACGCTTTCCCAGTCAACACGAAGGGCGTTGCCTTCAACAATATTGGCATAGGATTTCAGCGGCAGAAAATCGAGCGTCATATTTACAATGTCCTCGGTTTCCTTCATCATCTGGCTTTCCGCTATCCAAAGTGCAGTTTTTGCGACAGTTACGGCAAAATCGTTTATCTCTATTCCGTAAAACTGACCGATAGATACCTTTATAATATCACCTGTGTCGATCTGTATCTGCCCCTCGTGGATAATTTCAAGCGCTTCGTTTTCAAGACGGCGCAAGGAAATATATGTCTGCGTGAGGAAATTACCCGAGCCGCACGCAGGGTCAAAAAAGGTCAGCTCTGACAGCTTTTCGCGGAATGCCTGCGCTCTGTCTTTTCTTATTTTGGTTACCTTCAGAGCCTTTATCTCGGAAAGCTCCTCACGAAGCTCATCAAGGAACAAGGGATCAATAACCTTATGAATATTTTCAATAGAGGTATAGTGCATACCGCCACTACGTCGGGTTTCGGGATTCAGAGTAGATTCAAATACCGCTCCGAAAATAGTCGGGCTTATCTGCGACCAGTCAAAATCCTCACTTGCTTTATGAAGGAGAAGGTCAACTATCTCCTCGGTGAAGTTGGGAATTTCAATATTTTCATCGGCAAACAGACCGCCGTTCACGTAGGGGAATGCCGCCAAAGTATCGTCCATATAGGGATCGCGCTCGCTTATTTGTGTGTCAAGCACACGGAAAAGATCGATAAGTGCGCGGCGCACGTCCCTTACGTTAAAGCTCTTTATATAGTTATGGAATTTCAGATGGTCGCCGAAAATCCCCGAGTCCTCTGCATAAAGGCAGAAAACAAGACGCACGCAAAGAATGTTAAGGCTATGAAGGGAAGCCTTATCTTCGGGATTTATGTACTGTTTTAGTATTGCGTCATAGAGCTTTCCAACAAGCACTCCCGCTTGAATGGAGATCTGCTCTTCGCGGTGTATAAGCTCGCTCTTTTCTTCAACGAGGAAGGAAAGGCGATAGTATTCCTTGCCGAGGTCCTTAAGCAGTATGCTTTCGGGCTCTCCCGTAGGCTTTTCCATATCGTAAATAAGGAATTCTTCAAAATTGCAGGTGATTATCCAGCGCGGACGCTGCGACCAAGGTAGTGCCGCCGAATATCTCTGCGCCTGCTGAAAGGGAGTAAGCAGAGTTCCGTCCGACTGACGGATAGGGCTACGCAAGCTGAGCCCTTTCTTTTTCTGCTCAATGAGTACGTGCGTCGAGGGAATATGACCGTCGATAAAGCTTGTATGGTCAAGCCTTACACGTTCTTCAAAGAGTATAAATTTTTCGGGTTCCGCAACGCCGAGAACATCTCGTGCAAGAGAAAGCCAAAAGGACTGACTATCACTCTTTTCGTCGCCGCGATCTTTCCAATATTCCGCAAAAGCCTTTGCGGCTCTTTTTCTATCTGCTTCTGTCATAACGCCCTCCTAAATGATTATCTAATTATATCATATATTCTCACATTTTGCAAGTAGGCATAAAAAACGGCATAGCCGCTTTTTCCACAGCTATACCGTTTGTTTTTTATAAATTACTCACTGCTTTTCCCAGCGTGTGCCCTGCGGAGTATCGATAAGAACGATACCTTCGGCAAGGAGATCTGCGCGGATCGCGTCTGCTTTCGCGTAGTCCTTTGCCTTTTTAGCCGCCGCGCGCTCTGCGATAAGAGCCTCGATGCGAGCCGCCTCGGGATCGTCATTCGCGGGAGCTTCCGCCTTCTGATCCTGCTGTGCTCTGAGCTTTTCTGCCGCCTCGATAAGTCCGAGAGAGAGAACTCTGTCAAAATCAGCGATAAGAGCGAGCTTGGTCTTTGCCGAGATATTTGCCTTAACTACGTCATAAATCGCGGTTACTGCGAGCGATGTGTTGAGGTCGTTGTCAAGCGCGTCGGTAAATACCTTCTTGTATTTTGCCATATCGTCCTCGTTTATCTCGCCCGAGTTGTCAAGGGCCGCGATACGTGCAACGAGCTTGTTATATGCTGTTGCCGCATTGTCGAGGTTTTCCCAGCTGAAGACGAGCGACTTGCGGTAGTGCGACTGCATACAGAAGAATCTGTAAACGAGGGGATCGTATCCCTTTTCCTCAAGGAGCGAAACTGTGAGGAATTCGCCCTTGGATTTACTCATTTTTCCGCTGTTTGTGTTCAGATGGCGCACGTGGAACCAATAATTGCACCACTTATGACCGAGGAAAGCCTCGCTTTGTGCGATCTCATTTGTGTGGTGAGGGAATGCGTTGTCGATACCGCCGCAGTGGATATCGAGCGTTTCGCCGAGGTGCTTCATCGAGATGCACGAGCATTCGATATGCCAACCGGGATAGCCAACGCCCCAGGGGGAATCCCATTTAAGCTCCTGATCCTCGAACTTCGAGCGTGTAAACCAAAGCACGAAGTCTGCCTTGTTTCTCTTGTATGAGTCTTCTTCAACGCCCTCGCGAACGCCGACCGCAAGGTCTTCTTCGGAGAAATCATTGAAAACGTAGTAGTTTTTGAGCTTTGAGGTATCAAAATAGATATTTCCGCCCGCTTCGTAGGCAAATCCCTTTTCGATAAGCGCGGTAATGACAGAAATGAAGTCATCAATGCAGGTCGTTGCGGGAGCAACTACCTCGGGAGTTTTGATCTTAAGCTTTTCGCAATCTGCGAAAAATGCGTCTGTATAGAATTTTGCGATCTCGAGGACCGTCTTATTCTCGCGGCGCGCGCCCTTGAGCATTTTGTCTTCGCCCGTATCGCCGTCCGAGGAGAGATGTCCGACGTCGGTAATGTTCATGACACGGGTAACGTCATATCCGAGATAGCGGAAGTACTTATCAAGCACGTCTTCCATAATATATGTGCGAAGATTTCCGATGTGCGCGAAGTGATATACGGTCGGGCCGCAGGTATACATTTTAACCTTGCCCGCCTCGTTTGGAACAAATTCATCGCGTGTTCTTGTAAGACTGTTGTATAGCTTCATATGTTTGAAAACCTTTCGTAAAAGCGTAATATTAAAACTTTGTCCTTATCACAGAAGTATAGCATATTTTTATTCACTTGTCAACTTCTTGGAACCCCTTTTTGAAAAAGGGGTTCCAAACCTCCCCAAAAACTTTTCTGAAAAAAGGAGCTCGTTGGTTTTTAGAAAAGTTTTGGTCGAGCTTTTTCAAAAGCTCGCAGGGTTTCTTAAGGGACGGCGTCCCTTAAGTCGCGCGTGCCTCAATGCGCGAAACCTCAAAGCTCTGCTTTTTTCTCCCCCATCTTGACTCTTTCACCCTTAAATGCTATAATTAACAAAAAGCCACTTTTTAAGAAAATTAAGGAAAACCAAAATGAAAACATACCTTTTTGACTTCGACGGCACGCTCGTTGACTCTATGCCGACCTACGTTTCAACGATGCTGCGTATCCTCGACGAAAATAATATCCCCTACGACAACTCTATCGTGAAAATAATAACCCCGCTCGGACTCGTCGGCACGGCAAAATATTATATTTCGCTCGGCGTAAACAAAACCGTCGAGGAGATCACAGACAAAATGCTCACTTATATGATAGAGGCATATTCGACCACCGTTCCTGCAAAGAAAAACGTCGAAAGCACTCTAAGAGCGCTAAAAGAGCAGGGCTGCGACCTGAACGTGCTCACCGCAAGTCCGCACGCCACCCTTGATGCCTGCCTTGCAAGACTCGGCATAGATAGCCTTTTTACTAATATATGGTCGTGCGACGATTTCGGAACAACAAAAGCCGACCCGAATATCTACCTCGAGGCCGCAAAGCGTATCGGCAAGGATATTTCGGAGATAATCTTCATCGATGACAATATAAATGCCGACAAAACGGCAAAATCGGCGGGTATGACAGTTTACGGAATATACGACGAAAGCTCGGCGGACTACGTAGATGAAATGAAAAAGGTCTGCGAAAAATATATTTACGATTTTTCCGAGCTTATACGGATATAATTTGTTTTTAAAGGAGAAAAAAGATGTTACTTATCAAAAACGCACACGTAAAGCCTATCTCACAGAACGACATAATCGGCGGTTCTCTGCTTGTCGGCGATACCGGAAAGATACTCGAGGTCGGAAAGGACATTTGTGCACCCGACGGCTGTGAAATAATCGACGCAGGCGGCCGCCTCGTTACCCCCGGCTGTATAGACGCGCACTGCCATATAGGTCTTGATAACGAGATAATCGGCAAGGTCGGCTGGGACTATAACGAATCGGCAGACCCGATAACACCCCATATGCGCGCTATCGACTCTATCTATCCGCAGGACGAAGCTTTTGCAGACGCTATACGCGGCGGAGTAACCACAGCTTGCACAGGCCCGGGAAGCGCAAACGTGGTAGGCGGTACATTCGTTATAATCAAGCTCTCAGGAAACAGAATAGACAATATGATAGTCAAAGAGCCTGCGGCTATGAAGTGCGCCTTCGGCGAAAATCCGAAGAGAGTTTACGGCGACAGCAAAAAGAGTCCTGTTACACGTATGGGTACGGCAGCGATACTCCGCGAGCTTCTTTTCAAGGCAAAAAGATACTACGATGACAAAAAAGAGGGCAAAAACCCTGCTTTTGATATGAAGCTTGAGGCTATGATCCCCGTTTTTGAGGGCAAAATTCCGCTCAAAGCGCACGCGCACAGAGCAGACGATATTCTCACGTCTATAAGAATAGCAAAGGAATTCGGACTTTCGCTCACTCTCGACCACTGCACAGACGGAGAAATTATCGCCGATGAGCTTGCAAAAGAGGGTTATCCTGCATTTGTCGGCCCGACTCTTGGCAACAAGAGCAAAATAGAGCTTGCAAACAAGAGCTTTACCACTCCCGCGGTACTCACAAAGGCGGGTGTGAAGGTCAGTATAATCACAGACGCGCCCGTAATTCCGCTCAGATACCTTCCTCTCTGTGCAGGTCTTGCCGCGCACGCAGGACTCGGTATTGACGAGGCTTGGAGATCTATTACAATAAATCCTGCTGAGGCGCTTGGAATTTCAGACCGCCTCGGCTCTCTTGAAGCAGGCAAGGACGCGGATATCGTTATCTGGACGGCAGATCCGCTCACACAGATCGGCGGAGAAGCGTATATCACGATAGTTGACGGAAAAATAGTACATTCAAAGGCGTAAGACCTCAAAATCGATAGTGAAAGGCGGCAACCACCATGAAAAACTACGAGCTTTGGTACAAAAGTGAAGCTCCCTTTGGCGGAGAAAACAGAGCGCTGTACGCAGATGGGTATGATCTCGCCGATGACGGCTGGGAAAAGTGGTCGCTTCCGATAGGAAACGGCTTTCTCGGCGCAAGTATTTTTGGAAGGACTTTCACCGAGCGTATTCAGCTGACCGAGGTAAGCCTGTGCAACCCGATAATCTGGGACGCGGGTGAGCTTTTGAACTTAGGGCTTAATAATTTCTGCGAGCTTTATATAGATTTCGGACACGAATTTTCAAAAACGGCAAATTACCGCAGAAGTCTTTCACTGAACAGCGCAACTGCAAGGACAGAATATACCTTTGAGGGTGTAGGCTACACAAGAGAATATTTTGCAAGCTATCCTGACAAGGTGCTTGCAGTACGGCTTTCTGCCGATAAAAAGGGAGCTTTGAGCTTTACTCTTCGCCCCGAAATACCCTTTATCTGCGACACGCTCGTCAGAGAAAAAGACGGTACGGGAAAAAGCGGAAGACTCACAGTCGAGGGAAACAGGATAACCGTGAGCGGCGAAATGCACTATTACGGCGTGAAATTCGAGGGACAGATCGCTCTTACCCACGTCGGCGGAGAGCTTGTGTCAAAGGATAGCACTATCGAGCTGAAAAATGCGGACAGCGCGGTCATAATAGTCGCGCTCGGAACAAATTATAAGCTCGAAAGCAGAGTTTTTCTCGAAGAAGACCCGAAGAAAAAGCTCTCTCCTTATCCGCACCCTCACGAAAAAGTGAGCGCTATTCTCGAAAACGCCCTGTCGTACACCTACGAAGAGCTTTATCACAGACATTTAAAGGACTATACAGACCTTTTTGATCGGGCGTCGGTCGATTTCGGCGGCAAAGTGCCGAGCTATCCCACCGACGAGCTGCTCGAAAGATACAAAAAGGGCGAAAAGAACACCTATCTCGAGGAGCTCTATTTTCAGTACGGAAGATACCTTCTTATATCCTCGTCGCGTATCGGCGGATATCCGTCAACCCTGCAGGGAATATGGAATCAGTACGCAAGCGCTCCGTGGGGCTCTGGATATTGGCACAATATCAATATTCAGATGAATTATTGGCCTGCATTTAATACGAATCTCTGCGAGCTTTTCATTCCTTACATCGAATATTTCAGAGGATATGCTCCTCTTGCCGAAAATATCGCAAACGAGTACATAAAAAAGTATTTTCCCGATAAATTCTCAGAAAAACCCGAGGGAAACGGCATGGCAATAGGCACGGCGGCAACCCTTTATACGATAGAGGGTATCCCCGCTCCAAACACGGGACATTCGGGACCCGGTACCTGCGCGTTTACAGCAAAAATGTTTACCGACTACTGCGAGTTTTCAATGGACAGGGAAGTGCTTGAAAATGTCGCCTTCGGCGTAAATCTTAGTATGGCGAGATTTCTCTCGAAAACTCTCGAAGAGCAGCCCGACGGAACTCTGCTCGTCAAATATTCGGCATCTCCCGAGCAGGAGCATAATGGAAAGTATTATCATACCAAGGGCTGTGCATTCGATCAGCAGATGGTATATGAATGCTATAAGGATACTGTAAAAATTGCCGATGATCTCGGCATAAAAGATGATTTTATCGAGCAGATAAGAAAGGATATGCACCTTCTTGACCCCGTGCAGATAGGCGCGGACGGTCAGATAAAGGAATTCCGCGAGGAAATAAACTACGGGGATATCGGCGAGCCGCACCACAGACACATTTCGCATCTTCTCGGACTTTATCCGGGCACTCTTATAAACAGCAGTGCAAAAGAGTGGCTCGAGGGCGCAAAGGTCGCTCTGACCAGACGCGGAAATCGCTCTACAGGTTGGTCTGTTGCTCTTAAGCTGTGCGCGTGGGCGCGTACAAAAGAGGGAAACAGAGCATACGAGCTCGTCGATACGATGCTTTCAAACTGTACTCTGCCAAATCTTTGGGATACCCACCCGCCCTTTCAGATAGACGGCAACTTCGGTACTACAACGGGTATCGCGGAAATGCTCATTCAGAGCCACGAGGGCTTTATTCATATTCTGCCCGCTCTTCCTGACGCCTGGTCAAGCGGAAGCTTTGACGGTCTTACCGCGCGCGGTGGATTTGCTCTGTCGGCAAACTGGGAAAACAAGCGTATAAGAGAAATAAAGGTCTTCTCAAAGGTCGGCGGAAGGGTCAAAATCTTCGTAGGTGAGGGCTACTTGTCAGACTGCGTACAAAACGGATTTATAGAACGCGACACTCGCGCAGGAGAAACGCTTACGTTTTCGCTGAAATAGTTTAATATAAAAACAACCGCCTTTACAAAAGCGTGTTGTTCTATCGGAGAAAAAGCAAAACCATTTGTTCTTATGGGTAAATATAACCCGTAGGGCGATAGCTTGTTCCCGCCGCATACAAATAATTACCCCAACAGATTTTTACAAGGTCTGTTGGGGTGTTGTTTTTTTCTGTTCGGCAAATTTGAATTTATCGAATTCTAAGTTTTTGGAAGAGTTCCTCTATATCGTAGTTTGCTCCGTCGAATGTAGGCCAAGCATCAATGTCGTCGCCCCTTTTCCTCGGGATGATATGGATATGGAAATGTGGCACAGACTGGCCTGCACTTTCGTCACTCGCATTCAGCAGATTCACTCCATCATATCCGCAAGCATCAATGCAGTGATTAGAAACCTTTTTCACCGTCGCCATCAAGTGGCTCAGGGTTTCAACATCACAATCGAGAATGCATTTCACATGCTTCTTGGGTATCGCAACCATATGGCCATCTACATCTTTGGCGATATCCATGAAGACCAATGTATACTCATCCTCATACACCCTGAAACTAGGGATATCTCCGTTTACTATTTTACAGAATACACAATCCATTGTAACTTACCTCCATACGTCCGTTCGTCAAATTCTTATTTATCGTTCCGTCTTATCTCAAGTTTCGCCTTTGTATTACAAAGGCACGGGGCAAAGCCAATGCCCCTACTGTTCTGCGTATAATTCATCATAGTACCAACGCATTGGGTTTTCGTAGATGTATCGCAAATGCTCCTCATAATCCTCACGGTTTCTTATAATATGATCGTAGAAGGATTTCTGCCAGATGCTTATCCCGACCTGTTTCGAAACAATTCCTTTTAGCTGCTTTACAACCCGTGACATTGTAGGGGCGACCAGTGGTCGCCCGTATTCATCGGCGCAAACCTGCAATAAAATATGAATATGGTTTGGCATAATCACGTAGCTTTCAAGTGACAACGTAGAATACGCAGAAGAGATGTTTTGTATTGCCTCATCTACAATTTTTCCGTATGGAGATAATGCCACATTTTGCGGGCGATCAATGATCGCCCCTACATTTTTCCAAAAATAATTTTTTCTTCCTAATGTACATATTGTAATAAAATATGCGCCACAGGAACTATAATCATAATTTTTCAAACGATTCTTTTTGCGCTTTGGCAATTCATTTTCGTTATCCATTTTCATCACCTGTTCCATTATAATACAAATCGGCAGAGAAAACAATCCTTCTGTCAAAATTTTCGTGCCTGCAAATTCTCCGTTTTGAAAACAGCTCATTTAACGTTAAAACCGCCTTTACAAAAGTAAAGACGGTTGTTTATTTCATTAGTAAAGTATCTTGACTCCGCTTTTCACGCAGTCGATAGTAACGTCTGTATGCTCGCCCGCGTTTTCGCCGTCGATCGTCCAAGCAACGCTTTCCTTTGTTTTGATCTCAAAGTGGCTTCCGTGCATAAGCATAACGTTTTCGCCGTGAGAATCGAATTTTTGCATAGAAACTGCCGCCAAAATATCGCCAAACATATTTATGTTTGAAGGGTAGCGCGCAACGAGAAGTTCGAGCTTGCCGTCGTTAAGCGCAACCTTTCTGTCAGGGAATTTCACTATGCCACCCGTGGATTTCGTGTTGCAGACCGAAAGAAGCGCAACGTCGTCGAAGGCAAATTTCTTTCCGTCGCAGACGATCTCGGTCGGAATCTTTTTGACGTTCATAAGCTCCTTTGCGCCATTTAGAACGTATGCCGACTGACCAAGTGCGTTTTTGATTGCCTGAGGAGTATCGTACGAAGATTTCGTAAACGCTCCGAAGGACGCAACGTAAACAAGTTTTCTGTTTTTGCAGAATATTCCAATATCGTGGAAATTAGCCTCTGCATTTACGATCTTTCTCGCGCACGCCGCCATATTTTTGGGAAGCTTAAGGGTGGTCGCAACGTCGTTTGCCGTTCCGCAGGGAATGTAGCCGATAGTGTGGGGGTCGTCGGGATCAGCACAGCCGTTTACGACCTGACTGAGCGTTCCGTCGCCGCCGCAGCAGAAGATAGTTTTGAACTCGTCTTTAAGCTCGCTGGTAACTCTGTAAGCATCGCCGCTGCTTTCTGTGAGGTGAACGGTAAGCATATATTTAGATGAAAGGATTTCAATAACTGCAAAAAGGTTAGTTTTAGCCTTGCGCTGACCTGCCATAGGATTCACGAGCAGGAGGGCTCTTTCTTTTTTCAAGATAATTCATCTCCGATTTCATTATTTCGCATACATTTTAGCATTTTTATCTTTTTTTGTCAACAGTATTCGACTATTTTACCGCTTCCTGTTATTTTATATGTGAAAAATAAAAAAATATCTCAAAAAAACGTCAAAAAGACTTGATTTTTTGAAAGCAGTATGATATAATATCACCCGTACCAAATAAATAGGGGTGTAGTTCAGTTGGTAGAACGGCGGTCTCCAAAACCGCATGTCGCGGGTTCAAGTCCTTCCGCCCCTGTATAACAAAAAAGCCGATGCATTTGCATCGGTTTTTTGTTATACCCGAGAGTATCACGTGGCGAAGAACCCCGCGAAACGCGGCGAAGCCGATTTTTCGCTTAGCTCGCGCTAAAAGCGAAACAAACGGAAACCTAAAACGAGCGCGAGCTTGGGTTCGTAAGTCCTTCCGCCCCTGTATAACGAAAAGCCGATGCATTTGCATCGGTTTTTTGTTATACCTGAGAGTATCACGCGACGAAGAACCCCGCGAAAAGCGGCGAAGCCGATTTTTCGCTGAGCTCGCGCTAAAAGCGAAACAAACGGAAACCTAAAAGCGAGCGCGAGCTTGGGTTCGTAAGTCCTTCCGCCGTGATTTCTGCCCAACCGCTTGAAATCTTCGCGGATTTGTGGTATAATGAGGAAAAGAAAGGCGGTGGAAAAATGCAATACTATGAACTATCCAACAAAAAGCTTCATTTCATCGTAACCCCTGACGAGCTTCGGTCAATTTTAAAAGGTTTTCATCACGTTGTTATGAATACGGGTGTTCGAAAAAACTACATAGAAAGCAATCCGAACGATTTTCTGTTTACCTATGACGCATTATATGCAAAACTAAAAAATAGCGAGAAATTGGTTTGGAAAACAGATTATGGTATTGTAGATTTTTCTACAGGCATAACCAATCATCTTGAAAATTGTATTTACCAACCTTCAACCAGATTAAGTGTGCCTAATTTTACAGAACCTTGCCCTTTTATTGATACGTTTTGCTTTGCTCCATGGAAAGATCAACTTTCAACTTCCTTTATCGTCACACAATTTTCGGAAAACGTGTGCGGATTGTGCCTATATTTTCCTACAAGAATCGAATATGAAATTGATACCGAAAAGCACTCGGCAGGTATAGTTGAATGTGCGGATTTGGATGATTTCCAAACCTACGAAACACTGGTTGAAAGAATCAAATCAATCACAAAACCATTAAAAATGGAATTTGACAATAAAGTACGCCGCACTGCAGTAAGAATTAGCGATGAAGCGAAAAAAGATTTTTGCAATTTTTATTTCGTAACTTCAAATAATATTAAAGTGTTTTGACTTACATAGATTCGTTTACAAGCATGGAGTTAAAAGTCCGGTAGACCGCGGATACTTTTAACACCCATCATCGCCAAGGGATAAGTCTATCCGCTGACTTTGAAACACGGATCGATTTCGAAAAACTTGCGGTATGGATCTATTTTGTAAGGGTGTGCCAAGTCTTTAGGTCGATTTAGATCCGACCGAGGAAAAACGAGAGAAGCAGAGATTTCGAGAGATTTCTCTGCTTTTTTCAACCCTAACTTTTTTCGAATTTCCATAGATCCATTTTCGATGTTTTTTCAAGCCGAAGGATTCGAACTACCTAAAGTAGTTGAAATATTCATAATTTTATGCTATAATAATCTTAGGAAGGTGGTAGGAATATGAAAAAAATATTTTCTGTTTTGTTATGTTTTCTTATGATCATTAGTGCGGTTTCTTGTAACAACACTTCAAATACAAATACTTCTGACACCAATGATACAACAAACAGCCAGACAAATGAAGACGCTCCCCTGCAAGAAAGCGATCCATACATCGCTGTAATTGAAAAATACAAAGAATTGCTGATTTGCAAAAAGAATAATACAGCCATTCCCGAAGCGAGTGAAACAGACTCGGTGGCAATCAAAACGGTGCATGAGCTTGCAAAAAAATGTAGAGATCCTTTGGATATGGGATATGCCAAAAAGGATATTAACGGCGACGGAATCAACGAACTGATTTTTACGGAAAGTACATTAGACATCGTTGCAATTTTCACCGTTAAAAATAGCGAAGTTGATCCCTTAATAACGCGAGAACATCTCGATTTTCTTATTTGGCTTGACGAAAACGGTTTGATTCGAGCACAAGAACTTATCGTAGAAGGTCAATATATGACCGGAAGAAATTATCTTGTTTATGAGATATCCGAGGGTAATCTTAAAGAACGCATTGCAATTGGCTGTGATGCAATGAAACAAGGGGATTGGCACAAGATAGAGGATAATCAGAAAATCTCTATTTCCAAAGAAGAGTGGAGTGCGTTATATTCCCAATATGATATTTGTCCTTTTGGTTGGGACGAACGGGAGTACACGAAAAATCATGCGGACTTGACCGTTATCTCTTTACTCGAAACAGCCACGCCTGAAGTCAAAAGCTATAAGCTTACCTCGATTATCAAAAACGATCGAGTTAAGATCTCATCTGTTTCTGCCGAAAGCGTTTCTTTTACAATGATTTATAACAAGCTTTTAGAATCGGATGAGATTTATGAAACCGAAATCACTGTTTCGGCGCTTTACACTAATGGAAAATACCTGTTTGACAATGGTGTTATAAAGGGAAGCATTGAGTTTGGACACGACAGTGTTTGGGTAAACATCGATAAAAGTACCAATGAGCATATTGATTGTAGATCATATTTGTATGATTACGTGATAAGCAATTAAAGCAAATGGATAATAAATGTTTTATATAACCGCTTACATAGCCTCATTTGCAAACATAGCGCGAAGCGATTGAAATCTTCACGATTTGTGGTATAATGGAGCAAAGAAAGGTGGTGTGTGCAAAATATGAAAAAAAGATTTATAATTAGTACAATCGCTTGTTTGACGTTAATGATACTTTCCATTGCACTTGCATCCTGCAACAACGCTGGAACAATCGTTGAAACAGAAGATTCACAAGCAGATTCTACCCAGCATACACACGAAAGTGAAGATTGGGTAATTGACAAGGAAGCAACGCTTAGAGCAGGAGGCAAGAAATTTCAAATCTGCTCTGTTTGCAATAAAATTTTTAATGAAAAAACAACGCCCCCTTTAACGGTAACTGTTTTGCCGGGGATTACTGATGTGAGCCAAGAACAGTTAAGACCATATTATAAATTGGCAAATTGCCGCAATCTCGAGGGGAATCCCGTCGTTGTATTGATTTTTATCGATGACAACGAAAGCCATTGGACTAAAGAAGACGTTTCAACATTTACCAAAGAACATATTATGGTAGGGTTGAATTATCTTGAGAAAAATGCAAAAAAGTGGGGCATACAGTTAGATTTTGTGATAGAAAGCTATTCGACGCCATTAAGCGGTTACGAGATCAAATACGAAGGAACTGTTAATAAAAATCTATATAATGGCGGTTCTACAAAGGATGTTTTAGACAAGGCGGCGCAGGATATTGGATGCGATTCCAACTGGGAGCTATATTCGTATTATAAATCAAAATATCCAAATGATGATATTATTTTTTTGAATTTTCTAAACAAACCCGGGAGATCTTATACCAGGAATGCTATTTCAACCGGATATTTAGAATACTCGGAGCATTGTGTTATTTTTTCCGATTACTTAGGCAGTTATCCCGGTATGCGCGAAGACGGATCGAGAGCATCTACTATTGCGCATGAAATTTTGCATCTGTTCGGAGCAGAAGACTACTATACATCCGTTAGCCGAGAAAATCTGGCAAATCAAAAATACCCAAACGATATTATGCTGTGGCAGTATGATGTGATACGGCATAATTCGATTGGGGATTACACTGCCTTTTCGGTTGGATGGACGGATGTTGTTCCTGACATTTGCTATGATTATAGATGGTGGGAATAATACGATTTTATATGTCATCTAAAACGATTGTTAAACATAAGAAAAAGTCATTCGCGTATGCGAGTGGCTTTTTTCAATGAAGCGCGAGCTTGGGTTCGTAAGTCCTTCCGCCCCTGTATAAAATGAAAAGTCATCGCGTTTGCGATGGCTTTTTGTTTTTCACCCTCGGGGCATAAAAGGGAAGGACTTGAAGCGGCGCGGTAGTGAATGACGTGCCAGTGGCTGTCGACGGGGTTCTCCAAAGCGAGCTTGCCGAGCTTTGGGGGTTTCCGTCAGAGCCGCGGCGAGACCGAGCCGAAGCGAGACGGGGGACCGCGATAGCGGTGGAAGGAGACTGCGTGACTTAAAAATCTGATTATCGTTTACGGCAACGCATTCTCCCTCAGTCGCCTACGGCGCCAGCTCCCTCCCAGAGGGAGCCTTTACGAAAATCACCTGCGAAACAGTTGAAATCTTCACAGAATTGTGGTATAATTAGAAAAGTGCAATATATAGGAGGCAACAAATGAGTTTTTCAAAGGGCGATCTTTTTCATATTGAAATGCGCAACGGAATATATCAGGTTTTGGACTTTTACAAATCTGACGATAAGGGGAACATATATTTTTTTAGAAAAGTATTTGACGGAAAGCTGAATTTTAAAGTGTCAAAAGCAGAAGTTGTACATGACAGTTGGATGTCTCATATCAGTGCGAAAACACGAGACAAAATAGCGGACGCAGTAAATACACCTGAAGTGCAAGCAGTTCTGAACGATCTTACAATTGATAGGATGATGCAGTTTGGCACAACGGAAAGCTTTAACATATTTTTGTGTACTATGGATCCTAAAAGCAAAAAGAAGCTTGAGATGCTTTTGAACGCAGAAACGAAAGGGTTCCTTGATACTTCTTCACTAAAAGATATGTTCAACAAGTTGAATGATCAAGGAGATATACATATAGAATCCGCCCTCATCTACCCGCCGGAAGGTAAACGCTTATATCGAATTGAATTAGGAAGATATTGTGATGATTTCGATGAATGTGGGAAAGAGAAATTCAGAGAGGTACGTTTTGTTGAAGTCAAAATGTATCGTCGAGAGGATATAATCAAATAACCTACATAGCTTCATTTGCAAACATAGCGCGAAGCGATTGAAATATTTACAGATTTATGGTATAATGGACAAAGATCACAGCCACCGCAAAGGAGCATACAACGTGAAAAAAATGTTGGGTTTTATTGCCAATATCCTTTACATCGGAATGATAATATGGGAAATTATCGAATTTTTAGCTCTTCCGGTATTATTTCTTATAATAGGCCTAATGAATTTGTTTCCTTGGCAATACTATGCAATAACGATCGGCGGATATTTTGGCATATTCATCATAATAGAGCTCGTCTTGCACTTTGTCTTCAAGGCTTTGGACAAAAAATATACGCCTCTCATAGAGAGAAAACTCGAAAAATACTTTAGTAAGTTTTCAAAGGAAGATTAGTTGTACATAGCCGTTTGCAAGCATGACGCAAAACCCCGACTACGCAGCCATATCACAAATAAAAAACCGATGTTCTCGCATCGGTTTTTATTATACTGATAACTTCGTATTGACTTTACAAACGCTTCGTGATAAAATAAAAACAGTAAATCGCACTCATTTTTTCCAAAGGAGGCACGCTTATGTCTGATTTCTTCAAAAATAATATGTCGAAAACAGAAGATCCAACACCCCGCAATGGCTATGGCCGATGGCAAAATCAAAACGGTACGGTTTTAGAGGGCGAATGGCTTGACGGTATGCCCTATGGAAAGACATACGTCACTTTTGCCAATGGCGCGCGTATGACCACACACTTCTATTTTGGCTTGATTCAAGGATATACTACTGTAAAAGATCCGAACGGATATTCCTTTGAAGGTGAAGTCCGCGACAGTAAGCAGCACGGAAAGGGAAGTGAGCGCTGGCCCGACGGTACTACGTATGAGGGAAGTTATTCTGACAATGCACGGGATGGCTTTGGAACTATGCGCTTTTCTGACGGCGGCGTATATACAGGATATTGGTCCAAAGATCGCTTTAATGGAGAAGGAACTTTAACCCATGCTGACGGTAGCTGCTACAAAGGTGTGTTTAAGGACGGTCTACTAAACGGACGCGGAACGTTTTCTGATAGCGACGGCAGATACTATGAAGGCGAGTTTCATAAAGGATATAAACGCGGACACGGTATTTTTAAATGGCCTGACGGCTCTCATTATGAGGGAAATTTTGAAAACGACGTGCGCTGCGGATACGGCGTTTACAAATTACCCGACGGCTCACGCTACGAGGGTCAGTGGAAAAATGACGTCGAGTGGGGCAAGGGACGACACTACGCACACGATTTTTCTTCTTATGACGGCTGTTGGAAAAAGGGATATCCTCAAGGAAAAGGCGTTGTAACATGGCCAAACGGCGAATCCTACTCGGGACAGTTCAGTAAAGGCTGGTTTACGGGTTTTGCCACCTATACAAATACAAGAGGGAAGAAATTCAGAGGCTATTGGATAAAAGGCAACTTGCTTTTTAACAAAAAAGCTCCCGCGCCCGGAAGTGAATTTCGTTTCACGGGTCAAGGTAAGCGTCAGTACGTAAATTACCGCTACGAAGGCGGTTTCCGCGACGGAATCTGGCATGGCTATGGAATCGCAGATTGGGACGACGGCACACACTACGAGGGCGAGTGGAAGGACGATATGAAGCACGGCCACGGCATCCTTACCAGAGCAAACGGCGTTCGCTACGAGGGCGAGTGGCAATTCGACAAGCCTCACGGACACGGCAAATACACAGGTCCCAACTACGATTTTGAAGGTGAATTTGTGTGCGGAAAGCGCCAAGGCAACGGCATTACCCGCGTAAAAAACGGTGATGTTTATGAAGGTCCCTATGAAAACGGCAAAAAACACGGCAAGGGAGTCATTACCTTTGCTGACGGTACGAAGCTGATCTGTACCTTTGATAACGGCAAGGTCGTAGGTGAAGGCGAAAAATACTACGCTGACGGCGGTGTTTACAAAGGCGCTCTCGGTCAAAAAGGTCTTCCCCACGGCATAGGCGTGTGGGTGCTTCCCGACGGCAGCCGATATGAAGGAGAACACGATATGGGTTACAGGCACGGCAAAGGTGTGCTCATTCTCCCCGACGGTACACGCAAAGAGGGATGGTTTGAAAAAGACGTCTATATCGGTCCTCAAAAGGAAGAAAACTCTCCGAAAAACGATTAAATATTTTAGTTTATGTATAAAAAACCGATGCAAGAGCATCGGTTTTTATTATTATTCCTGCATAACAGGCAGTCAAAGTAATAATACGGTCTGTTTTAATAATCTCCGAGCGGACGATCAGAAAAGCTCCTCTTCTTCTCCCGTCCAATGCTCGAAATATTCGACACCGCGCCACTTGCCCTCAACGAATGCTCTGTGCGAGGTTTCGATGTTTGCCCACTCATCAAGGCGCGAGAGATTGTATGCGCGCCAATCGGAGAAAAATTGATTTATCGCTTCTGGGTCGTACTCTCCGCGAAGCATAGACGCGCGCTTTAGACGCACGTAGCGAATGGACAGACGGTTCTTTTCCACACGCCACAAGCGAAGAGGATCACCCTTCACGGCCTGCGCCGCGCGATCAAACAGCTCATCGTACCTATCAAGCAATTCTTCGCGGAGAAATGCGTGCGTTGGATGGTCATTGAAGCCAATGTGGATATTTTCCTTTTCGACGGTATCGCAGAGAAGGTCAAGATATTCGGTCAGCGCAGGCGCGGCAGCTCCGTAGAAGTATTCCATAAATTCACGCTTATGTCGCTCAATATCGCAAAAGGGATCCCACAGCAGCTTCGAAATCAGATACAGGCGCAGCTCATTGAAATCAACCCCGCCGCGTGAAGCTCCGTTCGCCTGCTCGAAGATACCGCGGACGTTATTAGCCACCATCGCCTGAATGTTCGGCTGAAGAACGCGCCAATTGGGGTGCGGTGTCGGATAATGTGCAAAGCAAGTAGTATAGTCCCAGATATACATACGGTCGCAGATCTTGCCCCACTCGCGAAGGTCGGTGATAAAGCTCGATCTTGAGCCGTCGGGGCGGACAACGCTGCGAGTTTCGTCGTCGCAGGTTTCAAATGGGTGCGCGAAGCACGCCTCGATCGAGCAAAGACGAACGCATACGTTCTTTCGGTTTCTGACACTTCGGGGAGCGGGACGGGTATAATGGTAGGCGAGTGTATCGAAGATCACGTTCGGAAATTCGTTTTCAAGCTCCTGCGCGATACGGTTGACAAATCGCAGAAGCGTGCCTGCGGGAGAGCCTTCCTCGCGGTCAACTGCAAGACATTTTTCGCATTGACAGCCAAAACGCCAGTCATTTTGGGAAACAGAGATGATGCGAGCCTCGGGCTTTTCTCTCAGCGCCTTTCTGACAGCGGCAACACAGATCTCGTATACCTCGGGATTGGTCAGACAAAGCTGCGTTCTGCCGCCGCTACGCACCACGCGCTTCCCGTCGATAAAAGAATAATACTCGGGATGGGTTTCGCCGTAAACAGCGGTGGGCACCATTCTTTCAAAGGTATGAACAAACCACGCGTACGGCATATATCCGCCCATACGTGCGGGAATACGGTGGTGGCCGCCGTTCAGACGGCAACGAACTGCAAAGCGAGGATTCTGTACGGCATCGGCATAGCTATGCTCACGGTATTCGATACGCGGTACCTGTCTGATACTATATTCACCGACCGCAAGATCGGTAATTGTCGGAATTTTCTCGCAGTTATGCGTAAAGAAACGGCAACCGAGCGTTTCGAGAAATTCATAAACGCCGTATATCACACCGCGATTTCCGCCCGCGATGCACAGACGCTCACCGTCGGTAACGATACGAAAGCCGTCCTCACCAAGATCGGCTGTATCAATGCCGCTGATATCGCCGATATATATACCGGCCGTGTTCGCTTTTGCCTCTTCGATCTGAAAGGACGCGCAGGTCATGCGGTCAAGGTAATAGCGAAGCTCTTTTGCCGCGTAAAGCGCCGTACTGTTACGGTCGGATAGTTGCTCGGGCGACAAATAAATGGAAAAAAGAGCGGTTCTGTTTTGTGCAAGGATCATATGAGAACTCCTTTCATCTTTCAAGCTATAGTTCATACACCAAGATCAAAATAGGAATGCTTATTGCCGTAATTTTGATCTCTTTTGTTTTTATAATTGTAGCACGCTTTTATCTTTTTGTCAATTACGTTATCCGTGCGAGAGAAAAACAGCAGACTCAGGCGATGAATGTCCAAGCTCTACCTACAAATAAAACCGATGCTCTCGCATCGGTTTTGTTTTTTTAAAAGGCAGTTTCGCGCATTGACGAGCGCGCGACTTAAGGGACTCCGTCCCTTAAGGAACCCTGCGAGCTTTTGGAAAAGCTCGACCAAAACTTTTCTAAAATAAATTCTTCCCTTTTTCAGAAAAGTTTTTGGGTTTCTTAAACCCTTTTTTCAAAAAGGGTTTAAGCGGGTTCTTAGGGCAGCGCCCTAAGCAGCGTCCTTGGTTATTTTATCTTGTTAATATCATACGGTGTGGTCTGATATACGAAGTAGTTAAGCCAGTTGGTATAAAGAAGATTTGCGTGGCTTCTCCAAGTGGAGCGCGGCTTTTTCGTCGGGTCGTCATTCGGGTAATAGTTATACGGAATAGCCGTGCCAAGTCCCGCCTCGCAGTCGCGTCTGTACTCCTTGTCGAGAGTGTCGGTGTCATATTCCGAATGTCCGGTTACGAACACCTGTCTGCCCTTTTTGGTCGCCACAACGTAAACTCCTGCCTGCTCGGAGGACGCGAGTATCTTGAGTGCGCTTTCCTTTTCTATATCCGCGCGGTCAACAGTTGTGTATCTTGAGTGCGGAGCATAGAAAATGTCGTCAAAACCGCGCATAAGTATCGACTTTTTGCGGTCAACAGTGTGGGGGAATACTCCGAAAAGCTTTTTGTCAAGCGGCTTTTTCTTTATTCCGTAATGATAGTAAAGCGCCGCCTGCGCGCCCCAGCAGATGTGGAAGGTGCTCGTTACGTTTGTCTTGCTCCACTCCATAATTTCGCAGAGCTCGTCCCAATACTCGACCTCTTCAAATTCGAGCTGTTCAACGGGCGCTCCCGTGATTATCATACCGTCGTATTTTTCGTGTTTCACCTTGTCAAAGGTCTTGTAAAAGGCGATAAGATGCTCGGACGAGGTGTTTTTCGACACGTGAGTTTTTGTGTGTATGAACTCAAGCTCGACCTGAAGGGGAGTGTTGCCGAGAATTCGCGCGAGCTGTGTTTCGGTAACTATCTTTGTCGGCATAAGATTCAAAACGAGTATCTTAAGCGGACGTATGTCCTGCGTTATCGCTCTCGTTTCGGTTATAGCAAATATATTTTCACTGAGCAGCGTGGCAGTTGCCGGCAGCTCGTTTGGAATTTTTATGGGCATTTTACTATGTCCTTTCTTTTTCTTTTGGGAAATCGCAGCACTACGGTACTACATATCGACCACATCAGATCTGTGCAAGAGCCTGCTCAATATCGTCGATAATATCGTCGGCGTTTTCAATTCCGACAGAGAAGCGCACAAGCTCGGGGCCTATTCCTGCAGCTACGAGCTGCTCGTCGGTGAGCTGACGGTGAGTCGTGCTTGCGGGGTGGAGTACCGAAGTACGAGCGTCCGCAACGTGAACGACGATAGCGGCGAGTTTAAGCGAATTCATAAACTTCATAGCCGCGTCGCGTCCGCCCTTGATACCGAAGGAAATAACGCCCGAAGCTCCGATGGGAAGATATTTTTCCGCAAGAGCATACTGCGAGTCGCCCTCGAGCTTCGGATAGCTTACCCAGACTATCTTGTCGTGTCCCGACAGATATTTTGCGACCTTAAGTGCATTTTCAGAATGGCGCTCCATTCTGAGCGCGAGAGATTCAAGTCCGAGGTTGATTATAAATGCAGACATCGGAGAGGGTGTCGTGCCGAGGTCGCGCATAAGCTGACAGCACGCCTTGTTTATGTATGCCGCTCTTCCGAAGGATTTTGTATATATTACGCCGTGATAGGACGCGTCGGGCTGTGTAAGCTCGGGGAATTTGCCCGAAGCCTCCCAGTCGAAGTTGCCGCTATCAACGATAACTCCGCCGACAGTCGATGCGTGGCCGTCCATATACTTCGTGGTCGAATGAATAACGATGTCCGCGCCGAATTCTATCGGACGGCAGAGTACGGGGGTTGCAAAGGTGTTGTCCACAACAAGAGGAATGTTGTGGCGGTGTGCAAGGGCTGCGTATCTTTCGATATCAAGCACTGTAAGTGCGGGATTTGCGATAGTTTCGCCGAAAATAAGACGTGTGTTCTCGTCTATGCGTGCTTCAATCTCCTCATCTGTCATATCGGGAGTAACGAATCTCGTTTCGATTCCCATACGCTTCATAGTTACGGCAAAAAGGTTGGTCGTTCCGCCGTATATGGACGAAAGAGATACGATATTCTGTCCCGCAGATGCGATATTGAATACCGAAATAAGACTCGCCGCCTGTCCCGAGGATGTGAGCATAGCTCCCACGCCGCCCTCGAGAGATGCGATCTTCGATGCAACTGCCGAAAGGGTAGGGTTGGATATTCTCGAATACATATCGCCGGGTGCTTTGAGGTCAAAAAGGTCGCCGAGATGTTCTGCGGAATCGTACTTATAGGTCGTGCTCTGATATATCGGAAGAACTCTCGGGTCGCCGTTTTCCGGCTTGTAGCCTTCCTGAATACATTTTGTTTCTATCTTATAATTTTTTGCATTGTCGCTCATTTTTACTTCCTCACTTTATCTTTTCTTATTCTTTCTGCTCATTATAATGAGAATAATTATACCCGTAAGCGATATAGCGCCGCAAATACACGCCGATATTATTATAACTACTATCGCTTTGCTTGGCTTTTTGGGCTTTTCAGAGCCCACGTTATCGGTATTTCCACCGGGATTTTCCTCTGAACCGCTCGGATCATCGGGATCTATTACGGGAGAATCCGCGTCGAAAACAAACTCGGGAAGCTTTCCGTTATATTTTGGAAGTCTTACTACCGTTATGGTATAGGTTTCGCTGTTTCCGTTTTCAGCCGTACAAATTATCTTTATCTCAGCTGTGTCCTCGAAAACGTTATGTTTGCCGACGCCGATAACCGAAGCTGCCTTTTCGCTCTTTGCGGTAGCTTCAAAAATCACCGAAGTTACCGAATTTTCTATATAAAGTATGTAATTTTTCTGTGTTGAGAGAAATACCGGAGAAAGAACGCCTGTCGAAGGCACAAGTGTCCTGAGTGTCGCGTCTTTATCGGGGGTGTAGTTGGGGTCCTGCTTTCTTGTTACCCTGAAAATTATCGTTCTGCTGTCTCCGTTTTCGGCTGTAACGGTCATTTTAACTATGTTCTCGCCGACACTAAGCTCTGCACCCTCGAGAGTATAGGTCGTAAACTCGCTTGTCGGAGTGCAAATAATATCAAAGGTGCTTATCGAAAAATCAACCGTCGCGCTATACTCGAGCAGCTCGGGATCAAAGCTCTGATCGAGCTGTACGCCCGCTACGCTGATAGAAGTAATCGAATTATCGGTCGAAAGGATCTCGGGCGTGTAGGTTGCTGTATACGAAAGGTCGGTGTCTGTTACCTTCTGTGCGACCTCGGGAGTCCAGCCTGTAAAAATATACTTATACGTTTCGTCGTTTGGCTTTATCGGATCCTCGGGAAGGATTATTGTATCTCCCGTGAAATATTTTTCGCTTGATATAACGGTCGTGCCGTCAGCATCGTAGAAGGTTACCGAATATTTCTTCTTTATCGTGATATTTGCTTCGCTGTCGGCAAATTCTATCGAGCTTCCGCCGTTGTAATTGTACGATTCCTCGTGAGCTATCGTTATTTTCGTAGTCGTTTCCTTTGAGGAAATTGCCGTGAAATTGAGCTTTACGAGATCTCCTGTCGCCTTAGAGCCGGGCGAGAGGTGATCAGACCAAAGCGAATTGCTCCAACGAAGAGTGTAGGGCGAAGCGATGTCGGGTGAAGGGTTCGTAAAGCCTTCGAGGAGTCCGAGATCCTCGACCGAATCGAGTCTTAAGCACTTTTCATCGTATTTTACCTTGAATTTGAGAGAGATTATTCCCGGATTATCCTGAAGGGAAACAATTACCGAAAAGCTCGTTCCCGCCTCTACGCTCTGATCTGTGATTTCGTAGCGCGGAGACCCCTCTGCCGAAACGATAAGAGTTCCAAGCAAGGTAAGTGATAATATTAAAATCAGTATAAATGCACCGAAATATTTTTTCATATTTTTTCTGTCCCTCTTTATTATATAAAAGATTTCGAGTAAGCGTACAGATACTTATACCTATACAATTTATAATTTTATCATAACTTACGCATATTGTCAATTATTAAGTTGTATATAAACGGTAAAATTTATCGACAATATATTCCTGTCCGAATATTTTGACTGTTTTTTACCTTATTATGAAAAAAATTTTGTTCTATTTGCATTTTGGGGTTGATTTTTGCAGAATATGTGTGTATAATGTTTATATAATCTTCAGAAAGGGGTAACACCTATGAAACTTACAGAAACATACGAAAATCTTCCCAAGATAGCTAAGATTCTTCTTCAGATCTTCCTCGGCGGAGTTATCGGCGGTATCTACCGTATCGTCCGTTACACAGAGACAAAGAACATCGTTACTCTCGTAGTTGGTATTGTTTGCCTCGTTACCGGTGTAGGTAACTTTGCTGCTTGGATCATCGACCTCGTAACAGAGATTACACAGAACAAGATTACCGTTCTTGCAGACTAATTTTATTTAAAAAGAAAAATCAGAGGCTTGGTCCTCTGGTTTTTTCTTTTTTTCCTAAAACTTTTCTGAAATGGGAAAGTGGCACACCTTGTAGGGACCGGTGCGTCCAAACCGATGTTCCACATCACTCGACGGTCCGATTCCCCGACCTATAGTAAAAGTATAAGCATAAAAAGCCTTCTCCTGTGGGAGAAGGGGGACCACGAAGTGGTGGATGAGGAGTATTTTTAGTTTAATCCGCCAGCCTTCACCCTCTGGGGAAGGCCTCGTGTAAGCGTTTCTTCAGCACAACAAAAAATCCCACAAACCTTTTGGTCTGTGGGAAATTTTTTATTTATTCTTGTTTCTTCCTTCAAGGAAAATAACTACGCGGCGACTGCTGTCTGTACCTATGCTGTTCGTACCCACGCCCTCGATCTTCTGAACCTCGGAGTGAATAATTCTGCGCTCGTAAGCGCTCATAGGCTCAAGAGTAACGCTTCTCTTATACTTTAAAACTCTGTTTGCCATACGGTTTGCAAGAGCTTTAAGAGTTTCGTTTCTCTTTGCGCGGTAGCCGTCAATATCAAGAGATATTTTAATATACTTTTCGTCGTGCTTGTCCTCACCCTTGTTTGCGGTAAGATTTACAAGATACTGGAGCTGGTCAAGAGTTTCGCCGTGATGTCCGATAAGCGCACCCGCTTCTTCTCCCTCAAGCTCGATTTTTGTTTCTTCATCGTTGTCGCTTACGCTTACGCTTGCCTTGATTCCCATATTCTTAATAAGGGTTTCAAGGAAATTTACAGCGTTGTCAAGCGCAGATGATTCATATATAACTTTTACCTTAGCGGGAACCTCGCCGATACCGAAAAAGCCTTTTTTTGCTTCGCAGATAACTTCATACGTTACCTTGTCGGCAGAAACACCGAGCTTTTCGGCTCCGCGGGCAACGGCTTCGCTTACCGTCTTTCCGCTTTCAATGATTTCCTGTTTCATTTTTATATGAAATTTCCTTTCGTATAGTCGAAAGTCCTCTGACTTTACGACTTCTTTCTGTGGTCGGGGTTATCTTCTTTAAGCTTCGGTGCTTCGGACGCGCTCTTTTTGTTCTTGTCCGGAACCTCGTAAACCTCATCTTCATCTATGCGGTGAAGCGAGCGGTAAACACCGGGTGCGGGAGCAGGTCTTGACGCCTTGTTCTTCTTATAATTTTTTCCGCTGATCTCGCGCTCTGCGTTCTTATAATCCTCTTCTGTAAACTTGGGATAGGGGTACATAGCTTTCAAAATGAGCTGCTGAAGAACGCCGAGAATGTTCTGGAATATCCAGTAAATACCGAGAAGAGAAGGGAACATAAATGCAAGCCAAATGCTCATTCCGGGCATAAAAAGATCCATTATGAGATTTGACGTTTTCGTTGCGCTGTCTGCACCTTCGGTAACGGGGGGCTGATAAGAGAGCTTTTTTGTAAGCTTTCCGCTGAAATATGCCACAACTCCCGTAATAAGCGGAATCAACAAATAATAAAGGGGCGCATTACGTCCGGGTGTAACGCTGAGGTCGATTCCGAAAAAGTTAAAGTCGGGAAGCTCGTGAGTAAATTCTATTGCCTTACCGAGAGCTTTTTCTACTTTTGCAAGAATTTCAGCTCCGTACTCGCCGTTGAGTATGGGAACGAGATTGATTTCAGTCGCCTTTTCAAATCCTTCGTAGGTTTTCGCGATTTCGAGGATCTTCGAAACGCCTTCCTTACCTACGCCGCATATATAACGAAGAGGATTTCTGATAACGTTATAGAGCGCGATGATAAGAGGAAGCTGAATGAGCAGAGGAAGACATCCACCCATAGGGTTGAAGCCTTCTTTCTGATAAAGTTCAGATATCTCTTCCTGCATTTTTCTCTGAAGCTGCGGGTCGGTCGTACCCTTATACTTCTTTCTTATCGCCATTTCCTTCGGGCGAAGGGTAGCCTGCTTAACCGAGTTCTTCTGCTGCTTTATCGAAAGCGGGAACAGAAGGATCTTGGAAGCTATCGCAAAGAGAAGGACCGCAACGAGATAACTGTGAGTGAGATCGTTAAAGAATCTCAGAACTGTTCCAAACAGTTCAAGAAGCCAATCAAACATTACTTCATTCCTTTTTGTGTATTATCGGGTAAATCTAAAACTAAATATGCCTTATTTTCTCTTTTTCAAGGGATTTTTTGGCACAGGATCATATCCTCCCGCAGAGAAGGGATTGCATCTGAGAATACGCCAGATGGCAAGCGAAATACCGAAGAAAACACCCCACTCACGCACAGCATCAATAGCGTACTGCGAGCAGCTTGGGGTAAATCTGCAACACGGTTTTTTAAGTGGAGAGATAAATTTGCGGTAAAATTTTATAAGGAGCACTACCGCGCCGTCATAGGTGCGAGAATTGTCATTTGACAGCTCCTGTCCGCCCTCATTCTCTCTTTTTTTGTCTTCTTTACGCTTGTTTTTCAAAACGGTGTCCTCAGTTTTCACGCACGACAAGTCCGACCTTTATTGCAGCGTCGAGCAGCTCGGAATATATGTCGTCTGTCTTGGCATACACGGCGCTAAGGCGCGACGCTATAACCACAAGATAGCCTTTTTTCACATTTTCCTCGCGTTCAAGGCGCATAAAAGCCTCTCTTATGATGCGTTTTACTCGGTTTCTCTGTACCGCGCCCCCGATCTTTTTCGACGCGGTTATACCTACTCGGTTGAGTTTCTTTTTGAGAGGATTCTGCTTTTTCAAAAGATACGCATTTTTATCTGGGAGAAGGTAAAGAACTATTCGTTTTTCAACAGCCTTTTTGCCGTTTGCATAAGCTTTTGCAAAAAGATGATTTTCGCATATCGAATATATCTTCATAACATACCGCCCCTTAATATTATTTACGAAATCCGTCGCAGCATCTCAAAATATTTCGCAAAGCGCGTATTTTTCCGAAAAATTTTCTTTTTTCCTTTTTATAAACTGACATAATTCTGAAATATAAAATTTCAAAATAAAAACCCCCGATAAAGGAAAATCGGCGGTCTTTGCATTTTGCCTAATAAGCTTAATAAGAAAGAGTTTCTCTACCCTTCTGACGACGTCTCTTAAGTACTTTACGTCCGTTCTTGGTTCTCATTCTTTTTCTGAAGCCGTGCTCCTTCTGTGCCTGACGTTTCTTAGGCTGATAGGTTCTTACCATTACTTCGCACCTCCGTTCACTACTGTGCTTTTTACTTTATTTTAAATCCGATATTTTACGAGTTCGTACGGATTCCGGCGCGATCTTCCGCCGGTTTTTCTGCGACGCTTCCTATTATATACCGATTTTACCCCTTTTGTCAAGTACTTTTCGCAAATTTTTTATTACCAAAGGGAACTTTTTGAAAAAAGTTCCCTCTGGACACCTTCAAAAACTTTACTAAAACTAAAATATTACTATATCCGAAGGACAGAATCTGCAGTTTTGCGTAAGCGAAACTGCCAAACGACGCTTTGCGTCGTTTTTCTGTCGATACAGAAATGAACGAAAAGATTTATAAACGCGTCTTCTGTATGTTCGTACAGCACAAAACCCTAATATATTATATAAATATATATTATATATTAAAATATTTCGCTAAAACTATTGAAATTTTCCACAGGCTGTGATATAATATCTTCATATTATATTAGTATCGGGATTTCTTTGCATTTTTGCCTTTTTGAAATCTCGGAAGGGAGAAAATTTTATGTTAGACCTTGAAGCCATATGGTCATCTGTCAAAGCGGTTCTTCTTGAAGATGAAACAATGCCGCAGGTAAGCATTGAGCTTTGGTTCGGAGATGCCAGCCTCGTTTTGCTCGACGATAGAAGAGCAGTTATCAAAACCATCAGCCCTTTAAAACAGGGAATAATATTAAAAAGATTTTCAGGAAAGCTCGAAACCGCATTTACCGCACTTTTAAATTATACGCCCGAAATTAAAGTTATAGTAGACGATAAAGAGCTTGAAGAATCCGAAGCCGAAGAAATCAAGGCTGCAGAGGAGATCCAGGAGGTAAAGGAAATACCTCAGGAAAAACAGATTCCCGAAGAAATTTCTTTTGACGAATCCTCTGAACTTTCAGATGCCCCGACTTCGATAATGTCAAACTCTGATTATACCTTTGAAAACTTTATCGTAGGCTCTTCAAATAAGTTCGCACATTCGGCTTGTATCGCGGTAGCAAGAAATAATACCTGCGAATATAACCCTCTCTTTATTTACGGACCCTCGGGACTCGGAAAAACTCACCTTCTTAATGCTATTATAAACGAGCTTTCTAAAAATAATCCTCACGTTTCGATAATTTATATCAAGGGTGATCAGTTTACAAATCAGATGATAGAAAGTATCGGAGCGGGCACACAGTCCGAGTTCAGAAATAAATACAGAAAAGCGGACGTGCTTCTTATAGACGACATTCAGTTTATCGCAGGTAAGGAATCGACACAGGAAGAATTTTTCCATACCTTCAATGAGCTTTATGAGGATAATAAGCAGATAATTATGACGAGCGACCGTCCGCCGAAGGATATAAGAACTCTTGAGGACAGGCTAAAAACAAGATTTGAATCGGGACTTATTGCAGACATTCAGCCACCCGATTTTGAGCTGAGAATAGCAATACTTAAAAACAAGTCAAAGAAAATGAACGTAAAGATCCCCGACGACGTTCTTACCTTTATTGCTGAAAATTTAAAGCATAATATCAGACAGCTTGAGGGTGCAATAAAGAGAATTTGCGCGAGAAGCTTCCTTTCGGGTGAGCCTATCGAGCTTGATATGGCAAAGGACTGCCTTGCAGCCTTTATCGGCGGTACAGAGCCGCCCGAGGTTACCGCAAAGCGCATAATTTCGCTTGTATCGAAAAGATACGGCGTAGGCGAGGACGATATCTTCGGCAGAAAACGTCAGCAGCAGATCTGCCACGCAAGAAACGTAAGTATCTATATTATAAAGAAGTGTACCGATCTTTCTTATCCTTCTATCGGAAAGATGTTTGGACGAGATCACTCTACTATAATTTCTTCGCATGATACTATAAAGAACGATCTTGAAAAGAATACTCTTCTCGGTATTGAGATAAATGAAATAATAAAAGAGCTTAATGAATAGTTATGAAGGCGCTTTTTTTGAATATTTCTCAAAATATATCGGTAACTACGGAAAAAATAATAGGAATATTCGATATGGATAACTCGACCGTGTCGCCCGATACGAGAAGCTTTCTTCGAACCTCACAATCTGAAAAAAAGCTTGTATCCGACGTGAGAGATATTCCGAAATCCTTTGTCGTTACCTCAGACAGAGTTTATCTGTCGCAGCTTTCTTCTCACACGCTTGAGGGAAGGGGAGAAAAAATAAACTGATTTCCACATACTGTTGTATATTTGATTGTGGAAAAACAGCGTTATAAAAAAGCGATTATACGAGTAAAAGTTTTCCACATAAAAATCACAAAAAGCACTTGCGAGTATCAACATAAGACGAGCTTAAAAAATGTCGCAGGTACCGAATGAAAATGCGAATTCAACATTTTCAACAGCCCCTACTACTACTACTGTTTATTTATCTAATATATTTATTTATAAAAAAGCAAATGCGGTAAGGGTTAAAAGCAGGTACGCGTTTAAGGTGTTATCAACAGGGTGTACGTTTAGGAATACAAAAATCAATTTGTAAGGATTGATGTCTTCGACAGTCCGTAATCCCTGATGCACAAAAGGATTCATGCTGTACTAACATACCAAAGACGCGTTCAGAAGTTTTTCTCTTCATTTCTGTGCCGACAGAAATGAAGCAAAGAGCGGCTTCTGGGAAGGGAGGTATCCCTTCCCTAAGAACCCCCATCCCTCTCCCGCAAAACCTCCCAACCACTACGGTCGGTTTTGCTCGCGCCGCGAGGAAACGCGGCGGAAACAGTGGCGTTTGTTTTAATAACAGAGTTTTAAACAGTGCAAACACACATAAAAATAAACCAATTTTCCCATTAAGTAAAGTTTTTGGGGAGGTTTTGAACCACTTTTTTCAAAAAGGGGTTCCAAGAAAGAAAAAATATCATTGATTGGAGTTTTACCATGAAAGTAACATTTGAAAAAACAGTTCTTGAAGATGTTATAAACGACGCTATGTGCGCTGTTTCCGAAAAGAACACTATTCCTGCGATCGAAGGTATATATTTTAATGCCGATGAAAGCGGAAAATGCGTTATGACATCGTTCGATACCGAAAAGGGATTTCAGAGTACGGTTGACTGTACTACCGAAAGACCGGGAAGATACGTTATCAATGCTTCTAAGCTCAGCAAGATCGTAAAGCTTATGCCTGATAGCGACGTTACTATCAATATAAGCGAAAATAAGCTCGCTACAATAACAGGCGGAAGAGCTAAGTTTGAGCTTCACGCTCTTTCGGGCGACGATTTTCCGAGTATCCCTATGCTTTCGGGTGAAACAGGCTTTAAAATCGAAGCTTCGATACTTAAAAAGCTTATAAGTCAGGTATTTTTTGCAGTTGCTGTAAACGATCAAAGACCGATGCTTTGCGGCGCTTATTTTGAGATACTTGACGGTAAGCTGAGAGTCGTATCCTGCGACGGTAACAGACTTGCTCTTCGTGAAAAGGATTGCTCGATAGAAAATATCAGTACTTCCGAAAATGAAGAAACAGTTTCCTTTATCGTTCCCGGTAAGGCTCTTTCACAGATAATGAAGCTTATAACCGACAAGGAAGATATAGTTACTATTTACCTCACAAGAAAGCACGTAATATTCAAATTTGAAAATAAAGTATTCTTCTCGCGTCTTATCGACTCGAAGTATATAGATTACGAAAGAGTTATTCCGAAAACGGCAAAAACTGTCGTAAGAGCATCGAGAACATCGATAATTTCTGCTCTTGAAAGAGCATCGCTCGTTACAGAAGACCGCGCGCTCGGACAGGCAAAGAGCTGTGTTAAGTGCGAATTTACAGGAGACGTTATAAGAGTAAGCTCGTCTTCGGTTACAGGAAGCGTTTACGATGAGGTTGCTATCGATATGGAAGGCGACGATCTTCTTATCGGATTTAACTGCCGTTATCTTATCGACGCTTTCCGCTCGGCTGACAGCGATAACGTAAAGATAACTCTCAATAACCCTCTTATGAGCATAATAATCGAGCCGGACGGCGAAAACGAGGAAGGCGAAAAATATCTTTATATGGTAAGCCCTGTAAAGATGAACTAAAATAAAATGATTTGCAAAAGGTCAGTTTACAGGCAGTTTCGCAATATAGAAAATCAGATGATCGAGTTTTCTCCCGAAATTAACGTAATTTACGGAGAAAATGCAGAGGGTAAAACGAACGCGATCGAGGGGATTTACCTCTGCTCGCAGGGAAGAAGCCACAGAACGATTCACGAAAAGGATTTTATCGGCTTTGAAAGTGAAACTGCGACTGTCGGCGTAGTTTACGAAACAGCCTCTCGCGGAGAGGTTTCGCTCGGAATAAAATATATGCGAAGCGGCGGCAAGGTTTGTGATAAAAACCGCGTTCCCGTAACGAAAATGAGCGAGTTTATCGGTAATTTCCGCACAGTTCTTTTTACTCCCGAGCATCTACAAATAGTTAAAAGCTCCCCGCAGTTCAGAAGAAGCTTTCTGAACTCGGCTATATCGCAGATTTCTCCGATATATATTGCATCTCTTCAGAGATACAACAGGGCACTTATGCAGAGAAACAAGCTCCTTACGTTTGCAAGAGAAAATAGCGGCGAGGTTGATTCGTCAATAGAGGTCTGGTCGCTTTCTCTTGCAAAAGAGGCAGCCCTTATATCGAAAATGCGAAACGATTACACCCAAAAGCTCTCAAAAATAGTTGCGGACATCTTTTTGGATATGACTCTCGGCAGAGAGAAGCCTGAAATATTCTATCGCTCATACTGCGACGAAGAAGAGTTTGTAAAAATCTTCACATCGTCTGTGGAGCGAGAAATTCGTTTCGGTACGACTCTTTTCGGGCCGCATAAAGATGATCTTGAAATACTTTTAAACTCACGTGAGGCTAAAAATTTCGCGTCCCAGGGGCAACAGAGAAGCCTTGCACTTGCTCTGAAGCTTTCAGAGGGCGAGATCTCGAAGGAAGCGAGCGGTGAGTATCCTGTATTTCTACTTGACGACGTGCTTTCCGAGCTTGACGAAAAGAGACGCGAGTTTATTGTTTCGCGCATTTCGGGCAAGCAGGTCATAGTTACGTCCTGTGAGCAGAGTAAGATAAGCGGAGCGAAGATGATACGCTGTAAAGGCGGAAGATATGAGTGGTAATAACGGTTAAAATGGCACTGTTTCAGAAAAGTTTTTGAGATTCAAAAGAACTTTTTTCAAAAAGTTCTTTTGTGGGGTTTGGGGCAACGCCCCAAGAAAGCGGCGTTTCTTTTGTATTACTTTTCTTTACACGCCTAAACCGACACTTCGTGTCGCTTACCAGTTTGCACAAAGTGCAAACTTTGCGGTCTCAAAGAAAAGTAAGTCCCTGACGCATAAAAGGCTTAGCGCAGTGTAACATACATAAAAGTTCACTTTTATATTAAATTCATATCAAATAAGACTTTTTAATACTGTAAAAGCTGAAAATTCAGGTAAAATTAAAATAAAGCATATAAAAACAGTTTTAGTAAAGTTTTTGAAAGGTTCGGAAAACTTTTTTTAAAAAGTTTTCTGAGGAAAAAAATAAATAAACAACATTTTAATAAAAGTTTTTGAAAGGTCTCAGAAAACTTTTTTTAAAAAGTTTTCTGAGAAAAGAGAAAAAGAAAAATGGACAATCAGAATAAGATGCAGTACGATGAAAACCAAATACAAGTGCTTGAAGGACTTGAAGCGGTAAGAAAAAGACCGGGTATGTATATCGGTTCGACTTCGATAAGAGGACTTCATCACCTCGTTTACGAAATCGTCGATAACTCGATAGACGAAGCACTTGCGGGACACTGTGATGAAATAACAGTAATACTCCACCCCGACGGAAGCTGCTCGGTGCAGGATAACGGACGAGGAGTTCCCTCGGCTACCCATCACAAGATGAATCTTCCTACCCCTGAGGTAGTATTCACCGTACTTCACGCGGGCGGTAAATTCGGCGGCGACGGATATGCGATTTCGGGCGGTCTGCACGGAGTTGGCGCATCGGTAGTTAACGCGCTTTCCGAATGGCTCACCTTCGAGGATAACTATAACGGCGAGAAATTCACAGAATCATTCTCGCGCGGAAAGGTAACAAAGGGCTTTGAAAAGCTCGGTCCGACCGAGGACAAGGGTCTTTACGTAAGATTCAAGCCGGACGCCGAGATCTTCGACGAAACCGTGTTCGATTACTCCGTGCTTATGAACAGACTTCGCGAGCAGGCATTCCTCAACGCAGGAATTAAGATAATTTTCCGCGACGAAAGAGGGCAGGAGCCTGTCGAAAACGTGCTTCACTATGAGGGCGGCGTAGTTGAGTTCGTAAAATATCTTAACTCGATCAAGCACTGTGAGGTTATAAACCCCGAGCCGATACTTATAACCGCGAAAAAGGGTATGACCTCGCTTGAGATCGCTATTCAGTATAACGATACCTACAACGAAACTCTTATGACCTTTGCAAATAACATCAACACACTCGAGGGCGGTATGCACGAGGTTGGATTTAAGACCTCGCTTACAAAGGTTATGAACGACTTTGCAAGAAAGTTTAATTTCCTTAAGGACGGAGATAAAAACCTTTCGGGTGAGGACGTAAGAGAAGGACTTTGCGCTGTCGTTTCTGTAAAGCTTCAGAACGCACAGTTCGAGGGTCAGACAAAAACAAAGCTCGGAAATGCCGATATCCGTACCTTCGTTGAGGGTATGATGACAGAAAAGCTTTCAGAGTTCCTCGAAGAAAATCCTTCGATATGTAAGGCAATTCTCGATAAATCACTTGCTGCCGCAAGAGCAAGAGAGGCGGCAAGAAAGGCAAGAGAGCTTACAAGACGTAAGGGCGCGCTTGAAAGCGGCGGACTTCCCGGTAAGCTTTGGGACTGCCAGGAAAAGAGAGCCGAGATCACCGAGCTCTATCTCGTAGAGGGTAACTCTGCGGGAGGAAGCGCGAAGGACGGAAGAAACAGTAAATTCCAGGCGATACTTCCTATGAGAGGTAAGGTCCTTAACGTAGAGAAGAGCAGACTTGATAAAATTTATTCAAATACACAGCTTATTCCGATAATTCAGGCAATCGGCTGCGGAATAGGCTCGGAGCTCGATATCGCAAAGCTTCGCTACGGCAAGATAATAATCATGGCCGATGCCGATATCGACGGAGCGCACATTCAGATACTTCTTCTCACATTCTTCTTCAGACATATGAGAAAGCTTATTGAGGACGGTCATATTTACCTTGCACAGCCGCCGCTCTTTAAGGTATTCAAGGGTAAACAGGTAAGATACGCATTTACCGAGGAAGAAAGGGATATATATATAAAAGAGCTTGGGGAAAAGAACGTAGAAGCAAGCAGATATAAGGGTCTTGGTGAAATGAATCCCGAGCAGCTGTGGGAAACTACGATGAATCCCGAAACGAGAACACTGCTTCGCGTAACTATCGACGACGCAATTCAGGCTGATGAAATTTTCTCGGTACTTATGGGAGAAAAGGTCGAACCGCGCCGCGAATTTATAGAGCAGAACGCGGTTTACGTTACCAATCTTGACGTCTGATAAAATCTTTTTCACATAAAAATAACAAGTTTTCCACAGGAAAATCCACTTGTTGAAAGAGTTTTCCACAGGTTTTTGATAGATTTTCCGTTAAAACTGTGGAAAACCCTGTGGGAATTGTGGAATAATTGTTCGGATAAACCGAAAAAAAGACGGAAAATATGCGAAAAAAGTCGAAAAGCTTTAAAAAAGCAGGGTGCAAACAGGTCCTCGGAAACGGTAAAAAATAGGCTGTGGAAAACCCGAAATTAACCAAAAACGAGATGTGGAAACAGCGTTTTGGAAATATTTTGAAAGGCACAAAAGTGGCAGTTATGGAACAGGAAAATTTTGAATATAAAGACCAAAAAATAATAGACGTGCATATGGAAAAAGAGGTCAAAAACTCTTTTATAAACTATGCGATGAGCGTTATAGTAAGCCGTGCGCTTCCCGACGTGCGCGACGGACTTAAGCCGGTACACAGAAGAATTCTCTACGCGATGTACGAGGACTCTCTTACCTATAATAACCCGTACAGAAAGTCGGCAACGACGGTCGGTAACGTGCTCGGTAGATACCATCCGCACGGCGACGCGGCAGTTTACGATTCGATGGTAAGACTTGCACAGCCCTTCTCAATGAGATATACTCTCGTTGACGGTCAGGGTAACTTTGGTAATATCGACGGCGACCAGGCGGCTGCTTACCGTTATACAGAGGCGCGCCTTACACGTATGGCAAACGATATGATGACCGATATCGACAAGGACGTCGTAGATTTCGCTCCCAACTTCGACAACAAGCTCGAGGAGCCTACCGTTCTTCCTTCGAGATTCCCCAACCTTCTCGTAAACGGAAGCGTAGGTATTGCCGTAGGTATGGCAACAAATATCCCGCCGCACAACTTAAGCGAGGTTATCGACGGCGCTATATATCTTATGGACAACCCCGACTGCGAAATTACCGACCTTATGGAATTTATCAAGGGCCCCGACTTCCCGACAAGCGCTACTATCTGCGGCTCTATGGGTATTTATGATACCTATACCAAGGGACACGGTAAGATAATCGTTCGCGCAAAGGCTGAAATAGACGAGGACAAGCGCAGAATTATCGTTACCGAGATTCCTTATCAGGTAAATAAGGCTATGCTCGTTGAGGCTATGGCTAACTGCGTAAAGGATAAGAGGATCGAGGGTATAACCGACATCCGCGACGAAACGGGCAAGGACGGTCTGCGTATCGTTATCGAGTACAGACGCGATGCTAACGGTCAGATAATCTTAAATCAGCTTTATAAGTTTACACAGCTTCAGGACACCTTCGCGGCTAATATGCTCGCTATCGTAAACGGTGTTCCGAAGGTACTTAACCTTAAAGAAATGCTTTCATACTACGTTGAACATCAGGAAAACGTAGTTGAAAGAAGAGTTAAGTACGACCTTGCAAAAGCAAAGGCAGAAATGCACATTTTTGAGGGCTATAAGATCGCTATCGACCATATTGACGAGATAATCAAGCTGATCCGCTCGTCCGAGTCTATTCCCGACGCAAGAGCGAAGCTGATGGAAAGCTTCGGACTCTCCGAGGCGCAGGCGCAGGCGATAGTCGAAATGCCTCTCGGACGTCTTTCGGGACTCGAGAGAACCAAGGTCGAGGAAAGACTTGCAAAGCTTTGCGCGCTCGTTGCAGACCTTGAGGCTATCCTTGCCGACGAAACGAAGGGCAAGATCAAGCAGATCATCAAGGACGATATGACAAAGATAAAGGAACGCTTCGGCGATGCCCGCAGAACCGAGCTCGTTCCTATGGAAGAGGAGATCGTTTACGAGGATCTTATCGAAAGACATACCTGCGTGATCTCTCTTACACACGAGGGCTATATAAAAAGACAGAACAGCGATGTTTACTCTGCTCAAAGACGCGGCGGTAAGGGTATTATCGGTACCACCACCAAGGAAGAGGACTTCGTTGAAAAGATAATGGCGGTAAACAGCCACTCTTATCTCCTTCTCTTCACCACAAGAGGAAAGATCTACACCACGAAGGCATATACGGTACCCGAAGCGGGAAGAACCTCGAAGGGAACTTATATTGCAAACCTGCTTGAGCTTGAAAAGGGCGAAAAGGTAACGGCTATGATCTCTGTAAGCGAGTTCGGCGAGGATGATTACCTGCTCTTCGTTACAAAGAAGGGTACGGTAAAGAGAACGGCACTCTCCGAATACGAAAGTCGCAGAAAGGGCGGTAAGATCGCTCTCCTTCTCGACGAGGACGATGAGCTCGTTTACGTGCGCCATACAAGCGGTCATGACGACATCATAATTGCCACAAAGAACGGTAACGCAACAAGATTTGACGAAAACGATGCTCGTCCTATGGGACGCGGCGCGCGCGGAGTACGCGGTATCAGACTCGAAGAGGGCGACTATGTAACAGGAGCAGTCCTTGTTGAAGACGATAAGACGCTTATGACCATAACGGAAAACGGATTCGGAAAACGCTCGGCGTTCGACGAATTTGCCTGCCACAACAGAGGCGGTAAGGGTGTATGCTGTCATAATATTACCGAAAAGACAGGACTTCTTGCATCTATTGCATCTGTATCCGAAACGGACGACATTATGCTTATGACAAGCGAAGGCACGATGATAAGAATGTCGGCAGACGAGATCCCCGTATATCGCAGAAGCGCGGGCGGAGTTATCGTTATGAGAACGGCAGACGAAGCTAAGGTTGCAAGCTTTACCGTTATAGCAAACGAAAACATAGAGATCGATGAAAGCGAAGTAGCGGCTACCGAAGTATCTGAAAAGACAGAAGTAGCAACCGAAGCAGTAGAAACGGCAGCAGGCGAGGGCGAAAGCGAAGCTTAAACGGGAGAAATATATGAAATATATTTTGAAAACAGTTAAAAAAGCGTTTTCTTTGATTATTATCCTCTCGCTCGTAGCTACGTCTTTAATATCTTTTTCCTCATGCGCTCCCGCATACAGCGACCAGGAGGCGATAAATATTCTTGCAGAGGTACTTGCAAAGGATATAGAGCTTAACAAGATCATCTGGGGAGAAGGTCTTTCTCCCGAAAAGGACGCGGGCGAGCACGTGAATGACTCGACCTTCTACTACACCGAGGTGTCGATGCTCTCGAAATACACAAGCCTTGACGAGCTCAAAGAGGCTGTAAAGGACACGTACACCGAGGAGCTTCAGAATATTCTTTGGCAGTATGCCTTCGGATATGAGGAGATAGAATCGGATATTATCCCGAGATATTCGGAAAACAAGGACGGCTTTCTTATGGTAAACGTTGCAAAGGCGACCCTTCGAAAATTCGACCTTACAAGCGTAGCGTACATCGGCGAGGCAAAGGTCAAGCGCGCGAAGAAGGATATGATAAGAATCGAAGTTCCTTTTTCAGCGGACGGCAAGGTTTTCAGAGAGAGAACAATCGAGCTTCATCTCGTTGACGGAGTATGGAAGCTTGACACGCAGACCTGGTGTATTGATTTTCAGTACTGATATAACACACAAATAATTTTCTTTAAATAATATTCTTTATAGGAAGGGAAGATCCCGACCGCGAAAGGAGAAGCTATGGCAAAGGCACAGACAAAAAAGGAAGCAGCGGCGCATATCGAGGGAGCAGACGCTAAAAAGCGCGCTCTCGAAACCACACTGCTGCAAATAGAAAAGGATCACGGAAAGGGCGCGGTAATGCGCCTTGGCGAAAGCCCTGAGCTCAGCGTTACCGCTGTATCTACAGGCTCGCTCACACTCGACCTTGCGCTCGGTATAGGAGGACTTCCCAAGGGAAGAATAATCGAAATATACGGACCCGAGTCCTCGGGTAAGACCACACTCGCGCTTCACTGTGTGGCAGAGGTTCAGAAAAAGGGCGGAATTGCGGCATATATTGACGTGGAAAACGCTCTTGACCCCGTGTATGCGGCAGCCCTCGGAATTGAAACGAACGAGCTTCTCGTTTCACAGCCCGACAGCGCGGAGCAGGCTCTCGATATTACTGAAGCGTTCGTGCGCTCGGGCGCGGTTGACATCGTTGTTATCGACTCTGTTGCGGCTCTCGTTCCTCAGCAGGAGGTCGATGCCGAAATGGGATCCTCGCAGGTCGCAGTACAGGCAAGACTTATGTCGCAGGCGCTGCGTAAGCTGACAAGCTCGATATCGAAGACGAACTGTATCGTTATATTTATCAATCAGCTCAGAATGAAGGTCGGAGTAATGTACGGCAATCCCGAAACGACTCCGGGCGGAAACGCGCTTAAATATTATGCGTCGGTAAGAATCGACGTGCGACGCACTGAAACGCTCAAGAGCGGTAGCGAGCTTTACGGTAACCGCACACGCTGCAAGGTCGTAAAGAACAAGGTTGCATCTCCCTTCAAGACCGCAGAATTTGACATTATCTACGGAAAGGGCATATCCAAGGTCGGTGAGGTTCTTGACATCGGCGCCGATATGGGAATAATCGAAAAGAGCGGAGCTTGGTTCTCTTATAACGGCGAGCGTATCGCGCAGGGAAGAGAAAAGGCGAGAATTTATCTCGAAGAAAATCCCGACGTTATGGCAGAAATTGAGGAAAAGATCAGAAATGCGGGCGATGAAGCTATCGCGGCAGGCGGCGACGATCTCCTCCTCGACGACGCTGATTTTGAGTTAGAATAACCCTTAGGGCTTTGCCCTAAGAACCCACCAAGAACCTTTTTGAAAAAAGGTTCTTGGAACTCCAAAAACTTTACTGAAAGGGAAATAAATAATAAAACCTCAGATTTTATAGTCTGAGGTTTTTATTTTGCGGGTTACGCTGTACGAGGCTCTCCGTATAAAACAAACGGTAACCACCCCGCCGCGTTTCCTCGCGGCGCGAGCAAACCCGACCGTAGAGGTTGGGAGGTTTTGCGGAGAGGGATGGGAGTTCTTAGGGAAGGGATGCGTCCCTTCCCAGAAGCCGCTCTTTGCTTCATTTCTGTCGGCACAGAAATGAAGAGAAAAAAGAAACAAACGCGTTTTCGGTATGTTCGTACTGCACTAAGCCTTATTTTCAACACAAAAAACTCCAAAGAGCATTATTTCTACTCTTTGGAGTTTAATTTGTTTAATTTTGCCGTAAATTATTCAGTTCTCAGCGCAACCACAGGGTCCTTCTTTGCGGCACTTCTCGAGGGGATAATTCCCGAGAAAAGTGTAAGAAGTACGCTGATTACAACAAGAACGATCGCTGCCTGCCAGGGAAGAACCGCGCGGAGATTTTCAATTCCCGTAAGAGCACGCAGGATAATATTTATCGGTATGCAGAGCAGATAGGTTACAAGCACTCCGAGGAATCCCGAAGCGAAGCCGACTATCATAGTTTCCGCGTTGAACATACCCGAAACGTCGCGCTTCGACGCACCGATAGCACGCAGGATACCGATCTCCTTCGTTCTTTCCTGTACCGAGATAAGCGTGATAACGCCTATCATTATCGAGGAAACGATAAGAGAAATAGCCACGAATGCTATAAGAACGTAGGTTATTGCGTTGATTATGGTAGTTACTGAGGACATCATAATGCCGACCACGTCGGTATATTCGATCTTGTCTGCTTCTTTAACCGAGCCGTTATAATCTGCGATAAACTTTTCAATAGCGTCTTTGGATTCAAAATCCTTCGCGTAGAAGTTTATCGATGCAGGGAGTGCCGATTCTATGGCATCAAGCTCGTCAAGCACGCTTTCGAAGGTCGCGTCGATCTGAGGAGCCATATTGTAAAGAGTTTCTTCGATCATAATGAAGTTCTCGTCCTCTGCACTGAGAGTGCCGAGAATACTTACGAAGATCTCCTCGGTTACCTCCAGCTCGAGCATCATAGCGGTCATACTGTCATATATTTGGCTCATAACTGCGTCACCCGCGAGAGAGGTAAGCCCCTTGACGGGAACAGGCATATACTCATTTGCCTCGATACCGACAAGCGCGGTATAAATGTGCGCCATATCGAGAGAGGGGAGAAGCATAATGAAATTGTCCGCAGTTACGGTAATTTTATTTTCAGTCATCCCGCTTATCACCGTAAAGAGAGCCGCTGTACCGAAAGGATCGTTAAGTGCCGCAGCGTCAATAATCGACGTCAGTATCGCCGCCTGACTTTCGGCAGGCATAAGCATAAACATACCCGCAAAGTTGTCCTTAGTTACCTTAAGCTGCTCGGAAAGCTCGGGGTTTGTCTTGATCATTTCGGTCATATACGCATAGAACTGATCCATTGTCGCGCCGTCGATCTTGCCGATAAGCTCGCTTATATTTTCGGGGGTATAGTGAGTTCTTTCAAACGAAAGACCTGTAAGCACATTGACTGTCGGTGTTTCCTTTTGCTGCAGGATCACCTCGCTCTTGCCCGTTTCTTCAAGTATATAATCGGTGAGAGCCTTGGTATATCCGACTGCGCCTGCAATCGAGGTTGCCGTCGCGCCTTCCTTCGGGCGAATGATACCCGAGATCTTAAGCTCAACGCCGCGATCCTTTACAAATGACGCTTGATCGTAGCCGGGGAGCTTGCGAAGATCCTTCCAAACGCTGTACGTATTGTTTTCGTAGGTATATGGGGGAAGGTCGCTCTTTGCGTAAAATTCAGAAGAAAGAAGCAGTCTGAACTTCATATTGAGGAAGAAATCGAAGTCGTAAGGCTCCATAGGCGTGGAGTCATATTCG
The DNA here is from genome assembly GCA_045580325.1 of Eubacteriales bacterium. GTDB lineage: Bacteria > Bacillota > Clostridia > Oscillospirales > CAG-272 > SIG672. The sequence continues at coordinate 62,764 of JAZNNR010000031.1, forward strand.
CCGTTTGTCATAAGATCCTTCATTATTTCCTCAAGATCGTCGTGAGGAAGCACGCCGAGCATATAAAGTGTCATCTTGCTTATAGAGTTGTTGGAGTTTACTACGAGTACGACCTCGTTTGCCTCGGACGGCCAAGCGCCTGCAACGACCTCGTACTGCTGATCAAGGAGAGTCTGGTTATTTATCATCTCGGAAAAAACGTCCATTCCGCCTGACATAGCCGCCATTTCGGAAAATCCCGAAAAGGCTTCGCCCATATTTTCAAGCATGGTTTCCATTCCGACCTCTACCGTGCCGTCTGCATTGAAGATATGCATATCGTAGTCATACGTGTACTGCACGTCGCTGACGTAGTCCTTTATTTTGTCGTAGTTCTTGTCGAGATATTTTTTAAACGCTTCGAGATTGTTGTCTACCGTTGACGCCATCGCCTGCATCATAGTACCCAGCGAGTCGTCGACGTGGATCTTGTTCGTATCCTTGTAGTCGTTTGCGTCAGAAACGCTCGTCATTGCCGAGAGCATAGCTGACATATTTTGTGTTTCCTTCAGTATGGAAAGGGGGTAGGCGGAAAGAGTATCCTCCTGCACCGTGTCGATAAATGCGGTAACGCCCTGCGAAACCGCGAGAATGAGCGCGATACCGATGATACCGATGCTTCCCGCAAATGAGGTGAGTATCGTGCGCGCACGCTTTGTCATAAGGTTATTGAACGAGAGCGAGAGTGCCGTCCAGAAGGACATCGAGGGCTTGCGCTCCTTCTTTTTAGCTTTTTTAGGAGCTTTTTCTTCTTTTTTCTCGTTTTCTTGAAGCTCTTTTGCGTTATACGGAGCGGCAGGGTCGAAGGGTGCGGAGTCGCTCACTACAGCGCCGTCGCGCAGACGGACGATCCTCGTCGAATACTGTTCTGCAAGCTCGGGGTTATGGGTTACCATAATAACGAGGCGTTTTTCGGCAACTTTCTTAAGGATCTCCATTATCTGAACGCTCGTTACGCTGTCAAGAGCGCCTGTCGGCTCGTCCGCGAGAAGAATATCGGGATCGTTTACAAGCGCACGCGCGATAGCAACTCGCTGCATCTGTCCGCCCGACATCTGATTTGGCTTTTTACCAAGCTGATTGCCGAGTCCGACCATTTCGAGAGCTTCCTTTGCGCGTTTTCTGCGCTCGTGCTTGGAAACGCCCGAAAGTGTGAGCGCAAGCTCTACGTTGGAAAGCACGCTCTGATGCGGGATAAGATTGTAGCTCTGGAATACGAAGCCTATCGAGTGGTTTCTGTATGAATCCCAGTCGCTGTCTTTAAAATCCTTAGTCGATTTTTCGTTTATTATAAGGTCGCCGTTTGTGTATCTGTCAAGTCCGCCGATGATGTTGAGAAGAGTGGTTTTTCCGCAGCCTGACGGTCCGAGAATGGACACAAATTCACTTTTGCGGAAAGCAAGTGAAACACCGCGCAAAGCCTCTGTCTTGGTTTCGCCAATGTAATAATCTTTGGTTATGTTTTTTAGTTTAAGCAATTTTTCCCAACCTCTTTTATAAAATATAAAGTCATTATAGCAAGACCTTGTGTCTTTATCATTTAATCTCTGTGAAAATTTTATAAACATTTCTCGGGGCTCTGCCTTTGGAATCCGCCAAGGACGCTGTCCTTGGAACCTGCTTAGAAACTTTTTGAAAAAAGTTTAAAACGATTTGCGAGCAAATGGTTTTTAGGACATTCAAAAACTTTACAGCAAAGGAAAAAATTTTGTAGGGGCGGATTCCATATCCGCCCGTTCCTTTTCGGGAGCATATGGAATGCTCCCCTACGGAGTTGCCGATATTATGCATCGGGGAAGCGGGACGCCGAGGCGTCGTCCCCTACAAAAACGTACCTCAGGGATAGCGGGAGGAGCAATCGACGAAATTTGTCGATTTTGCCCCGTTCCCCTACCGAAAAGCCTTCACCTTGAGGGGAGGGCTAATATGTGGGTATATCTGCACGGCACTAAATCTCTATAACCCTGCAATTTTTCCCTATTTTCTCACAATATTTTATCACCGAAAGCGTCCCTTTCGACTTTCCGTCCCAAAAAGCGAGTACCTCATCGGCATATTCTGCTATCTGCTTGTTTCTTACTATCGGTGCGCCTCTGCCGTATTTTGAATATTCGGGCAAAAATTCGGTGAGCTTTATGTTGTTTGCTTTGGCGTACTCCGCGGCACTACTGTCGACACCGCGCGCTCCACCCGACACTATTTCACTTATATTATCGGGAAGATAGTCCGAAAGGTTTTGCAGATCAATAGTTCTCGAGCCTATTATTGCTATTTTCATAATTTTCTCCTATATACAATTATGTATACTTAATTTAAGTATACTTCCACCATTATACCACAAAATAAACTTAAAATATACTTAAAATAAGATTATTTGAGGTAAAATATGAGAAATAAAAACAACAAGCATATAGGCATAGAAATAGACCCCGAGCTTCATTATAAGCTTCACTATATTTCAAAATATGAGGGAAGGTCGGCAAACGGAGAGATACTTTATCTTATCCGTAAGGCGATAAAAGAATTTGAAAGTGCGGAAGGAACAATAGATTTTCCGCCGAAGGAAGAGAACTGAGTCGCAATACCGTATATAGCTTGCTTTTGATTAGTATACTTATATAAGTATATACTTATATATAGGAATTGTCAAGAGAATATATATTTATTAAAATATATATCGAAGAGGTGATATATATGGTTCGTCTTACGTTAGATAAATGTTTGGAAAAAGCAGGGATTACCCGTTATGAGCTTGCAAAAAGAACGGGAATACGCTTTCAGATAATAGATAATTACTATAAAAATAAGGTAGTTCGTTATGACAGCTACGTTCTTGACCGTATTTGCTCCACGCTTGGCTGCGATATATCGGATATTATTTCTTATAGAGATAAAACAGAATAAAAACAGACCTCAACACTGAAGTTGAGGTCTTATTTTTATATAAGTAAAACTCTATACACCCTTCACAACCGCGCGAAGAGAATCCATTTTTTTCATAATATCATCGGCAAGAAGGAGCTGTCCGCGCGCTCTGTCGAGATTATGCTCTGCATATTCGGTGCGGAAATAGGTGTCGCCAGATAGATAATCGTCAAGAAATCTCATACCGACCTCGTATGCCATCATAAATGCTCCGAGCGGCAGATTTTCCTTTTCGGTCTTTGTGATAGTACTTCCGACACCTCGGGAAAATCCTTCGTAAAAGGCTTTGTAAAGATCTTCTCTGAGCGAAATACGGTCAAAATCGCGGCTGCCCTCGGGAGTAGCTGATGCGCCCGAGCGGATCGCGTCGCCGAAATCATAGAGAAGTGTTCCGGGCATTACGGTATCAAGATCGACAACGCAAAGACTTTCTCCTGTCGTCTTGTCGAAAAGAATATTGTTCAGCTTGGTATCGTTGTGGATAACTCTCAGCGGAAGCTCACCGTGCGCGAGCATAGAAACTATTTTACCCGCCGTATCCTTGTAGGAAAGCACCTTTTCGATAAGGTCAGGACACTTTGAGGCGCGGCATACGGCGTCTGCCGATACGCTTTTTTCAAAATGTGCAAATCTTACCGCAGTATCGTGGAAAAAGGGTATTGTTTCGTTAAGAGTTTCGGCAGGGAAATCGCAAAGATAGCTTTGAAATTTTCCAAAGCCGTAGCCCGACTTGGTAAGCAGTGCGGGCGTACCACAGTCGTATGAGCAGCTTCGGTCTATAAACTTTGAAATTCGCCAATACTGACCGTCATCGTCGAGCGTGTAATATTTTCCGTCCAAGGCGGGAAAAAATTTGAGAACACCGCGAGATATTTCCTCACTCGAAGCACCCTTTGCGAGCATTTTACCCTCGATGTGCTTTGTAACTGCCACAATATTATCCATAAGAGCGCTCGGATCTGTAAAAATGCTCTTGTTTATCCTCTGAACCACGATACGACCGAGCGGAGAATCTGCGAAAAAAGTACCGTTTATGTGTCCTGTACTACAGACCTTAACGTTTTTTATATCATTTATCCCGAATTTTGATGCAATTTCTGAGATCTTGTGAGTGTTATTTTCCATAAACCGCGATCAAAGCGAAAGCTGCATATCGCCCGTTTTTACAAGGCCGATAGCGCGAAGGATCTCATTAAATATAAAGGAAAGAATTGCGGGAGCAACTATGCAGGTAACAACGATGCCTACCCACATAAGCGCGCTGTGCTCGGTCGCCGAGATGATGCCGATAGGGCCGACGAGTCCGCAAGTACCCATACCTGCCGAAACGCCCGTGCACTCGAGCTTAAAGAGCATAGTAGCAAGAGGACCGCAAACAGCCGCGGCGAGAGTGGGAGCTATCCAGATCTGAGGCTTTTTGCAGATATTTCCCATCTGAAGCATAGAAGTTCCGAGTCCCTGCGCCACAAGACCGCCGACTCCGTTTTCACGGAAGCTTATTACTGCAAATCCGACCATCTGCGCACAGCAGCCTGCCGTAGCAGCACCGCCTGCAAGTCCTGTAATACCGATCATAGCGCAAATTGCCGCGCTCGAGATCGGGAGAGTGAGGATAATTCCGACAACGACTGCTACGATAATACCCATAATAAAGGGGTGCATTTCGGTTGTCGTGTTGATGAAATATCCGAGATAGTACATCATATATGCAATCGCGGGGCAGATAAGCTTTGCGATACCAAGACCTGTAAGGATAGTAACTGTGGGTGTTACGAGAATATCGACCTTTGTTTCTTTTGAAACAATCTTACCGATCTCGCAGGCGATAATAACAACGAAGAATGTTCCCGCAGGGCCTGCTGTGTAAGAAATCGCGCCCGAAGCGGTTGTAATTGTAGCGCCGAGAACGTATCCTACCGCGCCTGTAACAGCGCTTGAGAAAAGCACGAGGGGCGGAGCTTTGAGAGCGTAAGCGACCGCAACGCCGATAGCCGCGCCGACGACGTAGTTGTTTTTGGCGATAGCGGCGATCTCATTTAAGAACTCTATGTCGAACTGTCCGCCGATAGTGCCGAATATCGTACCGATAAGCAGAGTCGAGAAAAGTCCGAGAGCCATAAAACTCATAGCGTCAACGAAGTAGAGCTTCGCCGAAGGAGTTATCTGTTTTCTTTTAAAAAAGTCTTTGATTTTTTCCATTTTGGTGATCCTTTCCGTAGTTCAACAAAATTAAAGAAATTACCTGTTTTTTGTTTATAATTATACAACTAAAAAAGCATAATGTCAATATAAATAAAAGTACAAGAAGAAAGAGGTATAAAACAAAAATTTGTGCAGTATAGTTGACAAGGCGATGGATTTTTGGGTGTATCGGAGAAATTTAGCGGCATACCAAACAACTTAGAGATAAAAAACGCGTGAGTACGCAAAAAAATTCACACAGAGCATTGACATTCGACAAAATTTATGGTATAATCGGGTATGACCATTTGTTTATCAAAGTAAAGTAAGAGGAACTGGAAAGGGGAGACTTCTGTGCATATTGCGATAATAGCTGACGACACAAAAAAAGAAATTATGACCGAATTCTGTATTGCCTATTGTGGAATACTGAGCAAACACTCTATTTGTGCCACCGGAATAACTGCAAAGTATATATCCGACGCAACAGGTCTTAACATTGAGAAGATGATGCCCGGCTCGCAAGGCGGCGCAGAACAGCTTACTGCCCGTATTGCCTATAATGAAATCGATCTTCTTCTTTTCTTCAGAAGCACGAGCGACAAAGATGCGTATCACAAGAACGAGCGCGATCTTCTGCTTATGTGCGACACATATAATATTCCTGTTGCTACAAATATTGCGACAGCCGAGGTGCTTGTGCGCGCCATCGATCGCGGCGACCTTGATTGGCGTGAGATCGTTAATAAAAAGAAATGAGTTTGAAATAATAAAACGACGGATATGCCCAACTTCTCATAAGGAAGTTGGGCAGTTTTATTCGCCTGCGGCGAGTGATATTGCTTCGCAGTGATATTCGTCTTACGACGAGTGGTATTCGTTACGCGAGTTTTAGGCGAATAAAATATCACTAAAGCCGTAGGCTTTAATATCACTGTCGCGTAAGCGACAATATCACTCCGACGAAGTCGGAATATAACTATTGCTTTCTCTGCCGATTTGTGTTATAATGGGAGCAGCAAAAAAGCCTTCCTCCGGGAGGAAGGTGGCACGCGGAGCGTGACGGAAGGAGCCCGCGTAACTTTGGGTTTGGAGTAATCTCATTGTAACGCACTCTCCCTCAGTCAGCTTCGCTGACAGCTCCCTCCCGGAGGGAGCCATTGGGATACGTGCAACCTTAGGGGTATGGGCTTCGGGCGATAAAGCAGAACGATAAATAACAAACTCGTTGAACGGAGGTAGTAAAGTGAAATCGGCAAAAATCGTCGGCATTGTTTTTGCTGTATGCGGTATTTTACTTGCAATCATCGGAACAGTTTCAGGTATTGTTCGCTTGATGGAAAAAGATGATTGTAAATATGCAACAGCTTACATTGTAAAAATCGATGAGAAAAAAACAGGAGATCCCGAATTTCCTATCGAACATACAACATATGTTGAGTTTGATATAAACGGAAATCGAATTACAACTAAATTGAATACGTACAATTCAAGTTTCTATATTGGAAAAGAAATTGAAGTGTACTACTTTGAAAACGATTTGCAGACGGTATATGAAAATGGGAGTGAAGCTCTTTTCATAGTTTATGCATTAGGTGGAGTGGTATTTGCGGCAATAGGGTTGCTGTTAATAATCAAAAATAAACATTCAATGCAAGAGTAATATATGTTTCATACATAATAAGCAATCCCCGACAGACTTTAAATCTGTCGGGGTTACTTATTTGTTTACAGCGGAGCAATTATTAAATAACTGATCATAATTTTCCCCTAATTTTGCACACCCTTGTATCTGTCGTCTTTTGTTAGGGTATAGAGCATTTTCATTCTTCGGGCTGTGGGACGCTCACCTGCTTCGCAGGAGCTCTCCCACAGGGCGAGCCTTTATTTCCCTTTTAGTAAAGTTTTTGGAGATCCAAGAACCTTTTTTCAAAAAGGTTCTTGGTGGGTTCTTAGGGCAAAACCGACGGCTTTGCCGTCGCTTGGCAGATTTGCTGTCGGAGCTCCGTCCGACTTTTCGCGATGCGAAAACCGCAAACTGCTCCCCCTCGAATATAGCAATTTTCCCTTTTAGTAAAGTTTTTGAAATGAGTGCAAACCGACGGCAAAACCGTCGCTTAGAGGAAACTTTTTTCAAAAAGTTTCCTTTGCGGAATCCCTAATCCTCTCGTTTCTCCTGTGCAGAGCGAGGAGCTTCGGGATATTATAGCGAAGTATCATCGCGGGAAGAATATTCAGAACTGCGTTCACAAGAGCAACGGGCACTCCGAAGAAGAGGGCGTGTCCGATCGGGCAGAGAAGCAGTATGAGAAATCCGATGGGAACGCACATAAGGTGGATAACTACACCGTAATTTGCTTCAAGGATATAGCGTTTCAGATACTCGTTGCTTCCCGGCTCGGCAACCTGGTTTTTGTGAAATCCTGTAAAAAGACCGAGTTCGGGCACTTTTTCGCGCCATTTACGGACTCCGAGCTTTGTGTAAAGCTCACATTCCTTTTTTGAAACGGCAGTCAGAGAGCTGTCAATAGAAAACCACTTTGCAGGCAGGCGTCTGATTATAAACGCGCCGAGACCGTCAACTGCGATGACCGCGACCGTGCTGACGGGGGGCATAAGTATGATGTACCAAAGATCGAATCCCGCAAAGATCCAAGGAAAAAAGAGATTTACAAGGAGCGAGGAGGCGATTATAAAAAGATTTGCACAGAGTATTATCCAGATATAAAGCATTTTCTATCTCCTTTTGCAAATCAGTAGGAAAGCTCCACGCCGTAAACGCTTTCGTACAGCTCTTTCCACATTTCAAAATTCTTGTTTTTCATAATTTCCGCGTTTTCGCGGGGATTTTTTTCTTTATCGGGATACAGCGCGGGCAAAATGTGCACAGTATAGGCTTGAATCGGGAAGCCGTCGCTACCGATGTTTTCGGTGTCGCGCATCGTTATAAAGAAGGGAATTACGGGTGCTCCGTTTTTCGATGCCATAAGGAAGGGATCCCTTTTGAGCGGACGGGGCTTGCGGTAATTCCACCACATCGCCTGCTCGGGATAGATAAGTATCTTTTCGCCTCGGGAAAGAAGGGCGGTGATCGCCTTGTTAAACTCTTTCATAACCGAAACCGAGGAGGCGAGGGGCAGGGTATTGCAGTTTCTGAAGAAATATCCGTAAAGACCGGGGAAAGAAGTGTAGTTTCCCTCGCGGATAACCTTGTAAAGACGGCGTCTGCCGAGGTCCTTTTCGATCGATTTGAAGACAGCGTAGTTATCAAATGCGTTGAAGTGGTTGCAGGTCAGAACCGCGCCGCCCTCGACCGCACGGTAGTTTTCAAGACCGCGCACCTCGTCTATAACGAGCTGTCCCTTTCTTATGAGCGAGTCAAAATAGCTTTTCGCGCAGAAATTTGCAATTTCCGACTTGACTCTGCTTGAAAATTTCTTAAGAGTATAGTCAACCTCGCCGACCTCGAGCGGTCTTGTCGGCGGATCGTCCTCAACGTCGATGTCAAACCAACCGTTTTTTTCGTGAAGCGCGATCTTTTCGAGTATCGCAAGACGGTCGGGCGACTTTTCGGGTGTGTTTTCTGAAATTTTATCTTTATTTTTCACGTTTATTTCGCTTTCCTTGGCTTGTTTTTGATTATTTTATCGAGAAGCAAAAAAGAGTACGGAAAATTCGGCTCTTTTTCGCCCTTTCCTTTTCCTCTTCGGCTCTTGCTATTTCATCGAGCGCAAGTGCGACGAGTCCGTCGTAAACACGCTGGTCGCCTGCTGCATCCATTGGGGTGCGGCTGCTCTTTATCTTGCAAAGCTCCTCGTAATATCCGCTTGCTTTGGCGTATTGCCAGAAATACTGCCCGTACAGCACACCGTCGTAGTTCCAAGGGCGTGAAGCCATCTTGTAGTGAACGATACAGGGATCTTTGTCGGTCAGACCTTCGACGGGAGCGAGATTCCATTCGTGTCCGAAGTAATATACGCGGTTTTGACAAAGAACGTTAAGATAGTCCTGGTCCTGTGCGACAGGGAACTTTTTACGTGAAAGAAGGCTGATAAATCTGCTTTCTATTCGACTCGATCTGAACTCACTCAGGTTCATAAGCAGAATACCTGCGTTGAAATATTTGTCGGAAGGCACGCCGACCACCTTTTCGGAATATTCGCCAAAGGGAGCGTTAAGCATTACGCTTTCGTGCACCGCGCCAACGAGGTTTGACCCGATGTCGGTAAGATACATTTTGGATATATCTCCCGGTATTGCTGTGTCTGAGTCGATATACATGACCTTGTCATACTGTGGGAACATATCCGCGATGAAAAGTCTGTAATAAGTAGCGACAGAATAATAGTCGCGCAGAGAGAGGCTTCCTATAAGATGCTCGAGCTTTTTCTCGGGATCGTCAAAGGAAATTTCCGAGTTTTCTCCTGCAAGAGCGGCGAGCTTTCTTCTGTTTTCCTCATTCATTGTTGAGGTGAGTATATGAATCCTGTAAAAGTAATTTTTATCCGCATTGTCGAGCATAGACCTTATCGACACCGCAAGGAAGGGTGCGTAAGAGTCGTCTGTTGCAAAAAATATTGGGATCATCTTGGTTGTCAATGTTGTTGACATAGGTGAGTTTCTCCTTGGTATGATGTGTGCCGATGGGCTCGGCGTTTAACGGTTTTATTATATTAAAAACATTCTACTAAGTCAAGAGAATTCACTCTACTCTTTATTCTACTTCTCTCCAAAAGGGAGAAAATCGATTCTCCAAATAGGAGAATTGCATTTTTTGCTTGACATTTGGACACTTTTGATGTAAAATAGGGCTATGAGTATGAGTAATAACATTCAAGAAATTCTTATAAGCAATTTGATCTCACTTCGGAAATCGAGATCGCTTACGCAGATCGAGCTCGGCGAAAAGATCAATTATTCGGACAAAACAATAAGTAAATGGGAGAACGGAGATTCTTGTCCGAACATTGAAGCGGTGCACAAGCTGGCAAAATTCTACGACGTTTCGATAGACGACCTGCTTTCCGAGGATTTTCAGATCGACAAAAAAATAGTTGCCGAAAAGCAGCGCAATAACAGCAAGCTGATAATATCGCTCCTTGCCGTAATGACCGTTTGGCTTATTGCTACCATAATTTTTGTGGCGATAAGTCTGCTTGATATTGCAAATGCGTGGATGGTTTTCATTGTTGCCGTGCCTGCATCCGCGATAGTTGCGCTCGTTTTCAACTCCATTTGGGGTAACACGCGCTTTAACTATCTCATAATTTCGATACTGCTCTGGACTTTGCTCACCGCGATATTTTTAAGCGCACTGAAATACGTAAGGGTGCTCTGGGTCATATTCCTTATCGGAGTTCCGATCCAGATAGCGATAATCCTCTGGTCGCAGCTTAAGCGCAAAAAGAAAAAAGCAAAGCAGAAAAAGAGGGAAGAGGCCGCTTTCGTGAAAGATGAGGAAAGCTCCCCCGCAGGTGAAAAATAATAAAAGATCCACTCGTAAAGGCTCCTTCTCATAAGGAAGTTTGATATTGTTTTGTAGGGGCGTTCATCGAACGCCCGCGGGCGACCAATGGTCGCCCCTACGGATAAACAAATTTGATCCGCAGAAAACAAATAATAACCCCCGACAGATTTTCAAGAGTCTGTCGGGGTATTGCTATCTGTAAAATGTTTTTTGCATGAATTATTATGACATTATGACATCAAAAAATATTGCAGTCAACAAAAGCAATATCCTTAGTGGAGTGCAACTCTTCAAGAGAAGCAAAATATGCAAACTCCCACTCATCTGTTATGCACCTTTGAAAAATATTTTCTGCTCCCGAAACAGCGTGGACATACTGCTTAATCTTGCTATAATCAGGATTATTTATTGTTGCACCAATTTCTAAAATATCGCATTCGTCATCCTTCCAATAAGAAGAAAAACTTAAATCGTCCGAAAGGCAGATATAATTTGCTAATGCTTCTACTCTTTCTTTTACTATTGGAGTAATTCTATGGTTGCAAATAACTCGAAGTCTGAATTGCATAGTAACGTCTACCACCTTTCTCAAATTTTTTATCGTTCTGTTTTTATCGCCAGTTTCGCCTTCGTATAACACAGGCACAGGGCAAAGCCCATACCCCTAAAGATGCACGAGCGCGTCCAGAGGCGCCCTTGTGTAAAGGGAGCTGTCGCGTTAGCGACTGAGGGATTGTTTCCTGCTATTTTAGGCTTTTTTACAATCCCTCCGTCAGCCTTCGGCTGCCACCTCCCTTTACACAAGGGAGGCTTTTTGTTAGTTCCATTATAACACAAATCGGCAGAAAAAACAAGAGTTATATTCCGACTTCGTCGGAGTGATATTATTGCTACCGCAATAGTGATATTGAAGCCTTACGGCTTCAGTGATATTTTATTCGCCTTTAAAACTTGCGAAGCAAATATCACTCGGCGTAAGCCGAATATCACTGCGAAGCAATATCACTCGCCAAGGCGAATAAAACTGCCCAACTTCCTTATGAGAAGTTGGGCAAACGAGTGGATCTTTATTTTATATTTATTTTCCGTTATAAAATTTCTTTCCCGCCTCAAACTTATCGCCGAGAAGCTCGGAAACTGTTACAAATTCATAACCCTCTTTGTCAAGCTCCTTTAAAATTTCGCAGAAAGCAAGATAAGAGTTATTATATATCTCGTGCATAAGGACGATGCTTCCGTCCTGTACGTTTGACAAAACCTCGTAAACGATAGTCTGCACGTTTTCATCGCGCTTTTCGGGAGTAGAAGCGCCCGAATATTCCCAGTCCCTTGAATCGACACTCCAAAGAATTACAGCGTACGGACTTTCCTTTGTGCGATCTGCAGGGAGCTCTCCATACGGCGGACGGAAAAGCTTTATCTCATAATCGGGGAGATACTTGTGTATCGCGTCTTCCGTTTTCTGAATTTCCGAGCTGTAAAGATCGTCAGAACAGCCCGATCCGAAAGAATATTTGTGCGTGAATGCGTGTATTCCAAGCTCCCAGCCGCGCTCAACGGCATAGGTGAGATTTTTTGCAGTCGTAGAGTTTATTCGGTCGCCAATGAGGAAGAAGGTCGCTTCTCCGTCATATTTTGCGAGCTCATCGACAAATTTTTTGGTAAGACCGTTTTGATAGGCAGGGCCGTCGTCAAATGTGAAGGCTACGTACTTCTTGGGCTTGTCGTTTTGGCTTGGATCGTCCTCGCCGTTTCCGTCGCCCTTGTCGTCGCCTTCATCATTACCGTCGCCGTCTTCGTTGCCGTTCGGGTTGCCGCCCGTGTCGGTAGAACCGTCGCCCTTGTCGTTATCGGGCGTGAGATCAGAGTTTTCGGTGTCGTCCCTGCCGCTATTTACCGCCATACATATGCCGAAAACTGCACAGAAAACGGCAGATGCCGCCAAAATTACCGCAATAGCCACTAAAACGGACGCTTTTATAGCAAATTTCTTCATTATTTATTCACCTGATGTGTTCTGCCTAAAGAATAATTATTTGGAGCAGAGAGCCGCCGCGCCGATGATGCCGGCGTCATTTCCAAGCTTTGCAATACGAATATCGGTCTGCTTTGTTGTTGCCTCGCGAGTATAAACCTCTCTTGCAACGATCTCTTTAACAGGGCTGAGAAGATAATCGCCCTCGTTGCAAACTCCGCCGCCGATAGAAATGATTTCGGGCTGGAATATGTTTATCATATTGGTAAGTCCGCACGCGAGATAGCTTACGTAAGCGTCAACGACCTCTTTTCCTGCCGCGTCGCCCGCTCTTGCCGCCTTGAACGCTGTCTTTCCGCCTGCGTTTTCAATACTACCGTCAGAGAGAGTCCACATTTTGCTGTCGGGACACTCGTTCATCTTTTCGCGTGTCATTCTGACAAGACCTGTTGCCGAGCTGTAAGCTTCCCAGCAGCCGCGGCGTCCGCACGAGCAAGGTCTGCCGTCCTTTTCTATAACCGTGTGTCCAAGCTCGCCGCCTGCGTGGTTAAATCCCGAATATATCTTGCCGTCGATGATTATACCGCCGCCGACACCTGTTCCGAGGGTTATCATAACAGAATTTGCGACTCCCTTTGCCGCGCCTGCAACAGCCTCGCCGTAAGCGGCTGCGTCTGCATCGTTTGCGACAAATATGTTCTTTATTCCCGTGCGCTCGGAGAGCATTTTCACGATAGGGAGCTGCTTCATTTTCAGATTGTTTGAATATTCTATTATTCCTTCTTTGGAGTTTACCGTTCCGGGAGATGCGATACCTGCGTGCTCAATGTCATCTACCGTGAGCCCCGCGTCTGCGATAAGCTTTTTGCAAAGAGCTGCCATATCGTCGATAACACAGTTAATTTCTCTTTGCGCCAGAGTGGGAACGCTTCCTTTGAGGACGATATTATAATTTTCGTCAACGATACCTACGGCAATATTTGTTCCGCCGAGGTCAATACCAAGATAATACATATTTTTCTCCTTAATATCTATATAGATTAAATTTTTATCGGTTTAGTCGTCTTTCTTTTCGCTGAAATCGTCTTCGTCAAGATAAACGGTGTCCCTGTCGCGCTTGCCGCGAGCAAATTTCGGGTAAAGATGTATAATAAAAAGCGAAATAACAAGGTAGATAAGCGAAAGAATTATTATACCCCAGCCGAGCCAGTAGAGCAGTGCGTCAAAAACAGTGTCGGCAAGTCCCGCGATCACCGGGAGAAATGCAAGAAGAAGTACTCCCGTGAAAATTTTAGGGGAAAGACGCCTGAAGCGCGCTCTTTTTTCCTCTTTTGTAGCGCCTGCGAGTATTCGCGCGATGGGGAAGATTATCAAATATGCGACGATGATATAGACAAATATCTCGTCGTGCAGATATATCAAAATAAATCCCGAGATCACGCCGAGAACTGCCGAAATGAGATCGACCGTGCCTCTGAACGTTCCGAAGCATATTATGGCGTAGACTACGTCGGGAACGCTTGATAAAAGGGTAAATATACCGGAAACGACGAAAATCGCGCGTATAATGTCGGTAAGGTCAAGGCTTTCGGGCAGATTTTTTATAAGAGAGCCGATCGCCACGCCTATCAGAGCGCATATCACCGTAGCGGCTGTCAGATTGGTTTTTATTTTCAATTTTTTATTCCTTTCGGGAAAAGGGATGGGTCAGACAAACTGCTTCAAAACGCGAAGGACGCTTTCGCCCTCGTTGTTTTTTTGTACCTCGGCAATAGCGAAAAATTTTTCGCTCTCGTAAAGAAGAAACCTTTCTCCCTCGCACGCTTCGGGCGCGACCTTTGACGTATAAATACGAACTCCGTTGCGGGCAAGTCCTGCGTAAAAGGGAATGAGGCTTAGCTTTTTATAATCGGAAAAGGCTTTGTCAACCGGAATCAGCAGCTTTCCGCGTTCTTCCAAATCAAGAGCCTCAATTTCCTCGAGAGTGTGCGCGTCGCTGAGTGAAAAGCCGCAGTTGTGGCGCCGTTCAAGCGATGACATAAGTCCGCCACACGAGAGAGAAGCTCCGATGTCGGCGCAAAGCGTGCGGATATAAGTTCCTTTTGAGCATTCTACACAAAGGAGATAATCTCCGTTTTCCTCGTTTACACATTCACAGTCAAGCGAGTAAACAGTTACCTCGCGCGGCTCGCGTTCGACGGTTTCTCCGTTTCTTGCCAGGTCAACGAGCTTTTTGCCGCCTATTTTTATCGCGCTGTACATCGGGGGTACCTGCATAATATTTCCCACAAATTTTTCGCAGGCAACTACAACCTCTTCTTTTTTCGGGAGAGTGTCGGTGCAGAGCGTGATATTTCCGCTGATGTCCTCTGTGTCCGAGGTCATACCGAGCTTTAGCCCCGCAACATAAGATTTGTTGCCGCTCATCAGATATTCGGACGCCTTCACGGCGTTTCCGACAAGGACGATGAGAAGTCCTGTTGCCATCGGGTCGAGCGTGCCTGTATGTCCTACCTTTTTCGTGTTATAGAGCCGTCTGAGGCGGTTTACAATGTCGTGCGAGGTCATACCGCTCGGCTTGTTTATGCAAATTATACCCGACGGGGTTTTATTTTCTGTAATATTGTTTGGCATTAAGATCACCGTGCTTTTTAAATTACTCGCCGTCTTCTTCGTCTTCGTCCTCTTCGGGAATTTCGACCTGCTTCAAAAGCTCGAAGATACGAGCGCCGTTTTCCATCGAAAGATCGTATGTGAAGTTGAGCTCGGGAGTCTGGCGCAGGCTGAGCTTTCGTGCAAGGGAAGAGCGAATAAATCCGAGCGCGCTCTTTATGCCTTTTTTTACTTCGTCGCGGCTTTTAGGGCCGAGATAAGAATAAAAGACCTCTGCCGTTGAGAGATCGGGAGAAGCGTGAACTCTTGTTATGCTGAAGACACAGCCGTCCAGGCGTGCATCTCTCACGGTACGCATAATTTCACCGAGAGCGCGTGCGATCTCCTCGTCTATTTTTGCCTGTCTGTATTTAGCCATTTAGTAGTATCCTTTCGTTTTATATATAGCAAAGCCATACGTGTTTATTTTACCACGATAGCGCGGTGTTGTCAATAAAAATGAGGAGTATTTCAGGAATATTTGCGCGTCGTTTCAGCAAAGTTTTTGAAGTTCCAAGAAACTTTTTTCAAAAAGTTTCTTGGCGGATTCCAAAGGCAGAGCCTTTGGTTACAGATAAAACTCTTCCTTTAATATATATATAAGGGATTTTGCATCGATGCCGCAGGACTCATAGAGAGTCTTTCCGCGCTCCGAGAATGCGAAATTCTCAATGGCGGCGATACGGAATCTGCGTGAGGTCATCTTGGGGTGATTTCTGATAAGCTCATATATATTCATTGCCGCGCCGCCGTTTTTAATACCCTCTTCGAGAAAAATAATCGGCGTTTTCTTTTCTGAGATCAAATCGAGGAGAACTCTTGACGGCTTGTCGTAGGGGATCAGCTGTTCAAGAACGATAACTCCGCAGCGGTGTCCGACCGATGCAAGAATTTTCGACGCCTTAACCGCTTCGGAAAAGACCTTTCCGTACGTTATTATAAAGCTGTCGCAGCTCTCGGGTGAGTCGAAGTTTGTAAGTACGCAAGAATTTTTATATTTGAGCTCAGAAAGCGACTCTTTGTCCTCGCAGCCCGACGGGTATCTTATAAACGAAGGGATCTTCGAAGACAGTGCTCCTTCAAGTATATTTTCAAGCGAAGCGAAAGAAATCGGCGCGAAAAGCTCTATGTCGGGAACGGACGAAAGAAAAGGCACGTCGAATATTCCGTGATGAGTCGGACCGTCAGCGCTGGCAAGACACGCGCGGTCGATGGCTACCGTAACAGGCAGCTTTTGCAGAGCGACGTCGTGTATGATATTGTCAAAGCTTCTTTGCAGGAAGGAAGAATATACCGCGAAAACGGGGCTGAGTCCCGAGGCGGCAAGCCCTGCGGCGAAGGTCATCGCGTGCGCTTCGGCGATACCGACATCGAAAAATCTGTCGGGAAATCTTTTTTCAAAAGAATCCATACCGCAGCCGTGCGCCATAGCGGCAGTTATCGCGCAAATACTTCTGTCCTTTTCGGCAAGAGAAAGCAGCTTGTCGCCGAAAACCGAGGAAAAGGTCTTTTCGGGCAGCGCTTTCGGATAAACTATGTGAAAATGCTCGGGATTGTCTATCGCAGGCTGATAACCCTTGCCCTTGAGCGTTTTGAGATGTATCACCACGCTCTGCTTGCGGCGTTTTGCCTCCTCGAGCACAAGGAGAACCTTGTCAACGTCGTTTCCGTCGATGGGTCCGAGATATTTAAGCCCGATATTTTCGAAATAATTGCTCCCGTAAATGTTGTTTTTGAGTTTTCTTTTCAGACGGCGCAGACCGTTTGCTATTTTGATGCCGATACTGCTCTCCGAAAGAAGAGTGCGTGTACGGTTTTTTACCGCAAAATAACGCTTGTTCGAACGAATGTTGGAGACGTAGCGCGCGAAAGCTCCTACGTTTTTCGAAATAGACATTTCGTTTTCGTTGAATATTATAATAAAAGGAAGGGAAGGGTCGAGGTTGTTAAGCGCCTCGCTTATCATTCCGCCCGTGAACGCTCCGTCGCCTACTACTGCAACAGTAAAAGCTTCCTTATTATATATACGGTCTGAAAATGCAAAACCGAGCGCGGCGGAAAGTGAAGTACTGCTGTGTCCGCTTCCGAAGGGATCGTGCTCGCTCTCGCTCATCTTGGTAAATCCCGAAAGACCGCCCGATGTACGCAGAGTGTCAAAAAGGTCGGCGCGCCCTGTGAGCAGCTTGTGAGTGTAGCACTGATGTCCGACGTCCCAGATTATGTGATCGCGCGGAGAATCAAATACGCGGTGCAGAGCTATTGAAAGCTCGACCACTCCGAGATTAGACGCAAGATGTCCGCCCGTCTTGTTTACGTTTTCTATAAGGAAGGCTCTGACCTCTCCCGCGAGTGCGGGGAGCGATTCCTTCGGTAAATTTTTAAGAGCCTCGGGAGAATTTATCTCTGAAAGGATAGGAAATTTTATTTTGTCCATAACACAGGTCTCTTTTTTTCGATATTTTTCTTTCATTTTATATATTAAATTATACATTTATATCTCATATTTGTCAATAGTGAAAAAATATCAGAAAAACAAAACTTTTTTGATAAAACCGCTTGACAAACCCGATTTAAAATGCTATAATGCACAAGTCGCCTCGAGCGAGGGGGGACAAAAAGCACGGTAGATGCGGGGTAAAATCGAGGGGGAGCGGAGAAGCGAGCCCGAGAAAACCGAAAAAACTTTAAAAAACTTGAAAAAAGTTAAAAAAGTTTTGAAAAAGGTATTGACAAACGCGAAACGAAGTGCTATAATAACAAAGCTGTCGCCCCAAACGGGGAGAGAGCGAAAAGATTGGTCCTTGAAAATTGAACAACAACGAGAAAAAGTACAAAGCTTAGATTATTTAAGTAATTAAAGTAGAAATAACTACAAACTCGTTAATTCTAAAACAGCTTATAAAGCAAAGAGAGATATATACTCAAAAAAGCAGTATTTAAACAGCTAAGAGAAAAAACTCTAAAACAAGGTAATAAGTACTACGGTACTGATTATACAATTTTTAGAGAGTTTGATCCTGGCTCAGGATAAACGCTGGCGGCGTGCATAACACATTCAAGTCGAACGGTGACGAGGACTTCGGTCCTCTGATCAGTGGCGGACGGGTGAGTAACGCGTGAGTAACCTGCCTCAGAGTGGGGAATAACGTCTGGAAACGGACGCTAATACCGCATAACACACAGTTCTCGCATGGGAGTTGTGTCAAAGATTTATTGCTCTGAGATGGACTCGCGTCCGATTAGGTAGTTGGTGAGGTAACGGCCCACCAAGCCGACGATCGGTAGCCGGACTGAGAGGTTGAACGGCCACATTGGAACTGAGATACGGTCCAGACTCCTACGGGAGGCAGCAGTGGGGAATATTGGGCAATGGGCGAAAGCCTGACCCAGCGACGCCGCGTGAAGGAAGAAGGTTTTCGGATTGTAAACTTCTGTCGACAGGGACGAAACAAATGACGGTACCTGTTGAGAAAGCCACGGCTAACTACGTGCCAGCAGCCGCGGTAATACGTAGGTGGCAAGCGTTATCCGGATTTACTGGGTGTAAAGGGTGTGTAGGCGGGATTGCAAGTCAGAAGTGAAAATTATGGGCTCAACCCATAACCTGCTTTTGAAACTGTAATTCTTGAGAGTCGGAGAGGTAGGCGGAATTCCCGGTGTAGCGGTGAAATGCGTAGAGATCGGGAGGAACACCAGTGGCGAAGGCGGCCTACTGGACGACAACTGACGCTGAGGCACGAAAGCGTGGGGAGCAAACAGGATTAGATACCCTGGTAGTCCACGCTGTAAACGATGAACACTAGGTGTAGGGGAGCAATCTTCTGTGCCGCAGTTAACACAATAAGTGTTCCACCTGGGGAGTACGGCCGCAAGGTTGAAACTCAAAGGAATTGACGGGAGCCCGCACAAGCAGTGGAGTATGTGGATTAATTCGAAGCAACGCGAAGAACCTTACCAGAACTTGACATCCCCAGAAGTCGGCGTAATGGCTGATGTGCCCCTTCGGGGGAATTCGGTGACAGGTGGTGCATGGTTGTCGTCAGCTCGTGTCGTGAGATGTTGGGTTAAGTCCCGCAACGAGCGCAACCCCTATGATTAGTTGCTACCGCAAGGAGCACTCTGGTCAGACTGCCGTTGACAAAACGGAGGAAGGTGGGGACGACGTCAAATCATCATGCCCCTTACGTCCTGGGCCTCACACGTACTACAATGGCGAAAACAAAGGGGAGCGAAGGCGCGAGTCGGAGCAAATCTCAAAAAAGTCGCCCCAGTTCGGACTGCAGGCTGCAACTCGCCTGCACGAAGTTGGAATTGCTAGTAATCGCAGGTCAGCATACTGCGGTGAATACGTTCCCGGGCTTTGTACACACCGCCCGTCAAACCATGGGAGTTGAGAACACCCGAAGCCTGTGTGCTAACCGCAAGGAGGCAGCAGTCGAAGGTGGGCTTGATGACTGGGGTTAAGTCGTAACAAGGTAGCCGTATCGGAAGGTGCGGCTGGATCACCTCCTTTCTATGGAGAACGGACTCAGCACAACAGTCGCAGTAGCGAGTGTGCAGAGACAGGTTCATTTATAGAGAACCCAGAGTGAGTGGTTATAGTACAAAGAACGGTTGTTGTTCAATTTTCAGGGACTGATCAAAGACCCTTGGGGGTGTAGCTCAGTTGGGAGAGCACCTGCCCTGCAAGCAGGGGGTCATGGGTTCGAATCCCATCATCTCCACCAAAGCCGTCAAACGACGGTGGAAAAACGATGGAAGAACCATTAACCGCGAGAGTCGAAAACAACGGTCTGTAGCTCAGGTGGTTAGAGCGCGCGCCTGATAAGCGCGAGGTCGATGGTTCGAGTCCATCCAGACCGATAGCAACGGAGTTGCGAAAAGAGGTTGGGTAAAGCCGAAGCGCTTTCACGGAACGTATAAAACGCGGTACGTTGGAGTGTGCTTCGAGTCCATCCAGACCGATTATGTTCATTGAAAACCGAATAAATACAAAACGAACAGATATGAGAAAGCAATTAGAAAGAAAATTGGTCTTTCCAAACGATGTGGTAAAAACAACAATTTAGCACAAAGGGTGGTAAAAAAAGTCTTTTCATGAAGAGAAAGATAACCAAACAAACGAAAATTGCGATACTCAAGCAAGTGGAGAACACTGAAAGTTCAAGCTAATAAGAGCGCAAGGTGAATGCCTTGGCATCAGGAGCCGAAGAAGGACGTGACAAGCTGCGATAAGCCTCGGGGAGCTGCAAATAAGCATTATATCCGGGGATTTCCGAATGGGGGAACCCACATGGTGAAGAACCATGTATCCTGTGGTGAATAAAATAGTCACAGGAAGGGAACGAGGGGAACTGAAACATCTAAGTACCCTTAGGAAGAGAAATCAAACGAGATTCCGTAAGTAGTGGCGAGCGAACGCGGAAGAGGCCAAACCAGAAGTAGAAATACTTTTGGGGTTCGGACAGATATAATTGTCTAATAGGTTAGTTGAAATGGATGGGAAGCCATACCGAAGAAAGTGACAGTCTTGTAGACGAAAACTTAGAAGATGAGATCTGTATCCAGAGTACCAGCGGGCACGTGGAACCCGCTGGGAAGACGGGGGGACCACCCTCCAAGCCTAAATACTACCTGATGACCGATAGTGGAGCAGTACTGTGAAGGAAAGGTGAAAAGAACCCCGGGAGGGGAGTGAAAAGAACCTGAAACCTTGTGTTTACAAGCACACAAAGCACGTTAAAGTGCGATGTGGTACTTTTTGTAGAACGGTCCGGCGAGTTATTGTATGCAGCGAGGTTAAGTGATTCAGTCACGGAGCCGCAGGGAAACCGAGGGTGAACAGCCCATACAGTTGCATGTAATAGACCCGAAACCGGGTGACCTATCCATGTCCAGGTTGAAGTTGGGGTAAAACCTAATGGAGGACCGAACCGACCCCCGTTGAAAAGTTGGCGGATGAGGTGTGGATAGCGGAGAAATTCTAATCGAACCCGGATATAGCTGGTTCTCCCCGAAATAGCTTTAGGGCTAGCCTTGCATATATTTGCTGGGGGTAAAGCACTGAATAGGTTAGGGGCCGAGAGGTTACCGACCCTTATCAAACTAAGAATACCAGACAAATCGAGTGCAGGAGTCAGACTACGTGAGATAAGTCTCGTGGTCGAGAGGGAAACAGCCCAGACCTACAGCTAAGGTCCCAAATATATACTAAGTGGAGAAGGATGTGACAATGCTAAGACAACTAGGATGTTGGCTTAGAAGCAGCCACTCATTAAAAGAGTGCGTAATAGCTCACTAGTCGAGTGATGTTGCGCCGAAGATTTAACGGGGCTAAGTATATAACCGAAGCTTAGGCAGTCAATGACTGGGTAGGGGAGCGTTCTGTACGGAGCGAAGTCGCAGCGGAAGCAGCGGTGGACTGTACAGAAGTGAGAATGCCGGAATGAGTAGCGAGAATTGCGTGAGAATCGTAATGGCCGAAAATCTAAGGTTTCCGGGGGAAGGTTCGTCCTCCCCGGGTTAGTCGGGAGCTAAGGCGAGGCCGAAAGGCGTAGTCGATGCACACACGGCAGAAATTCCGTGACCGCTGAAGAATTTAAGTATACTGACACATGAACGTAATCCCAAGGATTAATGGATTTCCGTAAGGTGAAATTTGTGGCGAGAAAAGGTATATGTATATTCAAGGCGCCCGTACCGTAAACCGACACAGGTGGATGAGGAGAGAATCCTAAGGCTAACGGGAGAAGGGTTGTTAAGGAACTCGGCAAATTGACCCCGTAACTTCGGAATAAGGGGAGCCTCGAAAGAGGTCGCAGTGAAAAGG
>JAZNNR010000032.1:0-145821 GCA_045580325.1 Eubacteriales bacterium
GAAAGCTCAACCGAGATAATTTCCTTTACCTTTTCAGCAGCCTTCTTGAAAGGAGCTTTGGGGAAAGGCCAAAGTGTGATAGGACGGATCATTCCGACCTTGATTCCCATTTTTCTTGCCTCATTAACGGCATTTTTAGAAACACGGGCAGCGATACCGAATGCTGCAACACAGATCTCGGCATC
Organism: Eubacteriales bacterium; assembly: GCA_045580325.1. GTDB lineage: Bacteria > Bacillota > Clostridia > Oscillospirales > CAG-272 > SIG672. The sequence continues at coordinate 186 of JAZNNR010000032.1, forward strand.
ATCCATCATATACTCTTCGTACATGGTCTCGGTTTCTTCAATCTTCTTATAGCGCTCAAAGCGCTCAAAGTTTGTCTTTTCAAGATCATCGGGAACGAGGAAGAGGGAGTTTACGATATTATGCTCTCTCTCCATCTTGGTTCCGACAGTTGCCCAAGGCTTTGCGGGGGCAGGCTTTACATCGAAATCAAGAGAAACGGGCTCCATCATCTGGCCCATAGTTCCGTCTGCAAGGATCATAGAGGTCATTCTGTATGTATCAGCAAGCTCAAATCCCTTAACGGTAAGCTCAGCCATTTCCTGAACAGAAGCAGGAGCAAGAACTATCATATGAAAGTCGCCATGGCCTGCTGCTCTTGTTGCCTGGAAATAGTCAGACTGTGAGGGCTGGATACCGCCGAGTCCGGGGCCGCCTCTCTGAACGTTTACGATAAGCGCGGGAAGATCGCAGCCTGCGAGGTAAGAAAGACCTTCGCTCTTGAGTGCGATTCCGGGGCTTGAAGAAGATGTCATAGCGCGCTTACCTGTCGAAGCCGCACCGATGACCATATTGATAGCTGCTATTTCACTCTCAGCCTGAAGGAAAGTTCCGCCGATCTTGGGCATTCTTTTTGCCATATAAGCGGCAACCTCGGTCTGAGGAGTTATAGGATAACCGAAATAATGGCGGCAACCTGCCATTATAGCGGCTTCCGCAAGGGCTTCATTACCCTTCATAAGTACCTTTTCTGCCATTTTACTCTTGTTCCTTTCTTATTTTTCGACTGTAATTACGCAGTCGGGACACATAGTTGCACAGAATGCGCAACCTATACACTTTTCGGAGTCGGTAACAGTCGCGGGGTGGTAGCCCTTTGCGTTTATCTTCTCCGAGTCAAGCTTTACGATCTTTTTGGGGCAGGCGCCGACGCAAAGTCCGCAGCCCTTACAAAGCTCGATGTTAAATGTTACTTTAGCCATTTTATTTCATTCCTTTCTTTGTAGGAAAAATTTTCGCTGTTAAAACGTCATTTTTTGAGGATTAAACTCTATTATACACCTAAATTGTTAAATTTTCGCCTTTACGTAGATATTTATCGGAAAAATTTTTGAAATTTTTTCACGAAGCGCAGGGTAAAGGCTCTCTAAAACGCAGTTCATAACGATAGGAAGTCCCGTAAGGCGCGAAACCTCCTCTGCGTAAGCGAGAGATGAAAGCACGTCCTCTTCGGTCGTGTCCTTGCCGAGATTCGAGTTGTTCACTATTCCTGTGAATGGCATTTTGCAGGCAATCTCTATCTCGCGCATAACTTCGACGGTGCTTTCGGCGTCCGACGTGAGCGGTCTGAAGCGGTTTATCACGGCAAGCATATCGAAATTATTTTCTTCGAGCAGCTTTGGAGCGTATCTTCCCATCGCAAGTGCGCCTCTGTCGTCGCCTCCGACGTCAATTACCGCGTATCTGTCAAGATTGTCTGTTACTCGGTAGGCTTCGGCAGGGAGCGCGGGCACGTCCACGTTTGTATTTGCGTACGGTGAGCTTATAAGCTCAACTGCGTTTGCGGCAAGGACCTCCGACGAGTCCTTCGTTCTGTAATATGGATTTACTATGTCAAGGTCGGCTATCGTTACCTCTTTGCCTTCTCTCGCAAGAGAAAGTGCGTAGTTTACCGCTATATTCGTTTTTCCGCTGCCGTAATGCCCGGCAAATATCGTTACTCTCTTCAATTTTTATTTTTCTTGGGAAAACTTTTTGGAAAAAGTTTTCCCAAACCCTTTCAAAAACTTTACTAAAAATAGGACTATAAACGAAGGGTGCAGTTTGCGGTTTTGCGTTAGCAAAATGCACACTTCGGTGTGCAAAGCGATGCCTTCGGCATCGGTTTTCGCACCGCACAGATCCTATATTATCCGTGCCAATCCCACACCACAGACACAGTATAGCACAACACTATCAAAAAAACAACCCGTAAGACGCGCGATATTATAAAATATTATGGCGCGCTTGCTGATTTTTTCAAAAAGTTTTCCATATTTTGCCCGTTTAGCCTAAAAGACACCGCGTTTATACAAAAGGAAACAAAAATATCCGAAAAAAACTTTTTTTCGCCTTGCGACTTTCGACTCCTTATTTGCCGCGCAGGATGTAAAATAATTCTACATAAATCTCGTAAAATCGAAAGGAACTCATAAAATGCAAAACAAACAAGAAAAACGGACGGGCAGTATAATTAGAAAAATGATCAGCGAAATATCGGACAGGCTTATCGACGTTAAAAATGCGGTGGTAACCTTTCTCGGACGGCTCGGCGAGGAGCAGGACGCTATCACCCTCGGCGAAGTGTCCGAAAACACAAAAACAAACGTAAATGAAAGCTACCGAATAAGGCGCAGAGTCGCTTTTTCGCTCTTTTTCACTTTGCTAGGCTTTTTATTTGCAGGGACAAGCTTCTTTTACGGCGCAAAGCCTTTCGCGCTCGCACTGATGTGCGCCTCGGGGTACGCAGGGACGGTTTTTGCTTACATAGGCGCGGTCATAGGAACGATAATTTCGGGAGAAAGTGTCGCGGTGCTGATAAGCGCATACACCCTGACTCTTGGAGTGCGCGTTTTGCTCTCCTCGCACGCCGACGCAAGCGTGGCGGTAAAAAGCTTTGAGGAAAATCTCACGCTGCGCTGTCTTATTGCCGGAGTTGCGGCATTTCTTCTCGGACTCGGCGGAGTTATAAGCGAAACCTTTTCACCGGAGTCTGTGTACGTTATGATATTTATGACGGTTTCGGTACCAATATTTACTGCGGCATTCCGCGCTTCTCTCGGCAGAGGAGCATCGGGCACGGCGCGCGACTTTTCGGTCTGTGTGATACTTTTCGTGCTCATCTACTCTCTCAGGGCGCACACCTTTTTCGGACTCTCATTTTCGGTGATAGTAGCATCGTTTGTTACCTTTTATATAGCGGGCGCAAACGGATTTCTTCGCGGCTCGCTTGTCGGAATCATCTGCGGACTTGCATTTGACCCCACCCTCGCTCCGGCGTTCGCCATTTTGGGTATGACGGCAGGCGCGCTTCGCGTAACTAGCGTAGGAATATCGGTCGCGCTCTCAACTCTGCTCACCTCTATAACCATTGTTTACACAGGAGGGATCTCCCTTCTTCTTTCTCTTGCGGGGAACATTCTTTTTGCCGCAGTCATATTCTGGCCGCTTTCAAAAAGCGGAACTCTTCCGGGAATAAAGATATTCTCAGGTGTTCACGAAAACGTGGAAGGGAAGTATGCCGAAGAAAAAAGACGCTCGTCTGAGCGAAGCCGTCTTGCCGCGATGTCAGAATCGTTTGACGCGCTTGCGACAACCTTTTTAAAGCTGTCGGACAAAAACCGTTATCCCGGCACGTACGAGCTTCGCGAAATGTGTAATACCGTGATAAATAAGCATTGTAGAAGCTGTCCGCTGAACGTTCTTTGTTGGCAAAAGGAATATGAGGACACAAGCGAGGTCGTAGAGAAGCTCTCGGGAAAGCTTCGCGAGGCGGGAACGCTCGAGAGGAGCGACCTTCCCGAAGATTTCAGAAAGAGGTGCAGAAGCACCGATCGAATGATAGCGGATATGAACGCAGGCGCGGCAGAGCTGCTCGAAAATGCAATAAAACGCGATAAGACAGAGCTTTTTGCGCTCGATTACGAGGCGATGTCCGAGCTGCTGCGCGATGCAATATCGGAAAATGACGAGGAATTCAGTCCCGACCACGAGCTTGCGAAAAAAGCGTCGAAGGTTCTCGGCGGACTCGGAGTACACTGCGCCGCTTGGGGAGCGTGGGGCAAACGTAAAAAGACGCTTGTTGCATCGGGTATAGACATCGGAACGCTTGCAGTAAGCTCTGCTGAAATAAAACGTGCGCTCGGAGAGGCGACCGGACTGACACTTAGCGATCCAAAGTTCGTTTTTGAAGGCGACTACGTTACGATGACTCTTGAAAGCAGAGAAAATTACAAGGTAGATTCGTTTGTGGTGGGAAGCAAGAAAAAGGATGAAAGCGAAAGCGGCGATATTGTGCGCACCTTTGACTCGGATAACAAGCTCAGCTATGCTATGATCTGCGACGGAATGGGAAGCGGACACCGCGCCGCGCAGTGTGCGGGAATTTCTGCCCTTTTTATCGAAAAAATGCTCTCGGCGGGCAATTTCAAGGGCGTAACGATGAAAATGCTTTCGAATTTCATACGCTCGCGCGGCGAGGAGTGTCATTGTACGGTCGATCTCTTCGAGTTTGACAGACTTTCGGGCGAGGGAATATTTGTAAAATGCGGAGCGGCGGCGTCATATATTTTGCGTAACGGAAATCTTTTCAAGATAGACGCAAATACGATGCCGCTCGGAATAACGCGTGAGATAAACGCGGAGAATATTAAAATGGCACTCGAGCCCGATGACCTTGTTATTATGATGAGCGACGGAGTGGCACACTGCCTTGAGGACGCTTTGTGGGTGCCCGAGGTGATAATTTCCTGCGGACAAGCCTCGTGTGAAAACACCGCACGCGCACTATATACCCGCGCAATAAACGAAAACGGTCAGAACGACGATATAAGTATAGCGGTCATGAAGATTTCCTCTGTTGCTGCGTAAATTACAAAATATACCAAAAACAGCCAATAAAACGGCTGTTTTTTCTTTTTTCTACTGTAAATTTTTTTATTTTACAAATTGCTCTTGCTTTTTAAACAGATGTATGGTATAATCGCTATGTATGACAACTATTTTCATCGGAGAATGATATGCTTGATATAATTACGGTGGTATTTAATGCGATAATCACCTTCCTTTCAAGGTTTACGAAGATCGTTTCGTACGTCTGCAAATACCGCGATCTATATAAAGTAACAGGTCTGTTCTGCACACGAAAATTCGAGAAGACCGAGAATTATCACAAATACGCCTGTTTAATATCCGCGCGAAACGAAGAATCCGTTATAGGAAATCTTATTGACAGTATTCGCGCAAACGATTATCCGCAGGATCTGGTTACGATATTTGTCGTTGCCGATAACTGTACAGACAATACGGCGAAGATAGCAAGAGAGAAGGGCGCGATATGCTACGAGCGTTTCGACGACGTACATAAGACCAAGGGCTTTGCGCTTCAGTTTCTTATCAATAACATAAAGAACGACTTTGGTGCGGTTGACGCTTTTGACGGCTATTTTATTTTCGATGCGGACAACCTGCTCGAAACAGACTATATTTCGAGAATGAACGAGTCCTTTGATGCGGGCGAGCGTGTTATCACCTCTTACCGTGCATCTAAAAACTTCAGCGACAACTGGATCTCGGCTTCGTATGCACTTCACTGGCTCAGGACTATAAGAAATGAAAACAGAGCGCGCTCTATTTTCAGACTTGCGACAAGAATTCAGGGTACGGGATACCTTGTAGGAAGCGAGGTCATTCCTGACGGTTGGAATTTTACCACTCTTACCGAGGACAGAGAGCTGAGCGCGGCGGCAGTTATCAGAGGATACAGAATATCCTATAATAACGATGCGATCTTCTACGACGAACAGCCTGTGGACCTCAAAATCGCGCTCCGTCAGCGACTTCGTTGGGCAAAGGGACACATTCAGGCGCTTGTCAAACTCGGCGGAAAGCTTTTCCTTAACATTTTCAAGTTCAACAAGATGAGCTTTATAAGCTTTGATATGCTGACTGTCGTGTGGCCGAGATCTCTCGAGACGATTTTCAGAAAGGTCGTTACCTTCGTTTTGAAGATGCTTATCTTCGTAATGACAGGCGCGGCGCTTGGAAGCTATCTCGGACTTGTATACGATACGGTCTACTGGGTGGCTTATTCCTACGGAACTAACATTTTGATGGCGATCTACCTTTTTATAATTGAGCATAAGCGTATTCCGAAGATGGCGTGGTATAAGAAAGCGTGGTTCTGTCTGACCTTCCCGATCTTCGATATAATCGGAAAGTGGGTAATACTCGTTGCACTCTTTATGAAGGTCGAGTGGAAGCCGATACCGCATACTATTGCGACGAAGATCGAAGAACTTTCGATGAATAAATGATATTTGAAATAAAAAACCTCAAATCTTAACGATTTGAGGTTTTTTGTTATATTCTTACACGGACGACTTGTGAATCGCCCCTGCGGGTGTGTTTTTGTGCGTCGGGGATACGGGTCGTCGAGGCGCCGACCCCTACGGGTGTGCTTTTGTGCGTCGAGGAACATCGGGAGGAGCAAGCCCCTCCCCTACCGGTGTGTTGTGTGTCGGGGATACGGGTCGTCGGAGCGCCGACCCCTACGGGTGTAAAAGAAATTCTCAACTTTTCAAATAAACACCGCATTTTCGGGGATCTCGCTGATACAGTTCTGCTTATAGCGAGATATGACTTCTTCCTTGCTCTTTTCAAGCTCACCTTCGAGATTTTCGGCGATCTTCAGCGCAAGTACGGGTAAAACATCGTCGGGAAGGGGGCTTTCCACAAGCTCTTCAAGAGAAATAGCGATTTTGGCAATTTCCTCGGAAAGACCACCTTTTTTGACATTCATTCCAAAACCGATGACCGTAAAGGAGTCGTTGCCGCAGAATACCGACTCGGCGAGTATTCCGCAGAGCTTGCGCGAGGAAACGATAATATCGTTTACCCATTTTACGCTCACGTTTAGACCGAAAAGCTCGCGCAGAGCATCGACTACCGCGTTTGCGGCGGCAAGAGTCATCGGGAAAGAGGGTATGTATTTCACGCAAAGACTCATATAAAGCCCCGATTTGGGCGACTCAAAAGCTCTGTCATACTGTCCGTGTCCTTCGCTTTGAGATAGGGCAAGGGCAAGCGTGCCGAAGCTTTGTCTGTTCTTTTTGAGATAGGTATTCGTCGAATCTATATTTTCAAACACGAGCGAAGCACGTCCGTGCGAGTCAAAATACTCTTTTATCTTCAGCGCGTCCATTCGACCTCCCTGTATTTTTCGGCGGCTTCGGCAGAGTTTATCTTTTCATATATTCCGTTTACCTCAAAACGCGGGAAAAAGATCTGCAAAAAGAGATGAATCTTATTGATGTCCGCGTTTTTTATAGAAAAATCGAGGGTCCAAGCGCTGTTTCCGTCGTACGCTGACGGCGGTACGGAGCTTATATTTTCAAGCCTTGCTCCGTATGCGGTAAGTGCCGCGGGAAGCTGTGCGATTTCTTCGGCACTCTCACCGACAACGGTTATCTGCATAGTATGTGCGTTCTCGGTCTTGCAGGGGGTCGGAGCAAAAAGTCCGAATTTTATAATAACGTCCCTGTCGGCAGGGGTGTCAAGACACATGACCATACAAAGAGAGTATCGCACGCTCTGACGGTAAACGTTCTGCATTATTCCGTCGGCAGAGTTGTAAACGGGGAGCATACAAAGCTCACAGCTGCCGCTTAAAAGCTCCTCGCAGACCGCTGTAATGCCGTCGCATATGAGCTGACTTGAGTCGGGAAGACGTTTTAAAAGCTCAAAATAGGCTTCGTCAGCCGAGCGGTTTGAGAAATATCCTATTTTTAGGTCCTTTTCATCGAGTATTTCATCAAAACCCTCGAAATTTGGGATATTTATACCGAGCGACTCAAGCTCATCGCAGGCATAGGCGCAAAAATTGACCCTAAAATCGTTTGCCAGAAGCAACGAGGTAGCATCCTTGGGGAGAATTTCGCCCGCAAGAGAAATTATATCGTTGTATTTTTCGCGGAGCCGCTCTGCGATAAGCTCAAAATCGTCAAGAGATTCCTCGCTTATCTCCTTTGCGACCTCAAAAGCAAGCTCCTTTACGTGCGCGTTAAACAGGAGAACCTTTCTTGAACGGGCGAAATACGCTTCTTCAAGATTTTTCATAATTATCTCTCTGGATTTTGCTCTGTCCATAAAAATCTCCTTTTTTAAGATCATAAATCAGAGAATTTCAAAAATTTCTCTCAAATTTCCGATAATGTAGTCTACTTTAAGACCTTTTGTGTCGAGCGTTCGCCCTCTGTCATAGAAGCAGGAGATAAGACCGCTGCTTATCGCGCCTGTCATATCGGACGAGAGCGAATCTCCTATCATCATTATCTCACAGGGAAGGATCTTTTCATCTGCGCCCTCGTTTAATTTGTCTATGGCGTATGAGAAAAAATCTCTTGACGGCTTTGATGCGCCGATGGACTCTGAAATGAAGCAGTGTGAAAAATACCCGAGCATATCGGCTTTTTTCAGTCGGTTTATCTGCTGGGCGTGCGGCCCGTTACTTGCCGCGCAAAGAATATATTTCCCTTCAAGATAGTCGAGCATTTCTCTTGCACCGTCTACCTCTATCGCGCTTTCAAAGAGAAATCCGCGAAAGAAATCCTCGAAAACCAGACCGTCAAAATCTATTTTGAGCTTCTCAAAAACGCACCTGAAGCGTTCTTTAAGCAGAAATTCATAGGTTATTTCTGCTTTTTCGAGCTTTTTCCACAGATCCGCGGTAACCTCGAGCAGAGTCTTTACCATACCGCTTCTGTACGGACCGATCGAGAATTTTTCAAACCCTTCCTTCAAAGCTTCTTCGCACGCGCGTTCAAAATCGAGAAGGGTATCGTCTATATCAATAAAAACAGCCTTTATCATAGCACGAGGTCTTATTTCTTAAGCGACTCTTCGAGCGTGGTGTAGCACTGTGCAAGGAAGACCTTAAGCTCCTCGGCTGTAAGCGTTCTCTGCGCAAGAATAGCGAGCGACCAGATCTGCTTTGCGCCGTTTGTCTTTTTATCCGTGTCAGAAACAGAAGAAACCGTGCGGATAAGCGAGTTTTTCGTGTTGAGTATAAGCGTCGCTTCGCCAAGAGACATAGGAGTATCCTCGCCGCCTTGCATATAGTATCGCATCATATCGTTCATACGGCGCGCCTCTTCGGGAATATTAAGTATCGCGGGCACGTCCTCGTCCTTCAGCGCGCTGTACTCGACCTTAAGGTTTTCAGCTCCGCTGACAGCCTTGAATATCTCGGCAAGGGAGTCATCCGAGAATGAGTCAGACTCCTCGCCTTTCAGTGCGTCTGCAAGGTCAGAGTCGATACGAAGGAATTTTACGTTGTTTTCGCCCTCAAGCATAGAAATAAACTGAAAATCAAGAGGTCCTTCGACGAGCGCGACCCTGATCCCCTCGGCTTCAAACATCGAAATATACTGTGCCTGCGCGATTTTATCGGTAGCGTAGTAGATCTTGCCTTCGTGCTTTTCCTTTGCGCTTTCAAGATATTCGTTTACAGAAACGAGCTCACCGCTTGTAAGGCGAAGCAGGAGTGAGTCCTTGACTCTGTCATAGAATTTTCTGTCGCGCAGACAGCCGTACTCGACAAAAATGCGGATATCCTTCCAATATTCGTTGAATTTTTCTCTTTCTGTGTTGTAAAGAGCGTTTATCTTGTCCGCGACCTTCTTGACGATGTGTGCCGAGATCTTCGACACGTATCCGCTGTTCTGGAGATAAGAGCGCGAAACGTTGAGGGGCAGATCGGGGCAGTCGAGCGCGCCCTTTAACATAAGCAGGAAGTCGGGAATGACCTCTTTGATGTTATCTGCAACGAAGACCTGATTGTAGTAAAGCTTGACCTGTCCTTCAAGGTTATCGTATTCGCTTCTGATAGGCGGAAAATAGAGAATTCCCTTGAAATTGAGGGGATATTCAGCGTTTATGTGTATCTGAAAGAGGGGTTTTCTGTAATCGTTAAAGAGCTTTTTGTAAAAGCTGTCATACTCTTCCTCGGTGCAAGTGCTCGGAGCCTTCTGCCAAAGAGGAGCGGTGTCGTTTATCGACTTTGCCTCGGCATTTTCGTCGTTTTTGTCGTCGCTGTCCTCGTAGTAAATATCGACGGGCATAAACGCGCAGTATTTGTCAAGGACGCTGCGGAGCGCGCTTCCCTTTAAATACTCCTCGCCCTCGCTTGAGAGGTGCAAAATAACGTCCGTGCCGTGTTCTCTCTTGTAGGGTGCGCTTTCAATGGTATAGTCGCCGTCCTCGGAGCATTCCCAGTGCACAGTAGGCGAGCCGTCTATCGAGGCGCTTACTATCTCGACCGTGTCGGCAACCATAAAAGCAGAGTAAAATCCGAGTCCGAAATGACCGATAATGCCGTTTGAGGCATCGCCCTGCTCGTATTTTTCGATAAATTCAAGTGCGCCCGAAAGAGCGATGTTGCAAATGTATTTTTTCACTTCGTCAAGGCTCATACCGATACCGTTGTCCGAAACTGTGAGAGTCTTTTCATCTCTGTCGAGCTTTACTTTGATGCGAAACTCCTCGTTTTCGGCGTCGTACTGACCGAGAGAGGAGAGTCTTTTGAGCTTCGTTACCGCGTCCGAAGCGTTTGAAACGAGCTCACGCACGAAGATCTCCTTTTCGGAGTAAAGCCATTTCTTTATAACGGGGAAAATATGCGAGGTCTGTACCGATATTCCGCCCTTTTCTTTTGCAAAGCTTGTATTCATTTCTTCCATAATTTAAGACCTGACCTTTCAGAGTTAAGATAAATATACCTAAAATTTTAATGTGTTTCAAGCGGGCTGTCAATAGATATTTGCCCATTTTTTACCTAAATATAATTATATCACAAGTGAAAAGAAAAAGCAACAAAAAAACGATCTCAAATCTTCCGAACTAATCTAAAACTTAGCAGTTCTTTTGCATAAATTCACAGAAAAGGGTAAAAATAAAAGGGACAAAGACGGTGCAACAAAAAAACACCCGAGGCGAAGGAGCACTCCTTAATTCAAACGCATCGGGTGCGCGAGAATGAACTCTCTGCTCGTTCAGGCGGCAGAAAACGTGTTTTCGCAAAAAGGAAGGACTGACTGTAATGAATTCCAAATTCAGATTATCAAACGGAAAGCTCTCTGTCATACTTGCAATTTCAGTCGCGGCTGTGCTTATTATTACGGTAAGCGTTTTGACAGTCGCTCTTGCGATGAGTATGAAGGACGACGGCAAAACACCGACACCCCCGATAGATGAAAATATCGGAGAAGACCCAAACCCCGATGACGACGGCAAACTTGAGGGCCCTGATGACGACAGTGGCAACGAGGAGGGCGACGGACAGCAGACGATAGTTCCCGTGCCCGATCTTCCGAAATGGTCTTCGCCCGTAGAGGGATACGTATCCAAGCAGCACAGCACCGAAGCGCTTGTTTACTCTCTTACTCTCGGCGACTACCGCGTGCATAAGGGAATTGACATCTCGGCATCTGCGGGCAGCGAGGTAAAGGCTTGTCTTGACGGAGAAATTGAAAACGTGTACTATGACCCTATGATGGGTTACTGCGTAACGATCTCACACGGTGAGGGAATGCTATCCCACTATAAAAATCTTGGGCAGGAGCTTCCCACGAGCGTTGTAGAAGGATATGAAGTAAAAAGCGGCGAGGTTATCGGATATATCGGCGAGAGCGCGATGATCGAGTTTTCGGATGAGCCGCATCTCCACTTTGAGCTTGAGGTGGACGGCAAGGCGCAAGATCCGCTTGAATATCTCGAATATTCGGAAGCACCTTCTGAAATTGAAAACGAATGATTTATAAAGAAAAACACGGAATGTAAATTCCGTGTTTTTTGTCGTTTTCACATTAGTTCACCTTATTTTTGGGGTTTCCTTCAAGAAAAGCTCTGAGATTTTCGGCGACTATTCCGATAAGTCGCTGGCGTGTTTCGACCGGGATCCACGCGACGTGCGGTGTGAGTGTCAGATTTTTCGCATCGATAAGAGGGCAGTCTGCCGACATCGGCTCGGTAGCGAGAACGTCAAGTGCCGCGCCCGAGAGCTTTCCGCTGTTTAGCGCATCTCTAAGTGCGATCTCGTCAACTACGCCGCCGCGCGACGTGTTTACGAAAAACGCACCGTCCTTACACTTTTCAAAGGCTGAAGTGTTGAACATTTTTGCCGTCTTATCATTCAGAGGGCAGTGAACCGAAATGTAGTCTGAATTTTCAAGTAGAGTTTCAAAGGAAACAAACTCTACGCGAGGATCGTCCTTCGGCGTGCGTGTATAAACAAGCACCTTCATACCAAAAGCAAGCGCAATATCGCATACCGTGCGTCCGATGCTTCCAAATCCGATAATTCCGAGCGTTTTAGAGTAAAGTTCGTGAGTGCGGAACTCAAAAGCGGAGAAAAGGGGAGAGCGTATCCAGCCCCCGTCAAGCACGAAGTCAGAATATTCGGCTGCGCGGTTTGCCTGTCGCAAAATAAGCGCGAAGGTGTGCTGTGCTACGGCATAGGTCGAGTACTGTCCTGCGTTGCAGACGGCAATTCCGCGCTCTGCCGCGTAAGAAATATCAATATTGTTGTATCCGGTCGCAAACAGGAGAATACAGCGCAGATTTTTTGCCGCGTCAAGAGCTTCCTTGTCTACCACCGTTTTGTTGCAGATCAGCACGTCGGCATCGGCAATACGAGTGATAAGCTCGGTGTGATTTGTGTGCGGATATATAACGAGCTCTCCGAAAGCTCCGATAAGACCGAGGTCAATGCCCTCGCCAAGTGTTGCGCGATCGGTTATTACTATCTTCATTTTATTTATCTCCGTTTGTATAGTTTTGTATTTGTAATTTTATCATAAGTTTGCCCAAAAGTCTATATAAAAAAGAAAATAAAAATGGAAAATATTAAAAGAGCCGCCACTTATTTGGACAAAATGAATATAAAAGCAGGGCAAGTTTGCATATAAGGATAAAATTTGTAGAAAAATAAAAAAATTTATCAAAATATGTTCACAAATCGAGAAAAATGTGTTAGAATATAGTATCAAAGAAAAAACACGAATTTTCGGAGGAATTATGGCAAACGAATTGTACGGACAGCTTAGCGTTATAACAATGCGCGGCGGTGAGGATTTCGCAAAACAGGTCGACAACTATCTTATGGGCTGGAGAAGCTCGGTAAACAGCTTTATCGTAGATGCGGAATGCCCCCGTTTCGGCAGCGGAGAAGGAAAGGGCTTTCTTCGTGAATCACTCAGAGGACACGACGTATTTATTATTTGCGATGTTTTTAACTACGGAGCAACCTACAAAATGTACGGAAAGACCGTACCGATGAGCCCCGACGATCATTTTCAGGATCTCAAGAGAGTTATCGGAAGTATTGCAGGTAAGGCAAGAAGAATTTCTGTAATTATGCCGATGCTTTACGAGGGAAGACAGCACAAGCGCTCTGCAAGAGAATCTCTCGACTGTGCGATGGCTCTTCAGGAGCTTGTAAGCATGGGTGTTACCAATATTCTTACCTTTGACGCTCACGACCCCAGAGTTCAGAATGCTATTCCCCTTTGCGGATTTGACGATATTCGTCCCACATATCAGATGATCAAGGCAATCATCAAGGACACTCCCGAGCTTTCGCTCAACGAAAACGATATTGCTGTCGTTTCTCCCGACGAAGGCGGTATGAACCGCGCTATGTACTATTCTTCGGTACTTAAGCTCGACCTCGGTATGTTCTACAAGCGCCGCGACTATACAAAAATCGTTGACGGAAGAAACCCCATCGTTGCACACGAATATCTCGGCAGAGATGTTAAGGGCAAGGACATCATCGTTGTTGACGATATGATCTCCTCGGGCGACTCTATGATCGAGGTTGCCGCTCACCTTAAGAGAATGGGCGCAAAGAGAATTTTCGTATTTGCAACCTTCGGACTTTTCTGCAACGGTTCCGAGATCTTCGACAAGGCATATGAAAACGGCGATATTTCCCGTATTTTCACAACAAACCTCATTTACTGCCCCGAAGAGATCAAGAACAAGCCTTGGTACCGTCAGGTAAATATGTGCAAGTACGTTTCTCTTCTTATTGATACTCTCAACCACGACGAGTCTATCAACTCGGTGATCAATCCCGTTAAGAAGATCCACGCGTATATTGACCACGCCGTTGCTGAAGGCAAGATCAAAGTATAAGATTATAAAATTAAAAGAAATCCGATGAGTATTCATCGGATTTTTTTGTTTGGTTGGGGTAAATAACGAAGAACAAAAGGCTTGGTGCTGTGCGAACACACCGAAAACGCGGTTGTTTGTTTTTTTGTTCATTTCTGTATTGACAGAAACGAACCAAAGAGCAACTTAAGGACAGGAAGGGAGATTGCGATTTCTCCCTTCCTATCCTTAAGAATCCAACCATCCCTTTGAAACGCTTCGGTGCTGTGCGAACATACAGGTAAATAAAAAACCTCAAACTGTATCTTACGATAAAGTCTGAGGTTTATTTTTGTTTTTTAGCAAAGTTTTTGAAGGAGTGCAGAGGAAACTTTTTTCAAAAAGTTTCCTTTGCGAGTCCCGTGCTTATCTCCAAAGCTCGACGGTTGCCGAGCAGGCTGCCATAAGAGCCTCGCATTCTTCGGAGGACTCTCCGTTGAGAAGGAAGTATATCTTGACCTTGGGTTCTGTACCCGAAGGACGAACGACGATAACGTTTGCGTCTTCAAGCTCGAAATAAACAACGTCAGATGCGGGAAGTCCTGTGCCTTTTACCTTTCCTGTTGCGAGGTCGGTAACCGTTTCTGCGAGATAGTCGCGGATCGCAAGGACCTTCTTTCCGCCAATCTCTTCGGGAACGGTAGCGCGGATCTTCTGCATAAATGAGCTCATTCTTTCAGCGGCATCAAATCCGTCGAACACGAGGTTTAAAGTTCTTTCCTTGTAATATCCGTACTTTTCATACATAGCACAGAGCGCGCCGTAGAGCGACATTCCTTTTGCCTTGTAGTAAGCCGCCATTTCAACGATGAGCATTACTGCAACGATGCTGTCCTTGTCGCGCGCATAAGTTCCTTTAAGGTAACCGTAGCTTTCCTCAAATCCGAACAGGTAGTGTCCCTTGCCGATGTCGTCGTGGTTTTTTATAACCTCACCGATGAATTTAAATCCTGTGAGTACGTTGAAAAGGTCAACGTTGTGGCTCTGGCATATTTTTGTGCAGATCTCGCTTGTAACGATAGTCTTGACAGCATAAGGAGCTTCGGGCATCGTGCCTGTGTTCTCGTATGCGGTGATGATGTATTCAAGAAGAAGCGCGCCGATCTGGTTTCCTGTCATAGGAACGAAGGTGCCATCCTTTTTGCGTACCATAACGCCCGCGCGGTCTGCGTCTGGGTCTGTACCGATAACGAGGTCGCTGTCAACCTCTTTTGCAAGCTTTGTGCCGAGCTCGAGCGCTGCGGGATGCTCGGGGTTGGGGGATACCACGGACGGGAAATTGCCGTCGAGCACCATCTGCTCGTGTACGGTGTAGAGGTGCTTCAGTCCGCAAAGGCGGAGTACCTCGGGAGCGAGTCTGTGTCCTGCGCCGTGAAGAGGAGTGTAAACTACGCGAAGATCGTCCGCAACTGCGGGAATAACGCTCGGGTCAACGAGTTGCGCAGTTACGTTCTTTATATATTCGTCGTCGATAATAGTTCCGACGATCTCAACTATTCCGGACTCGGCCGCGCTGTCAAAGTCCATACGCTTTACTCCGTCGAAGATGTCGGTATCCTTTATAGAAGCGGAAACTATTTTAGCGTGTTCGGGCGGGAGCTGCGCGCCGTCCTCCCAGTACGCCTTGTATCCGTTATATTCCTTGGGATTGTGAGAAGCGGTTACGTTTACGCCGCCGATACAACCGAGGTGTCTGATCGCGAACGAAAGAACGGGTGTAGGGCGGAGCGACTCGAAGAAATAAGTCTTGATTCCGTTTGCCGCGAATACCTCTGCCGCAACCCTTGAGAAGAGAACCGAATTGTTACGGCTGTCGTAAGCGATAGCGACACCGCGCTTTGCGGCTTCCTTGCCTTCTTGATTTATAAGATTTGCAAAGCCCTGAGAAGCGTGCGCCACGGTATGAACGTTCATTGCGTTCGTTCCTGCGAGCATTTTTCCGCGCAGACCTGCCGTTCCGAAGCTGAGATAGCTTGAAAAGCGGTATTTTATTTCGTCTTCGTTGTTTTCAATTGCGCGAAGCTCTGCCTTTAACTCTTCCGAAACGGTTTTTTCTGCGAGCCAGCGGTTGTAATTTTCTCTGTAATTCATTTGTATCAGTCCTTTTTAACTACGTTTATATAACTACTTTACTTTGTTTACGTTTATTTTGCCTCTTTGAGAGCCTTGGCGAGCTGGTCGGGGCAAGAGGTGGGCTTGAAGCCGCACTTTATTCCCGAAAGACGCTCGATCGCCTCGTCAACCTTCATTCCCTTGACGAGCGCGGCGACACCCTGTGTGTTTCCGCTGCAGCCGCCGATATATTTTACCGACTCGATAACGTCGTCAACTATATCTATTACTATTTCTCTTGCACAAACGCCCTGTGTTTTGTATATGAAGGATTTCGTCATGATTTTAACCGTCCTTTTATTTATCTAAATTTATTTTGACTTTTTCTGAAGCTGCTTTATTTCGTCGAGGAATGTGTCGATGTCCTTGAATTCGCGGTAGACCGAAGCAAATCTTACGTAGGACACCTCGTCGAGCGCTTTGAGTCGGGTCATTACCATTTCGCCGATCTCTGTCGAGGAGATCTCGCCGCGAAGCGAGTTGTAAAGTTCCTGCTCGATGCTTTCGACAAGCTCTTCGAGCTGAGGAATAGTAATCGGACGCTTATAACAGGATTTTATAAGTCCGCCGAGGAGCTTTTGTCTGTCAAAAATCTCTTTCGAGCCGTTCTTTTTGACAACGAGAAGGGGAATAACCTCGATTACTTCATAAGTTGTGAATCTGTACTTACAAGAAAGGCATTCGCGTCTGCGGCGGATCGTTCCGCTTTCGGTCGGGCGCGAGTCGATTACCTTACTGTTGTCGTGTGAACACATCGGACATCTCATATTTTGTACTCTCTTTCCTTGAAAACCTTTTTTGAAAAAAGGAGTTTATAAACAAATTGCAAGCAATTTGTTTTCGCACTTTCCCAAAAACTTTTCTGAAATGGGGAAAGCTTGGTTTATATAATTTGTTTTTTAGTAAAGTTTTTGAGATTCCAAAGAACTTTTTACAAAAAGTTCTTTGGCAGGTTCTTAGGACGGAGTCCTAAGAGTTTCCTTTGCTTTTTCATAAACCTCTCTGCCGCCGAGGATGTTGATGGCGTCAACCAGAAGCTTTGAGCTTATATTCGAGGGCAGACCGAGCGCTTTTGCAAGCTCTGCGCGTTTTTGACTTGAATTTTCCGATCCCGAAAAGCCGTCTGAAAAGAGGTCGGCGGCAGTTACGTCCGCTCTTGGCTTTGAGGGCGCGTCAGACGCAAAGGGGAGAAAAAGACTGCGCAGAAGCTCTGCGTCCATACCCTCAACTCCGAGCTTGCCTTCCTTCGAGGGCGTGGCTTTTCGCCGTTCTTTTCCCATAATTTCAGGAATATAGAGATTTATTCGGCTTTCCTTCGGTAAAATCGAGTTCAGATGTCCTCGAATTACCGTACCGCCACCGTCGCTGTCGCAGAGGATTATCGCTCCGCATTTTTCAGCAAGGGCGCGGATCGTCGCCTTTTTTTCATCGTCCTTAAAGAGCCCGAAGCCGTTTACGGCAATTACGGTCGCGTCAAGGATAGAATCAAGCTTGATTTTATCGTACCGTCCTTCGACGAGAACGATCTTGTCAATTTTTATTTTCATTTTTATACAGATTTATACAGAAACGCTTCGGCTTTTGCCAAGCGAAAGTATCAGAATTTCAAGTGCGGTGTAGTCATCAAGACGAGTGGTCTTGATCTTAAGGTCGGTGTCGCAGCAAAGCTCGACCGCCCGCTCAAGCGACTCCATACTCTTTCTTGATGCCGCAGTCATACGCAGGGAAACGGGATATTCGTGCATTTTCATCTTCTTTGCGATGTCCTGCTTGGAATAGCCGCTGTCCGAAAGGATACGCACGGTGAGAAGCTCGCTGCATATTCTCGAAACGGACGAGAGAATGTTCTCGGGCCGCTCTTTTCTGAGCTTCATTTCGGCGAAAATACTCAGCGCCATAGGCGTGTTTCCATCGATAAGAGCGTTTGCGAAGTCAAATGCACCGAATACCGTGTTCGGTGAGCATACGGCGTAGATCATATCCTCGCTTATCACGTTTTTGCCGTTCTGACGGGCAAATGCAGATACCTTGTCGATTTCCGAGGCAAGCACGAACATATCGTTTTTGCAGTAATCTATAAGCTTTTTGCATATTTGCGGGTCTGCCGCACAGCCGTGCGAGGAAAAATGACGGGAAGCCCAGCCAATCAGCTTTTGCGGAGTCTGCTTCTCGAAGTTAACAAGATTTGCCACTCCCGAAAACTTCTTGTAGGCAACGCTCTGAGCTTTTTTTGTTCCCTCGGAAAACTCCTCGGGCTTTGCGTATATAAGCAGAGTGTCCTCAGAAACGGTCGAAAAGGCATCGCAGAGCTCGTCAAGCCTCGCTTCACTCATCGCGGTGAAATCGACGTCCCAAAGCTCAATAAGACGTCCGCCGCTGCTTCCGAAGATGGGCATACCGACAAGCTCGTCGCCAAGACGGTCGATTTCGCCGTCGGTTATTTTAACGTGATTGAAAACCGCGTCCGTGTCGTCGGGCAGGAGCGTTTCGCGCACTTTTTCAAGGTATCTGCGCTTTAAATATTCCTCCTCACCGTAGAAAAGATAGACTCCGCCGAGACCTTTTTTTATCTTGTCGTCAAGCTCTTTTACGGTCATATCGGTGCCACTTTCCTTTCTTTTCGCGGATTTTTAGTGAAAAACGTCTTTTACTGTGCGTTTTCCTCTGTGGAAGCTTCTGCTGCTTCTTCTACGGGAGCCTGTGCAGCTTCTTCAGCAGGAGCTTCTTCCCCTTTATCCTGTCCCATAATGAGCGGGATATATTCTTTGAAGTAGATAATTCCAGAAATGATCGTCATAGCAACCATAACGGCAAGGGAGAGGAAGGTGAGTACCCAAATATCCCAAAGGATAGGCTCAATAAGTGCAACGAGAACGAAAACTATCTGTGAAACAGTCTTTACCTTGCCTGCAAAGTTTGCAGCAAGCGCGTGTCCGCCCTTGTTTGAGAAGAGAAGACGGAGCGATGTTACGGCAATTTCGCGTGCGAAGAAAATAAAGAGAGCGAAAACCATATAGATCTCGAATACGTAAGGCATACCCTCATCTCCGCCCATAAGAGCCATAAGGGAGATCATAGCGCCGAAAACGAGAATTTTATCAGCGAGAGGATCGAGGAACTTTCCGAAATCGGAAACGTAGTTGTATTTTCTTGCGATCTTACCGTCGAGCATATCTGTAAGTGAGATAAGACCGAAGAGAAGTGCGCCGATAAGTCGAAGTACTATCTGGCCTGTGCCGAGGTCGCGGGGCGCGAAAATGATAAGCAGCATAAAAATCGGAACAAGAACTGCTCTTATGACTGTAAGTATGTTAGGAATGTTTTCTTTTCTGAAAATTTTGTCTTTCATAATTTTTTCTCCAATCTTATGTTTAAATTTACTGTGCAAGATCTCCGAGGAGATCGTAATCAAGTACGTTGCCGATGGTAACCTTTACAAACTCGCCCTCGTCTACGCCTCGGTCGGCAGAGAAGTATATCTTTCCGTCGATTTCGGGAGCGTCGGACGCGCTTCTTCCGTAGTATATCTCGGAAACCGTGTCGTAGCCTTCGCAGATGACCTCAAGCGTCTTTCCGAGCTTTTCTTCGTTCTTTTCGGCTGAAATATCGCCTTGGAGTCGCATAACGAGGTCGTATCTGTCCTGTTTTACCTGTTCGTCTATCTGATCTTCCATCTCTGCGGCGGGAGTTCCTTCTTCTGCAGAGTAGGTAAACGCGCCGAGCTTGTCAAATTTTGCTTCCTTTATAAACTCGCAAAGCTCCTCAAAATCCTCGTCTGTTTCGCCGGGGAAGCCGACAAGAACTGTTGTGCGAAGCACGATTTCGGGGCAGGCCGCGCGCAAACGAGCTATGGCGTCTTTTATTACCTCGCTTCCGCCGTGTCGGTTCATACGGGAGAGAACGCTGTCCGAAATATGCTGAATTGGCATATCAATGTACTTCACAAGGCGGTCGTTATTTGCAAATTCCTTGCAAAGATCATCGGTGATCTTGTCGGGATAGCAGTAAAGAAGCCTTATCCACGGGATATTTGTTTCGTTTGTTATCGCTCTTACGAGTTTTGCCAGCGAGTATTCGCCGTAAATGTCAAGACCGTATCTCGAGGTATCCTGCGCGACGATGTTAAGCTCCTTTACGCCGAGTTCTTCGAGAGTTTTCGCCTCTGCGACGATGTCTTCGATAGGACGGCTTCTGAATTTTCCTCTGATATTTCCGATAACGCAGTAGGTGCAGTGATTGTCGCAACCCTCTGCGACCTTAATATATGCGGTGTACTCGGGAGTTGTTACAACTCTGTCGCCGCCGAGCGGCATTGTGTTTTTGTCGTCAAGACAGGAGTATTTATTCTGCGCGGTATTCTTTTTGTTGCAAAACGCCGAGCTGTAAGCCGACTCGACCGCTTCTGCGATCTTTGGAAGTCCGCCGACTCCGACGATAGCGTCGACCTCGGGAAGCTCCTCGAGTATTTCCTTGCCGTAACGCTCCGCAAGGCAGCCGCAAACAACGATACCCTTAAGATCCTTGTTCTCTTTGAGCCAGGCGATGTCGAGAATATTGTCGATGGCTTCCTTTTTTGCGCTTTCGATGAATGCACACGTGTTGATTATGACTACGTCTGCCTCGGTTTCGTCGCCTGTTATCTCATAGCCTGCTGTGGCAAGAGTGTGAAGCATAACCTCGGTGTCAATTCTGTTTTTTGAACAGCCGAGCGAAACAAAACCGACCTTTATTTTCTTTGACATAAGGAAAGATCTCCTTTTTGTGATTTAACTTGTTAAAATATTTACTCTTCGGACTGCGATATTGTAGAGAGCGCGCCTCGTATCGACGGGGTATCGTGCCCGAGTCTTTGAAGCTTTCTGATGAGCTTTTCGCGGTCTGTGCCTTTTTCTATTTCTTTTTGAGCAAACTGTGCAGCGACAGCCTTAAAATCGATGACCTCACAGGCGTTGTCAAAAGCTCTGTCAACGCTTTCGCGGTCGAATTTCGAGAGAAGCTCGAGCTTTATGCGGTATTTTCCGTAGTATTTCTTTTTTGAATAGTAATTTACGAGATTTTCGATAAGCCGATCGTCCGAGAGATAGCCCTCGCCTTTTAGCTTTTCGACAGCTTCGTAAATCTCCTCTTTTGAAAAGCCCTTTGCGGCGAGCTTTTCGCGAAGCTTTCGCTCACTCATATCGCTTATTGCAAGCAGAGCTATAGCCTTGACGTACGCGGGTGTGTGTTTCATTTTGACCTAACCTCCCGTGAGTCAAACGCCATGTCTGACAAAAATTCTTCACCCTACATTATAACTAATTTTGCGAAAAATGTCAAGTAAATAGGGTGAAAAATGAGAATTTTTTTGAATTTTTGGAACGCAAAAAAGGAAAAAAGAAAACCTCAGACTGTGAGCTGAGGTTTGAGGGTAGGAGAGGGGATAGTTTATAAGGTTTTTGTGCGGTACGAACACACAAAAACAAAACCCCAAACCACACTTTTAAGTGAAGTTTGAGGTTTTTTAGTAAAGTTTTTGAAGATCCAAGAAACTTTTTCCAAAAAGTTTCTTGGTGGGTTCTTAGGGCAAAGCCCTAAGCAGGATTCCAAAGGCAGAGCCTTTGGTTAGTCTTCCTTCTTGCCGAAGGGCTTTCTGAAGCCGCGGCGTTCTTTTCTGCCTTCGCCTTCAGCGTTTTCTCTTCTGGGAGGTCTGTTTTCTCCTTCGAGTTTGGGGAGAAGAGCTTTTGCAGAGAGGTTATAACGTCCCTTTTCGTCAACGCCCATAAACTTAACTGTGAGCATATCGCCCTCGTTTACGACGTCCTCAACCTTTTCAACAAATGTGTTGGAAAGATCTTTAATGTGGCACATGCCTTCCTTGCCGGGTGCAAACTCAACGAAAGCACCGATAGGAATGATTCTTGTAACCTTACCTGTATAAACGGCGCCAACCTCGGGCTCGAAGCAGATGCCTTCAATGATCTTCTGTGCTTCAAGACCGCTGTCGCGGTTAACAGCAGCAATATAAACTGTTCCGTCGTCCTCGATGTCGATCTTCGCGCCTGTATCAGCAACGATCTTCTGGATAACCTCGCCGCCCTTACCGATAACCTCGCGGATCTTTTCAGGCTTGATCTTCATAATGATCATCTTGGGAGCGTACTTGTTAACCTCTTCGCGAGGAGCAGGAATAGCCTTGAGAATGATCTCGTCGATTATATAATCACGACCCTTGTGAGTCATTTCGAAAGCAGCCTTGATGATCTCGGGTGTAAGACCGTCGATCTTGAGGTCCATCTGAATAGATGTGATACCCTTGTGAGTACCTGCAACCTTGAAGTCCATATCGCCGTAGAAGTCTTCAAGACCCTGAATGTCGATCATAGTGTCCCAAGAGCCGTCTTCTGCTGTGATAAGACCGCAGGAGATACCTGCAACCGGAGCCTTGATCGGTACGCCTGCTGCCATAAGAGCGAGAGTCGAGCCGCAAACGGACGCCTGCGAGGTAGAACCGTTGGAGGAAATAACCTCGGAAACAAGACGCATAGCGTAGGGGAATTCTTCAACGGAAGGGAGTACGGGGATAAGAGAGCGCTCTGCGAGAGCTCCGTGTCCGATCTCACGTCTGCCGGGGCTACGTGTAGCCTTTGCTTCACCTGTGGAGAAGCCGGGCATATTGTAGTGGTGCATATAACGCTTGGATTCCTCTTCGTCAATAGTGTCGAGCATCTGAGCGTCGCCTACCGTACCGAGAGTTGCGATCGTAAGAACCTGTGTCTGACCTCTTGTGAACATACCCGAGCCGTGAACTCTGGGGAGAAGGTCAACCTCGGCGTTAAGAGGACGGATCTCGTCCATTCTTCTGCCGTCAACACGCTTTTTGTCCTGAAGGAGCCATCTGCGGACGATCTTCTTCTGGATCTTATATACAAGCTCGCCGATAATGTCGGGAAGCTCGGGATATTCTTCGGAGAACTTTTCGAGAATAGCATCTGTGATAGGCTGCATTCTTGCATCGCGGACAGTCTTGTCGTCTGTGTCGAGAGCAACCATAACGTCCTTTTCGCAGAAATCGAAGATCTTGTCGAACATATCGTGGTCGAGCTCGCAGGAGGGATATGCAAACTTGGGCTTGCCTATCTCTGCAACGATAGAATCAATGAACGCGCAAAGAGCCTTGATCTCTTCGTGAGCCTTCATAATAGCCTCGAACATAGTGTCGTCGTCAACCTCGTTAGCGCCTGCCTCAATCATAACGACCTTCTTTGCAGAGCCTGCAACTGTGAGTTCGAGATCGCTCTTGGCTCTCTGTTCGGACGTGGGGTTTACGATGATCTCGCCGTCAACGAGACCCATAAATACGCCTGCGATAGGTCCGTTCCACGGAATATCCGAAATGGAAAGTGCGATAGAAGCACCGAGCATTGCGGTAATTTCGGGAGAGCAGTCGTTATCAACGCTGAGAACCATAAGGTTGAGCGCTACGTCATTACGAAGGTCCTTCGGGAAGAGAGGACGGATAGGACGGTCGATAACACGGGAAGTGAGTATTGCCTTTTCGGAGGGTCTGCCTTCACGTCTGAGGAAGCCGCCGGGGATTCTTCCGACAGCGTAGAGTCTTTCCTCAAAGTCAACAGAGAGGGGAAGGAAGTCGATACCGTCGCGGGGCTTTGCCGAAGCGGTAGCTGTTGCGAGTATCGAGGTTTCGCCGTATCTTACAAGGCAAGAGCCGTTTGCAAGGCCTGCCATCTTTCCGGTTTCGATCACGAGAGGTCTGCCGGCGAGTGTTGTTTCAAATACTTTAAAATTTTCAAACATTTTTTCGTATCCTTTCATTTTGATATTTTTATATATCAGCCTCAACCGGAGAAATAATGAATAGTGAATACCTTTGAGATAGCTCAAAAACATTCATTATTCATTATTCACTTCGACCGGTCAAGACCGCTGCACGAGTTTTTTGGTAGCGTATCTCAAAAATGGGAGGCAAGGGCCTCCCATTTTATGAAAACGTTTTGCATACAAGATGTGCCACCTAAGGTGCTGCGCACGCCCGTGCGCCCCCTTTTTTGTCTGCCACCCTTGTCTGCCACCTGGACTTACTTTCTGAGTCCGAGCTTCTTGATTATCGCACGGTAACGCTCAATATCGGTATTCTGGAGATACTTGAGAAGATTACGTCTCTTACCTACCATCTTGAGAAGTCCGCGGCGGCTGTGGAAGTCCTTCTGGTTGTTAGCAAGGTGCGCGTTGAGGTCGTTGATTCTCTGTGTGAGAATAGCGATCTGAACTTCGGGCGAACCTGTATCGCCTTCGTGCATAGCGTTAGCCAGAATAATTTCCTGCTTTTTTTCCTTTGCGAGCATAGTTTTTCACCTTTCTTCAAATTTTATTCTCCGACAAAACCTAGTGTGCGGCATGGTGAAAAAGCTCTGAAACAGAGCATTTACCCGCAAACCAAGCTTTACGGAATATGTTCTACCTGCTTTCGCAAGCGAAAAACATTATATCATATAGAAGAGAAATTTGCAAATATAAAAAGCGATGTTTACAAAATGTTTACAGTTTAATCTGAAGAAACAGGGAAAATAACCGCATTTTCACCCGAGCAGATATATCCGAGAGAAAGATTTGAACCGTTATCGCGGAAAAAGCTGTTTTTGGTAGCCGAGAAAAAGAAGCTTTCGGCAGAGCCGTAGCAGGCTGCGTTTGCCGCGCTTATCACGAGAGCGGCACGTTCAAGGTCGGGTGAGCTTTTTGCACACGCAAAAACGGTTATATCGTTGCTGTGGTGAAATCTCTTGTAGTTGCCGCCCTCTTCGAAAAGCGGAATGGGAAGAAGTCCGTAAAGAGTGTCTGCTTTGGAGAGCGTGTCTGCATCTCCAAGCGTTCCGAGATAGAAAAGTGCGTCGCCGCTGAGGAATTTTTCCTTTGCATTTTCCGATATTACCGAAGCTGAGATCTTTTCGGCAAGAGAAGAAACCGCCGTGTCTGCGCCTTCGCCCTTTTCCGCCGCCGTTGCCGCGACTATCGAAAGAATATCGTCCTTCGCTGCAAGACCTTTTCCGAGTGCAAGATATTCACACATCTTGTTCCAAGTCCATTTTTTCGAGGAAAGCAGAGTGTAGGGCGACTCTGCTCCGAGCGATTTTATAAGCTCGGTGTTGAAATATATAACCTTTGTATCCGAAATCCGAAAGCTTGCGCTTCCGCCTATGAAATATTCGCTTGTTATTCCGAGATCTTCGTTTTCGGAGAAGTACTCTGCGTCCTTATTTATAAAGGGAAGGGAGGATATTTTGTAAAAAATGTCTTTTCCCTCAAAGTAAGGCACTGCCGAAAGGGGAATTGCCACCATATGTGCATAGTTGTTACCCGTGGAACTGGCCTTGTCGAGCGTTTTTATAAGATCTTTGAGATCGGACGAAAACCTTGTGAGCGAAATACTAAATTTTCCCTCAAGGGCAGTCGATACCGAGTAGAGATTTGCGTCTGAAAACAGTCCGCTGTCGGGGAACAAAGGATTTTTGTCGCTGCACGTTGCGACCGTTACGTAATCACCGTCGTAATCGTAGGTATAGAAGTTCTCGAGCATAGCCTCGGGATTAAAATTATCGTTTATACCGAAATCGACAGGGCTCGGAGGTTTGATATTCGGCGGAAAAGGACCGTCGATATTTTCAAGCGCATCTGCGTTTGGTGCGGATGAATCGGCCTCGTATCTGAAATAAAAAACTCCGCACGAGGAGAAAAGAATGCTCGTTATAAGAAGAAGGGACAAAAGCGCCGTGATTTTTAATGTTTTTCTCATCGTATATCTTTCCTTTAATAATAAATAGCAATAAATAAGGATTTTTTCTTATTATACAGCAAGTTTGCCCCTTTGTCAATCAAAGACAATATATGTGTCAAGTTTGTTTACAAAAAAGCCGATTTTTATTGACATAACGCGCGCACCATGATATACTTTAAAGCAAAAGGAGAGTGATAACTTTTATGTCAGCGCAAGTAAAAGACTTTTATGATATAGTAATAGTCGGGGCAGGCCCTGCGGGCGCGAGTCTTGCAAGAATGCTTGACTCTGAAAAATACAGTGTTCTCGTTATAGACGGCGCGGAGCATCACGAAAAGGTGTGCGGCGGACTTATTTCTCCCGACGCGCAGTACGTCCTTGCAAAATACGATATATGTCTGCCGAGCGAGATACTCGCATCGCCTCAGCTCTTTTCGGTGCGGACGATAGACCTTTCTGACGGTCTTACAAGATATTACAGACGAAATTATCTGAACGTAAACCGCGAAAAGTTTGATAATTTCCTTAGAAGTATGATCCCCGAGCGCGTGAACACCCTGAAAGCAAGATGTGAAGCGATCAGCAGACAGGAGGACGGATTTTCGATTATCCTTTCCGAAGGCAAGACGGTCAGCTGTAAGTACCTCGTCGGAGCGGACGGAGCGTCTTCTGTTGTCAGAAAATCGCTTTTCAAAGCTCAAAAGATACATAAATATACAGCAATACAGCAGTGGTATGAGGCAAAGGGCGAAAACCCGTATTATTCGTGCGTTTTTGATAACGATACCTCTGACGGCTGCTCGTGGATATTTTTCAAGGACGGGGAGCTGGTATTCGGCGGAGCTTTTGATATAAAAAATTCGCGCGAGGCCTTCGAGGCACAAAAGGAGAAGCTGATAAAGCTCGGAATCGTACCCGAAAGCGTTTTCGCCCTGCCCAAAAAGACAGAAGCCTGCCTTGTTTCAAGACCGAAGATAAGTGGCGGCATTTTCCTCGGAGATGGCGGCGCTTTTCTCATAGGAGAGGCGGCGGGATTTATAAGTCCGAGCTCCTTTGAGGGAATAAGCTACGCGATGCTCAGCGCGGAGAAGCTCGCTTCTTCGATGAACACGGCAGATTCTCCCGAAAAAATCATAAAAAAGTACAGAAAAGGCGCACTTAAGCTGATATTCAAGGTCATAATCAAGTGCATCAAGCGTCCGTTTATGTATAACAGATTTTTAAGAAGAATGGTTATGAAAAGCGGAGTAACGGCGATTAAATAGAGAACTCGCCTTGTGCCTCTGCCGAAATCCAACGAATTTTGGCAGGCGTGTTGTTTTCCCTGCCGATTTTGTGATAATGATGTGGTGATAAAAATGGATAAAGAAAAAGAACTGCCGAAACGAAAAGATTTGCGGCTGGGACAACATAATTACAGCTCCAAAGGTGCATATTTTGTCACAATATGCATCAAAGACAGAAAAAGAATACTTTCGCATATTACCAAACCGTCGGTAGGGGTCGGCGCCCTCGACGACCCGTTGAACGGCGCCTACGGCAACTCGTTAACGCCGCAAATACAATTAACGGAAATCGGTAAAATCGCCGAAGAATATTTATTATCAAGCGAAAATATTCCCGGCGTGAAAATTGACAGATACGTAATCATGCCGGATCATATACACGTAATTATCTTCCTTTATCCCGATAAATATGCATCACGCAAGGACGGGTCGTCGAAGGCGCCGACCCCTACCAATGAGATGTTGCCGCATATCGTTTCCACATTCAAACGGTTTTGTAATAAAGAACTTGGGAATAATATTTTTCAACGAGGATATATTGAGCATATTATTCGCGATCGTGAGGATTACGAAACAAGGACAAAATACATTTACGAAAACCCTATGCGTTGGTACTACGATGAATTATACGCCGAGGAATAGGTGAATCGAACCTTTGTTAAACAAAGGCGAAACTGACGTGCGCACGATAAAACAGAACGATAAATAAGAATTTAAAATAGAATAAAGGGGAACGCATTATGAATAAGGAAATAATAATTCATAGAAAGAAATCGAAGAGTATAAAATTTACAATAGGTATGTTTTTAGTAACAGTGTTATTAATTTTGCCGAGTATTATTTATTTTACTGATATTCCGTGGATAACATCTGACATTCCCTTATTTGTTGTTATTTTATCTAGCTTATGCGTTCCTGTTTGTGCATTTTGTACTATAGGATACTTTAAAGAAATGTTTGATGAAAAACCCGTATTAATTGTAAATGAAATTGGTATTAACGAAGGAATGAGTCACAATTCAGTTGGAATGATTAAATGGGAAGATATTCGAAATATAAACATAATTCCCTATATGGATAAAACATATTTTATCTGTATCTTTTTGAAAACACCAGAAAAGTATATTGAGAATCAAAAAATATTAAACAAATTAAACAAACAATCAACAACAAACAAATGGGGACATATTAGGTTTAGTTCTTTATACTTTAAGAAAGAATTTAAAGAAGTTATCGAAATCATGCAATACTATTTTGCTCAAAATAATAAGATTAATTGAGTAATC
The DNA here is from genome assembly GCA_045580325.1 of Eubacteriales bacterium. Taxonomy (GTDB): domain Bacteria; phylum Bacillota; class Clostridia; order Oscillospirales; family CAG-272; genus SIG672. Next base: position 28,587 of record JAZNNR010000032.1, read on the forward strand.
ACCACAGAGAATAGATAAAATAATACGATTTTATTTAATCGTAAAAATTAGTTAGATAAATAAGAATTTGGCGAAAAGGTGAGATTATGAATAAAAAGGTCTACAATATACATTGGATAATCTGTATGTCTATTTGGATTATTGTTACTGCCGGATGTACGGTAAGTTTCTTGATAGAAAAAGAAACTGCAGAGAATATGCTGTATGCATTTGCCATTCTGGCTGTCTTATTTACTGCGCTTTTATTTAGACCGGTATGCGTTGAATTTGATAAGAAATCTCTCACGATACATTTCCTTTTTGGCTTTTTTCAAAAACTAAATTGGGATACTGTTTGGAAAATAGAAAGGCAAAGTAAGCCGTCTGATATTAGGTATTACAATGTGTTTGGCGATTCTTATGGAAAAAAAGCGTTTTTCACATCATCTATAATTCCGTATAATCGAAGGATACAACGCCTGTTACGAGAGTATTGGAATAACGAATTTCGATGATATAGAGAAACCGGCTGTTAACTCCTGATTTATCGAACATAATAAAACAAAAACTCCATCAAGGACTTCTGTCCATGATGGAGTTGTTTTGTTTACTTAATATACTTCTCAACAGTCGCATTTACCGCAGCGAGAGCGTCTGCGATCTTTGTGAGATCCTTTGCGCCCGCTGTTGCGCTGTCGGGACGTCCGCCGCCACCGCCGCCGCAGATGGTTGCGATGTCCTTGACTATCTTTCCTGCGTTTGCACCGCGCTTTACAGCGTCAGCACCGCATACGCAGACAAAGTTAAGTCTGTCGTTTGCAACGAGAGCAAGAAGAGTAACGCTTGCGGGATTCTTTGCACGAACTGCGTCGCAGAGATTACGCGCAGAGTCAACGCTTACGCCGTCAAGACGGGAAGCAATAACGCTTACGCCGTTTACGTCTACCGCGCTCTTTTCGGTTTCGCCGAATTCGTAGGACGCTATCTTCGCTTCAAGTGCTTCGATCTCCGACTTTGCGCCCTTAAGCTCGCTCTGGAGCTGAGATGCGCGCTTTGCGATGTCGGCTGTGTTTGCAAGCTTCATTTCCTTTGCCGCTTCGGTGATAAGTGTGTCCTTACCGCTAAGGAGCTCAAGAACTCCAAGACCTGTGGTAGCTTCGATACGGCGCACGCCTGCCGCTACCGAGGATTCGGAAATTATCTTGAAAAGACCTGCTTTTGCAGTGTTACTAATATGTGTACCGCCGCAAAGCTCGGTCGAGAAGTCGCCCATCTTGACCATTCTCACCTTTGCACCGTACTTTTCGCCAAAGAGTGCCATAGCGCCCGCTTTTTTCGCGCTTTCGATGTCTGTTTCGAGTGTTTCAACAGCCTCGCCTGCGAGAATGTGAGCGTTTACAAGAGCTTCGACCTTTGCAAGCTGCTCTGCGCTTACTGCCTCGTAGTGAGAGAAGTCGAAACGGAGTCTGCCCTCGTCAACAAAGGAGCCTGCCTGCTCAACGTGCGCGCCGAGCACCTCGCGAAGTGCCGCCTGAAGAAGATGGCAAGCAGAGTGATTTCTGCGGATCGCATCGCGGCGCTCTGCGTCGATCTCTGCCGTAACGATGTCGCCGACAGAAAGTGTGCCGCTTGCGATAGACGCCATATGGATATATACGCCGTCGGTCTTCTTTGTATCGTAAATATTTACAAGTGTATCGCCGAGAGTGATCTTACCGGAGTCGCCGACCTGACCGCCGCCCTCGCCGTAGAATACGGTTTTATCGAGAATGAGCGAGAATTCGCCTTCGTTTACAGTTTCAAGCTGCATATCGTCCGAAATTATGCCGATGACCTTCGCCTCGCAGGAGTTTTCGGTATAACCGACGAACTCTGTTGCCGCGAAGTTTTCAAGGAGTCCCTTGGAAGCCTCGCTCCAACCGCTGATATTTGCTCTTGCGGCTCTTGCGCGGCTCTTCTGGTCCTTCATAAGAGAGGTGAACATTTCTTCGTCAAGGGCAAGACCTGCCTCTGCCGCGATCTCTCTTGTGAGATCGATCGGGAATCCGAAGGTATCGTAAAGACGGAACGCGTCCTCACCCGAGATCTTGTCCACACCCTCATTCTTTGCCTTTTCGATAACGCCGCTCAGAATAGCAAGTCCCGAGTCGATAGTCGAAGCGAAGCGGTTTTCTTCGATGGAGATAACCTGCTGGATATAGTCGAGCTTTTCGGTAAGCTCGGGATATTCTGAGTAGTTTTCGCGTGCAACGACAGATGCGATGTCAGCAAGGAAGCTGCCTTCGATGCCGAGCATTCTTCCGTGTCTTGCCGCACGGCGCAGAAGTCTGCGCAGAACGTATCCGCGTCCTTCGTTGGAGGGAACTACGCCGTCGCATACCATAAAGGTCGAGCCTCTGATGTGGTCGGTGATAACTCTGAGCGAAATGTCCTTTTTAGGATCGTCGCCGTATTTTACACCCGTCTTATCAACGATAGCCTTCATAATATTCTGAACGGTATCGACTTCAAAGAGGTTGTTTACACCCTGCATAATGCAGGCAAGACGCTCAAGACCCATACCCGTGTCGATGTTAGGCTTTGCAAGTCGTGTGTAGTTGTTATGGCCGTCGTTATCAAACTGTGTGAAAACGAGGTTCCAGAATTCCATATATCTGTCGCAGTCGCAGCCGGGCTTGCAGTCGGGCTTGCCGCAGCCAAACTCTTCTCCGCGGTCGAAGTGGAGCTCGGAGCAAGGTCCGCAGGGTCCGCTTCCGTGTTCCCAGAAGTTGTCCTCTTTGCCGAGGCGAACGACTCTTTCGGCGGGGATGCCGACGTTTTTGGTCCAGATATCGAAGGCTTCGTCGTCGTCGAGGTAAATAGTTACCCAGATGCGATCCTCGGGAAGCTCGATGACCTTGGTACAGAATTCCCACGCCCACGGAATAGCCTCCTGCTTGAAGTAATCGCCGAAGCTGAAGTTTCCGAGCATTTCGAAGTAAGTACCGTGTCTTGCGGTGATACCTACGCGGTCGATGTCGGGTGTACGGATACACTTCTGACAGGTGGTCATTCTATGGCGAGGGGGTTCTTCTTCGCCGGTGAAGTACTTTTTAAGCGGAGTCATACCCGCATTTATAAGCAGAATAGATTTGTCATTTATCGGCACGAGAGGGAAGCTCTTATGGCGAAGATGACCTTTTGATTCGAAAAAAGAGAGATATTTTTCTCGAATATCGTTAACAGATGTCCATTTCATGACATTTTTCCTTCCTTACTTGTCTTTTATACAAACATTACCTTATATTATAGCGCGGTTTAGGGGTGTTGTCAAGAATAATTTGAAAAAGTGTGTAAATAAAAGGATCAGTGCGGAGCTAACACACAGGAAAATGTTTTTTATTTGTTTCCTTTTCCAGTAAAGTTTTTGGGAATCCAAAACCCTTTTTACAAAAAGGGTTTTGGCAGGTTCCAAGGCCGGCGTCCTTGGTGGGTTCTTAGGGCAAAGCCCTAAGCGTCAATTGCGCGTCTGATTTCGCGGATACGGAGATTTGCGAAGGCTTTGTCCTCGAGGGATGCAAAGTCCATTTTGGCTTCCTCGGCGAGCACCTTTTCGAGCTCGGGGCGAGTCTTGGGGTGCTTCGGGGTAAATACCGTACAGCAGTCCTCAAACGGCTGAATAGAGGTTTCAAACGTGTCAATTTTACGCGCAACTGTGATAATTTCTTCCTTGTCCATACCGATAAGAGGGCGGAGCACGGGCATATCCACAGCGCTGTCGGTAACAACGAGCGCGGGCATAGTCTGACTTGCTACCTGTCCGAGCGATTCGCCTGTTACAAGGGTAATTGCACCGCCTGCCTTTGCTGCACGAGCGGCAAGACGCATCATAGAGCGGCGCAGCAGAAGTGTGAAATACTCTTCATTTATCTTTTTGGTCATTTCTTCCTGAATTTCGGTCATAGAAATAACGCGCATACGCATTCTTCCCGTGTATTCGCAGAGCAGCGATGCAAGTTCGGCAACCTTTTCCTCGGCGCGCTCGCTCGTGTAGGGGAAGGACTCAAAGTGAACGGCCTCGATAGCCGCACCGCGACGGGCCATCATATATCCCGCAACGGGGGAGTCTATTCCGCCCGAAAGAAGAAGGGTAGCCTTTCCGCAGGTGCCGTAGGGGATTCCGCCCGCACCGCGCTCGCTTCCCGCGTGTATGTAAGCCGCGTCCTCCCTTATTTCGACCATAGCGGTAATTTCGGGATTTATGAGATCAACGTCGATCTCGGGCATAACGTCGCAGATAGCTCCGCCGACCTCGCGCGCGATCTCGGGAGAGGTGAGAGGAAAGCGCTTATCGCCGCGCTTGCCGTTTACCTTGAAGGTCTTGTATCCGCGAAGCTTTTCGGGGAGATACTCGGTGGCAGTCTTGATTATCGCGTCCATATTCTTTTCGCACTCGGCGGCACGGGCAACGGTAGCGATACCGAAGACCTTTTTTGCAAGCTCTACCGCAAGGTCAATGTCGCAGTCCTCGTTTTTCGGGGAAACGTAGAGCACCGACTGCGAATGGAAAAACTCAAATTCTCCCGCGGGAGCTATTCTGAATTTCATTTCCTTTGTGAGTGCGCTCTCGAAATAAGGCTTGTTAAGACCCTTGAGCACTATCTCACCGTATTTACAAAGTATAATTTCTTTCATATATTGTCCTTTCGACTTTAATTTAAGTACATATACACTAATAATAGCACAAAATTTCAATAAAGCCAATACGATATTTAAAGTTTTTTTAAGTTTTATAAAATTTTTTACACTTTCTGTTGACTTTTTGCGCTTTAGATATTAAACTAAAATAAGTAAAATAGTGAAGGAGATGTTTTCTATGCAGAAATTTGTTCGTATTACCGCCCTTATTTTGTGTGTGGTAACACTGTTTGCACTCTTTTCTACCACCGTATTTGCCGAAAGCGCCGAGGGCACAGACGCGCCCGACAAAACCGAAGGAACCAAGCTGCCGACGATAGTTGTCAGCGCCATAATTGCAGGCATATCGGCAATCATTATCGGTATTGCCTGTGCGATAGTTTCCGCTGTAAACAAAAGAAAGTAAGTGCCGAAAGGGAGAAAAATTATGAGCTTTAACGCAAAAAAAGTACTTGACAATATTACTCTTTGGATACAGGATTTCTTCGAGAAAAACGGAAAGGGCTGCAATGCCGTGCTCGGTATCTCGGGCGGAAAGGACAGCTCTGTTGCGGCGGCTCTCTGTGTGCGCGCGCTCGGAAAAGAGCGGGTTATCGGAGTTTTGATGCCAAACGGAGAGCAGAGCGACATTGACGTCGCGCGCGAGCTTGTCGATTTTCTCGGCATAAAAAGCTTTGAGATAAATATAAAAGAAGGCTACGATGCACTTATGAATTCGATCGTTGGCGAGATCGGAGAAATTTCAAATCAGACGCGCATAAATCTCGCTCCGAGGGTGCGTATGTCCGTGCTTTACGCGGTATCGCAGTCAAATAACGGAAGGGTGGTAAACACCTGTAATCTTTCCGAGGACTTTGTCGGATATTCGACGAGATACGGCGACGCGGCGGGAGATTTCAGTCCGCTTGCAAATCTTACTGTTGCCGAGGTGGTCGAGCTTGGTATCGCGGCGGGACTTCCCGAGCATATCGTTAAAAAGGTCCCCTCAGACGGACTTTGCGGCAAGACCGACGAGGACAATCTCGGATTTACCTACGCGATGCTCGATAAATATATCCGCACGGGAGTCTGCGAAGACGAAGAAAAGAAGGCGCGCATCGACTATCTCCACCGCATAAACAAATTCAAGCTTGAGCCGATGCCCTCCTTCCCGTACAAGCCCGAATAATATCTTTTCAGAGGTATAAATATATGGAAAAGCTTAAAAAAACACCCGAAAAGTACCGCGAAGAAGCGGAAAATCATTTTTTAGAGGGATTTAACTGCGCGCAGGCTGTGTTTATCACCTTCGCCGAGGAGCTCGGTCTTGACAGGGAAACAGCCCTTAAAATATCCTCGTCGTTCGGGGGCGGAATGGGCAGGCTTCGCGAGGTCTGCGGAGCGGTGAGCGGAATGTTTATGGTGCTCGGTATGAGATACGGCTACACCTCGCCCGACGCGGACGGTGAAAAAACCGAGCATTACAGAAAGGTTCAGGAGCTTGCGGGAAGATTCAGAGAAGAAAACGGCGCAATCGTTTGCCGAGAGCTTCTTTCTCTCAAAATAAGCGGAGCAGACTCACATATCCCGTCAACACGCACTCCCGAGTATTACAGCAAGCGCCCGTGTGCAAGGCTCGTGGGCGACGCAGCTTACCTTACAGCGAAGTTTATCGAAGAAAACGGCTGATTTTACATAAAAATAATAAAAACCGATAGCAAAAACGTGATGTTTAGCTATCGGTTTATTTTTTAGATCTTCACCGTCTTGCCTGCGGGAATACAGATGATCTCCGACTTGTTTTTCTCTACCCAGACGTCAATAGAGGTCGGGTTATAGAAAATCGTTTCGTCGGCAGACACGTAAAGCGCGCGCTGCGCCATTTTGTAGTTATATATTTCGATATTCGTTGCGTACCATATCTTGTCGCTTCCCGCAAGAGTGGAAACGAGCTTCTCCATATACTGCCAGGCGTCCTCGTCTGCAAATTCATACGAGTGTCCCCATATATAGAAGAGAGGTCCCCACCACTGCGAATCGAGATTTGCCATAAATCTTTCGCAAAGGGGCATAGCGTCCTTGTGATGACAGGTAGGGTGCCACTCGAGAAAATTCTTTGGGAAAGAGAAATTGTGCGTAGAAACTACTGTTCTGCTGTAAACTATGCCGCAAGCGGCGAGCGCGTCCTCTGCCTCGGGCGAAAAAGCCCCCGACGGATATGACATTCCCACTACGGGATAACCCGCGATCTCTTCAAGCACTCTGCGGTTTTCAAAAATTTCGTTTATAAGACTTGATTTTGGCATATTGTCAAGCCAGCCGTGGCGGCAGGTATGGCAGGAGATCTCGTGTCCCGAATATATTTCGCGCGCCTTTTCCTTATCTTTGATCGTTTCACTGTCATCGTTTAAGTGAAAGGTTCCTTTTACGCCGTATTTGTTAAAAAGCAAGGCGAGGCGGGCATCGTTCGGACGTCCGTCGTCATAGCTGAAGGTTACTACTCTTTTCTTTCCGCCGGGAAAAACGTTAAACTGTATCATTTTTTAGTTCCTTTTTAACTTATTTTATTTTAAATTTGCTTATTTACACTCTTATATTCGTCATAATAGCGGTAATACGGGCAGGCACTGCTGTCGCCCGAAAGAAAGCGAACCTGCTCGTCCTGATCGAGATTTACTCTGCAAGAATAGGACTCGTAAAATTCGTCGTAATCGTAAAATTCACAGCTTTCGCACGTGCCTTGGCGCTTTTTCTTTTTTATAGGTCTTGAGCCGTTTTCCATAATGCCAAGCTCCTTTCGGGGATTATATAAAAAGTATAGCACAGACGCGGGGTTTTGTCAACAAATAAAAAATCAAGGATCTCTTTTATGAAATCCTTGATTTTATCTTTTTTATTCCTGACTCAGATACTTAACGAATTCCTCGCCCATATATTTTGCGATCTCTTCCTCGCCAAATCCGAGTGTTTTCGCAACGTCCTTCACAAACCACTTGACTCTGACCTCGCTGATCCAGTAGCGCATATTTTCCGAGTTTTTCTTCCAACGGCTCATCGAGTTAAGGTGAGTCATATATGAGTTATTGTCATTTCTCCAGCGATCTATATTATAGGGCATATCATGCTCAAGCTCGGCATAGATCTCGTCAAATCGCTTCTGAGCGTTTTCGGGAGCGAGTGTGGTATTTAACTGGAGAGCCAGACGCTCAAGGAAATATTCCTTGAACTGCGAGTTTTTCATAAGAGCTCTGAAAAGAGCGTGTGTTCTGTTATAGGCAGTACTCTTTAAGAATATATTAAAGCGGTTCTGAAGCGCCGAATAGCTTCTGAAGCTTATATCGTTGTCATAAAGAATGAAATGCCATTTTCCGCCGTCATATTCGGGAGATTTAAAGGCTCGTATGTTGCCGAGGTCCTGGTCGCCCGAGTACATTCGCATGATTAACATATCGGCGAAGCTTTCAAGGTCTATCTGATCGGCAAGCCACTTGTAGTTTTCGTCCTTTGAGAAATCAAGCTTGTTTGTATAGACCTTTTTCCAGATCTCGCTCCAGCCCTGACTCGAGCTTCCCGTGCTTACCGAGTTCGGCCAGTCGATAATCGTAACGCTCGATTTGGAAACGCCGAAATGGTCGGCGATAAAATCGTCGTCTATCTTTTCTCTGATGAAATATACACCCCAATACTCGCCGTTGAGGTAGAGATTGCACGGTCTGTAAGCCTGAACGAGAACCTCGGGGCAATTTCCGCTGTAAGCGGCAAGAGAGGTCATAAACTCGTCTGTGAACATAGTATCGGTGATATATGCGTTCTGCGAGCCGCTGCGGAGAACGATATTGTTGAAGCTGTCTATATCAAGATTTTCGAAGATCGGATATTCAAGGCGGCCTTTTCCGTACTGCGCGCGGAATTCAAGCTGAAAGCTCTTTTTAGGGAAGCGTCTGCTGTATGCGCCGAAGACCTTTATGCCGCAGTCGATAGAAAATTCCTCTTTTCCGTCGATATAGAAGGCACAGTTTGCCTGCTTTTCCTGCTTTGAGTTGTAGTTGGGATAAAGACCTTTTTCGCCGAAGAGGTCATCGTCCGACATTGAGATCTTTATTATCGGCAGGTCGTAATCGGGAATGTTTATAAAATAATTGTAGGTTACCGAATATGAGGGTATTTTGTTTCCGCTATAAGCTATAGCGCGGATCGCCATCGTCTTGTCGACCGTTATCTCCTGTCCGGTGTATTTAGGAGAGGATGTGGTCGGCTTTGTGCCGTCGGTCGTGTAGTATATCGTGCCCTCGCCCGAGAGTGTAACGCTTATCGGCTGTGCGTAAATTCCGCTCTGATAACTTGCAAGAGGAGTCTGTGTCAGAGTTTCATATCCGTCCGAGTTTGCCTTGCCAAAGGAGGGAGTTGAGAAATAAACGAGTTTGTCTTCGTAGCGTCCCCAGCTTCTGTTTACCGGAATGTCGGGTACTCTGAGCGCGTCCGAAACGTAGCCGTCCTCTCTTGACAGCCATATTTCCTCGCCGTCAGAGGAGATCTTTATCGGAGCGGCGTCCTTTACATCGGTGTCGCAGTAGATAACGTAGTATTTGCCCACCTCGAGAGTTACCTCGGGAAGTCTGTACTTCTGAAGCTCGCTTTCCTTGTCCGAAAGGAAGTACTTTGAAAGGTCTATCGGCTCGTCTGTGCCGTTAAATATCTCGACCATATCGCAGTATTTTTTGTTAAATGGAGAATATTTCGTATTGGAGGAGATTACTTCGGTGATAACAAGACCTTTTCTGCCTGTTATTGCAAGAACGCTTCCTCTTTCGGTGTTTTCGTGTGCAGGGGAAGGGTAATTTACAACACCCTTGTCATAAGTCCACGCGGTGTCTTCTTCAAGCGCCTCGTATGTTACCGAAGCGGCAAGAACTCCGTCATTTCTTGTGAGATATACGCTCTCTCCGCTCTTTGAGAGCTTGAAGGGAATATCCTTTTCACAACAGAGAATGATATATTCTCCGATTTCTATCGTAATTTCGGGAAGACGTGCGCGGTAAGGCATCGTCGAGTCGGTCGACATATAGTAATCCGAAAGGTCGATGGCCTTTTCGGACGCGTTGTATATCTCGATCCAGTCGCATATTACACCGTTTATCGGGAAAAGCGAATTTGACGCCATAAGCTCGCTTATTATAAGGTTGTCTTTTTCGCGCACACTTTCATATCCCGGGGTGGGGAAGGGCGTTTCGCTTCCGTTTGATGTCAAAAAGGAGTGATTTGCGCTCGTGTTTGTATAAACGACCTTGTGGCTGATAAGAGAACCGTGTTTAAGCGTGATAATTCCCTTTGAAGAGAGCTTTGCGTTTATTGAAGAGCCGCTGTCGATGCCGTTTACAAAAACTATCGCGTATTCGCCCGAGGAGATTTTGATCGAGGGGAGCTTTATTCCCGTTTTAGTGTCGATCGTGAGGGTATAGTCGGCAAGATCAACCTCGTTTTCGCTCACGTTGTGAAACTCTATCCAAGGGGACGTTTTTCCGTTTTCGTCCTCGGCACCTACGTTGTTTACAACGATAAGCTCGCTTATTATAAGCGCGGGATCTTCCTCAACGGTTGGCTGATTGTTCTCGTTTGAGTCGCCTTCCCCTCCCTGCTCGTTTGTCTTGTCATTTGGTTTGTCGTCCGAACAAGACACAAGAAAAAGCATAGATGATAATATCATAACAAATGCAAGGAGCATTGAAATAATACGTGAAAAGCCTTTTTTGGACATTTTTTACCTCCAAATTATATAAATATACAGAAATATACAAAATAATATCAAACCAATTATAAGTCCGGAACGCTTTTTTGTCAATAGAAAAGTTGTTACCTAACATAATAAAATTTGTTACTTTTATTGTTTACAGACAGCGCCGCATAAATTCTGTTTTTAATAGGCATAAAATATTTTTATTTGTATTGAAAAATATGTCGATATGTGCTATAATTACTTTAAAAGTTATAAAGTAAGGACATAACATTTAAATACTATTTCAGTAAAGGAGATCTATTATGAAAAAAATAATGTCGCTTATGCTACTTATAGCTATGCTGCTTTCGGCGGCGAGCTGTGGGCACACCCACAAATTTGAAATTTCCGAGGCAGAGTCAATTCCCGTGGGCTGTCTTACCGACGGACTTGAGGTTAAGGTCTGCTCCTGCGGAGAAAAACAGGAAACGGTAATCAAAGCCACAGGGCACGATATGGTGCTTATTATGGAAACAAAACCGGCATGCACACGTCCCGGCTCGGCTGACTACAAGTGCGACAACTGCGGTGAGTTTAAGTACACCAACATTGATCCGCTCGGCCATAAATATGAAGAAGCGCCTTCAGAGCCTTCAAGAGTAATTCGCTGCACTAACGAAGGCTGTATCAGCTGCCGTTGGGGCGAGTCTAACGGCAAACACAAGGAAGCTCTTACCTTTAACTTTACAAAAGAGGACGAGGCCGCTATCGACGCCAAGTACGACGAGGTTCTCGCGCTTGTAAAGGCTGCTGCTAAATATAACGCGTCGAGGCATAAGTATGCCGAAGAAGGCGAGCTTGCAGACGAGTACAGAGCAGTAGACGAGATTCACACCGAGCTTTACGAGCTTATTTTGAACGCAATTTCTCAAAGACAGCTTGCTGAAATTGATTATTACTGCGATATGAAGAACACCGAGCTCGAGGAAAGATACTCCTATATGAAGGACTATCAGACCGCTGTTGTGGCGAAATTCTACACACTTTCCCGTCCTTTCTATGATTCCTGCTACCGCGAATTCTATTACTACGGTATGACCGAGGAAGAGATCAAAGCGTTCCTCTTTGACTCCGACGCTATTTCAAATCCCGAATATACAGCGCTCAAGGACAGAAACAACGCGATAGAAACCGAGGTTCTCGCACTTTCTAACCCTATGAGTGGCGACGAGCTTCCCATACTCTACGCCGAATTTGTTGATAACAACAACAAAATGGCAAAACTTATGGGATATGACAACTATCTCGAATACGCCTACGAAAACGTTTACGGCAGAGATTACACCTACGAGGACGTAGCAGAGCTTTCCGCTTACGTAAAGACATACCTCTCGCCCGTGTTTAATGCGATTTACGAGAAGTGGAGCACTCTCACAGGCTTTACACAGGAAGAGCTTGATAAGTATTACGATCAGGTAAGAACCCCCTTCTTCGAAACACTCGAGGGAAATACAACAGTAAACGACTATATCGACCTTCTCGCGTTCACCTCGAACCCCGACAAGAATATCACCTTCTCCGATGAGTTTAATAAGCTTATGGGCGACGGAAATATGTTCAGAGGCGAATACGATGGCGCATTTGTTACCTCTATCCAGTCGGTAGATATTCCGATCGCATATTTCGGAAAGGGCTACGACAACTGCTTCACAATAGTTCACGAGTTCGGCCACTATATGAACGAGGTATATACTCTTGGCATTGCAGACGAGGACGATGAATTCAGTCAGTCCTACGACCTTCTTGAAATGCATTCGCAGGGTAACGAGCTTCTTTACCTCTGTTATCTTAAGGAAAACGCTAATTTGCCCGAAATGACGCACAATATCGTCGAAACCTATTCGCTTGTCAATATGCTTTACGCAGTAATGGCGGGTATGACTATCGATGCGTTTGAGCAGGCTCTCTACCTTGGTGCTTACGACGGAACAAACGCAGATACAATTATGGCAGACGGAAAGATCACATACGATGAGTACGATCTTCTTTACAAGAGCGTTTGCATCGACTTCGGCGTTGAAGACTCGATGAACGGATACTGGAGAGGCGGAATGACAGTTCAGTCGCCTTGCTACTACGTTTCTTACAGCGTGTCCGCAATAGCAGTTCTCCAGCTTTACGAAATGGCAAACACAGACGGCTTTGACGTTGCAAAGGACGCATATCTGAAGCTCTTTACATACGTTGATGAGGACTACAAAATGACAATGGCAGAGGTTCTCGACTACGCAGGAATGCTCTCCTACGAGGACGAACAGCTTTATATCAACCTTAAGAACTATTTGGGTAAATAATTAAAACAAAAACAAAACGGCAGGAGATTTCTCCTGCCGTTTTTCTATTTGTTTTTATCCCTCGTAATCGTGTCCGAGGACGTTTTCGATAAGCCAGTTCTTTTCAAGATCGCTCGCCGAGGCGTACATCTTTTCGGCGCACTTGTAAAGATTCGAGGTAACTCCGCTTGCTTTGAGATCCATATCGGGAGTGTTTTCCGCTGTGTTTGTGTAATAGAACGCGTGTCTTATGCCGTTTACGTCATAATATGTTATAAATCCGCGTGCGGCAATATCTGTTTTCGCGTGTTCGATCGGAATATTTGCGGCAAGGGAAGTGAATACTGTGTAGCTTCCGCTTCCGAGGAATTTGAATTCTCCGTAATTTTTCTTTGCCGTTACTACAATGGATTTTCCGTCTTGCAGATAGCCCTCTGCCGTTGCGCTTGTCAGTGCTCCCGAGGTTTTTGACGCTATTTGAAGCACCATACCGTAGCTTACCTCGTTATAGCTGAACTTTGAAAGCCTGTCGATAAGCGCTGAGCTTATGTGTCCGTAAAAACGCAGACCGCCGCCCTCGTCGCTTATGTTTATATCGGAAGCAAATACGCCGAACGCCTGAAGATTTTTGCCGACAGGATGTATCGGATCGTTTTCAGCCGCGTTTACAAGGAATTCTTCATTTGAAAGGTCTATCCAGCCTGCAAAAAATTCGGTATCGCCATTTATGGCGCTTCCGTTATACGCAAGTTTTTTGTCGAGGTTTCTTGCTCCCTCGGCGGAAGTAAACCAGCCTGCAAATATTTTGTTTGTCTGCGTTACCGATTTGAGCTTTGAAAGTGTAACCCTTTCACCGATATTCGCCGACTTTGGATAACCGAGCGAAGAGGGAAGCTCAATATTTCCGTCGCTGCTGTCGAGGTCATAGTACCAAGTGAGCTTGTAGGAGTCGCGGAAACGGTATTTATATACCTTTGATGCCTCTCCGTCGTAGGTCTTCCACTTTCCTTTGTTGAAATCGGATTCGCTTGCACAGTATTCTATAACATAGTCCGAAAGGGTAACTCCGTCGGGGAGATTTGTAGCACTCTGGCTCCATTCTCCGTCAGCGGGAGCTTTAATTACTTCTATAATGTATTCGCTGTAAACGCCTACGCTCTCGCCGTTTGATTTCTTTGCAAGAGAGGTAGCTCTGATGCGGGCATATCCGTCAACAAAGTTTGAGCCCGCCTTACTTGCAGTAACGACGCCCGTGTCTTTGTCAACAGAAACGAGGTGCGCTCCGCCCACTACCGACCACTCGACTGTTTTGTCGTTTGCGTCGGCAGGAAGAACGTTGTAGTCTACTCCGTATACAGGGGTAAATTCGCCGCCCGTCATAACGGTTATGGTCGGTCGCTCAAATACGATCTTTTCGGGGAGAATTGCCGTGCTCTTTACGGTTATTTCGTAGCTTGTCGAGAAGGAAAGATACGAAACGTTTACCTTATACGTTCCCGGCTTTGACATATTTGGCGGCGTTACCGTGTATCCTCCGGGAAGTGTTCCGTAGGTTCCCGAAGCGTATACGAGCTGGACCTCAAGTCCTTCGTATGAGAAGGTTTCGTTTTGGAAGAATACCGTTCGCTCGGGAAGAGAAGTGATCTTTATTGCAGATATTTCGGACTGAAGTCTTGCATAGTCAAGGCTGATCCAGCCTGTTTTGCCGTCATAGGTGGTCTTTCCCCACCATCTGTTGGTAGATGCGCCGTCTATTTCAAGCGTTTCGATTATCGTAAGGATAGTACCGTCGGGAATCATCGCAAGGACACCCGAGCTTGTTGATGCCTTTTCACGCAGTCTGAGTCCGCCGTCGGCGTCTACAAGGTAGTCGCCTGTCGGATAATTTTCAATTATTACGCCCGAATTTCCGCTGAAATCGGTCGGGATCTTATAATAGTAGACACCTCTTGCTTTTACGAGGTTATAAAAGGTCGCCCAGGTCCAGTCGCGTGTATAAACAAGGCAGTCCTTGTTGTTGGTGTTACATTCATACGTAGTAAAGCCTGTTGCGTTTACCGATATTACGAAAAGCGAATGTCCCGATTTTGTGCGGATATGTCCGCCTGCGCCGTACTCAAGGAAAACCCTCATAATGTCGTTTGCGGTGAATTTGCCCGAATTCCAAGCTCCGCCAAGTGCGTTTGTGTATTTTGAGGGGTCAGATCCGTCTGTATGGCCGAAAACCTTGAGCTGACAGTATCTTGCAAATCCAAAGCACTGTGTTGCCGCAAGGTCAAAGGTGTATCCGTTGTGCTTGATATAGCGCAGACAATTACAAGGTGCGCTGTTTACAAGGCACTGGTTTCGGGGATGGCAGGTACAAGCACGTCCGTTTTTGGTAAAATAGGAAGAGTACGCGGGGTAATTGCTGAACGGCAGGGTAACGCCGTTAAGAGTAATCTTTGCCGACGTGTTTGCGGCAGATGCGGAAGCAGTTATATCGTCTGTGTCCGAGTACTGCGAAAGACTTTTTGAAGAAAAATCATATTCAAAGGTGAAATATTTATCGTTTTCGCCGTCTGTAACCGAGCTGTCCTGCGTTTCGTCTATATAATCGGGATTGGGTATGTAGAGAATCACAGAGCTTTCGCTGTGAACGGTAAAGGCTTCGGTGCTTGTGAAAGAGAACTCGCTCGTATGATCGCAGTGCTCGTCCGTGCACTCGTAGGAGAGCTTTGAAAGATCGAGCTCTGCCGAGGTCTTATTATCGCTTGAAAGCAAGAAAATTTTACTGCCCGAGAGGTAATATACGCCGTTTTTTGTCATAGAGAAGCATTTTATCTCGTTTTTGCCGAGATTTTTGCTGTCATAGATGCTGCCGTGCAGAACGTCGAGCTTTGAGAGCAGGTAGCCCTTGACGCTTTCGGTAAGAACGTATATATCCGAGTCATATACCGCAAGAAGTCGTGCGTCTTTTCTCATAACGAGGCGTATAGACTCGTCGCTTTCTTCCCATACGTTGCCGCTATCGTCGATTCTGTAGACTGCATTTTCAAAATCTACCGCCTGTGCGCTGTCCGTGTAAAGACCGTCAAAGAGGGAGGTGTCCTCTGCTGCACTCGGAAAAAGCGAGGAGAGCGCGAACGAAGCAACTCCAATAAGAGTGGCAAACGTACACACTATACTTATCGCCGAAAGGACGATTTTTCTTTTGGAATGTTTTTTGTATGTAGAATTCATCTTTTTATTTCCTTATTTCATATATGGCAGATATTTATACCTACCTAACTTAATATTATCATACAGTACGTCTTTTTGCAAGTGGTATAACAAAAGAAGATTTTAAATTTTTTGTGTTTTTATTTGCAAATACTTGTATACAAAGGAAAACCGTGCTATACTACGGGCAGAAGCGAGCTTTTTCTCGTTTTGTATTTTAAGCTCAAAGCATATACGGAGGAATTTCTATGATAATTACTTCTTCTATCGAACGCTTAAGAGATCCTTGTATTCTTCTTGAAGACGGCGTTTATTACGCATACGGAACGGGTTGGGTCTGTTATAAAAACACAAGCGGCTCGCTCGACGGGGCGTGGGAGTTTGTCGGTCGACTTGCAGCTCCGCCCGATCACGCTACGAAATGCTTTTGGGCACCCGAGGTACATAGGTACAAGGGGGCATTCTATATGATAACCACCTATTTTTCCTCGAAAAACAACCATCGCGGCTGCACGGTTATGAAAGCTGACCGCCCCGAAGGACCTTTTACCGAAATTTCAAACGGGCATATAACACCGTCCGATTGGGATTCTATCGACGGCACCCTCTACGTAGACGAGGAGGGACAGCCTTGGATGATATTCGTTCACGAGTGGACGAGTACGGATGACGGCGTTGGAAGAATGGCGGCAGCAAAGCTTTCGGACGATCTGACACATTTTATTACCGAGCCTATCGAGCTTTTCCGCGCGGACGATCCCGTGTGGACAAACGAGCGCGTTACCGACGGCTGCTGGATGCACCGTTGCAAGAGCGGCGCACTTCTTATGATATGGTCAAACTTCTGCGCGGAGGGCTACTGTGTAGGTATCGCACGCTCGGACAACGGAAGGGTGGACGGCAAGTGGAGTCAGGACGAGCAGCTCCTTTATTCAAAGAGTATGTCGGGAGAATATGACGGCGGACACGGTGCAATATTTACCGCGCTCGACGGAAAGACCTATTTTTCTATCCATTCGCCCAACACCCCGATAGGTGAAAGAAGGGAAACTCCTGTTTTCGTGGCTATCCGCGAGGAAAACGATACTCTCGTTTGGGATGACTAAGCAAGTAAGTGATAGCCCGGCTGTTACACAGTAAGCTTTTTAAAAAGAGAACGTAAGAAAAACGCCAAGCTTTCACTTGGCGTTTTCGTTATTTAAACATCGTTATTTTAAGACAAGCTTAGTTGCATCCGCAGCCGTTGTTGCAGCCACAGCCGTTGTTGTTGCATCCGCAGCCGGTATTTACACATCCGCATCCGTTGCAGCTGTTGAAAAGAAGAATGGCAGCAATTATGATGAGCCATACGGTGGAATCTTCAAAAAGATTGCAAAGGCAGTTCATATATTCAGTAGCCTCCTATATTTTAGATTTTGGGATTTTGTACTCACCTCAAAAGCCCCTTTCGGAGTCCCTTGAGTTTTGTTCATCCTTCCCTATACCATAATATGAGGAGCGACCTAAAGTGTTCCTGCTTTTTATTTTATGTCAGCTCAAGGCTTTCGCTGAGCAGAAAATCCTGTGCCATCGCCATATCGTACATCGGCAGGGTAACAGATGCACCGCACTTTTCGCAGTAGACTCGCAGGGTATCGTCAAGTATCTCAAACTGATAATTTGCAACCGCCGTTGTGGGACATTTGCACTTTATTTTACCCTCGTCCTCAAGCTCGCATATAGTATATCTGATAATATCGTCAATACTTGCATCAAACGGGTCGGAGGTCTCACTGTTTTCTCTTATTTCGTCGAGAGTGTCAAGACCTGCTTCAGTAAGGATCGCGTTAAGCTCTCGGGTAGCCTCGTCAAGCGACTCGCTGACCCCCTCTTTTGTTCCGATAAAGCAGAGCGGAAGTCCGCTTACCGTACACGAAAGGGTGAAAACTCCTTCGCGCGAGAAAAAGGTGTTCTGTCCGATAACGTAGTTGTGCGGCTTCGGACAAACGAGGCAGGGAACTGTGATGCGGAGCTTCTTATCAGAGGTTCTCGAAATGTGGAGCTCGCTTTTTCCGCACGAGCATTTGAGCTTTATAAGGTCGCCCGAAAGAGCGAAAGCTCCGACGACGCTCATAATACCCGAGCCGCAGTCGGGACATCTGTATGCAATTACTGTTTCTTTTGGAGAAAGTATCATTTTATCTTGTTTTCCTTTGTAAATATTAAAGTTTTAATCGGAATTTAATCAAAATTCACGTAAGGCGGCTCCTCAATATCGGGGTGCGCTTTTGCGGGGAGATAATCCTTTAAGCTGACAGGCTTCATTTCGATATGCGAGTCATATATGACCATATCGCACGCAGGCTTATCGTAATTCAGGTTACCGACGCAGTAGGCCTGAAGACTCAGCGAAGCAAGACCGTCAAGCTCGACGCCTGTGAATATAAGTCTGCGGTAATGATAGGTGAAGCGAGAATCACGCACAAAGGTATAGTCCGAATATCTGTTTTCACCGCCTGTAAGGGTGAATACGAAAAGCTCGCTTGTTTTTGTGTCTACTTCGTACTTTTCAGAGTAAAGCTCCTCGCAGGTGTCGTTGTAGCGCAGGGTTATTATAACCTCTTTCGTTTCCTTGACGTACATAAAGTTGCTCACCTTGAAAAGCCCGTCAGGCGAAAGCTCGTCAAATTTAACGATCTCAAGAATATTTCCGTCCTCGTCTGTTATGGGGTAGGACTCAAGCTCCTGCGATAAAACGGTGATGCCTTTTCCCTGACTTGAGTTGTACGCCTTTGCCGAATCGAGCGTCCAAATAAAGCTCTTTGCTATATCGGTGTCGTTGGATATGGCAATTCTGAAGAAAATAAGAGCATATACGAGTATTATCAGAGCAATAACAATATATTTTAAAAGCTTTCCGAGTGTGAAGCGTTTTTTGTCTTCTTTTTCGTCGTCGTACGGGTAGTAATCGTATTCCATATTGTAAAAACCTTTCACTTTATTTTACGCACAAGTCAATATTATCATACTTGTACGCTTTTTTCAAGTTAATTTACAAGGATTTTATAAATTTCGTATTGCAAAAGAGTGTATATTGTGTTAAAATATTTCAGTTAAGTGAATTACGAAAGGAATTTTTAATTTATGCAGTATAATATATCAGAAAAGCTTGTAAATATGAAGCCCTCGGCAATAAGAGAGATATTCAAGAGCCTTACCGATCCCGAAATAATCGCTTTTGCGGCGGGGAACCCCGCTCCCGAGTCCTTTCCGAGCGAAAAGCTTGCTGGACTTGCGTCCGATATTTTCGCTTCTCGCAGCTCGCAGGCGCTTCAGTATGGAATTACAGAGGGCTATCCGCTTCTTCGCGAGCAGGTAACAAGTCGTCTTGAAACACGCTTTGGAATAAAGCGCGAAGGAAACGGAGTTATGATCGTTTCGGGCGGTCAGCAGGGAATTGAGCTTACCTGTAAGGTAATGTGTAACGAGGGCGACGTGGTTCTCACAGAAGATCCGTCCTTCATTGGCGCGCTCAACGCCTTCAGATCGAACGGAGCAAAGACGGTCGGCGTCGAAATGGAAGATGACGGAATAAACATCGAAAAGCTCAAGATCGCTATTAAAAACAACCCGAGAGCGAAGATACTTTATCTTATTCCGACCTTCCACAATCCCGCAGGAACTACAATGTCGCTCGAAAAGCGCCGCGCGGTTTATGAGATCTGCCGCGAAAGCGGACTTCTTATCGTTGAGGACAACCCTTACGGCGAGCTTCGCTTTGCGGGAGAGGATATTCCCACGATAAAGAGCTTTGACGACGCGGGAATCGTTGTTTACTGCGGTTCATTCTCGAAAATTCTTTCGGCGGGTATGCGCGTAGGATTTTTAAGCGCACCCGAAGCGGTATTTCAGAAAATAGTGGTAGCAAAGCAGGTAGAGGACGTTCACACAAATCAGTTCTTCCAGATGCTTTGTGCCGATTTCATCGAAAAATACGGTCTTGACGAGCATATTGCCTCTGTCAGCGAGCTTTACAGAAGCAAATGCGAGCTTATGCTCGGTGAGCTTGACAAAAATATGCCCGAGTGTGTTAAATACACACGTCCCGAGGGCGGACTTTTCGTGTGGCTGACCCTTCCCGAGAGTATTTGTCTGAACGATTTTGTAAAGAAGGCGCTCGAGAAAAAGGTAGCAGTCGTTCCCGGAACGGCATTTTCGCCCGAGGAAAGCGAGATTTCACACTCCTTCCGTATTACGTATTCCACACCGAGCCGCGAGCAGATCGTGCGCGGCGTGAAGATACTCGCTGATATTATTAAGGAAATGATTTGAATTTAGGAAACCCTTTTTGGAAAAAGTGTTTCCTAAGAACCTTCCCAAAAACTTTGCTAAAAAGAAAAAATCAATTATTTTTAGAAAAGTTTTTGAGATTCAAAAGAACTTTTTTCAAAAAGTTCTTTTGTGGGGCTTGGGGCGAAGCCCCGAGGAAACGGCGTTTCTTTTGTATTACTTTTCTTTACGCCTGCGGGATTAAAGAAAAGTAAGTCTCTGACGCATAAAAGGTTTAGTGCTGTGCTAACATACCTAAAACGCGTTTGTAAGACTTTTTGTTCATTTCTGTATTGACAGAAAACCGACACTTCGTGTCGCTTGGCAGTTTCGCTTACGCAAAACTGCAAATATAGCCCTTCGGATATGGTAATTTTTCTTTCAGAAAAGTTTTTGGGGAGGTTAAACCGAAGGCTTCGCCTTCGCTTGGC
The DNA here is from genome assembly GCA_045580325.1 of Eubacteriales bacterium. GTDB lineage: Bacteria > Bacillota > Clostridia > Oscillospirales > CAG-272 > SIG672. Next base: position 49,208 of record JAZNNR010000032.1, read on the forward strand.
AGTTTTGCCTGTGCAAAACTGCAAATACAACCCTTCGAATATAGTAATATTCGTTTTCAGTAAAGTTTTTGAAGAGGTTTGGAGAAACTTTTTCCAAAAAGTTTCTCCAAGTAAAAAAATGAAAATAGGTAATTTAGATATAAAGGGAAATCTTTTTCTTGCGCCGATGGCGGGGCTGACAGATAGGTCGTTCAGAACGGTGTGTAAAAGATACGGCGTAGCGCTCACGTATACAGAGATGATCTCGTCAAAGGCTCTGCACTATAAAGACAAAAAGACCGCACAGCTTGCCTATATAGAAAAAGCAGATTTTCCCACAGCGGCGCAGATATTCGGACACGAGAGCGACATTATGGCAGAGGCGGCACACCTGCTTGCAAAGGGCGAATATGCCTACTACGAAGGCTGCGCGCTCCCCGACATAATTGATATAAATATGGGCTGTCCCGTGAAGAAGATCGTAAGCGGAGGCGACGGAAGCGCTCTTATGAAGACTCCCGAGCTGATATTTGATATTATAAAAGCAGTCCGCGCGGCAATAGATAAGCCTCTTACCGTCAAGCTTCGCGCAGGCTGGGATTCTTCCTCTAAAAACGCGCTCGAATGCGCTCTTGCAGCCGAGGAGGGCGGCGCGGACGCTGTCTGTGTTCACGGACGCACGCGCGAAGAGTTCTATACTCCACCTGTTGATCTCTCGGTGATTGCCGATGTCAAGAGTAAGCTCAAAATCCCCGTGATCGGTAACGGCGGAATTTTCACAGCGGACGATGCTCTAAAAATGATCAGAGAAACAAAGTGCGACGGACTTATGATCGCGCGCGGCGCGGTCGGCAACCCCTTTATTTTTGCCGAAATATCGGCAAGAATTTCACAAAAAGAGTATAGAGCTCCCGAAATTTCTGAAAAGCTCGACGTAGCGCTTGACCACGCGCGTCTTATGGCATCGGATAAGGGAGAAAACGTGTCGGTACACGAGCTCAAAAAGCATATTGCCGCATATATCCACGACGTGCGTGGCGCGGCAGCCTTCAGAAGCAGAATATTTGCCTGCGAAAATTTCAGTGAAATGATAGAGGTCATAAACGAGCTGAGAGAGCTTTACAACTAAAAAGATAAAAAATTGAAGCCGAGGATATAAAATTTCCTTGGCTTCATTGACATTATGCGACAGGTATGGTATAATTAGTAAGACAAAATCTATATTTACGGAGTGTAAGCCTATGAAAAAGTTTTTTAACCCCATTTCACCCACCGATGCTCCCGACCCCTTTATGACCTATGACAAGGAAACGGGATATTATTACTGCCTTTTCACGCGCGGAGAGTGCCTTGAAATTTATCGCAGCCGCCACGCCGCAAATATCATAACAGATAACGATTCAAAGATAATTTACACCTTTAACGGCGAAAGGGACAGCGTTTGGGGCGATATATGGGCTCCCGAAATGTATAAAGGAACAAACGGTAAGTGGTATATCTACACAAGCGGAAGAAACTCGCTTGAAAACGACGAAAAGCGTCTTTTCATTATGGAAGCAAAGACAAACGATCCCTTCGGCGAGTGGGAGTTTAAGTGCAAGCCGTCGCCCGATCTCTATTCTATCGACCCGACAGTTTACACCTCGCCTGAAGGAAAGCAGTATATGTGCTATTCAAGAGTTGACTCAACTTACGGACAGGTTCTTGAAATTTGCGATATGGAAAACCCCTATACCTTCGGCAAAAAAATCGCAACGCTCGCAAGAGCCGAGCTTGAATGGGAGTTTGATTCTCCCTACGTCGGCAGATACGCGATAGTAGAGGGCGGATTCTTCGTTGAAAGAAATGGACGTCTTTTCATTATCTATTCGGCGACAGGCTGTTGGTCTGATCACTACTGCCTTGGCGTGCTTGAGCATACAGGCGGAGAGCTTTGCGATGCAGCAAACTGGATAAAGCATCCGAAGCCTATTCTTACTTACGGAAACAACGTTTTCGGACCGGGACACGCATCCTTCTTCAAATCGCCCGACGACAGCGAGCTTTGGTGTATGTATCACGGAATGAAGCAGCATAACGTGCCTGTTAACTGGGCTCCGAGATATATCAATATTCAGAAGGTCGATTTCGACGAAACAGGCTTCCCTGTAATGGGACTTCCTGTTGGTTACGAAACAGAGCTTGACTCGCCCAGCGGAGAAATTGAATAAGATTTTTCTTGAAACCCACTTTTTGTAAAAAGTGGGTTTCAAACTTCCTACAAAAACTTTTCTGAAAGGGAAAAGATTTATAAACGCGTTTTTTGTATGTTCGTACAGCACAAATTCTTTTTATTTGAATGAGTGAGCAAACTTATTTTGCCATTTTCATCAATATCATATCAGTATCTTGTTTTTCGACAAAATATGTGATATAATAATACGCAAGCGACCAAAATACTTCAAAATCGGAGAAAGCTATGGAAAACGAAAAGGTTTACAGCGAGATCCCCTATGACAAAAAGGTAAAGCACTATAACACCTCTAAAATGCCGAAGTATCAGCTCGGAATATTCACTTTTCTGATATATGCGCTCAGTAAAATTCTTATGATAGGGCGTAAATATAAGATAGAAAAGCTTGATATGGACGATATAAAAGGCCCTTATATACTGCTGAGTAATCATATGTATTTTGTCGATTTTTATCTGAACGCTATTGCGACCTTTCCGAAAAAGGTCTATAATATCGCGACTGTTGACGGATATTACCGCCGTCCCTTCCTTATGGAGATCATCGGCTGTATGTGCAAAAGAAAGTTCACTACCGACCCCGACCTTATAAAGTCGATAGAGAACGTTCTTTTTAAGAAAAAGGGAATAATGTGTATGTATCCCGAGGCGAGATACACGCCTGTGGGCACAACGGCGATCCTTCCCGACTCGCTTTCACAGCTTGTAAAGCGTATGAACGTACCTGTTGTTGTAATGCTTCATCACGGAAACTACCTGCACACGCCCTTCTGGAATTACCGCAAGCCGAGAAAGGTGCCGCTTTATACTACTATGCGCTGTGTTCTTCGCCCCGAAGAGATAGAAAAGCTTTCCGAGCCCGAAATTCAGGAGCGCATCACCTCTGCTATGCAGTATAACGAGTACAAGTGGCAGAAGGAGCAGAAGATTGAGATAAACGAGCCGTTTCGTGCCGAAGGACTTAACAAGATCCTTTATCAGTGTCCAAATTGTCTTACCGAGCACAAAATGGAGAGCGAGGGAAGCGTGCTTTACTGCGCTCACTGCGGCAAAAAGTGGGAGATGGACGCTCTCGGCGAGCTTCACGCGCTCGAGGGCGAAACCGAATTTTCGCATATCCCCGACTGGTTTGAGTGGGAGCGTGAAAACGTGCGGCGCGAGGTCGAAAGCGGAAGCTACTATTTCGAGGACGAGGTTGACGTCTTCTCTCTGCCGTCCTGTATGAAATTCCAAGACGTAGGAAAGGCAAAGCTCACACATTCAAAGGACGGATTTGTGATCGAGGGTGAATATAAGGGCAAAAAGTACCGTATTCGCCGCCCCGTTTCGGGAATGTACGGTGTTCATATAGAGTACGATTACTGCTACGTGCGCCCCGATGACTGTATAGATGTTTCAACCTCGAAGGACTCGCTCTATTGCTATCCGACCAAAAAGGACGTTGTTACGAAAATATCCTTTGCGACCGAGGAGCTTTATAAATTCAAAATGAAGGACCGCCTCGCGCGTCGAAGAGAAGCGGCACTTGGGGTTCCACCCCAAGACCCCGCCTAAACCCTTTTTCCAAAAAGGGTTTAGGAATCCCAAAAACATTTCTGAAAAGGGAAAAGAGTATTATTAAGAGCAAAATAGACGTGTTCACACAAATTTAACATTTAAAAGTATTGTAAAATAGGCTTAAATGTGGTAAAATCTATTTTGCGACCGAGGAGAAGTACTCAAGAGGCCGAAGAGGCGCCCCTGCTAAGGGTGTAGGTCGTTTATAGCGGCGCGAGGGTTCAAATCCCTCCTTCTCCGTAAAAAAACAAGAACCACCAACGGTGGTTCTTATTTTTTTATCGAAGCAAAACGATGCCGAACCCCGCAAATTGCCGAAGGCAATTTGCTGTAGCGGACGGCAAGAGGGACGTAGGGAAAAGGAAAGCGACGTCCGCTATGGGTTCGTAAATCCCTCCTACTTTGTTTTTACGAAAAACTTTACGATGCCGAACCCCGCAAATTGCCGAAGGCAATTTGCTGTAGCGGACGGCAAGAGGCACGAAAGGGAAAGGGTAAGCGACGTCCGCTATGGGTTCGTAAATCCCTCCTTCTTTCTAAAACCGCAATTCTAACACAGAAGGGTTGCGTTTTTGGTTGTTTTGTGGTATAATGAATTTGAATAATTAAGGAAGGAGCCTGCATATGAAAAAAATTTTCTGCCTTATTCTCGTTTTCACCTTATTATCGTCTTCTCTCGTCTCTTGCTCCGGATATAACAAAACCATGCGAGATCATCTAAAAAACAAGGACAATTATCGAATTTGTGAGGTTTATTTAAAGGATTTTTATTATATCGATCCATTGTCTGACGAGAAAAAACAGGATTTTATAGACCAAACATCTCTTGATACGAGCGTTATTTTGGAAGTATCTTTTTTCAATAGCATTGAAGAATTGGAGCCTTTTCTTGGTGGATCGCTAAACGAAAATATTCCGCTGGAAGAATACACGTTTCAATTTTGTGTAACAAAAGACAACACAAATATCCTTTTATCCAACGGCTTTTTCAATGACATAACGATTGGTGAGAAGCTAAGCGTTAAGGTTTCTGATTTCATATATATGGACAGTGAATTTTTCTACGTAGCTCAATTGGAATATAACGGTAAAAAATATTTAAACTTTGAAAAGGGATTAGAAAATATTGTTAACATGATGAACGAAAACAGAAGTTTGTTCTAAAAACAATTTGTTGTATCAAAATTACAGTTAATAGCTAAAAATTACGATGCCGAACCCCGCAAACATCGTCTAAACACTATAAAACAAAAAGCTGTGTGGAAATCCACGCAGCTTTTTTACTACCTATCATAAATAACCCTGTCGTCTTTACGCAAGCGTTGCCGCCATAACAGCTTTTATAGTGTGCATACGGTTTTCAGCCTCGTCAAACACGATCGACTGCGAGCTTTCAAAAACCTCGTCGGTAACCTCCATGCAGTCGAGTCCAAATTTCTCGTTTATCTGCTTGCCGATGCCTGTTTTGAGGTCGTGGAATGCGGGCAGACAGTGCATAAAGCGGCACTGCGCGCCTGCGTTGTCCATAAGAGCCTTCGTTACGCGGTAGGGCGTGAGGTCGTCGATTCGCTCCTGCCATACGCTGTCGGGCTCGCCCATTGATACCCACACGTCTGTGTAAATAACGTCCGCGCCCTTGGTCGCGAGTATCGGATCTTCGATAAATTCAAGTACCGCGCCCGTCTGACCGGCTACCTTTTTGCACTCGGCAACAAGAGCGTCGTCAGGGAAATATTTGGAAGGTGCGCAAGCGACGAAGTGCATTCCCATCTTCGCGCAGCCGACCATAAGTGAGTTGCCCATATTGTATCTCGCGTCGCCCATATATACGAGCTTTTTGCCCGCAAGTGAGCCAAAATGCTCTTTTATAGTGAGGAAATCGGCGAGGATCTGCGTGGGGTGAAATTCATTTGTGAGTCCGTTCCAAACGGGAACAGAGGAATATTTTGCGAGGTCTTCTACTATCTCCTGACCGAATCCGCGGTATTCTATTCCGTCGTACATACGGGAAAGCACGCGCGCGGTGTCTGCAATACTTTCTTTTTTGCCTATCTGTGAGCCCGTGGGATCAAGATAGGTTACTCCCATACCGAGATCGTGCGCGGCAACCTCGAATGCACAGCGTGTACGTGTGCTCGTTTTCTCGAAGATCAGCGCAACGTTCTTGCCCTCGCAAAATCTGTGCGCGATTCCGGCTTTTTTCTTTGCTTTGAGATCTGCCGCGAGCGCGATAAGCTCTTCTATCTCTTCGGGTGTATAATCAAGAAGCTTAAGAAAATCTCTTCCTTTAAAATTTGTCATAATAATTTTCCTTTCTCTTAGGGCTCTGCCCTAAGAACCTGCCAAGAACCTTTTTGCAAAGAAGTTTAAAACGATTTGCACGCAAATCGTTTAAGAACTCCAAAAACTTTACTGAAAATAAAAAAACAAATCCTTTTAGAAAAGTTTTTGAGAATCCAAAGAACTTTTTACAAAAAGTTCTTTGGCGGGGTCTTGGAGCAGAGCCCCAAGACGTTCCTTAAAGCACTTTTGCGAGGAAAGAACGCAGTCGCTCGCACTGAGGATTTCCGAAGACCTCGTCGGGAGTGCCTTCTTCTGCAATTTTGCCTTCATCAAGGAAGACAACGCGGTTTGAAACCTCGCGTGCAAATCCCATTTCGTGAGTTACGACCACCATTGTCATACCGTCGCGTGCAAGCTCCTTCATAACGTCGAGAACCTCGCCGACCATTTCGGGATCGAGCGCGGAGGTCGGCTCGTCGAAGAGCATAACTTCGGGCTCCATACAAAGCGCGCGCACGATAGCGACACGCTGCTTCTGACCGCCCGAAAGCTGACCGGGATAAGAATCTGCGCGGTCTGCAAGTCCGACTCTTTCGAGAAGCGAGAGAGCCTTCGCTTCGGCTTCTTCTTTTGGAACTTTTTTGAGCATCATAGGAGCGAGCGTGAGGTTTTTCATTACAGTGAGGTGAGGGAAGAGGTTGAACTGCTGGAACACCATTCCCAGCTTCTGACGGTGGAGATTCAAATTGGTCTTTGAGCTTGTGAGGTCCTGCCCCTCAAAGAATATCGTTCCACCCGTCGGCTTTTCAAGAAGGTTAAGACAGCGCAGGAAAGTCGATTTTCCCGAGCCCGAAGCGCCGATAACGCAGACGACGTCGCCTTTGTTTATGTCGATGCTTACGCCCTTCAGGACTTCTGTTTTGTCGAATTTCTTTTCAAGTCCTTCGACGCGTATTATAGTTTCTTTTGATACGTAGTTATTATTTTCCATCGCTTCTGCGCAGCCTCCTTTCGAGAACGGAGAGAAGTTTTGTCATTATTACAACGAGAACAAGATATATGACCGCAAGAAGAATGATAGGATTTACCGCGTCAAAGGTCTTGTTTCTGATGTTTGTTGCCGCACGGGTGAGGTCAACTATCGCAACGTAGCCCGCAACAGAGGTTTCCTTGAGAAGTGCGATACACTCGTTTCCGATTGCGGGAAGAATGTTCTTTATCGCCTGCGGGAAGATTATTTTGGTCATCGCCTGAGCCTTGGACATACCGAGGCTTCTTGCCGCCTCCATCTGACCCTTGTCGACCGCGTTTATACCGCTTCGAATAAGCTCTGCCATATATGCGCCCGAGTTTATACCGAATGCAATTATAGCGACCGTAACTCCGTCAGCAGAAACGAGAATTATGTAGAAGAACACGAGAAGCAAAACGGTGATCGGTATTCCGCGTATGACCGTTGTGTAAATATCGCATATCCAGTTTACCCAGAAGAGCTTTTTGTTGTCCTCGCTGAAATATTTTGCTATTGCAATAAAAGTACCGATAACTACGCCGATCGCGAGTGCGCCGATCGTGATTATCAGAGTGTTTACGAAACCTTCGATGAGCCACTCGTAGCGCGCGCCTTCGATAAACGTTTCGTGAAGTTTATCAAACCAGTTCATTGAATTTATTTCCTTTTTTCGCGGAAAACCTTTTTAATAAAAAGTTTTTCCGCACCTTTCCAAAACATTTTTTGAAAAACCTTTTTGTAAAAAGGTTTTTCAAGCTTTTCCAAAAACTTTTCTTAAAAAGTCCTTTTCAGTAAAGTTTTTGAAGTTCTTAGAAACTTTTTTCAAAAAGTTTCTAAGCGGGATCCAAGGGCAGAGCCCTTGGAAACAAAAAGCGGGCGGCTCTGCAGAAAAAGAGGTGCGGAGCCGCTGCTATTTATGTTAGCCTTTTAATTATTCGGGTTTAACGTATGTTTCGCCGAAATCCTCGAAGATCTTCTGAACTGTGCCGTCTTCGATGAGCTTACCGAGGATCTTGTTGATCTCTTCAACGAGGTCTTCGCTACCGAAAGCGAATGCGAATGCGTAGGGCTCTTCGGTCATATTTTCGCCAAGGATCTTAAGTCCGTCGCCTTCTTCAACCATCTGCATAGCTGTGAGGTTGTCAACTACCCAAGCGTCAACCTTGCCTGTTGTAAGAGCTGCCTTTGCATCTGCGTTAGCCGCGAATGCCTGAACGTCAAGACCTTCGTCTGTACAGCCTTCGTCAGCAGTTGTACCTGTCTGAACCGAAACCTTCTTGCCCTTGAGGTCTGCCTTGCCTGCGATAGTGCTGTCTTCCTTAACAACGATAACCTGAGCTGCTACGTAGTAAGCGTCTGTGAAGAGCATATTCTTTTCACGAGCGGGAGTTACTGTGATGCCCGACATACCGCAGTCATATTTAGCTGCCTGAACACCGATAAGTACGGAATCGAAATCCATCTGCTTGATTTCGAGCTCAACGCCGAGTTCTTTGCAGATGAGCTCAAGAATTTCAACTTCGATACCTACAACTTCGTCGCCTTCAAGGCTTTCGAAGGGAGGGAAGTCGGGGGAGGTAGCTACAACGAGCTCGCCTGCTTCTTTAACCTGTGCGAGAGTCTTACCTTTTGCTCCGCAAGATGTGAATGTGAGTGTGAGCATAACTGCCACGAGAATAAGTGCAATAATCTTTTTCATTTTCTTTGTTTCCTTTCAAATTTTGTTTGTATTATTGTTTATTTTAGTTTTTCTTTGCGTTCTTTGCGTTTACCTGAGCCTGAACCTTGATGGGAAGTCCGAACAGGTTAATAAATCCTGCGCTGTCAGCCTGATTGTAAACGTTGTCTTCGCCGAATGTCGCGATCTCCTCGGAGTAGAGGGAATAGTCGCTCCATACGCCTGCTTTTATGATGTTGCCCTTGTAGAGCTTGAGTCTTACCTTACCCGTAACGTTTTCCTGTGTCTTGTCAACGAAAGCGGAAAGAGCTTCGCGAAGAGGTGTGAACCACTGTCCGTTGTAAACGAGGTCTGCAAAAGTTACCGCAAGCTCCTGCTTTTTGTGAGCGGTCATCTTGTCGAGAGTGATCGTTTCGAGATACTTGTGTGCGTCGTAGAGAATAGCTCCGCCGGGAGTTTCGTAAACGCCTCTGCACTTCATACCGACAAGTCTGTTTTCAACGATGTCGAGAAGGCCGATACCGTTTTCTCCGCCGAGCTTGTTGAGCTCAAGAATTATCTCCTTTGCGCTCATTTCCTTGCCGTTAAGCGCGGTCGGGATACCCTTTACGAAGTCGAGAGTGATATAAGTGGGAGCGTCGGGTGCCTTAATGGGAGAAACGCCCATTTCGAGAAAGCCTTCTTTGTCGTAAAGAGGCTCGTTGCCTGCGTCCTCGAGGTCAAGACCCTCGTGGGAGAGGTGCCAGAGGTTTTTATCCTTTGAGTAGTTTGTTTCTCTGTTTATTTTAAGAGGAATGTTGTGTGCCTCTGCGTACTCGATTTCTTCTTCACGGGATTTGATATCCCATTCTCTCCAGGGAGCGATGATAGGCATATCGGGAGCGAAAGCCTTGATAGTAAGCTCGAATCTTACCTGATCGTTACCCTTGCCTGTGCAGCCGTGGCAGATAGCGTCTGCGCCCTCGGCCTTTGCAATCTCAACTATTCTCTTTGCAATTACAGGTCGGGCGAATGATGTGCCGAGCATATAGTCCTCATAAAGAGCGCCTGCCTTTACGGTGGGAATGATGTAATCGTTTACGAATTCTTCTGTAAGGTCTTCAATGTAAAGCTTGGAAGCTCCTGTCTTAAGAGCCTTTTCTTCAAGGCCCTCAAGCTCGTCAGCCTGACCGACGTTTCCCGAAACGGCGATGACCTCACAGTTGTTGTAATTTTCCTTGAGCCAAGGAATTATGATCGAAGTGTCAAGACCGCCCGAATAAGCGAGAACGACCTTTTTTATATTTTTCTTATCCATAGTTATATATCCTCCAAAGACGCTGTGAATATTTATGCTGTAATTATAACGCAAAATGTATCAATATGCAAGAGGTTTTTGACATTTTCTTTAAGTTTGTTGATTTTGTACTATATGGCATATAATAGCTTTGAATTTTGTGCACATTGACGACAAAATGACATAAAACAGCAGTAAATAATCAAAATAAAGAGTCGCTACGGGCTCCCTTTTAATCGTACTTTAGCCTAGTGAATAGACGGAGAGAGGGCATAAAACGCGATTCTCAAATGTGTATTTATGCAAATTTATACATAAATATACGAAAATATACATTAAATATTCACTCTGTGCGAGTGTATACACGACCCAAAGCGTATTTATATAATTAAAAAAGGAAATATTTTTCAAAAAAATGCCGCCGCGATATTGAAATAGCACGAGCAGGGTGCTATAATTTATATAAATGTAAATAAATCACTCTAAAATGGAAATCAAAAATGAAAAGAAACGAAAAAAAGCAAATTTTAACCTGGAATAACTGCCTGAAGGTCGGAGTGAGCGCGTTTGTGCTCTTTCTCGCTATTCATTACTGGTCGGTAGTAGCGTCGCTCATAGCGGGACTGTTCAGAGCCGCCGCACCGATATTTATAGGCTTTTCTATTGCCTATATCGTAAATCTTCTGATGAGCCTTTATGAAAAGGTCTATTTTCCAAAGGCTTCACAGAAAAAGATAGTATATCTTACGCGCAGACCGGTATGCCTTGTCTTAACTCTGCTTACTATCGCGGCGGTAATTGCACTTCTTATATGGATAGTAGTTCCCGAGCTTGTGCAGTGTATCTCTTTCCTGCTTGCCGAGATCCCTCCGCTGATTCAGAAGCTTCTCAGCAGCAAGTGGATACGCGACATAGTTCCCTCCGATATACTTTCAAAGCTGACCGAGATCGACTGGCTGTCGTATACGGAAGAGATAATCGGAACGCTCGGAAGCGGAATAGGAAGCGCGGTAAGCGCGGTGCTTACCCTTGTTACATCGACATTTTCTCTGATAGTTACTGTGTTCGTAAGCCTTATTTTCTCGGTATATATGCTTATTGATAAGGAAAAGTTTTTCAGTCAGACAAAGAGAGTCTGCAAAAGCTATCTTTCCGAAAAGCATTTCAGCAAGGTATCGCACGTATCCGCGGTTCTTAACAACAGCTTTCGCAGATATATAGTAGGGCAGTTCACCGAGGCTATCATTCTCGGCGTGCTTTGCTCTGTCGGAATGATGATATTTAAGTTCCCGTACGCAGGAATGATAGGTACACTTATTGGATTTACCGCGCTTATCCCCGTAGCGGGCGCATATATAGGCGCAGGAGTGGGCGCTGTGATGATACTTACCGTATCGCCGCTCAAGGCACTTCTTTTCCTTGTGTTTATTCTCGTGCTTCAGCAGCTCGAGGGCAATCTGATATATCCGAAGGTTGTAGGAAATTCGCTCGGACTTCCTGCTCTCTGGGTGCTTGCCGCAGTTACTGTCGGCGGAGCTCTCGCAGGAGTTCTCGGAATGCTTCTCGGTGTTCCGATCGCGGCGGCGGCATATCAGCTTATCAGAGAAGATCTGCACAAACGCGAGCTTAAAGCGCTTCACAGCGGGAATAAAGCTACTGTCAAAAGGGTGCGTCTGCGCGTAAAGGAGTCGGATGACATCTCGGAAGACAAATAAAAATATTTTAAGGGGCAAAACTATGAAAAACATACTTATCGTTGTGGATATGCAGAATGATTTTATCGACGGCGCGCTCGGTACGAAAGAGGCTATCGCTATTGTAGAAAACGTCAAAGAAAAGATAGCAAATTTCGACGGCGAGATAATTTTTACACGCGATACTCACGAAAGTGATTACCTCGGCACACAGGAAGGAAAAAATCTCCCCGTCGAGCACTGCATCTGCGGCACGTTTGGCTGGGAAATAAGAAGTGAGCTTACGGATATAAAGAAGGGAACCGTAATAGACAAGCCCACCTTCGGCTCGAGAAAGCTTGCCGAGCTTCTTTATGAAAAGAATCTCACCGAAGAAATAGGAGAGATAACTCTTATCGGACTTTGCACCGATATTTGCGTTATATCTAACGCGCTTGTGATAAAGGCGTTTTTGCCTGAGGTGAAGATCACGGTAGACTCGTCCTGCTGTGCGGGCGTTACCCCCGAAAGCCACGAAAACGCACTCTCTGCAATGAAAATGTGCCAGATAAATATAATATAATTAGGGCGTTGCCCTAAAACCCACCAAAGAACTTTTTGAAAAGAAGTTTAAAACGATTTGCGAGCAAATCGTTTAGGAATCTCAAAAACTTTTCTGAAAAAGGGAAGAAAACTGTTTTAGAAAAGTTTTGGTCGAGCTTTTTCAAAAGCTCGCAGGGTTTCTTAAGGGACGGAGTCCCTTGAGCCAACGGTTTTTTCTTGACAAGCGCGGAAATCTGTTATATAATCAAGTAATATCTAAATTTATGATCTGGAGTAAGTTATATGTCAAAGCTCGGATACATTTTACGCTGTGTGCGTAATATGAACTATAAAAATATGCTGAATACGGTTAATACCGTGCATAAAAAATCGGGAAAGAACAGAGTCTGGCTTTTCTGCGATATGGTATGGTGCGGATTTAAGTACGGCACAGGCCACAGAGATTACGACCTCAACGAATGGTGGACGCTAAATAAAGCGCAGAGATCGACCTATATCACAAGAGGAATAAACAACTCGATAGTTACAAGACTCAATGACTCGTCGTATTATCATCTTCTCGATAACAAGATACATTTCAACGAACATTTCTCGGATTGCCTCGGAAGAAAGTGGCTGAACCTTGAAAACGCTTCGCTAGAGGAATTTGAAGTCTTTATGGAAGGCCTGGAAAGCGTGATCGCAAAGCCGATAGACGCGACCTGCGGACAGGGCGTTGTGAAGCTCCAAAAGAGCGATTTTGAGTCGGTTTCGGCGATGTACGACCACATAAAAGAAACGAGAGCCTTTCTCGTTGAAGAATACGTAGTTCAGCATCCCGATATCTCAAAGCTTTATCCTCTGTCGGTAAATACTCTTCGTATTGTAACCGTTACCTCGGACGACGGTACACCGCACGTGCTTTACGCCTTTATAAGAATGGGAAACGGCGGAAGAGTCGTGGATAACATCAACGCGGGCGGAATGGCGGCGCCTATCGATCTCGAAACGGGTAAGATAAGCGGAGTCGCATTCGATAAGCACTATTCTTATTACGATACCCACCCCTACACAGGCACGGCCATCGTCGGACATCAGATACCCTTCTGGAAGGAGTCCTGCGAGTTCGCACTTGAAGCGTGCAAGCGTATCCCTCAGCTCCGTTATATCGGCTGGGACGTAGCCGTTACAGAAAACGGACCGACCTTTATTGAAGGAAATCAGCACCCCGGACACGACTTCTTGCAGATGCCTCCGCACGTGCCCGATAAGATCGGAATACTTCCGAGATTCAGACAGTTTGTGAAAATATAAAATATCTAAATATAAGGAGAAAACACAATGAACAAATGGGATCTTTCCTATTTCTTCGCAAATGACGAAGAATTTGAAAAAGAGCTTGAAGGCTTAAACGAATACCTTCCCAGACTTGCGTCCTACAAGGGACAGCTTTCCGACGAGGCTAAGCTGAGAGAATATCTTCTTCTCTCGGACGAGCTCGAAACAAAGCTTTATAAGGTATATCAGTACGCTCATCTGAAGAGCGACCTCAACAAGAAGGACGTTGAAAACGCTTCGAAGGTAAGTAAGGTAATGATGTTCCTTGCTCTCCTCGAGCAGAATACCTCCTTTGAATCTCCCGAGATCCTTTCTCTCGGAAAGAAGAAGGTAACAGAATTTATCGACAACAACCCCGAATTTGAGGCATACCGCTTCCTTATGGAAAAGCTTTTCAGAGGAAATAAGCACGTGCTCAAGGAAAAGGAAGAGAAGCTTCTCTCGTACTATTCTCCCGTACTGCGCGAGGGCTCGGAGCTCTATTCCAAGCTTGCAGTAGCAGACGGCAAGGTGAAGACGGTAAAGCTCTCAAACGGCGAAAAGGTAGCCGTAACACAGGGCAACTGGAGAGCGCTCATCGCAGACGTTCCCACAGCGGCAGACAGAAAGAAGGTATTTGAAGCAATTTTCGGCGCATACGAGGAAAACAAGAATACCTACGCTGAAATATACAATCTCGTAATGAAGAGCGAAATGGCAGAGGTTCAGGCGAGAAACTACTCATCTATTCTCGAATCTCACCTTTTCGGCAACAATATTCCCACGTCGGTATTCACAAATCTCATAAGCGTTGCAGGAAAGTACAACAAGTCGGTTAAGAAGTACTACAAGCTCAGAAAGAAGTATCTCGGACTCAAGACACACTATTCTTACGACAGATTCCTTGAGCTTGCGCACTCTGACAAGAAGTATTCCTACGAAGAAGGAAAGGAGATCTTCTTTAAGTCTATTGAAAACACTCCCGCAGATTTTCAGGCAAAGGCGCGTGAGGTCCTCAGAGACGGATTTGTTGACGTTTACGAGCAGGACGGAAAGAGAAGCGGCGCATATTCTTCAAGCGTATCCGATTCTCACCCCTTCATTCTTCTCAACTACACAGACACTCTCGACGACGTATTTACCCTCGCACACGAGGCGGGACACTCGATGCACTCGCTCTATTCGCAGGAGGCACAGCCCGCAAAGCTTCAGCACTACACGATCTTTGTAGCTGAAATTGCGTCCACCTTCAACGAGCATATGCTTCTCGACTACCTTATCAAGTCGGGCAATACCACAAAGAGCGAAAAGATCATGCTTCTCCAGAAGGCGATCGACGAAATTCTTTCGACCTTCTACCGTCAGACCCTCTTTGCAAATTACGAGTACAACGTAAGCAAGATGATAGAAGAAAACAAGCCTATCGACCACGAGGTTCTCTCGGGTATTATGATAGACCTTTACAAGCAGTACTACGGCATTGATATTACAAAGGAAAAGGTAAAGCAGTACGTTTGGGCATATATTCCCCATATGTTCTATACGCCCTTCTACGTATATCAGTATGCTACAAGCTTCGCGGCAAGCTTCGCGCTTTACTCTGCGGTTAAGGAAGAAAAGCCGAACGCATTTGAGAACTATATAAATCTTCTTAAATCGGGCGGAAGCAAGTATCCTATGGAGCAGGCTCGCCTTGCAGGTATCGATTTCAATAAGAAGGAAACCTTTATGGCAGTCGTACGCAGACTCGACGAGCTCGTTAAGATCCTCGAAGAAACCCTCGCATCTGAAGAGTAATTCCTCAGAAAACCTTTTTGAAAAAAGGTTTTCCGAGACCTTTCCAAAAACTTTTCTGAAAAGGAAAGAACTGACCTGTTTAAGTAAAGTTTTTGAAGATCAAAGAAACTTTTTTCAAAAAGTTTCTTTGCGGATTCTTAGGGCGGAGCCCTAAGGCGCGCACTCCTCAATGCGCGAAATCACGTTTTTTTCCAACCTCTTTTTGAAAAGAAGTGAAAAACAAATTGCGAGCAATTTGTTTCGCAAACTCCCCCAAAAACTTTTCTGAAAAAGGAAAAATGAAAGCAATAACCCCGACAGATTTCTGTCGGGGTTATGTGTTTTTAAATACCTTCAAGCATTTTCTTTGCCTGCTCGACTGTGTAAAGCTTGTTGCCGTTTTCGATGATAAAACTTAACTTTTCCTTCGCTTTTTCGATCTCTCCGAGCCCGATATAAGCCTTTGCATATACCATAGACGCGCAGATCTTTTCGAGCATATTTTTCTCTTTGAAGCCTTCAAGTGCTTTGAGCACAGCGCCGTAATCTTTTTTTCTTAAAGCTTCCGAAGCCTTTGCGAGAATTATCTCGCTAGACTTTAACATACCGAGCTTTTTTGCGGCATCTAAGGTCTTTTTGTGCCACGCTGATGCACTCTCGAAATCTCCAAGCTCATCACAAGTATCCGCCATGTTGTTTGAATGTATCATTTTTATATATGCTCGGTAGGGAGAAATGAACTTATATTTGTCGGCGTCAAAACTGCTTAAGATCTCAAACGCTTTCGAATACTCGCCCATATATCCGAGTGCCACCGTGTGATTAAGCAAAACGAGCTGATTTGTTATACCTCTTTTTTCGTACTCTAACTGCTGCTCTGTTTCGCTCAAAAGAACGGTCGGGTCGCAGTTGTCATGGAGTGCCTTTGCTGCGGCTTTAAGAAGCTTGTCCGAAGCAGATTCCACGAAGCAGACCGCCAAAACGGCAAAAAACATATAAAATATAGCGTATATCCACGCATCAGCGCTTATTCTCCACAGAAAAGGGGAAATAGCGGCGCATAAAACCAGAGCGATCGCTATCATTGATATAAGCTTGTGCTTTAAAAGTAACCTGTACATTACGTTCCTCTTGATAAATCATTCGGCAGATAAAATATTTGTCGAAAAATAAACTGCCCTTTATTTTATCACAAGATAATTAAAAAATCAATACCAAATTTACATTACTGATATGAATGCTCGAAGCATATCGAAAAATTATACGGTAATTGATAAAAAAATGACAAAAATCCAAATAAATTTTTAAATCCTACTTGTATTTTTTTGAAATTATGTTATAATCGAATTTAGAATGGGGTAGGATGGTATTTGCGGCAGAATATGCCTTCAAAACAGATCTTGACACTCTTCTGTGCGTATGAGGAGCTTAATAAGAATAAGGTC
Organism: Eubacteriales bacterium; assembly: GCA_045580325.1. Classification (GTDB taxonomy): domain Bacteria; phylum Bacillota; class Clostridia; order Oscillospirales; family CAG-272; genus SIG672. The sequence goes on from JAZNNR010000032.1 coordinate 65,977, forward strand.
TTTGTATGCTAAAAAGTATTTATCAGCCTCGTGCTGAAACAATAAAAAGTGAGAAAGGGTTTTGTCCACAAGGGTGGACAGCAAGGTAAGTTGGTTCTATGAGCAACACAAACAAAAGTATATCCCTGCTCTTCGACGAAGGTACGTTTGTTGAAACCGGAGCCTATATCACAGTAGGAAACGACGACTCCAAAATGTCGGGCGCTACCTGTGGCTACGGTGCTGTAAACGGAGCGCTTGTCTTTGCGTTCGCGCAGGACTTTTCTGTTGAAAAGGGTGCGCTCGGAAGAGCACAGGCTGAAAAAATTTGCGCGCTTTACGATATGGCGCTTAAAAACGGAGCTCCCATTATCGGAGTTTTCAGCAGTGCCGGAGTAAGAGTTAAGGAAGGAAGCGCAGTTCTCGGAGCTTACGGCAAGCTTCTTGCAAAGATAAACGCGGCGTCGGGCGTTATTCCGCAGATCGCGGTAGTTGACGAGGTATGCTCGGGTCTTTCCGCGGCAGCGGCGGCTATGTTCGATCTCGTTATCGCAAACAGCGCATCGAAATTCTATATTACACCCCCGAGTGTAGCAAAGGCAAACGGAGCTTCCGAGGCGGGAAGCGCGGCTTATGCCTTTGAAAATGGAAATATTGATATAATTTGCGAAAGCAAAGAGGAAGCTCTCGCCAAGGCACGCGACATCGTGTCCGTTCTTCCTCAGAACTCGGCGCAGGGCTATGCTTATGCAGAGGCAGATGATGACTCGGGCAGAGCAACAGCAGAGCTTGAAGGCGCAAAGGATATTCGCGAGGCAGCAGCAATTATTGCCGATAATGGCCGTTATACCGAGCTTAAGGCAGATTTTGCTCCGAACGCTCTCACCGCTATCGCATCGCTTGGACAGATCACAGTAGGTATCTGCGGTCTTGGCGGAGCACTTGGCGCGGCAGAGGCAAAGAAGATCTCCTCTTTCATTTCCTTCTGCGACAATTTCTCTATGCCCATAATTACAGTAGTTGACAGCTGCGGCGCAGATCACGAGTCGCTCGATGAAATTCTCCCCGGAGAATTTGCAAAGCTTGCTTCGGCTTATGCGGGCGCAAGCTGTCCTAAGATCACATATATTCTCGGCAAGGCTTACGGCGCGGCATTCACGCTCGTTGGCTCGAAGTCGCTCGGCGCGGATATGGTTTACGCAGCTCCTAAATCCGAGATCAGCGTGCTTTCTCCCGAGGCTTCGGTACAGTTTATGTTCGCTGACGAGATAAAGAACGCAGACGACAGCGCGGCAAAGCGTGCAGAGCTTCTCAAACAGTGGAAGAGCGAAGAGGCCTCTCCCGAAAAGGCGGCGGCAAACGGCTCGATCGACGACGTTGTAGCTTACGCAGAAACAAGAGCGAGAATTATCTCTGCTGTTGAAATGCTTTTCGCAAAAATCTCGGGAAATCCCGCAAAGAAGCACTCAAAGCTTCCTTTCTGAGTTTAAAGCTCGGAAAATCAAACTAAACTAAAGATGAAAGGGGAAAATTTTACGATATGAATATTCCCGTACTCGTAGATCTGACATCGGCAGACGTAACAAAGCCTATTGAAAATATGGCAGACCGTCTTTCAGCGGCAGGACAGACAGTCGTTCTCGGAATGCTTGCGGTTTTTGCAGTTCTCGCTGTGCTTTGGCTCGTGCTTGCAATTATGGGCAAGTTCTTCACGACGGCTCCCAAAGCAGAGAAAAAGCAGGAGCCGGCGGCTGCTCCCGTGGTAGTACAGCCTGTGCAGACAAACGCTCCCGTGTCAAACGATGAAGAGATCGTTGCCGCTATAACCGCAGCAATCTCGCTTATGCTTGATAAACCGCAGAGTGCTTTTCGCGTAGTGTCCTTCAGACAGACCTCGCGCGAGGCTTTCCGCAGAAACAATATTAACAGAAATTAACCTGAGTTAAAATAATCTAAGAAAGAGAAGGATTTATATAATGAGAAAATTCAGCGTTACAGTAAACGGTACAGTATATGAAGTTGAAGTAGAAGAGATCGGTGAAGGCGTATCTGCTCCCGCAGCAGCACCCGCTCCCGTAGCAGCACCCGCAGCACCCAAGGCAGCAGCTCCCGCTCCCGCAGCAGCACCCGCAGCAGCACCTAAGGCGGCAGCTCCCACGTCGGGAACACCTGTTAAGGCTCCGATGCCCGGTACTATCGTTAAGGTAAAGGTAAACGAAGGACAAGCTGTTAGCAGCGGCGACGTTGTTTGCGTTATCGAGGCTATGAAGATGGAAAGCGACATTTGCGCTCCCTGCGACGGAACGGTTGCTTCTATCGTTACCAAGAGCGGCGCATCTGTAAATACAGACGACCTTCTTCTCACTATTGCTTAAATCAGAGCACATCCTTAAATTTAACGAAAGGACTTTGCAAAAATGCTTCAAAGTATCTTAAATTTTTTGGAAACTACGGGCGTTGCACGGCTTTTTGAAACCGACGACTGGTGGAAAACGCTTGTAATGCTTGCTATTTCCTTTGTGCTCATATACTTTGCAATAGTGAAAAAATATGAGCCTCTTCTTCTGCTTCCGATAGCGATCGGAATGCTTCTTACAAACCTTCCCGGTGCAGGTCTTTTTCACCTCGAAATGTGGATAGACGAAACCGGAACAATGACGGTTGCAGAATCTATCAAAATGGTAATAAACAAGGGCGGATTCCTTGACCTCTTATATATAGGAGTTAAGCTCGGAATTTATCCTTGTATAATCTTTATGGGCATCGGTGCTATGACAGACTTTGCACCTCTTATTTCTAACCCTAAGAGCCTTCTTATCGGCGCAGGCGCACAGCTCGGTGTATTCGTTGCCTTTTCGGGCGCACTTATTTCGGGCGTTTTCTCTCTCGCAGAAGCCGCTTCGATAGGTATCATAGGCGGCGCTGACGGTCCTACGGCAATTCTCGTAACAAAAACACTCGCCCCCTCGCTTCTTGGTGCAATAGCTATCGCGGCATACAGCTATATGGCTCTTATCCCGATGATACAGCCGATATTTATGAGACTCCTTACCACAAAGAAGGAACGTAAGATAAGAATGTCAACGCTGCGTCAGGTATCAAAGACAGAGAAGATACTCTTCCCGATAATCGTAACAGCAGTCGTAGGACTTATCATTCCCGATGCACTTGCACTTATCGGATGTCTTATGTTCGGTAACCTTCTTAACGTTTGCGGAGTAACAGACCGTCTTTCCAAGACGGCACAGAACGAGCTTATGAATATCGTTACGATATTCCTCGGTATCAGCGTAGGTGCTACCGCGAGTGCGGACAACTTCCTCAGACTTGAAACACTCCTTATAATCGGTCTTGGTCTTGTAGCGTTCTCCATTTCTACCTGCGGCGGACTTATCACCGCAAAGGTAATGAACTGGATCTCGGGCGGAAAGATCAACCCCCTTATCGGTTCTGCAGGCGTTTCGGCTGTTCCTATGGCGGCACGTGTTGCTCAGCTTGAGGGACAAAAGGAAGACCCCTCTAACTTCTTACTTATGCACGCAATGGGACCTAACGTTGCCGGAGTTATCGGCTCAGCGGTCGCAGCGGGTGTATTCCTCTCTATGTTCGTTCGATAATTAGTCAGATTCGTAAATCAGAATCGGAAAGTGAGATAAAAAATGGCAAAAGTAAAAATTTGTGAAACAGTTCTCCGCGACTCACACCAGTCCCTTATCGCGACTCGTATGACCACGCAGGAAATGCTCCCCATACTCAAAGCTCTTGACGAGGTTGGATATCACTCTCTCGAGGCTTGGGGCGGCGCGACCTTCGACTCCTGCCTGCGTTTCCTTAACGAAGATCCTTGGCAGCGTCTGAGAGTTATCCGCGATAACGTAAAGAACACAAAGCTTCAGATGCTTTTCAGAGGACAGAATATCCTCGGATACCGCCACTATGCTGACGACGTTGTTGAATACTTCGTACAGAAGTCGATAGCAAACGGTATTGATATTATTCGTATTTTCGACGCTCTTAACGACGAAAGAAACCTTCGTACAGCTATAAACGCTACAAAGAAGGAAAAGGGACACGTTCAGGTTGCGTTCTCTTATACAACAGGTCCTTGCTATACGACCGAGTATTTCGTAGACTACACAAAGCGTCTTGTCGATATGGGTGTTGACTCTATCTGTATCAAGGATATGGCAGGTCTTCTTAAGCCTTATGCGGCAGAAGAGCTCGTTAAGGCTCTCAAAACTGAGATCCCCGATCTTCCCGTAGAGCTTCACACACACTACACAGCAGGTCTTGCATCTATGACAGCTCTCAAGGCTATCGAAGCAGGCTGCGATATTATTGACACAGCAATTTCTCCTCTCGCTCTCGGAACATCTCAGCCTCCCACAGAGCCTATCGTAGCGGCACTTCAGGGCACACCTTACGATACAGGTCTTGATCTTGAAAAGCTCAACGTAGTAGGAAAGCACTTTGAGGCTCTGCGCGAAAAGTATCTTGAAAACGGACTTCTGAGTCCGAAGGTACTCAAGGTTGACGTTAACGCGCTTCTTTATCAGGTTCCCGGCGGAATGCTCTCCAACCTTATTTCTCAGCTTAAGAACCTCGGCAAGAGCGACAAGCTGACAGAGGTTCTTGAGGAAGTACCGAGAGTACGTGCAGACGCGGGATATCCTCCGCTTGTAACACCTTCCTCGCAGATCGTTGGTACACAGGCTGTATTTAACGTGATCAACGGACGTTACAAGACTGTAACCAAGGAATTCAAGGGACTTATCAGAGGCGAATACGGACAGGCTCCGATGGAGATCGATCCCGAGTTCAGAAAGCAGATCATCGGAAACGAAGAGCCGATCACCTGCCGTCCCGCAGACAATATTGCTCCCGAGCTTGAAAATCTCAAGAAGAAGGCTGCCGATTACATTCAGCAGGACGAAGACGTTCTTTCTTACGCACTCTTTGAACAGGTTGCAGAAAAGTTCTTCGAAAAGCGCCGCGAAACACAGCTTGCTCTCGACTCCGAGAACGCTGATCCCGACGCAAAGATCCACTCTGTATAAAGTATAATAAAAAGCCAACGGATTTTTAGAATCCGTTGGCTTTTTTTGTAATGGTCAGTTGTTTTGAAAAAGGATGGGGTGAAAACCACCGTTTCAAGTAGCCGGTGATTTATTTACGTCTGTGAAGTAAAAGTATGCAAACTATAACGATGATTACAGCCGCTGCTACGGGCAGAAGGAAGAGGGGAGAGAAGCTACTTTCATTTTTGTTGTCTTCTCCCGTAATGCTGTTTTCAGGCGTAGTGTCTTGGTCGTCCGCAGGCTTTTCCTTCTCAAAATCCGCCACCGGCAGATACTTGGTCTTACCGGAGGAGACCTTCTCAGCAGTACCTTCATAAAGCAGAGTGCCGTCCGGCTTTTCTATCTTTAGGGAAACGTCATAAGATTTATTTGACTCAATGGTATCAAACTCGGGGTAGTCTGCCAAGTTGAAGCCAATCGCAAGTCGTCCGACCGTTTCAAAAGGAGTAACCTTTTGAATTTTGTCGCCGATTTTCAGGGTATAAACGAGTCCTTCTTCAAAAAGAGGCGCGCCGATATGCTCGGCAGAGGCTGTGCTCACCTTTAAAAGCAGAATGGATGCGGTTTTACCGTTATAGTTTCTCTGCACAAGTCCCCACATGAGAGGAGCAAGCTGATAGTTCGGTGAAGGCTGTTCGGCATCGCCGTCCTCGTCGGGCACAAGACCTTCAACACGGGTGAAAACAAGCACGCCGTCCTTTTCGGAAACAGAGGAAAGCAGGGAAGTGTTGAATCGGTCCCCAAGCACCTTTTTCAGAGCATTCATACCTTCCGTATCTCCGACGGTAGTGCGGTCTGAGAGAAGCCTTGCAAGATTTGAAAGAGAAGTAACAGCAGTTGCGTGGCTGTCGGTGAGCGCCGATCCGCTGTCGGTTTTGCAGTTAGAGTAGACCTTGATCGCCTTGCCACTGCTAAAGGTCTTGAAAATGCTGTCGCCTGTACCGTGAACGTACACGTTATAGACGGTGGAATAGTTGGTGTAGCAAACGCAGTTGCCCGCAGTAGAGGTCAGCTTCAAGGAAATATCACAGTTTGCGAGAACAGCCCCTTCCTTGATCGTTCTGATGGGCTGAGCACTGGCGGACGACTCAATGGAGCCGCGCATGACTACGTTGTAAATAGCACCGTAAATATAGGGGAATACCGAGGTCTCATCTGTGGACTTGATGTTGACTGTAAGGGTGTATCCGCCACCGTCATAATTTCCGCCAAAGAAGCGTTTATCGTTTCCTTTGGCAGGGGTGCCACGGTATCCTTCAACGCCCGACATATCAATATCGGCGGTCTGACGGAAATAAAGTCCCGTTCCAAACATACCCGTCTCAGTCTTAGAGGCGTTAAAGAGGTCGGTCAGCGCCTTGAAGTCGGTTGCGTTTTCGATCAGGTAGGGGTTTTCAAGGCTTCCTTCGCCCTTGAAAGGAACTTTGGATTCGTTTTTGAAGGAAATATTGATCTTGATGCTCTCTTTAAGGGTACCGTAGAAGATCTCGACTACGGGGTTTTCGGGACTCAGCTTTCCAACGTTTGAAACACCCCATCCCGAAACGATCTTTTTGGTGCCGTCCTTGAACGTAGCTTCAATTTCCATACCCTTGCCGTCGAACCATTCTCCCGGAGTGTAAACGGTCTTGTCGGGAGCCTTTTTCAAGGAGATGGAAACCGCGTCCTGACGGTCTTCGCTGTATGAGGAGAGCAGATAGCAGGCGCGGGGAATGATCTTTCTTGTAGTCAGATTGTAGCCTGTGTAAAGAATATAGTCGTCATAAACCGAGACGATGTAGCCCTCGCTTCCTTTTTTGCTAGTGGTGGCGCCTTCGCTGTTGTAGCTGATAGTGCCCGAGGAGGTGTAGCTTCTAGGCTGGGAGGTAGAGCTGTTGTGGATCATACGGGCGGCAGTGCCGTTTTCGTCCGAGAAATTCAGCATCTCGTATAAAGACAGATGGGTGTGTCCGGACATCAAAATGGCTTCTTTATATTCGGTAAGAAGCGCCTTGAAGCGCATGTTACCGGCAAACTTTTCGTCAAGAATAATGGGCTGACTGTAAGCACCGTCGACACGGTCTCCGGGGCCGAAATTGCGCATAAGGGCATGCTCGATGATGAAAATGTTGGTATTAGTACCTGAATAACGGATAAGCAGATCCTCCAACCAGTCAAGCTGCTGAGCAGAGAAGTTGTCCTGAGAGGGTGATGACGAGGTGGATTTCAGCTCCTGTGCCATAAAAATGAAGAGATTGTCTTTGGCAGTGCCCTCGCCCTTTTTAAGAAAATGGAAATAGGGGGAGTTTTTGTAGGGGTGGACCTGATCCTCTCCCTTAGTGGTTGACATAAAGAATGTGTTTTCGGGACTGTCGTGGTTGCCCTTGGCTTCGTATATCTTTTCAAGTGGAAAGGTGGATGCAGAAACAGCGGCGGTGTAGCGTTTGTAATCGTTCATGCCGCCCGATTCGGTAAGGTCTCCCGAGACTACCACCATATCTACTCCCTGCGTATCAAAGAAGTTCAGCGCCGCGGTCCACTTTGCCGAAGCACCGTAGTTTTGAGCGTCATAGTTTAGATGTACGTCGGAAACCGAAGCAAAGGTCAGATCGGCTTGCGAGAGAGATAATCTCTTGCTCGCGGGAAGGGCAAATGAATCGACCGCCCTTGAAATGTCGGAGGTGTCGATCGATTTGACCGCTCCTTCAAAAAGGACGATCTGTGTAGCCTTTTCGGGTAAATACATACCGTAGGGCATCTCAAATGACACGGTCTTTCCTGTGATGGCAATACTTGCAATAGGCTCGTAGTCCTTTAAGACCCCTTTGGTATCGGCAAAGCAAATAACGTACCAGCCCGTTTTTCGACTGCTTTTGCCGGGGGTAATAGTGATTTTTCCTGCACCGTAGCCCGGAAGATCTGAGATCTGTTTGTCAAATTCGTAGGTAATGGTTGCTTCTTCTGCGGCAAAGCTGTGAAAAGTAAAGGTATTTAGCAGTACTGAAATCAGTACAAGAATGCAGGAGAGAGCAAGAATGCGAGGTCGCTTTTTCATAGTGTTCTCCAATGGATCATTTTTAAAATTTAAAGGTTGACTTTTCACTCTTCCGATTCGGGAAGGACGTCAAGACCTTCGGACGCGCGGCGGGCAGTTGCCGACAGAAAGAGAATCCATACGTGCGCGAAAAGGTTTATTATAAAAAACGCTTGAAATCCGCTCACAAGAGTTCCCGATATGCCCATATATATGAGAAGGATTATATCAATTGAAGCGCTTACCGTAACGATGTTCATAAGCCTGTAATTCTTACGTGCGAAGATAAGCGCGACAGCAATAAGAATAAGAAGGGCAAGAGAAACGACCGCAAGGAGATAAATAAGCACACGGCTCTTCTCCGAGGACGATGAAAATTTCGAGTAGTACGCAAAAAACTGCGGAAGATAGAATGAAACGGGTAAAACAAAGCTCGGAAGTATCAGCTCGGCGATACAGTTGTAGACTGTTGCCGCCAAAACGATATAGAGCTGTATCATACTCGATTTGAAACGCTTTTTCAGCAGTTTTCGTCGTTGCACGAGAAGTTCGTTTGTCATTTTATGCTCCCTTTTTTGTTATTCTTCGTCGAAGCCGACAGGCATTTTACTCGAAGAGTCGGCAGTTTCGTGAAGGAAAATTAGTATAAGGGCGATCGAAAGTGGTACGGACAGGCTCTCGCAGAGAGATAAGAAGGTGTAATAGATCGCCTGCGCTGTTTGCGGCATAGTATCTACGTTTATAAACGAAATAAGAGATACCGAGTTGAACGCTAAATGAGTCAGTATGCTTGCCTTGATAGAGCGCGTGCGTACAAAGACGGTTCCGAGGAAGCATCCGAGTACGAAAGCGTAGGTCGACCACACTATATGACCGTGAACGATACCGAAAATAGCGGAAGAAAGTATTACGGCAAGAATATTTCCCGTAGCTGTCGAGATATGCGAGAGCATCATCGCGCGGAATATGACCTCTTCAAGTATTGGTGCCATAACAACTGCCGCAAGGATATACCAGACCACGTGCCCCTGGGTTGTCGCCGAAGAGGCTTCGCCGTAAGACTCAAGAAGGCTCTGCGGGAGATAGGACATAATAAGTGTGGTCGTAAAATTGAGCGAAATTCCCGCAAAAAAGCATATGAGGTCGGTAGAAAATCGGGTTTTGTTAAGATAAAACGCCTTTGAGAGCTTTCTTCTGCGTACCGCAAAAAAGAGAGCAAGAGCGGCAAGTATGATCACTCCCGAAACGAGTGAAAGCATATTTGCGCTTTGGGCGTACATTTCATCTGCGGCATCAAGATTACCTTTGCACCTTGAAACGAAAAACATATACGCCGCGTTGTGCAGCACCATTCTTACTACGTAATAAAAAAGAAAGTAGCATAAGGCGCGAAGAAACGCCGGTAGCAGCGGTGCTTTGGGATAATAATTCTTGTTTACGTCAAATTTGTTTGGGGACATAGTCTTCTCCGTGAGATTTTATAATAAGTAATTATATATTTATATTATCTCACCAGTATGAACAGTTGTTAACATTTTTGAGTATTTTTCGCAAATTTTATAATAAATTATCTGTAATTTGCCTCGTGGATACGAAATTTGCGGTAAAAGATATAAAAAAAGAGAAGATTTGCTGAAATTATATTTGACAAAAGAGAAATAGTGCGTTATAATGTAAGGTGGAACCGAGCTGTGCTGTCGCGCGGTATGTCGCCGTAAGGTATTACCGTGAGGAAAGTCCGGGCACCGTAGTGCAGGATAACGGATAACGTCCGCCGAGGGTAACCTCAGGGAAAGTGCAACAGAAATAAACCGCCCGCCCGCAAGGGAAGGCAAGGATGGAAAGGCGAGGTAAGAGCTCACCGGCACACTGGTAACTTTGTGCGTCAATGTAAACCCTATCCGGTGCAACACCTGTGTAAAGAGGCAGAAATGCCTGTGTCTGCACGGCATAATTTTGTCAGGTGGCACAGAGCCGTACGGTAACGTACGGACAAGATAGATGACAGCTCAAGGTCGGCAAGATCTCCGCTGACCCCGACAGAACCCGGCTTACAGGCTCGGTTTCGGACCAAAACCGACGGCAAAGCCGTCGCTTCGCAATTTCGCCGCCAGACAGCCGTCTGACTTTTCGCTTCGCGAAAACCGCAAATTGCACCCCCCGATTATAATTTCCCCTTTTAGCAAAGTTTTTGGGACGAAGTTAAAACAAATTGCAAGCAATTTGTTTGACCCTTTTTTCAAAAAGGGGTTCCAAGAAAAATTATAAATCTTCTTAACTGAAAGGAATAAACAAAATGAAAATTCTTGTAACAGGCGGAACCGGATATATCGGTTCGCACACAGTCGTAGAGCTTGTAAAGAACGGATACGAGCCTATCATCGTTGACAACCTTATCAACTCCAAGGAGAGCGTACTCGGAAACATTGAAAAGATCTGCGGCGTATATCCCAAGTTCTACAAGGCAGACATATGCGACGAGGAAGCACTCGAAAAGATCTTCGGCGAAAACGAAATCGAAGCTGTTATCCATTTTGCAGGACTCAAGGCAGTGGGCGAAAGTGTTGCAAAGCCTCTCGAATATTACTCTAACAACATTTTCGGAACGCTTACTCTCTGCAAGGTTATGAAGAAATACGGCTGCTCGAAGATAGTGTTCTCCTCTTCGGCAACAGTTTACGGAATGAATAATGTAGCTCCCTACACAGAGGAAATGCCCACGTCGGCAACAAACCCTTATGGACAGACCAAGTTTATGCAGGAAATTATGCTGAATGATATTGCATTTGCAAACCCCGAAATGTCGGTAGCACTTCTGCGTTACTTCAACCCGATCGGAGCACACGAAAGCGGACTCCTCGGCGAAGACCCCAACGGAATTCCGAACAACCTTATGCCCTACATCTGCCGCGTTGCAGACGGACGTCTTGCTTGCCTTACGGTTTACGGCGACGACTACGATACTCCCGACGGAACAGGCGTGCGCGACTATATCCACGTAGTTGACCTCGCAGAAGGACATATCGCTGCGCTTAAGTATATCGAAGATAACAAGGGCGTTCTTACGGTCAACCTCGGAACAGGAAAGGGTAGCAGCGTGCTTGACGTTGTAAACACATTCGAGCGCGTAAACGGCGTCAAAGTAAACCACAAGATCGGCGAGCGCCGTCCGGGTGATATTGCTACCTGCTACGCTTCTACCGACAAGGCGAAGGAAGTCCTCGGCTGGGAAGCAAAGCTTGACCTCGACGAAATGTGCCGCGACAGCTGGAATTTTATCGTAAAGAACAGATAAGAAGGTTTACCCAAGGGCTCTGCCCTTGGAACCCGCTTAGAAAACTTTTGAAAAAGTTTTCTAAGGACTTTCAAAACTTTTCTGAAACGAAATAATTACAAATCGGCAGAGATGTTGTTTCTCTGCCGATTTTGTGTGTGCAGTTGTCCGATTAAACGGCTCCCTCTTGAGGGAGCTGTCGCAAAGCGACTGAGGGAGTAGCTTATTAACTCCTTCCACCACTTCGTGGTCCCCCTTCCTCAAGAGGAAGGCATATTATTCTCCCAAACACAAAACAACACGGCAGAAATTTTCTGCCGTGTTAATATTTTATTAAAGTAATTATTTTTTGTTGTTATCACAAGCATTGAGTACACTTTGTATAATTCTTTGCTTTCCCTGCTCCGAGGCTTGTCTGAAAAATTTTATAAGTGTTTTTTCTCTTTCATCAAGAGTTTCTTCGCTCTTTATATTATGTGTAGTTGTTGAGGATACGGAATGTGATAAAATTGCGTCTATCGACGTTTCAAAATATATTGACAACAGTTTTAACATTTTTATGTCTGGCGTTCTTCTGCCGGATTCGTAATTTGCATACGCCTGCCTTGAAATTTTTAGGTAGTCTGCAACATCTTTTTGGGTTACGCCTTTCTTTTTTCTTAAAAGCAGTAAAGTTTCCATATCATCACCTTCCGTATTTATTATAGCAACAAAATGTGTCAAGTCAATAAAAAGCAACAAATCGTAGAAAATATTGTTGAAATCTATTGACAAAGCAACAAAATGTTGCTATAATGTCTTTGTAAATCAACGAAATTGTTTATAAGGAGATGAAAATATGGTTAAAATGCTTGGGGAATTGTGGTACGGAAACATAAGCCCTTTTGAAAATACGCTTCGTGATAACGCTCGTATAAAGGAACTTTTAAATCTTGCTGTTCGTAACTCTGAAAAATTACGGGAAACCCTTACACAAGTACAAAAAGAAACGCTTGAGAAATATGAGGACTGCATGAATGAGATGTCTGCTTTGAGTGAAAAAGAAATTTTTGAGTACGGCTTCAGGCTCGGCGCAAGAATTATGGTAGAAGTGTTTTACGAAATAGAATAAAATTAAACGGACGGAAAAATAATCCGTCCGTTAATATTTAATTTTAAACATCAAGTATCACAGGGAGAATCATCGGGCGGCGCTTGGTTTTGGAATAAATGTAACGCGAGAGATCGTCCTTAATGATATTTTTGATCTGAGTCCAATCGGTACAGTCGCCATCAAGTGCGTCGTAGATAGAATCGTAGGCGATACGGCGAAGCTCGGCTATGAGCTCTTCCGATTCGCGCATATAGACAAAACCGCGCGTGATGATCTCGGGACCCGAAATAAGAAGTCCCTCGTCGAGCGAAAGAGAGGCGACGACAACGATAATTCCTTCTTCGGAAAGATGCTTTCTGTCGCGCAGAACGATGTTTCCGACGTCGCCGACACCCGCACCGTCAACGAAGAGCACTCCGCAGGGGAGATTTCCGTTGAATTTCGCGCTTTTTGCCGATATTTCGAGAACCTTTCCGTTTTCTCCGATGAAAATCGAAGAGGGCTCCTGTCCCATAGACTTTGCAAGGTCGCGGTTGGCGGCAAGGTGCTTGTATTCGCCGTGAACGGGCATAAAATATTTCGGCTTGACAAGAGCTTGAAGAAGCTTCAGCTCGCCCTGACAAGCGTGTCCCGATACGTGAATTTCAACCGAAGAATCGCGGAAAACGGTAACGTTGTTTTTGGTAAATTCGTTTATAAGCCTGTCAACAAGCTTTTCATTTCCCGGAATGGGATTTGCGCTTATTACGACAAGGTCGTCGTTGCCGAGATTTAATTTCGCGTGGTCGGAAAATGCCATACGGTAGAGCGCTGACATAGGCTCGCCCTGACTTCCCGTAGTGATCACGGTTACGTTTTCGGGGTTGTAGTTTTTGATGTCGCCGATGTCGATTATCGCGCCTTCGGGAACGTGCATATAGCCAAGCTCAATTGCGGCGCTGACTATGTTCTGCATACTTCTGCCGATGACGGCGACCTTGCGCTTGTGAGCGACGCTTATGTCTATTATCTGCTGAACGCGGTGTACGTTTGACGAAAAAGTAGTGATAACTATGCGCTTTTTCGGATGCCGCATAAATATCGATTTGAGAGATTCGCCGACGTTCTTTTCGGAGGGTGTGAATCCCGGACGCTCTGCGTTTGTCGATTCGCACATAAGAAGGAGAACGCCCTCTTTGCCAAGCTCGCCGAAGCGAGTGAGGTCCATTACCTCGCCGTCAATAGGGGTGAGGTCTATCTTGAAATCTCCCGTGTGGATAACAGTTCCGAGCGGTGTGAATATCGCAAGCGCGCAGGCGTCCGCGATAGAGTGATTTACGTGTATAAATTCAACTGAGAGCTGTCCCGCATCGACAACGTCGCCTGCTTCTACGCAGATAAGGCGGGGCTTAAAGGGGATCTTGTGCTCCTCGAGCTTGTATTTTATTATTCCTATGGTAAGTCTTGTTCCGTAAACGGGAAGATCAAGCTCGCTTAGCAGATAGGGAATAGCGCCTATGTGATCCTCGTGGCCGTGAGTCAGGAAAACGCCGCGAATGCGGTCTGCATTCTTTTTGAGGTATGAAAAATCAGGAATAACGAGGTCAACGCCGAGCATATCGTCATCGGGAAAGCCCATACCGCAGTCTATTATGAGCATGTCTTCGCCGCATTCGAGCAGGGTGAAATTTTTTCCGATCTCACCAAGACCGCCAAGACAGGCAACTCTGAGTTTTTTTGCAGCTTTTTTTGCCATATATTATTCTTTCATCCTTTCTTTGAGTAAAATTTGAAATATAGCTTCAGTAGGGCGTAAAATATAGAGAAACGCCCGAAAAGACCGTGCAGATACACGTGTGCACGGAAAAGTAAAGACGTCAGATGTAAAATTTAACGCAGTATCGGACAAAACCCCATCTTTTGTCCGACAGATACGCAAAAAGATACGACTTCTTAAAATTATGTACTCGACAGGTACGGAAAGTCATACACAATACGGCCCGTGTACGTCGGTACCTGTCTTTTTACACGCACAAAATATAGCACTATAATATTATCACAAACTAATGAACAATAAAAAGATTGATTTTTGCCTATCTGTAAACATTTTCACGTGTTATGACAAAAATATCACAACTGCGGTGAAAAATACCGAAGAAATCGCACAGCCGAGCGAAAACGAGAAGAATTTTTTTAGATATGGGGGACACTCGTCCTCGGCGGTTTTTTCTTTTATGATTTTTGTCGCCTCTTTTATCATATCGCGCACACTGCTTCCCTCGGTGCTTTCGCGCAAGACGAAATACGCGCTCTCGAAAAGTGAGCTTTTCGTGTCGCGGATAACTACCACTCTGCGTTTGTAGCCTTTATACATCTTATTTAGCTCCTCTCTTTAAAATTACAAGCCTTTTCAGCTGCCGAATACGTTTACTATCTCTTCCATGACCTTGCTTGAAATATCGCCGTCATCCTCACTCTGTCCGGCCATTTCATATATCTGCGAGGCGGAAAAGGAGGTGCTTTCTGCATCGCTGCTGTGCGCAAGAAAGCAAAGCGATAGGGTAATGATAAGCGCCGAAAGAAGAAGTGCAAATAAGCATTTTGAGTATTCTTTTATTATTTTGATCATTTTAAAAAATCCTTTCATAAAACAGCTTTTTTGTGTACTGATTTATTTTTACCCTGCAAAGCTCTTGTTATGCGGTTTTTAGGAAATAAGATACAAAAATATTTCAAAATAAATTTAATGATATTACATAATTATTATTGACATATTGAAAAAAAAGTGGTATAATTTTTGGAAAGAAAAAATAGAAAATAATGTCTTGGAAAAGGAGTGAGAAAAAGTGCGCTGCAAACTTGAAAAAGCATATGTATACGGACTTAAAGAAAACAAAGATATTGATATTCTCATTTCATCTGACGAAGCAGCTAAGGCGAGCATTTCTGATTTTTCTGCTGACTTCTCCGTAGTAGTAGGGGAAGAATTTTCCGTTTTAAAAAACTGTGCTATATTTCCCGGTTTCGTCGATGTGCATACGCATCTTAGAGAACCGGGTTTTTCTTATAAAGAAACGGTAAGTAGCGGAAGCGAGGCTGCGGCGGCAGGCGGATGCACGGTAATTTGCTCGATGCCGAACCTTGATCCCTCGCCGTACAGTAAGGAAAATCTTGACAAACAGCTTGAAATAATAGAGCGCGATGCGAAAATAAAGGTCATACCCTACGGAAGAATAACAAAGGACGGCGAAAACCTTGCCGATATGGAGGATATGGCGCAGTACGTCGTTGCTTTTTCGGACGACGGTATCGGAGTTCAGACCGAGGAGGTCATGCGAAGGGCTATGACTGAGGCGGCAAGGCTCGGCAAGATAATCGCCGCGCACTGCGAGGACGATAAGCTTCGTGCAGGCGGAGCGATCCACGCGGGAAAATTTGCAAAGGAGCATAATATCCCGGGAATTTCGTCCGAGTCCGAATGGAAACAGATAGAAAGAGATATAAGACTTGCAAAGGAAACAGGCTGTGCATATCACGTTTGTCATATCTCGACAAAGGAGAGCGTACAGCTTATACGCGAGGCAAAGGCAAGAGGGGTAAACATCACCTGCGAAACGGGACCGCACTATCTCGTTATGGACGAGGGCGACCTTATCGACCATGGAAACTATAAAATGAACCCCCCGCTTCGCTCGAGCGCGGACAGGGAAGCTCTTATAGAGGGTGTGCGCGACGGCACTGTCGATATGATAGCGACAGATCACGCACCGCACAGCGAGGAAGAAAAATCAAGAGGACTTGAAAAGAGTCTTATGGGAATAGTCGGACTTGAAACCGCTTTTCCGATACTTTATACCGAGCTTGTCAAAAAAGGAATCATCACGCTTGAGAGGCTTGTCGATATGATGAGCACTGCGCCGAGCGAGAGATTTTCACTGGATAGAGGCGAAGTGTTCGGTGAAAAGGGAAGCTTTACAGTGTTCTCTCTTGACACGGAGTACGAAATAGACCCCGAAAAATTTCTCTCCAAGGGAAGAAACACTCCCTTTGGCGGACGAAAGGTGCTCGGAAAATGCCTTATGACAGTATGCGACGGAAAAATAGTATATAATTCTCTTGAAAAATAAGAGAAACAAGATAAATTAGTAAAAACACGGAAAAAACACTCTTTGTTGTTTGTAACAGAAAGGAAATTATATAGTTATGCCGAAAAGAACAGATATTCACAAGATAATGATAATAGGCTCGGGTCCGATAGTTATCGGTCAGGCTGCTGAGTTCGACTATGCAGGTACACAGGCTTGTATCGCACTCAAGGAAGAGGGATACGAGGTCGTTCTTGCAAACTCCAACCCCGCTACCATAATGACAGATACCTCTATTGCCGACAAGGTATATATGGAGCCCCTTACTCTTGAATACGTATCAAGAATAATCAGATACGAGCGTCCCGACGCAATTATCCCCGGTATCGGCGGACAGACAGGTCTTAACCTTGCGATGCAGCTCGAAAAGAAGGGAATACTTGCAGAATGCGGAGTAGAGCTTCTCGGAACGTCGGGCGAAAGCATTGAAAGAGCAGAGGACAGAGAGCTTTTCAAGGAGCTTTGCACATCTATCGGAGAGCCGGTAATTCCTTCGGAGATAACCTACTCGGTTGAGGAGGCAAAAGAAGCAGCAAAGAAAATAGGCTACCCCGTAGTGCTTCGTCCCGCGTTCACACTCGGCGGCACAGGCGGCGGATTTGCAGGCGACGAAAAGGAGCTTGAAGAGGTTGCTATCAACGCATTCAGACTCTCGCCCGTTCATCAGGTACTTATCGAAAAGAGCGTTAAGGGATATAAAGAGATCGAATTCGAGGTTATGCGCGACGGCACGGGACACGCTATCACCATCTGCGGTATGGAAAACGTTGACCCCGTCGGCGTTCACACAGGCGACTCTGTGGTCGTTGCTCCTATTATGAGCCTTTCCAAAGAAGACGAAAAGATGCTCAATGACAGCGCGATCAAGCTTATCAAGGAGCTTAAGATCGAGGGCGGCTGTAACGTACAGTTTGCGCTTCATCCCACGACATCCCAGTATTACCTTATCGAAGTAAACCCGAGAGTTTCGCGCTCCTCGGCACTTGCATCAAAGGCAAGCGGATACCCGATAGCAAGAGTTACTGCAAAGATCGCTGTCGGTATGACTCTTGAAGATATTAAGCTCGGAAATACTACTGCGGCTTACGAGCCCTCGCTCGACTATATAATCGCAAAGCTTCCGAGATTCCCCTTTGATAAATTCGCGGACGCTACAAACAAGCTCGGCACACAGATGAAGGCAACGGGCGAGGTTATGGGAATAGGCTCAAGCCTCGAAGAGTGTCTGCTCAAATCGGTGCGCTCGCTCGAGATCGGCGTTTGCCACTTCCATATGCCTAAGTTCGATAATATGGCTACCGAAGAAATAATCGAGTATATGGCTGATTTCAGAGATGATACTCTCTTTACGGTATGCGAGCTTCTCCGCCGCGGAGTTTCTATCGAAAAGCTCCACGAGATCACAATGATAACTCCCCTTTTCCTCGAGGCTCTTAAGCGTATAACAGACTGCGAAGTAGTGCTCAAGAATAATGTTATGAGCGAAGAAGTGCTTAAAGATGCAAAGAAGCTCGGATTTTCGGATAAATATATCGCAAAGCTCTGGGGTATGAGCGAGATCGACGTGTGGAAGTTCCGTACGCATAGGAATATTTATCCTATCTACAAGATGGTCGATACCGCGCACACGGGACACTATATTCCTTACTTCTATTCGAGCTATACAGGCGAAAACAAGTCGATAGTTACAGACAGGGAAAAGAAGATGGTTCTCGGCGCAGGTCCTATCCGTATCGGTCAGGGCGTAGAATTTGACTATTCGTCGGTTCACGCGGTTCAGACGATACGCAGTGCGGGATACGAGGCTATTATAATAAACAATAACCCCGAAACAGTTTCGACAGACTATACGACTGCGGATAAGCTCTACTTCGAGCCCCTTACAGTCGAGGACGTTATGAATATCGTTGCTTTCGAGGGCTCTGACGAGATCATCGCATCGCTTGGCGGACAGACTGCAATAAACCTTGCCGCTCCTCTCCTTGAGCGCGGCGTGAAGATAATCGGTACAGACGTTGAAGCTATCGACCGTGCGGAAAACCGCAAGTCGTTCGAGCATATTCTTTCAGAGCTTCACATTCCTCAGCCGACAGGCGCGGCAGTTACAGACATCGAAGAGGGTGTTGCGACTGCGGCAAGGATCGGATACCCCGTTCTCGTTCGTCCGAGCTTCGTTCTCGGCGGACGTGCGATGCAGATAATCGCAAACGAGGGACAGCTCCGCCACTACCTCAAGAACGCAGTTGAGATAGATGCAGACAAGCCCGTTCTCGTTGACAGATACATTATGGGTAAAGAGGTTGAAATTGACGCCGTATGCGACGGAACGGACGTATTCGTTCCCGGTATTATGGAGCTTGTTGAACGTACAGGCGTACATAGCGGCGACAGTATCAGCGTATATCCCTCGTTCAGTATTTCTGACGCGGTTAAGGAAAAGATACTCGACTACGCTAAAAAGCTCGGTATCGGACTCGGAATCGTCGGACTTTACAATATTCAGTTCATCGTTGACAAAAACGACGAGGTCTTCATCATAGAGGTTAACCCGCGTTCTTCAAGAACCGTGCCTTTCCTTTCGAAAGCAACGGGATACGCGCTTGCCGATATTGCGACAAAGGTAATTCTCGGAGAATCGCTTAAAGCACAGGGAATTACAGAGCTTTATCCCGCAGAAAAGAAGAAGTACTACGTAAAAGCACCTGTATTCTCCTTCGCTAAGCTTCGCGGAATGGACACATACCTCTCTCCCGAAATGAAATCTACAGGTGAAGCGATCGGTTACGATACAACTCTTAACCGTGCGCTCTACAAGGCGCTTCAGGCATCGGGAATGCAGATCCAGAACTACGGAACCGTTCTCGCAACTATTGCAGATAAGGACAAGGAAGAGGCGCTCCCGCTCATCAGACGCTTCTACAACCTCGGATTTAATATTCAGGCAACGGCAGGAACAGCGGCATTCCTTAAACAGCACGGAATACGCACCAAAGCGGTGGCAAAAATAACAGACGGAACAGAGCGTAGCGAGGATATTCCGAATGCAATTCGCAAGGGTTATATAGCGTACGTTATCAATACCCGTGAGCCCGGCTCTATGGATCAGATGCAGGACGGCTATCAGATCCGCCGCCTCGCAGTAGAAAATAACGTTACTATGTTCACAGCGCTTGATACGGTAAGAGCACTTCTCGACGTACTTGACGAGATCACCTTCAAGGTTTCTACAATAGATTCTTAACCAAAGGGACGCCGTCCCTTTGGAAACCCTGCCAAAACCCTTTTTGTATAAAGGGTTTTGGATTCCCAAAAACTTTTATAAATAACACCCTTCCCATTTCAGAAAAGTTTTTGGGAAGGTGTGGAAACCCTTTTTACAAAAAGGGTTTCCACGAAATGTTTTAAGAAAGTATGAAAACCCTTTTCCCAAAAGGGTTTTCAACAAGAAAGGCTTAAAAAATGAAGCAATCGATTTTTACTGTGATTTCGAACCGAAAGGTTGCGAAAAACACGTTTGAAATGAAGCTCTCGGGTGATATTTCGGATATTACCGCACCCGGTCAGTTTGTAAATATTCAGCTTGACGGCTTCTATCTCCGCAGACCGATCTCGGTTTGCGATGCCGAAAAGGGCACGCTGACACTTATTTATAAGGTCGTCGGCAAGGGAACAGAGAAGATGGCTGAAATGACGGGCGGTGAGGAGCTTGATATACTCACAGGTCTTGGGAACGGCTACGATCTCTCAAAATGCGGCGACACACCGCTTCTCGTGGGCGGCGGAGTAGGACTTCCCCCGATGTTCCTGCTTGCAAAAGAACTCATAAGAGCGGGCAAGACTGTCAAGGTCATCGCAGGATTCGGAAGCGCAGACGAGGTCTTCTATAAAGAGGAATTTGAAAAGATAGGCGCACAGTTCACCGTTACAACAGTCGACGGAAGCTGCGGGATCAAGGGCTTTGTAACAAACGCTCTTGACACTGTCGGAGAGTATTCCTCGATATGCTCGTGCGGACCTGAGCCGATGCTTAAAGCACTTTACAGCGCAACAAGCGCTCCCGCGCAGTTTAGCTTCGAGGAGCGTATGGGCTGCGGCTTCGGTGCTTGTATGGGCTGCTCGTGCAAGACGGTAACAGGATATAAACGCATATGCAAGGACGGCCCTGTTCTTTGCAGAGAGGAGATATTATGGGACAAGCAGTAGAAACTAAGGTAACTCTTTGCAAAATAGAGCTCGATAATCCCGTGATCCCCGCAAGCGGAACGTACGGCTTCGGATATGAATTTGCAGAGCTTTACGATATAAATATGCTCGGAACATTTTCGTTCAAGGGCACGACAAAAGAGGCGAGATTCGGTAACCCTACTCCGAGAATCGCAGAATGTCCGATGGGAATGATAAACTCGGTCGGACTTCAGAATCCGGGAGTTGAAAAGGTTATTTCCGAGGAGCTCCCGAAGCTTAAAAAGTGCTTTAATAAGCCTGTTATGGCTAACGTTTCGGGATTTTCTGTTGAAGAATACGTCTATACCTGTGAAAAGCTCGATAAATGCGAGCAGGTGGGTTGGCTCGAGGTCAACGTAAGCTGCCCTAACGTACACGGCGGGGGAATGTCATTCGGTACTTCACCCGAGGCGGCGGCAGAGGTAACACGCGCGGTAAAGGCAGTAACGACGAAGCCTGTTATAATCAAGCTTTCGCCTAACGTTACCGACATAGTTTCGATAGCAAAGGCGTGCGAGGAGGCGGGCGCGGACGGCATCAGCCTTATAAATACACTTCTCGGAATGAGAATAGACCTTCGCACGAAAAAGCCTGTAATTGCCAACAAAATGGGCGGATTTTCGGGAAGCGCGATATTCCCCGTAGCTGTGAGAATGGTCTATCAGGTGGCTGGCGCAGTTAAAATTCCCGTTGTCGGAATGGGCGGCGTTTCGAGTGCCGAGGACGTTATAGAAATGATGCTCGCAGGAGCGTGCGCAGTCGAGGTCGGCGCGGCAAACCTTGTAAATCCCTACGCCTGCCGCGATATTATAAACGATCTGCCGAGAGTTATGGAAAAATACGGTATAAAAAATCTTAGTGAAATTATAGGAGGAGCACACTGATGGGGAAGGACGTAATTATTGCCTGTGATTTTGACAGCGCAGAAAAAACATTTGCATTCCTTGACAAGTTTACAGGCAGAAAGCCTTTTGTTAAGATAGGAATGGAGCTTTACTATGCCGAAGGACCTTCGATAGTAAAGGAAATAAAGAGGAGAGGACACAAGATATTCCTCGACCTGAAGCTTCACGATATTCCCAACACGGTTAAAAAGTCGATGGCTGTTCTTTCAAGACTCGACGTTGATATGACAAACCTTCACGCAGGCGGTACTATCCGTATGATGCAGGCGGCGCTCGAGGGTCTTACAAGAGAAGACGGCACAAGACCGATGCTTATTGCCGTAACACAGCTCACCTCTACCGATCAGGAGAGTATGGAGAACGATCTGCTTATCCACGAGCCGATCGATAAGGTAGTTATGCACTACGCTCATAACGCAAAGCTTGCAGGACTTGACGGCGTTGTATGTTCACCTCTTGAAGCAGGCAAGGTACACGATACCTGCGGCAAGGATTTCGTTACGGTTACTCCGGGTGTAAGATTTGCCGACGGAGATATCGGCGACCAGAAGAGAGTTATGACTCCCGCAGAGGCTAAAAAGATAGGCTCTGACTATATCGTTGTCGGACGTCCGATAACAGCAGCACAGGATCCCGTCGCCGCATACGAAAGATGTATTGCCGAATTTGTTGACTGATATTTAATGATATATAATGTGAGGTTTATATGAGATATATCTTTGATCACGATTATCATATTCACTCAAAGCTTTCGCTCTGCTCACAGGACGAGGCGCAAAACAAGGAGCGCATACTTAAATACGCACTCGACAACGGACTTAAACAGATCTGCGTCACCGATCATTTCTGGGACAGAGCTATCCCCGACACGATAGATTGGTACAGAGTACAGGACCTTGAGTGGATCTCTCAGATACTTCCTCTTCCGCAGGCTGAAAACGTCGAGTTTTTGTTCGGTGCGGAAACCGAGATGAGAAAGGATTTCGTAGTCGGAACAGATAGGGCAACCTACGACAAGTTCGATTTTGTAATCATTCCTACCACACATCTAAACAATGCGGGCTTTGGACTCTCAACAGAGGACGCACAGACCGTCGAGGGCAGAGCAAAGGTCTGGCTTGAAAAGGTGGACGCACTTTTTAATATGGACATTCCTTATCACAAGGTAGGCGCGGCACATCTTGCGTGCGCTCTTATCGCACCTGCCAGCAGAGAAGATTATCTCGCAGTTCTCGATCTTCTTCCCGAAAAGGAGCTTGTAAAGAGATTTACAAGAGCCGCTGATATAGGAATCGGTATCGAGCTTAACTCGTACGATATGAGATTCAGCGAGGCGGAGGCTCAGACGATACTTCGCATGTTTGAAATAGCGAAGAAGTGTGGCTGTAAGTTCTATCTCGGAAGCGACGCACATCACCCCGACGGACTCGACGAGGCAAAAGCAATATTTGAACGCGCGATCGACTATCTTGAACTTAAAGAAACAGATAAATTTCATATAGAAAAATAAAGAAAGGCTTGGTTATAGATATGGAAAGCTACAAGAGAGAGTTTATACAGTTCCTGCAGGGCGCGGGAGTACTTAAATTCGGTGATTTTACCGCAAAAAGCGGAAGAAAGATTCCCTATTTCATCAACGCGGGAATGATAAAGACGGGCGACGATATTGCAAAGCTCGGCGAATTCTACGCAAAGGCTTATTTTGAAAAGCTTGGCGCAAAGAAGGCAGTTCTTTACGGACCTGCATACAAGGGAATTTCGCTTGCGGTATCTGCGGCAGTAGCACTCTCAAAGAAGGACCTGAACGTACCCTTCTTCTTCAACCGCAAGGAAGTAAAGGATCACGGCGAAGGCGGAGTTTTCGTAGGCTACGTTCCCACAGCAGGTGAAGAGGTCGTTATTATTGAGGACGTTATCACAGCAGGAACGGCTATCCGCGAAAGTATGGAGATCCTTTCTCACCTCGAGGACGTAAAGGTTGCGGCAACCTTCATTATGGTTGACCGCAAGGAAAAGGGACAGACCGAAAAGGGCGCAATGCAGGAGATCGAGGAGCAGTTCGGATTCCCCGTATATTCGATAGTTGACGTGTATGATATTATCGAGTATCTCGAAGAGGACGAGGCAAACAGAGAAAACGTTGAGCGCATCAAGAACTATCTTGCTGTAAATGGCTCAAGATAAAACAAGCGCGTAAGGATAGTGCTAACACACAGGGCGCTTGTTCACGATTTTGGCTTTGCCAAAATCTCAAAGTGCTGAAGCAATAGTACAAACACACACGGCGCTTATCCACGATTTTGGCTGCGCCAAAATCTCAAAATAAGAATATACGACATCTTTGCACCTTTCTGCGTTTTTAGCGAAGGTGCAAAAGGCGCATATATAAGGAAATTAAAATTCATCAAAAATTGCTTGTTTGTGCCGTTTTGGCACGGAAATTGGAGATAAAATGAGAAGTCTTATCGATATAAAAGATCTGTCGCTTGCCGAAATCGACTCGCTTATCGAAACGGCGCAGGACATAATGGCAAATCCCGAAAAGTATGCAGAGGTGTGCAAGGGCAAAAGACTTGCGACCCTCTTCTTTGAGCCGTCAACGAGAACAAGGCTGAGCTTCGAGTCGGCAATGTATCAGCTCGGCGGAAGCGTTCTCGGATTTTCTGAGGCGCAGAGCAGCTCTACTGCAAAGGGAGAGAGCCTTTCGGACACTATAAGAACCGTTTCAAATTACGTAAATATAATTGCGATGCGCCACCCCAAAGAGGGCGCGGCTCTTGCGGCGACAATGCGCTCTGAGGTTCCGATCATAAACGCGGGCGACGGCGGTCATAACCACCCGACGCAGACTCTTACCGACCTTATCACGATAAAGCTCGAAAAGGGAAGCTTCGACGGACTCACCGTCGGTCTTTGCGGCGACCTTAAATTCGGACGCACGGTTCACTCGCTCATTTCGGCTATGTCGAGATATAAGAACGTAAAATTCGTGCTTATTTCTCCCGACGAGCTTAAAATCCCCGACTATATCAGAGATGAAGTCATTATCCCGTCGGGCGCACAGTTTGAGGAAACCACCGATCTTGTCGGCGCTATCGACAAGCTCGATATACTTTATATGACGAGAGTTCAGAGAGAGCGCTTCTTCAACGAAGCTGACTATATCAGACTTAAAGACACTTACATTCTTACTCCCGATAAGCTCACAAACGCAAAGAAGGATCTCGCTATTCTCCACCCGCTTCCGAGAGTCAATGAGATCTCGGTCGCAGTTGACGACGATCCCAGAGCTTGCTATTTCAAGCAGGTAAAATACAGCGTATATATCCGAATGGCACTTATACTTATGCTGCTGAAGGAGGCTGAAGGCAAATGATTATAGGACAGATCAAAAACGGAATAGTTATAGACCATATAAGCGCAGGAAAGGGAATGTATATATATAACGTTCTCGGTCTTGACAAGCTCGACTGTACTGTTGCTATGATAAAAAATGCGGACAGTACCAAAATGGGCAAAAAAGATATAATCAAGATTGGCGAGATAATTGAGCTCGACTTTGATCTTCTCGGATTTATCGATCACGGCATTACGGTCAATATAATCGAGGACGGAAAGCTCGTAAAGAGAGAAAAGCTGACTCTTCCCGAGCGAGTATCGGGTGTTATAAAGTGCAAAAACCCCCGCTGCATCACCTCTGTTGAGCCTGAGCTCAGACAGGAATTCAGACTCGGCGACCGCGATAGAAGAATTTATCGCTGCATATACTGCGAACACGCGGCACAAATAGAAAATATTTGAGCAGTTTTGACTTTATATAGCATCTTGCCATATAAAGTTTTGAAAATTTGTGTAATATTCATATTGACTTTATCAGTTTAAAGTGATAAAATTATACTCATCAATACTATTTGAAAGGCAGAAACAAATATGAGCGGCGGTTTTACTGCAGATAAAAATATATTCAAGACCGAAGAAAGAGTAACCTTTGCTCTGCGCGGACTTTACCGAGCATTTGGTTATAAGCCATATAAAATGAGCAAGTTCGAGGAGTACGACCTTTACGTGCGCAATAAGGATTTCCTTGTAAGCGATAGGGTCATCACCTTCACAGGCGAGAGCGGAAAACTTCTTGCCCTAAAGCCCGACGTAACTCTTTCAATAATTAAAAACACACCCGAATCTCCATCGGGAATAAATAAAATATATTATAATGAAACAGTTTACCGCTCTTCAGGCGCAAGCACATCAAGGGACTTTTCCGAAATAATGCAAACAGGCCTTGAATGCTTCGGAAAGCTTGACAGTTACAATGTTTGCGAGGTAATTATGCTCGCGCTTCGCAGTCTTGCGACAGTGAGCGATAAGTATATACTCGATATTTCCCATATGGGAATACTTTCCGAGCTTATTGAAGAAGCAGGTCTTTCGGGTGAGCGGAGGCGCAGAATGCTCGTTTGCATAGGCGAAAAGAACCGCTCGGGAGTTGCACTTGTGTGCGACGAGGCAGGACTTGATGCGAGTCTGAAGGAGTGCTTTACAAAGCTCGTTTCGGCATACGGCAAGATAGAAGACGTCATTTCTGTTCTTGGCGAGGTCTGCCGCACAGAGAAGGCGCGCGAGGCTCTTGGCGAGCTTACTCTTATCTGCGAAATGACAAAGAAATGCGGAGCAGCTGACCACGTTTGGATAGATTTCTCGGTAGTAAACGATATGCGCTATTATAGCGGAATAGTTTTCAGAGGATATATTGACAATATCCCGACAGGCGTTCTCTCTGGCGGAAGATATGACAATCTTCTTAGCAAAATGGGACGTCAGGGCGGAGCTATCGGCTTTGCTGTTTATCTCGATCTGCTTGAACGCCTTGACAGGACTTCGGCAGACTGTGATGCTGATATTTTCCTTATTTACGGCGAAAATAACTCTCCTGCCGACGTGTTTGCTATGACAGAAAAGCTTACCGAAAACGGAGAAAGTCTTATGTCGGGAAGAGAAGTGCCCGAAAATATGACCTTTAGGAGAGTATTTGATATGAGAAATGGCGGTGAGGTCTGATCATGGCTGAATTTGTAAATATTGCGCTTCCTAAGGGAAGACTTGGCGAAAAGGTCTATTCTATGTTCGAGGCGGCGGGCTATCCTTGCCCTTCGATCAAGGAAAACAACAGAAAGCTAATATACGAAAATTCCGAGGTCGGAGTCAGATACTTCTGGGTAAAGCCGTCCGACGTGTCGATATACGTAGAAAGAGGCGCAGCTGATATAGGTGTTGCGGGAAAGGACATTCTGCTTGAATATTCCCCCGACGTTTACGAGCTTCTCGATCTCAAAACGGGAGTATGCAGAATGATGGTCGCCGCCATGGAGGACTATCGAAGCGATCCCGACAAAACACTTCGCGTGGCAACGAAATTCCCTAACATAGCGCGCGGATATTACGACAGACAGCGCAGGGAAATAGATATAATTACACTTAACGGCTCGATAGAGCTTGCTCCCATTCTCGGACTTTCGGACGTTATTGTCGATATAGTCGAAACGGGCAAAACGCTCTATGAAAATCATCTTGCACCGTTTGAGAAGGTGGTAGATATAAGCGCTCGCCTTATCGCAAACAAGGCAAGCTTCAAATTCAAGAACGAGGCGATAGAAAATATATATTCTTCGCTTGCAAAGATAGTTGAGTGAGGGAAAATTTAAATGATAAAGATATTTGAAGATATAAAAAATATAGATAAAACGCTCCTTTTCAACCGTTCGCTTTCGGCATCGGGTGTTGAGGATATTGTAAGTGATATAATCGCAAACGTGCGTACTCGCGGCGACGAGGCACTTTTTGAGTACACCGAGCGATTCGACAGAGCAAAGCTTTCTTCTCTTGAGGTGTCAAAGGAAGAGATCGAAAAGGCGGTCGAGGAAATAGGCGAAGAATTTATGGGAGTTTTGCGCCGCGCCGCTGAAAACATCGAAGCATTCCACAAAAGACAGGTAAGAAACAGCTTTATTATAAATGAGAAAAACGGCGTAGTTACCGGACAAAAGGTCATTCCTCTTGCGAGGGTAGGGCTTTATGTTCCGGGCGGTACGGCGGCATATCCCTCGTCCGTGCTTATGAACGCTATTCCCGCAAAGCTTGCAGGTGTCGGCGAGATCGTTATGGTTTCCCCAGCAAGCGGCGGAAAGATCGCGCCCGCGATACTTGCGGCAGCTCACGTTGCAGGCGTTGACCGCGTTTTCGCACTCGGCGGAGCGCAGGCCGTTGCGGCGCTTGCTTACGGCACTCAGAGCGTTCCTATGGTTGACAAAATAGTCGGACCGGGTAACGCCTTCGTCGCAGAGGCGAAAAGACAGGTTTACGGTCAGGTTGCCATAGATATGATCGCAGGGCCGAGCGAAATACTCGTAATTGCGGACAAGAATTCAAACCCCTCTTACGTTGCCGCAGATATGCTTTCACAGGCAGAGCACGATAAAAATTCGACCGCCGTTCTTATTACCGACAGCATCGAGCTTGCAAAACAGGTTTCACAGGAGCTTGAGCGAATGATCCCCCTTCTTCCGAGAGCAGAGATCGCCCGTGCTTCTGTCGACAACAACGGCAAAATTATCGTTACCGACGATCTTATCGAAGCAATCGAGCTTTCAAACGATATCGCTCCCGAGCATCTCGAGCTTTGTCTTGATAATCCCTTTGACGTGCTTGACAGAGTTAAGAATGCAGGCTCGGTATTTATGGGAAGATATTGTCCCGAGGCTCTCGGCGACTATTTCGCAGGGCCTAACCACACGCTCCCCACAAGCGGAACTGCAAGATTTTCAAGTCCTCTTTCTGTTGACGACTTCGTTAAGAAAATGCAGTACACCTACTTCACAAGAGATGCGCTAAGCGAGGTCGCAGACGACGTTATGGCGTTTGCCGAGAAGGAAGGTCTTTCCGCACACGCCCGCAGCGTCGGAGTACGCAAAGGGACTTAGGGCTCTGCCAAGGACGCTGTCCTTGGAACCTGCTTAGAAACTTTTTGTAAAAAGTTTCTAAGAACTTCAAAAACTTTGCTGAAAAGGGAAATTAACTTTTTTAGAAAGGTTTTTGAAAGAGCTTGAGAAAACTTTTTGCAAAAAGTATTCTCGTATAAATCTTTTGAAAAGGTATGGAAAAACTTTTCTTAAAAGTTTTTCTAAATATAAAATGAGTAAATATATGAACCCAAAATACGCCGAGCTTACGGCGTACACACCGGGCGAACAGCCGCTTGGTGTCAAATACATAAAGCTTAACACAAACGAGTCGCCCTATCCGCCCTCGCCCGACGTGCTTGTATCGATAGGCTACGGCGAGCTTTCCGATCTCAGGCTTTACTCCGACCCCGACTGCCGAGGTCTTCGCAAGGCTCTCGGAGAGTTTTACGGCCGCGAAACCGATGAGGTCTTCGTTTCAAACGGATCGGACGATATACTGAACTTCGCGTTTATGGCATTCTCCGAAAAGGGAGTCGTGTTCCCCGATATAACCTACGGTTTTTACGAGGTGTATGCGAAGCTTCACGGCGCAAATTATGAAAAAAAGCCGCTTTGTGATGATTTTACCATAAAAACCGAGGATTATCTGGAACAAAACGGCAAGCTTATAGTTATCGCCAATCCGAACGCACCGACGGGAATTTTCAAACCTCTCTGCGAAATTGAGCGCATACTTATCTCAAATCCCGACAGCGTGGTGCTTGTTGACGAAGCGTATATCGATTTCGGCGGAGAAAGCGCGCTGAAGTTGATTGATAAATATAATAATCTGCTTGTTGTACGCACTTACTCCAAGTCGAGAAGCCTTGCGGGCGCACGCCTCGGATTTGCTTTTGCCGCTAGAGAGATCATCGCAGATTTGAACAAGCTGAAATTCTCGACCAATCCGTACAGCATCAACCGACTCACCCTGATTGCAGGCGAAGCGGCGCTCCGCAACGGGAAATATTACGATGATAACGCTCAAAAAATCATCGAAACACGTACCTACGTTACGGCAAAGCTTCGCAAAATGGGCTTTGAGGTGATCGAGTCTGCGGCGAATTTCGTACTCGCAGGACGCGATGATATATCTGGCTCGGTCTTTGCCGAGGAAATGAAAAAACGCGGCATTCTGATAAGACATTTTTCGGGCGGACGCCTTGAAAAATATAACCGAATAACCATAGGCACTCGCGCCGAAATGGACGCATTCCTTTTCGCCGCCGAGAAGATAATCAAGGGCGCTGCCCTTTGAC
Source organism: Eubacteriales bacterium (assembly GCA_045580325.1). Classification (GTDB taxonomy): domain Bacteria; phylum Bacillota; class Clostridia; order Oscillospirales; family CAG-272; genus SIG672. The sequence continues at coordinate 95,924 of JAZNNR010000032.1, forward strand.
CCGCCAAGAAACTTTTTAAAAAAAGTTTCTTGGAGTTTCAAAAACCTTACTAAATAATTTATTTGTTCTCCTTTTCAGAAAAGTTTTTGGGAAGGTTTGGAAACCCTTTTTTCAAAAAGGGTTTCCAAGTAAAGAAAGGAAATATAAAAAATGAGAAACAGTGAAATTTTACGTAGTACTGCAGAAACAGACATTGAACTGAAGATCGAGCTTGACGGCAAGGGCGAAAGCGACGTTAAGACCTCCTGCGCCTTCCTCGACCACATGCTGACACTTTTCGCAAAGCACTCAAGATGCTCGCTTTACATAAGATGCAAGGGCGACATAGAGGTGGACTATCACCACACAGTTGAGGACGTCGGAATTTGCCTCGGCGAAGCGATAAAAGAGGCGCTTGGCGACAAAATGGGAATTGCGCGCTACGGAAACGCGATAATTCCGATGGACGAGGCACTCCTTCTTACGTCTATCGATCTTTCGGGCAGAGCAACACTTACGTTCTCGACCGAAGGTCTTACCGAAAAGGTTGGGGATTTCGATACAGAGCTTGTTAAGGAATTTTTTGCGGCACTTGTCAGAAAATCGGAGATGACACTCCACGTAAGACAGCTCGCGGGTGAAAATACGCACCACATTATTGAGGGAATTTTCAAGGCATTCGCGGCGGCTCTGCGTGCGGCAGTAGCTAAGGACTCGGCAAGAGCAGGCGAGATACCCTCGACCAAGGGAGTACTTTAATGATAGCAATAATTGACTATGGAGTGGGAAATCTTTTCTCGCTTGGCTCGTCGCTTGCAGCACTTGGTATAGACTCTGTGGTAACAGACGACGAAAACATAATAAGAAACGCCGATAAAATAATTCTGCCGGGCGTGGGCGCATTTCGAGATGCGTCCGAAAAGCTCTCTGAGCGTGGATTTGATAAGCTCCTCAAAGAGCTTGCGGCGAAGGGCAAGCCGATTATGGGCATTTGCCTCGGTATGCAGCTTCTTTTTGACGAAAGCTATGAATTCGGCAGATATAAAGGGCTCGGACTTATAAAGGGAAGCGTAAGACCAATAGCGGACGTGATTCCCTCTGACCTCAAAATACCGCATATTGGCTGGAATGCTCTGATTTTTCCCGAAAACAAGGCGAAAAATGAGATATTCAAATATGTTAACGAGGGCGACTGCGTATATTTCGTTCACTCATATTACGCGACCGACTGCGAGGACGCGGTGATCGCAAATACCGAGTACGGCGCGCCTCTCACGGCTGCGGTAGCGTCGGGCAATGTTTACGGCTGTCAGTTTCACCCCGAAAAAAGCGGCAATGTAGGACTTTCGATAATAAAGGCGTTTGCCGAGATTTAATAAAAATAAGGACTAAACTATGATAATTTTTCCTGCAATAGATCTGTACGAGGGCAAGGCTGTCCGTCTTTATAAAGGGGACTACGCTTGTCTCACGGTCTATGATGAAAACCCCATAAATACGGCGAAAAAATTTATAGCAGAAGGCGCAACTCATCTTCATATGGTTGACCTTGAGGGCGCGCGCGACGGAAATACTCCGAATTTTGAAACGGTCAGACAGATCGTTGGCGCGACCGACCTTTTCGTCGAGATCGGCGGCGGAATACGCGATATGGAAACCATCGACAAGTATCTTTCTATCGGTGTCGGACGAGTCATTCTCGGTACTGCGGCTGTTTCGAGCGAAGGATTTGTTGAACGCGCTGTCGAGAAGTACGGTGATAAGATCGCGGTCGGCGCAGATATAAAGGACGGCGAGATCGCCGTTAAGGGCTGGGTCGAAAAAAGCGGCGTAAAGAGCGACGATTTCTTTGAGAAAATGCAGAAAATCGGCGTAAAAACGATTATTTGCACCGATATTTCACGCGACGGAGCGATGCGCGGTACAAATCTCGAGCTTTACAGATCGCTTTCACAAAAATACGATATGAATATAATCGCTTCGGGCGGAGTTTCCTCGCTTGACGACGTTATCGCGCTTCGTGAAATGGACGTTTACGGCGCAATAATCGGCAAGGCCTATTACACAGGCGCGATCAAGCTCTCGGAAGCTATTTCTCAAGGGCTTCGCCCCTGAGAACCCCACCAAAACCTTTTTTGAAAAAAAGGTTTTGGATTCCAAAAAACTTTACTGAACAGGCTGTTATTTTCCCTTTTTTAGAAAAGTTTTTGGAAAAGTTTGAAAAACCTTTTTACAAAAAGGTTTTTCAAGTAAATGTTTTAGAAAGGTATGGAAAACCTTTTATTAAAAGGTTTTCCGATCAGATATGATAACAAAAAGAATAATACCGTGTCTTGACGTAAGGGACGGACGAGTAGTAAAGGGTGTAAACTTCCTCGGACTTTCGGACGTTTCCTCACCTGTCGAGCTCGCACAGTTTTATAGCGAAAACGGAGCAGACGAGCTCGTTTTCTACGATATAACGGCATCTTCGGAAGGCCGCGCGCTTTTTACAGACATTCTCTGCGAAACGGCGAGAAAGGTCTTCATACCGCTCACGGTAGGCGGCGGAATAAACACACTTGCCGATTTCGACCGCGTGCTCAAATGCGGCGCAGATAAGGTCAGCGTGAATTCGGGCGCAATAAGAAACCCGATGCTCATAAAAGAAGGCGCAGAAAAATATGGAAGTCAGTGCGTAGTGCTTTCGGTCGATATAAAAAGAGTTGACGGAGCTTTCCGCGTTTTTGCCAAGGGCGGACGTGAAAACACGGGAATTGAGGCAATTTCGTGGATAAAGCGCGGAGTCGAGCTCGGCGCGGGCGAGATAGTCGTAAACTCGATCGATACAGACGGCGTGAAGGGCGGATTTGATATCGAAATGCTCGACGCGGTATGCGACGCGGTCAGCGTTCCCGTTATCGCATCGGGCGGAGCAGGCTCAAAAGAGGACTTTGCGACACTCTTTGAAACGCTCCCGAAGGTCGATGCAGGACTTGCCGCATCTGTTTTCCATTTCGGACAGATAAAAATTCCCGAGCTGAAGAAATATCTCGCAGACAAGGGAATAAGTATGCGAATTTAAACTTAAATGCGAAAGGTGAAAATAAAATGCTTGATATAAATAAACTCAAATTTGATGAAAAGGGACTCATTCCCGCGGTCATTATAGATGCCGAAACCAAAAAACTGCTTACCCTTGCGTATATGTCAAAGGAAAGCCTTGAGATCTCTATGGAAAAGGGACTTACCTGCTTTTATAGCCGTTCGCGTCAGGAGCTTTGGCTCAAGGGCGAAACGTCGGGCAATTATCAGCATATCGTGAGCATTACCGCCGACTGCGACGGAGATGCGCTCGAGGTGCTCGTGCTTAAGGACGGACCTGCATGCCATACGGGAAGCGAATCCTGCTTTAACGATAAAATTTACACAAACGAGGAAAATCTCGCAGAGCTTGAAAGCAAATTCTCATACGAGGGTCTTATGAAGCTCATCGAAGGCAGAAAGATCGAGAAAAAAGAAGGCTCTTACACCACATACCTCTTTGAAAAGGGAATCGATAAGATACTCAAAAAGGTCGGCGAGGAGTGCACAGAGGTCATTATCGCGGGCAAGGCAAACGACAAGAATGAAACTATATACGAGATCTCCGACCTCGTTTATCACGTTATGGTAATGATGATAGAAATGGGAATTTCTCTTGACGATATTCACGCCGAGCTTGCTTCGCGCCACGTAATAGACAAAAAAGTAAAACAGGAAAAAATGACAAAATAAGATAATCTAAGGAAGATCTTATATGAAAAACGAAGTAAAAAGGCTGCTGGACTCTCTTTCGGCGGGCGGCAAACAGGATTTTGACCTTCACATGCACACGACCTTTTGCGACGGCAAGAATACGCCCGAGGAAATGGTGCTCTCTGCGATAGAAAAAGGTCTTAAAACGGTCGGAATTTCGGGACACGCGCCCACGCCCTTTGACGCGAGCTACTGTATTGCTGTCGAAAAGCTCGACGAGTATTTTTCGGAAGTTGAAAGGGTGAAAGAAAAGTATGCGGACAAGATAAATGTCCTCTCGGGGCTTGAGGTTGACTACTACTCCGAAGTTCCCAAAAAGTATCTTGAAAGAGCCGACTATATAATAGGCTCGGTGCATTATATCTTCAAAAACGGCGAGTATATCGTGGTGGATAATACAGCCGAGATACTCCGAGATGCCTGTGCGCGTCTGTGGGACGGCGATGCTTACGCTATGATAGACGATTATTATAAGACGGTCGCCGACGTTGTAAGAAAGCTTGACCCCGATGTGATCGGACATATCGATCTTATAACGAAATTCATCGAGACAGACGAGTTTTTCGACACATCAGACCCGAGATATATGGAGTCCTCGCGCAGTGCGGCAAAGGCTCTTATACCCTTTGGAATACCGTTCGAGATAAATTACGGCGCGATAACGCGCGGATACCGCACTCTGCCGTATCCCGAGAAACCGCTTCTTGATTTTATTATCGAAAACGGCGGAAGGACAATAAAATCGAGCGACGCGCACGCGAGTGAAAATATTTTGACGGCTGAGTAATTACGCGCGAGGCTGACGGTAAATAAACGATAAATATAGTTTGGAGATGATTTATTGAACCCGACAATATATATACCGATAATTGTGCTGTGGATTATAATATTTACGACGCACAATCATAAGCGAAAAGTTGCAACTATAAGAAAAATTATCGAAAAAAGGAAAACGGAAGGAAATACCGAAATGAAAGAACTTGCAGAAAAATTTATTGAGAAAGAATGTGTAGCATCCTCTTTTGACGGAAACCAATACGTAGGCATCATCAAGGAAGTTACAGACAGAGCGATTCTGTTTGAAAAGGACGGAAAGCTTGAAGTAATAAATCTTGACTTTATCATCCGCATCAGAGAATATCCGCGAAATAAAAAGGGAAAGAAAAAATCCGTACTGTTCGACTAATAAAATAAAGATTACAACCGAGACAAAAAAACCCGACAGATTTTTTAAAATCTGTCGGGGTTTTATATGTAATAAATTCGGGTATTTTCAAGTATATTTGTAGTATATTTTAATTTTCGGAGTAACTTATGAAAAAAATTATAATACTGCTTTTAATGCTCACCATTCTTTTTTCGTCGTGCGACAAAACGGCAAAATACACGCCTCTTGCGGGGGAATATACGGTGAAGTGCCGTATATCCGACATCGAGTATGACGTAACTGTTACACTCGACGAAGATCTTTCGGGAAAGCTCGTTTTCTCGCCCGAGAGCGAGATGAAGGACTGGGAATTTTACTACTCACCCGTAGATAAAAGCATAAAATATTTCACCTCGCTCGGTGAGGTGAGCGAGGTGAAATGGGCAAAAAACGAAAACGTAAAATATATTTTTCGGCTTGTTCTCGGGGATTTTGATAATATCGCCGACGTTTCGCACAGCAAAATAAGCGGAATCGACGTGAGCGTGCTCAAAACCACCGACGGCGCTACGGTATACACAGAGTCAAAAAGCGGAAGACCTCTGCGCCTCGTGTTCGGCAATATGACAGCCGATATTATTTCAGCTCCTCAAGGTAAGTAAGAGCGTTTTTGCCCTTGTTTATTTCGCAAGCTCGATGAGAGATGTTACAAGCTCGGTGAAGGACATACCTTCGTTCATCATAAGCTTGGGATACATGCTTATAGAGGTAAATCCGGGGAGGGTATTGATCTCGTTGAAGAATATTTCCTCGCTGTCGGTTACGAAGAAGTCAACGCGCGAGAGTCCTCTGCAGCCGAGAGCCTTGAAGATCTTTTTCGCGTACTCACGGACTTTTTCTGATGTTTCTGCCGACAGTCTTGCAGGGATATAATAAGACGCGGTGTCGTTATTGTACTTTGTATCATAGTCGTAGAATTCAAATCCGGGGTCGATCTCGCCGCAGACGGAAACTGTCAGCTCGTCGTTTCCGCGAACTGCTACCTCGATCTCTCTACCCTTGATATATTCCTCAATAAGTGCTTTTCCGCCATAGATAAGGGCGTTGTCAAGCGCGAGAGTGAGCTCTTCCTTTGAAGACACCTTCGAGCTTCCGACCGACGAGCCTGCCGATGTCGGCTTTACGAAAACGGGATATCCGACCTTTTCTGCCCAGATAAAAGCATCCTTGTAGCCCTTTTTCTTGTCAAAATCATTGACCACGATAGCCTTTGCCTGCGGAATGTCTATCTGATTTAAAATGGACTTGGTTACGCTTTTGTCCATACAAACAGCCGAAGCAAGACTTCCCGGACCCACAAAGGGAATACCTGCAAGCTCCAAAAGTCCCTGAAGTCTGCCGTCCTCACAGTTTTCGCCGTGAACGGCGGGGTAAACAAGGTCTATCGGTAGAGTTCTTCCGTCGGCGAGAATAAGCGTTTTTTCGCCAAAAGAGGTCGAAAGAGAGGCCTTTGTGAGCTTTTCGCCCTCACGAGTCCAGCTTCCGTCCTTTATTTTAGAGGAATCGCCCTCGTATAGATACCATTTTCCGTCCTTTGTGATTCCGAGAAGCAGGACTTCATATTTTGAAGTGTCTATACCGCTCAGAATTGCACTCGCGCTTCTGAGAGAAACTTCGTGTTCGGAGGATTTTCCTCCGAAAATAAGGCAGATTTTTTTCATGTTTATGGTCATTCCTTTCTTTAGGTTCTGAAGTTTTGTGCGTTTTGCCTTGGCAAATTCGCAGCTTTGATGCGAAAGACACAAAACTTCCGTCCGAAAAATGATCCATTTTTCAGACTTTTCTCCGTTCTGCCGCATATGTAGCGGTATAAATTAAGATAATTTATTTAAGTCTGAGGACTGCGGCGCGATCGTTTGAGCCGTAGTCCTTTGTTATTTCACAGCTGAAATTATATTCTTTTGCAAGATCCTTGATCTGCGACGCTTGGTCGAAGCCGATCTCGAATATAAACGGCGCGTTTTCCGCGAGATTTTTTGAAAATTTTGACACAAAATGCCTGTAAAAGACAAGCCCGTCATCTCCGCCGTCGAGCGCGATCCTCGGCTCGCGGGCAAGGTCAGGATAATCGGCGATCACGTCGGTGCGTATATAGGGCGGATTTGAAATAATTGCGCCGAAAAGCCCTTCGCCGAGCGATTTTTCTGCGAGAAGATCGCAGTTTACAAACTCTACTCTGTCCGAAACGCCGATAAGCCTTGCGTTTTCTTTTGCCGCCTCGAGTGCCTCCTTCGATATGTCGTAGGCTACGGCGCGAAGGTCGGGACGCTCTCCGAGAATTGAGATCGCGATACAGCCGCTACCCGTACAAAGATCGGCAAATACCGAATTTTTCGGTATCTCACGCACCGCCTTTTCCACTATGATCTCGGTGTCGGGGCGGGGAATAAGACAGCTACTATTAAGTTTAAAGGTATATCTCCAAAAATACCACTCGCCTATTATGTAGGCACAAGGCTCACCTGAGTCAAGACGGCTGAGCGCGTCTGAGATCAGCCTTTCGCTGTCCTTTTCGTCTTTGTAAAAATCCTTTATAATATCTCTGTCATTCATATTTCATTTACCGTGTCGGTGGCAAGGTTTATTATACCGAGCCCTGCCTCCTTGGCGTAGTTCATAGTATAATATGATCCGCCGCTTTTTTGTGTTACGTAGCAGATACAGTATGCGCTGTTATCCACCATATATCTGTTTCTTCTAGACATACAATCGCGCGTGTACGTTTCGGAAACCATAATTATCTCGTCCGCCGATTTTGCTATGCTGTTATACATAGTTTTGTTTGCAAATGACCATCTGTCGCTTTGGGTTGGGCAGGGAACGGCAAGAGTGAGTGATATTTTCACAACATTGCCATCGTCGTCAAAGAGAGTTTCGTTGTCGCGCATATTTATTATGGTAGCAGCGGCGACTGTGTCAAATCCGAGCGCACCGCCCGTAATGAAATGCCGAACACCTCTTTTTACAAGCGATTTTACGGCAGAGTGTATGCCCTGTGCTGCTCTCTGCTTCTCTTCGTACAACATAGTTCTGTGGCCTGTGAAGCAGCAGGTGGCAGATCTTTTGTTGTTTGTTTCTTTCTCAAACGTATCGGTCATTTTTTATACCTACTAAAAATAGTTTGCATTTTTGATAGTTCCATTCATCTATTATAGCAAATACTTTTCGTTTATTCAAGAGTCTTGACAAATATATTATCTTATGTTATTATTTTTTGTGATTAAGGGCTGTTTTGATAGGGAAAGGAGAGAAAACCAATGGCTGATAAGTCTGTCAAGAAGGATAAAATTATAACTATGTCTTCGCCGATTAGCGTGCTTTCGGGCGTGGGCGAAAAAAGAGCCGAGCTTTTCGCAAATCTCGGCGTTTTCAGCGTGGGCGATCTTCTCAGATATTTTCCGAGAGCCTATCAGAACAGGGGTGATATAAAAACGCTCTGCGAGGCGGCGCTCTCAGGCGAGACCTCTTCGATGATACTTACAGTCGGAAGCGATCCGAAATCGGTTACCGTCAAGCGCGGAATGAATCTTACAAAATTCACAGCCTTTGACGAAAGCGGAAAATGTCAGATCACATTTTTCAATCAGCCATATGTGAAACAGCTTTTCCATCAGGGTGAAATATACCGTTTTTACGGGAAAGTAGTGCGCTCTAAAAGCTCGTGGACTATGTCCTCGCCCGACTTTGAGCCGACCGCGATAGCGCGCTCACTCCCTGATTTTTATGCAGTTTATAGCCTTACTGCCGGACTTTCTCAGAAGATTATAAGAAATACGGTATCGCTCGCGCTTGCAAGCGCGGTTATAGACGACGAGCCGATCCCCGAATATATAAGACGCGAAAATTCGCTGATAAGCTTTGCCGAGGCGGCAGGCATTATACACAATCCGCAAAACCTCAAAAGGCTTGACGAGGCAAGACGCTATTTCATCTTTGAGGAGCTTTTCGAGTTTGCGCTTAAAATAACAAGAGATGCAAAGGCGCGCGAGGGAATAAGGGGCGTATCGCTTACTATCAGCGACTCTGATAAGAGAGATTTCGTAAAAGCGCTTCCTTTTACGCTCACCGAGGCGCAGGCAAGGGTAATAAGAGAGATATACGCGGATATGTCCTCGGGACAGGCTATGAGCAGACTCGTTTCGGGCGACGTCGGAAGCGGAAAGACCGTTTGCGCGGCGGCGGCACTCTACCTTGCAGCAAAAACAGGCCATCAGGGCGCGTTTATGGCGCCTACCGAGATACTTGCGACGCAGCATTTCCGCGATCTTACCGAGCTTTTTAAGAATTTGGGAGTAAAATGTACGCTCCTTGTCGGAAGTATGAAAAAATCGGACAAAAACAAGGCTCTTGCCGAAATTGCGTCGGGTGAAAGCGATATCGTCATCGGAACTCACGCACTTCTTTCGGAAAACGTCAAATTTGCAGACCTTGTACTCGCAGTTACCGATGAACAGCACCGTTTTGGCGTAAATCAAAGAGAAATACTTGCCTCAAAGGGCAAAAATATACACGTTCTCGTAATGAGTGCGACACCTATCCCGCGCACGCTTGCGATGTCGATGTACGGCGACCTCGATCATTCTGCGGTCGATATGCTCCCGCCTGGAAGACAAAAGGTATCGACCTTCCTCGTTGACGAAGGATACAGAGAAAGACTTAACGGCTTTATTTATAAACAGGCGCGCGAAGGACATCAGGTATATATCGTTTGCCCGTCGATAGAGGGTAGCGCTTACGATATCAAGGACGGCGAAACCGACGTGAGCGGACTCGTTGACTTCTTCGGAAATAAGATAGAAAACTCTTCGACGAGGCTTAAAAACGCGGTAGAATACGCAGAAAAGCTCGCAAGAGAGCTTCCCGATGTAAAGGTCGGTTGTCTGCACGGTAAGATGCCGACGAGCGAAAAAGACGCCGTTATGGCAGACTTTGTTGCGGGCAAAATAAAGGTGCTCGTTTCGACGACTGTAATAGAGGTCGGAGTGAACGTGCCGAGCGCGACACTTATGGTTATAGAAAATGCCGAAAGATTCGGACTTTCGCAGCTTCATCAGCTCAGGGGCAGAGTCGGAAGAGGCAAGGATAAGTCGTGGTGCATACTCGTTGGCGACAATCTGAGTGAGCACTCGAAAAAGCGCCTTGATTCGCTGTGCGAAACGACCGATGGCTACCGCATAGCAGAGGCAGACCTTGCGATACGCGGACCGGGAGATTTTCTTTCCTCGTCGGGCAGAGATCTCCGTCAGCACGGAGCACTCTCCTTCCGTATGGCCGATCTTTGCGACGATATTGATCTGCTTTATAAGGCTTTTGACGCGGCACGGAGTTTTTTACGGGGTTCTACCCCGTAACCCCGCTTAGAAACTTTTTGAAAAAAAGTTTCTAAGAACTTCAAAAACTTTTCTAAAAGGGAAAAGTATGACTTTTTCAGAAAAGTTTTGCTCGAGCTTTTTCAAAAGCACGCAGGGTTTCTTAAGGGACGGAGTCCCTTGAGTCGCGCGTGCCTCAATGCGCGAAACTTCTTTATGGATTGTTTCTTAAATTCCTCAAAAACATTTCTGAAATTCAAGGGCGCATCGGTGAGATTTCACTGGTGCGTTTTTTGCGGTACAAAATCCTATTTTTGGTGTCAAACATATTCCTGATATTACAAAATAACCTATTAAAAATTCTTTTTCGCCCTTTTGATGTGTAAATTGCTGTTTTTGTAGAAAAAGGTTCAGAAATTTTGAAAAATGCCTTGATTTTTTCGACATTATCTTGTATAATGGGTATATATTTTGAAGGATGGGTGAGTTTTTTTGGAACTTCTTGAAAAAAGAATTCTTGCCGAAGGCAGAACAGCTCCCGGCGACATTTTGAGTGTTGATAACTTTGTAAATCATCTCATAGACGTTGAGTTTATAAATGAATGCGGCAAAGAGTTTTTCCGTCTTTTCGGCGACTGCAACGTTACTAAAATACTTACCATAGAGGCGTCCGGTATCGGAATCGCCTGTCTTACTGCGCTCGGATTCGGAGTGCCGGTTCTTTTTGCCAAAAAAGCGAAATCGGCTAATGTTACCGGGCGTGTTTATTCTTCTAAGGTACATTCCTATACTCACGGTAACGACAGTAACGTTTTCGTGTCGCAGGATTATCTTCTTCCCACCGACAGAGTTCTCGTAATAGACGATTTTCTTGCAAAGGGAAGCGCGCTTGAAGGACTTATCGATATTGTTAAGCAGTCGGGCGCGACACTTGTCGGCGCAGGTGTTCTTATCGAAAAGGAATATCAGGGCGGCGGAAATATAATAAGAGAGCGCGGCATAAGAGTCGAATCTCTTGCAAAGATCGCATCGCTCGACGAAAATGGCATCACTTTTTGCTCCTGAGTGCCGTTTGAAACGAAATTAACGGAGAGATCCGCTGATTTATAAAAATTTTATTATTGGAGGAACAGAAAAATGTTCAAGAAAGCTTTGTCTATTGTTCTCGCAGCAGTTATGGTCCTTTCGCTCGGACTTGCATTCACATCCTGCTCTGAAAGCGAAGACGAATTCAAACTCGGTGTAATTCTTCTTCACGATGAATTCTCCACCTACGACCTCAACTTTATGAACGGTATCGATGCCGCTGCAAAAGCTCTCGGTCTTAAGGAAACTCAGGTTATCTACAAGAAGGGTATTCCTGAATCCAACGCTTGCTACGAAGCAGCTTGCGACCTCGTTGACGAGGGATGCGACGTTATTTTCGCTGACTCTTTCGGCCACGAAGATTTCCTTATCAAGGCAGCTAAGGAATTCAAGGACGTTCAGTTCTGCCACGCAACAGGTACTAAGGCTCACACAGAAGGCCTTGACAACTTCCACAACGCATTCGCATCTATCTACGAAGGCAGATTCCTCGCAGGTGTTGCTGCTGGTATGAAGCTCAACGAGCTCATCGCTAACGGCACAATTCCCGAAGGCACAACTCCTAAGATGGGTTACGTTGGTGCGTTCACATACGCAGAAGTTATTTCCGGTTATACATCCTTCTACCTCGGCGCAAAGTCTGTTTGCCCCGACGTAATTATGGACGTTCAGTTCACAGGCTCTTGGTATGACGAAACAGCTGAAAAGAACACAGCTCTCGCTCTTATCAACAGCGGATGCCACCTCATCAGCCAGCACGCTGACTCTATGGGTGCTCCCACAGTTTGCGAAGAAAAGGGTATTCCCAACGTTTCCTACAACGGAAGCACAGTTTCTACTTGCCCCAACACATTCATCGTTTCTTCCAGAATCGACTGGGCTCCTTATATCAAGTATATCTGCGAGCAGACAATGAACGGTAAGAAGATCGACGTTGACTGGACAGGTACTATCTCTACAGGCTCTGTTGTACTTACAGACGTTAACACAAAGGGCGCAGCTCCCGGAACAGCTGAAAAGCTTGCTGATGTTAAGGCTAAGCTTCTCGACGGTACTCTCCATGTATTCGACACAGACACATTCACAGTAGGCGGCAACAAGCTCGATTCCTACAAGGCTGACGTTGATACAGATAAGGACTACACACCCGATACAGAAGTTATCAAGGACGGCTACTTCCACGAATCCGAATTCCGTAGCGCTCCTTACTTCGATCTCAGAATCGACGGAATTACACTCGTAAACGAAAAGTACTAATATAGTAAAGCTATATAAATTCTACGCTTTTGGGCGGAGCATCGCTCCGCCCAAAATGACTTTTTCGGGTAAGATTCCCGAAAATAAAAAATCGGAGGAAACGCGGTGAAAACACAGCTCGCACTTGAACTGCATAAGGTTACCAAAACCTTTGGAAGCGTCGTTGCAAACAAGGACGTAGATCTTTCCCTTAGAAAAGGCGAAATTTTGGCTCTGCTCGGTGAAAACGGAAGCGGAAAAACGACACTTATGAATATGATCTCGGGTATATACTATCCGGACGAGGGAGAAATACGTGTAAACGGAGAAGTGGCGCACATCAGATCTCCCAAGGATGCGTTTGATTACGGCATCGGAATGATACATCAGCACTTCAAGCTCGTCGATGTTTTCTCTGCAAGTGAAAATATCATACTCGGTATGAAGGACAGCGGAAGATATAAGCTTTCCGAGGTTCACAAAAAGGTTTCGGAGATAACCGAGCTTTACGGATTCCATCTTGATCCTAAAAAGAAGATACACGAAATGGCGGTTTCTGAAAAGCAGACCGTTGAAATAATAAAGGTGCTCTACCGCGGAGCAGATATACTTATTCTTGACGAGCCGACAGCAGTTCTTGCTCCTCAGGAAACAGAAAGACTCTTCAGCGTTCTCAGACGCATGAGAGATAGCGGAAAATCTATCATTATTATCACCCACAAGATGAACGAGGTGCTCTCTATTTCGGATAGAGTTGCAGTTCTCAGAAAGGGTGAGCATATCGCTACGGTAAATACAGCCGAAACAAACGAGGCAGAGCTTACCGAAATGATGATAGGTAAAAAAGTAACTTTGAATATAAAACGCTCAGAGCCGCAGAACACCTGCGACCGCCTTTGCGTTTCACATATAAACAGCACAAATGCCGACGGCATTAAGGTTCTTGATGATATTTCCTTTACCGCGCGTGCAGGAGAGATACTCGGTATTGCGGGTATCGCGGGAAGCGGACAGAGAGAGCTTCTCGAATCTATCGCAGGACTTTACCATCTTGACAGCGGCGAGGTCGTTTATCACGATCCGACGACAGGAAATGAAGAAAATCTCCGCGATAAAAATCCCCTTCAGATAAGAGATCTCGGTGTACGTCTTTCCTTTGTTCCTGAGGACAGACTCGGAATGGGACTTGTAGGTAATATGGACATCACCGATAATATGATGCTCCGTAGCTACGGAAAGGGACACTCGGCGTTCGTTGACAGAAAGAAGCCGAGAGATCTTGCAAAGCGTATAATAGAGGATCTCGAGGTCGTTACCCCCGGTGTTGATACACCTGTAAGACGTCTTTCGGGCGGAAACGTACAGAAGGTACTTGTAGGACGTGAAATATCGACCGCACCGACAGTTCTTATGGCGGCATACCCCGTAAGAGGACTTGATATTAACTCGTCTTATACTATATACAATCTTCTTAATAAGCAAAAAGAAAACGGCGTTGCGGTAATATTCGTCGGCGAAGACCTTGACGTTCTTATCGAGCTTTGCGACAGAATTATCGTTATGAACTCGGGTAAGATCACGGGTGAGGTCGACGGAAGACTCGCAAAGCGCGAGGAGATCGGTATAATGATGACTAAGGATACATCGGTTTCCGAAGACAAAAATACCGAAATAAATAAGGATATGGAGGAAAAGGGCAATGAATAAAGCAGAAAAACATATAAAAGAGCCTTTTATGCGTGTTATTAAGCGCGACTCTATATCGTGGCAAAAGTCAATTTTAGTTCGTGTTCTTGCGATAATCGGAGCTCTGCTTTTCAGCGGAATAATATGCTATCTTTTGATCGGCGCAAATCCTCTGAAGCTGTATATCACCCTCTTTGAAGGTGCTTTCGGAACAAAAAGAAGAATATGGAAGCTTGCCAAGGACCTCGCGCTCCTACTGTGTATCTCACTTGCGGTAACCCCCGCGTTTAAAATGCGATTTTGGAATATCGGCGCAGAGGGACAGACACTCATCGGCTGTCTTGCAAGCGTTGCTTGTGCATATTATTTCGGAAAAGATATTCCTAACGGACTGCTTTTGATAATTATGTTTGTGGCGGCACTCGTTGCAAGTGCGCTTTGGGCTCTTATCCCCGCAATATTCAAGGCAAAGTGGAATACAAACGAAACGCTTTTTACTCTTATGATGAACTACGTTGCGATAAATCTCGTCGCATATTATCTTCTCAAGTGGACACCAAGCGGTTCAAGTACGCTCGGTATGCTCGATGAGGGACATCTTCCCAAGCTTATGGATAACGAATATCTTCTGCTTATAATCGTTGTCGCACTGCTTACCGTTGCCATGTATATCTACCTTAAATACAGTAAGCACGGCTATGAGATAGCGGTTGTCGGAGAAAGTGAAAATACCGCGAAATATATCGGTATCAACGTAAAAAAGGTAATTATCAGAACTATGATAGTTTCGGGCGCTCTTTGCGGACTTGCAGGATTTCTGATAGTCGGCGCGCTTGACCACTCGGTTACAACGGCGAGTGCGGGCGGACTCGGATTTACCGCTATTATGGTTTCCTGGCTCGGAAAATTCAATCCCTTTACGATGATACTTACATCTCTCCTCGTAGTATTCCTCGAAAATGGCGCAGACAGAATAGTAACGGTGTTCAATATCAACGATGCTTTCCCGAGTATCGTTACGGGAGTCGTGCTCTTCTTCATTATAGGCTGTGAATTCTTCATCAACTACAAGATAATATTCCGTAAAAAGGAGGCTAAATAATGATTATTTTAGAATATCTGCTTAGTGCAATTGCACTTGGAATGACCTTCCTTTACGGCTCGACAGGTGAGATAATCACCGAAAAAGCGGGACACCTTAACCTCGGTATCCCCGGAATTATGTGTGTCGGTGCAGCAAGCGGCTGTCTTGCCCTTCACCATATGGTAATGGCAAACATAACAAACGGATTTTTGCTCGTGCTTGTCGGAATTCTTGCGGCTTTTATAGGCGCATCTCTTATGGGACTTATATACAGCTTCCTTGCGGTAACCCTTCACGCAAACCAGAACGTTACCGGACTTGCTCTTACGACCTTCGGCGTGGGCGTTATGAAGTTCATAATATTCGGACTGCGAGTTGGCAACGATGTGCCTTATCTCAAAGCACTCAGCGCCTTCCGTTTCCCCTTTGCATCTCAGGACAACGCACTGAAATACTGCGGAGTTATGGTATTTTTGGCAATTATAATCGCACTTCTCACATCGTGGGTGCTCTTCGGCACAAAGGTTGGACTCAATCTTCGTGCGGTGGGTGAAAACCCCGCCACCGCAGACGCGGTCGGTATAAACGTTACGGCGTACAAATACCTTGCAACCTGCATAGGAAGCGGAATTGCGGGTCTTGGCGGACTTTGCTACGTAATGGACTACGCAGGCTCACAGGAAGCTTACCTCAGCGTAGAAGCTCTCGGCTGGCTTGCAATCGCGCTTGTAATATTCGCCCTCTGGCGTCCGCATATCAGTATATTCGGCTCGGTGGTTTTCGGAGCGCTCTTTATCGCGGGTGCGTTCATTCCGACTATCATACCTCTGCCTTTCCTGCAGAAGATGCAGACAGTACCTCTTCTCAAAATGCTTCCTTACGTTGTTACGATAATCGTGCTTATAGTTACGAGTATTCGTGATAAAAAGGAAAATCAGCCGCCTGCGGCTCTCGGTCTTTCCTATTTCAGAGAAGAAAGATAAACAAAAAATACGGCGTGATACGAAAGTATCACGCCGATTTTATCATATTTTTTTAAAGGCTCTTTGTCCAGTTTACAGAAAGCTTTATCCAAGAGGAAACAGCGCTCGACTCGAAGTCGGGGTTTCCAAGACTTGTGGCTTCGTTTGCAAGAGCAAGACCGTGAGGACCGTTCGGAAAGACGTGAAGCTCGAAGGGAAGACCTGCCCTTGTGTATGCAAGAGCAAGCAGAAGCGGACTCGCTACGGGAACGACAGGGTCTGTGGCTGTATGGAAAGCGAACATCGGAGCTGCAGTTTCACTTTTAACGTGATTTTCGAGAGAGTACAGCTCAAGCTCTTCGTCCGTCGGATCTGTTTTTCCAAGGAGCCGACAGAACGATCCGCAGTGAGAGGCGTATCTTTTTCCTGAAACAACAGGGTATCCGAGGATAACGCCGTTTGGTTTGTTTGCACCGTATGTTATGCCTGTTATTTCACGAACTTCGGGAAGATCCCACATTACGCCGAGAGAGCCTGCGAGGTGTCCGCCTGCCGAAAATCCGACAACGAATATGCGGTCGGGGTTGATATTGAACTCCTCTGCGTGCGCGCGGATATAGCTCACAGCAAGAGATGCGTCGCAGAGTGAGCGCGGAAATAGAGCTTTTTCTCCAATAGAATAGTTTAAAACAAAAGCGTTAAGTCCTTCGTTCATATAGGCAAGTGCGATAGGCTCACCTTCGCGGTCTGCACAAACGACCTCGTAACCTCCGCCGGGGATAACGAGCATAGCATCGCGGGGCGGACCGCTCAGCTCGGAAAGATAAGTGGTCATATAAATATTGGGATCGTCTTCTATAAGGGCAATTTTCTTATGTATCATACCGTATTTCCTTTCAAATAAGATATATGCTTCAAGGTTATTATATCATCTGATTTTTATAAATGCAACAGAATTTACAAAAAAATAAAAACTGCTTTGCAGATCTGCAAAGCAGTTTTAGTTAAGTTTAAATCTTTACGCCTCGGTGCTGTCTTCGCCCTCGGTGCCTTCGTTGCCGCCTTCGGTGCCTTCGTTGCCGCCCTCGGTGCCTTCGTTGCCACCCTCAGTGCCTTCGTTGCCCTTGTCGCCTTCATCACCCTTGTCGCCTTCGTCGCCCTTGTCGTCTTCGTGATCGTGATCGTGATCGTGGTCGTGGTCATCTTCCTCTTCGGTAACGGTGATGGTGATAGAACCGTCTTCTACGCCTGCGATATAGTCCTTAAGAGCATCGTAATCGTAAGTGATCTTTGCCTTGCCGGGCTGGATAGCATAGATAGCAAGAACAACGATTGCGAAAAGAATGCTGATGATGATAGTGAGCTTGTTGAGCTTTGCATCGAGTTTCTTTCCCTTTGCCTTGCCGAAGAATGTTTCAGCACTGCCGGCTATTGCGCCCGAAATACGAGCGTTTTTGCTGCTCTGGAAAAGAACTGCAACGATAAGAAAAACAGAAACAAGAATAAGTATAATTCCAACAAAAATTTCAAGCATTTTTTAAGTCCTCCGTAATCCCATATGATAGGGTTATATATAACTTTTAACGATTTGGTGCAGTTGCATAACGACCGCTTGCGAGAGTGCAAGCGGTCATTTTAATGGGCCATCAGGGATTCGAACCCCGGACCAACCGGTTATGAGCCGGTAGCTCTGACCAACTGAGCTAATGGCCCTTTTGAAAGGGAATATTTCCGCGTGCTTCATAGTATAACATACTTTTAGAGTTTTGTCAATATGTAAATTGCAAATTTGCAAATTTTTTTGGGTAAAAACAGTAAAATTAACTGCCAAATCGCGTAAATATCCGAGAGTTGGGTTGATTGTGTCTGTTTGTAAATCAGCCGAACAATCTTCTGAAATTGTTATACAGCACATCCTCGCGCTCTTTTTCCGAAAGGTCAAGCCGCGTAAAGCGTTCAAGCTCTTTTTCAGCGTCCCACATAGGAAAATCCGTACCGAACATAAACTTGTCGGGGCCGAAGTGATGGAGTATGCGGTTTGCATCGTCGATGGGCAGAAAATCAAGCGAGCTTGACGTGTCAAAGAAGATGCGGTCATTTACAGGAAGATTTCCGAACTCGTGCCACCTGCGGTATCCGCCGAAATGGGAAACGATAACCGTAAGATCGGGTATCTTTTTCATTATATTTGCCACTCTTTGCGGAGCAGAATAATCGTATCTGTTATCACCGACGTGGAAAAGGATCGGCATATCGCGCTTTGCTATCTCGCGGTACATAGGAATAGCACGCTCGTCGTCTATATCGAATTTCTGGAAATCGTTGTGGAATTTAACTCCGACAAGACCGAGCTCTTTTGCACGGTCAAGTTCTTCGGAAATTCCCTCAAAATCAGGGTGCATAGCGGCAAACCCGATAAGGATAAGACCGCCATTTTCCTTTGCCTGCGCGCAGCTCGAGCCGATGAAGTCGTTTATACTCGTAACCTGAGAGGCTGTAACGGCGGCAGAGCAGACAAGGCAGCGCTCTGTACCTATCTTTTTCTCGTTTTCGCGGAGAACATCAATATCTGCGGGGTAAGCCATACCGATTTCATAAAAATCACCAATTGATTTTGAAGCTTTTTCCGATATTTTTGAAGGAAAAATATGAGTATGGGCGTCTGCAATCTTCATTTTCCTTTTTTACCTTTCCAAAATGACATATGTGTAAATTATAAAGTAATATCAAAAAACAATCGACAGACCAAGGTCTGTCGAAAGTTTACTTTTAAGCATTATTCTCAATATAGTCGCACAGATCGCTTACTGTACGGAGACTAGGAAATTCTTCTTCGGGAATTGCAAGACCGAACTGCTCTTCAACTGTCATAAGAATTTCAACAACATCGAGGGAGTCTGCACCAAGGTCTTCCATAATGTCAGCAGACTTGTCGATTTTTTCGACGTCGACGCGCAGCTGCTTTGCAAGTATCTGCGAGAGTTCTTCGAAAATATTCATAAACACTAGTGTATCCTTCCGATTGTTATTTAAGTAGGGCGGTGCATAAGCGCTATACACACACCGCTATATATTATATATGAAATCCACTTAAAAATCAATAGTGAATTCACACAAATTCTTTAATATTAACACAATATTCACATACAAATTGAATATTTTTGCCAAGTTATGTCTGAAAATCGGCTTTAATCAAGAACAAGGTCGAACTGTGAATTATAGAGCGCGGCATAGCTTCCGTCTAGGGCAAGGAGCTCATCGTGGCTGCCCTTTTCAAGAATTCTGCCCTTGTCCATAACTATTATCGTGTCCGCGTTTTTGATAGTTGAAAGTCTGTGAGCAACTATAATACAGGTCTTATTCTTCATCGCCGCGTCCATAGCGGTATGGAGAAGCGCCTCGGTGTGCGAGTCAACATTAGATGTTGCCTCGTCGAGAATAAGGAAGGGAGTATCAAGCAGAATAGCTCTTGCTATGGTTATAAGCTGCTTTTGACCCTTTGAAATGTTAGATCCGTTTTCATCTATGACCGTATTATATCCGTCGGGCAATGACTTTATAAAGCTGTGTACCTTTGCCGTTTTTGCGGCTTCGACTATTTCCTCAAATGATACGTCGTTTCTTCCGTATGCGATATTTTCAGCAACGGTACCGCCAAAGAGCCAGGTGTCCTGAAGCACCATCGCAAACGAGCGCCGCACGTCAGAGATCGGAGCTTTTTGTGTGTTTACACCGTCTATGAGGATCTCGCCCGAGTCGGGATCGTAAAATCTCATAAGCAGGTTTATTATCGAGGTCTTGCCGCAGCCCGTCGCACCGACGAGAGCGATCGTTTTGCCCTTTGGCGCGTCGATAAATATGTCGTGCAGAACTGTTCTTTCCTCGGTATAGCCAAATGTTACGCCGTTTACCTTAAGACTGCCTTCCTTCGATATTCCGCTTTCTGAAAGTTTTTCGGTCGCATCGCTGTCCTTTGGCTCACAGCCCTCGTCGAGAAGTCTGAATATTCTTGCTCCTGCCGATATTGCCGACTGAATATCGCTGACGATATTGGCAGTTTCGTTTATCGGGCCAGAAAATCTTCTTGCGTACTGAATGAACGAGGAAAGCGCGCCTATCGTAAACATCGCGCCCTCGGGAGAACCCTTCGTCTTTATAAATATAAGGACTCCGAACATTCCGATAAGAGAAAGTGTTATGTTGTTTATGAAGTTTACCGAAGGACCGAGAATACAGCCCTGATAGTCGGCGTTGTATTCTGCCTCTACCGCCTCGTTGTTGTGAACGTCAAAGCGTGAGATTATGACCTTTTCCTTCGAGTATGCGCGTATAGTTTTCTGTCCCGAGAGCATTTCCTCGGCAAATCCGTTGAGAAATCCGTATTTCGCCGAGCGGTACGAGAAAAGTGGGCGTACCTTTTTTACTCTGTAACGCGAGAAAAATATGAGCGCGGGAATAGTTACCGTAAATATGAGCATAAGTATCGGCGCTATTTTAAACATCTGATATCCGCACACTATGACCGTTATCGAGCCCGAAAGTATATGAACGAGGTCGTTTGAAAGGGAAGTATTTACCGTGTCGATGTCGTACGTAAGGCGGCTTACTATGTCGCCCGACTGATTTTTGTCGAAATATCCGACGGGTAGGTCGCAAAGATGCTCAAATACGTCTTTTCTCATACGGTAGGTAACGCTCTTGCTTATCGAGATCATTATTATCGAAAGCAGATAGGAGAGCGCCGCCGATACCGCGTAAAAGGCGACCATAAGTCCCGTGTAGAAAAGCACCGACTTAAAATTGACGTTCCCGCCCTCTCCGATAGCGTCGATTGCTTTGCCCGACAGCTCGGGACCCTCGAGCGAGAGCAGATTTGCCGTTATCATAAGCAGAGCGGCAAGGAGAAGCATCGCCTTGTGAGCGAAAAGATATTTTAAAATCCTGAAAATTACCGATTTTTTTGACATTTTCGTTTTTTTGTCAGAAGCAGACGGAATACTGTGCGCTTTATTCAAGGATAACACCTCCCATCTGAGATTTCGCGGTATCTCTGTAATACTGGCAGGCAAGAAGAAGCTCCTCGTGCGTTCCCGCGCCGATAAGTCTTCCTTCTTCGAGCACGAGTATGAGATCTGCGTGCATTATTGAGCTTACACGCTGAGAAACGATCACCGTGGTAGTGTCCTTGTAATTTTCCTTTATTGCGCGTCTGAGAGCGGCATCTGTTTTGTAGTCGAGAGCCGATGACGCATCGTCGAGAATAAGTATTTCGGGGTCGCCTGCGATCGCACGGGCGATAGTAAGACGCTGCTTTTGTCCTCCGCTGAGGTTTGCGCCCTTGATGTCGAGCATATACTCGGCTTTTTCGGGATATTCGTTTACGTAGTCATATGCCTGCGCGAGTCTGAAGGCTTTTTCAAGCTTTTCGTCCGAAATATCGCGCCCAAATACTACGTTTTCCTTTATTGTGTCCTTGAATATAAAATCATTTTGGAAAACGCTTCCGAAGCGTGAGCGAAGCTCCTCGGTCGGCATTTCCTTTATGTTTTTACCGTTTATCTTTATTTCGCCCTCGTTTACGTCATATATACGCATAAGCAGGGAAATAAGAGTGCTCTTTCCGCTTCCCGTGCCGCCGATTATTCCGAGAGTTTCACCTCTGTTTATCGAAAAAGAGATATTTTCGAGGACTTTGTGCTTTTTATATGCAAATGAAACGCCCGAAAACTCTATATGAGGAGTGTTTTCGCCATTTTCTTCGGGTTTTACATCTTCAACATCGCGGTATGCCTCGACCCAGAGCTTTGGCTCGGAGAAGAGAACCGCGTTTATTCTGTTCATACCTGCAGCACCGCTCGAGTAGCTGACAAAAATACGTGTGATAACTATCATCGCGTTTGAAATTATGGTAAAATAGTTTATAAACGCGATTATATTACCAACCGAGCTCTGATGCTTTGTTATCATAAGCGCGCCGACGACGATTACCGCCGAAAGACCGAGGTTGAGGAAGAAGCTGATTATCGGATTTGTTGCGGCAACCGTCAGATTTGCCTTTTTCTCCTTTTTTATAGCCTCTTTATTTACCTTGTCAAAGCGGCTCTTTTCATACTGCGTGCGGTTGAGTGCCTTGATTATTCTTACTCCCGACGTGTTTTCTCTTACTACCTTTGTGAGATTGTCGGTTGATTTCTGCTGTTCGGTGTAGAGTGGTATACTCTTTTTCGTTATTATTATAGTGAAAAATGCGATGAAGGGAAGAGTGCAGAGAAGGGTAAGGGTAAGAAACGGGTCCTGAATAGCGGTTACGATAAGACCGCCTATGAAAAGAATCACGGCTCTTATCGCCATTCTTTGCATTATGTTTACCATTCGCTGTACGTTATATGTATCGGTGGTTATTCTCGATTCGAGCGAGGAAATAGAAAACTCGTCTATCTGCGACGCATCAAGATAAGATATTTTCTCAAAAAGGTCGTGTCTTATTGCTTTTATACAGTATGAAGTTACTCTCGATGCCGAGCGGTTTGCAATTATATTAAACATAAGCGCGCAGAAGGAGCAGACTATCATAAGCGCGCCGTAAATTATGACCGCGTTTAAATTCTCGGTCGGAATTATATCGTCTATTATAATAGCGAGAAGCCAAGGGATAAAAAGGTCCATAACCGTACCCACCGCTTTTATCGACAAAGCGAAGGCTATACGCTTTTTGTATGGACTCAGGTATTTGAGCAGATTTTTCATTTAACTTTCCTTTTGAAATAACGTGTGTATTACCTTTTATAATACCACAGAAAGCTCAAAGAGTCAACACCGAGGAGGTCGCAGTGAATAAAAAACCTACCGACAAAAATATCGGTAGGTCATGATCCTTAAACTGAATTTTAGTCAGTAACGTAAGGAAGAATAGCTATAACGCGAGCGCGCTTGATAGCTATTGCAAGTTCACGCTGGTGCATAGCGCATGTTCCTGTAACTCTTCTGGGGAGGATCTTGCCTCTGTCAGAAGTGAATTTACGGAGCTTTGCTGCATCCTTGTAATCTATGAACTTTGCGGTCTTGTCAGCGCAGAACTGGCAAACCTTTTTTCTCTTGCGATTATTGTTGTTCGGGCGAGCCTGCTTAACAGGAGCAGCCTGAACTTCTCTCTCGTTGTCCATTTATGAAACCTCCTTAAAATAATTAGTGTCAGAACGGCAGATCGTCGTCGTTGGGGATATCCTCAAATCTGGGCGCGTCCTCGTCCTGTGATGAAAACGACGGATTTCCGTAGCTTTCAGGTGTGTACTGCGAAGCGGGTCTTGCACCGGGCTGTCTGCCTGCAGGCGATTCACCCTTTGAATCAACAAAGTTGATCTCGTCGGCAACAACGTCAGTGGAATAACGCTTCTGATTATTCTGGTCCGTCCAACTTCTTGTCTGGATGGAACCGACTACGCAAATCGAGCTTCCTTTACGGAAGAAGCGGCAAAGAAACTCTGCCTGGTTTCTCCAAGCGATAACGTTGATAAAATCAGCCTGCTGTGCACCTTCTGCTGATGTGCGGCGGTTTACCGCAACTGTGAAGGAGGATACCGGAATACCCGATGAGGTCTGTCTGAGCTCAGGGTCGGCTGTAAGACGTCCGCCAATGATAACCTTGTTGAGATTGAAATTAGCCATTTTTAAACCATCCTTTCAAAACCGTTAAATAACGGATCTTCTTATTCGGGCATTCTTACTACGATAGAACGCATAACGCCTTCGGTAATGCCGAAAATTCTTTCGAGCTCAGCAACGAAAGAGGGCTTTGCACTGAAGTTCATCTGAACATAGTAGCCTTCGCTCATATCGTCGATAAGATAAGCAAGCTTTCTCTTTCCGATCTCACTCACCTCGGGTGCAGCCGTATCGGATGCGATGAG
This sequence comes from Eubacteriales bacterium, assembly GCA_045580325.1. Lineage (GTDB taxonomy): Bacteria > Bacillota > Clostridia > Oscillospirales > CAG-272 > SIG672. Next base: position 120,157 of record JAZNNR010000032.1, read on the forward strand.
GTCGGAGAACTTCTTAACGAGAGCAGCTGTTGCTTCCTCTGTAAGAGTAGCGTTAAGGACGAATACGGTTTCATACTTGTTAACTGCTGTTTCCATTTTTTACACCTCCCTATGGACATAAGACCGCAAGTCTCTGAAATTTTTATTTACCTGCGGTAAGGAGAAGCGTCTGTACTTTTCCGGTAACATAAAGTACATTACGACACTCCGAGTGTTTATTATAATACACTTTCACCTCTTTGTCAATAGCAAACAGGCGGTTTTTTTACAATTTTTGCAAGGTTTTTATCAAAAATTCAGCTGTTGCACGCTTTTTCTTTATATATAAAAGGAAAAATACCGAAAATTCGCATTAAAAAATACAAAATTCTATTGACAAACGAAAAAAACGGTGGTATAATACGAAATCATAAACGCAGAGATGCGGAGTAGTAGGCATAAAGCTTTTCGTACAGAGAGGTGTCGGTCGGTGCAAGACACTCGGGAAATTCTGCCGAACTCACCGCGGAGCGGCTGACACGAAAGCGCGCAGGGAACAAAGGGCACGGAGGCACAAAGGGCACCGAGGCGCAAAGGGCACGGAGGCGCAAAGGGCACGGAGGCACAAAGGGCACGGAGGCACAAAGGGCACAGAGGCGCAAAGGGCACGGAGGCGCAAAGGGCACAGAGGCACAAAGTGCACAGAGGCGCAAAGGGCACAGAGGCACAGTGGGCAGAGAGTAGTGGCAGACGGGAACTCCCGTAACAGAGTTAAGACGTATCGGCGTCTAAGGTGCATCCTTTCTGGGTGAAGAAGAGTGGTACCGCGGAAACATAGTTTTTACGTTTTCGTCTCTTTATTTGGCAAAGAGACGGGAGCGTTTTTTTGTTGCCGAATTTGTTTATATTTCTATTTCTTTTAAAGGAGTTTTAAAAAAATGAAAAAGATCAGTACTTCCGACATTACTCTTAAAAAGCTTTCCGAGGACCGCGCGATCGTTCTGCTTTTCCGTGAAAAATCGGCGATAGCGAGCTGCGCTGACGCAATCGGTTCTGACGTTGTTGAGCTGCCTGCAGTAAAATCTGTTCGCGAGGATACTATTATCTATAAGACCATCGCGCAGAACGTGAGAAATGCCTCGCTCGCAATTCCCGTAGGTTTCAGTACAGACGAAATGGCTGCCGCTTGGGAGTGTGTAAAGGACGCGAAAAAGCCCCGTCTTCAGATAGAGCTTCCCGTGTCCACTATTCAGATGGAATATACCTATCACATCAAACAGAATAAAATGTTAGAAAAGATCGCCGAGTTTGTAAAGGCGGCAAAGGCACTTTGCTCTGACGTTGAATTTTCAGCACTCGACGCAACAAGAGCCGACGAGGATTTTCTTATCGCGGCGGTAAAAGAGGCAGAGACGAGCGGAGCTACTGTAATTACAGTGTGCGATGACGCGGGCGTTTCCACTCCCGACGATATTGCTTCTCTTGTTACTAAGGTTAAAGAAGCTGTAAGCGTTCCTGTCTGGGTAAAGGTATCTGACAAAGTAAATATGGCGGTAGCTTCGGCATTTTCTGCAGTAAAAGCGGGAGCTGACGGACTTAAGTGCGCTATGGTGGGTAGAGACACGCTTCTCACGGGTGAGCTTTCTGATGCGATAAACACCTGCGGCTCGCAGATAGGCGCAGAGATAGGGCTTGACAGAACGAAGATCCACGCAAGCATCGACGATATGACCTCAAATATCAGCCACGATACCTACGAAAACGAAAATACCGTAAGTGAAAAGAAAAATATTCTTCTTGACTCCGACTCCTCACTCTCACAGGTCGCACAGGCGGCAAGAGTGCTTGGATATGACCTTTCGGATATTGACGTAGGTAACGTACATAAGGCACTTAAACAGGTTTGCGAAAAGAAGGGCGCAGTAGGAGCTAAGGAATTTGAAGCACTCATAGCAAGCTCTGCTATGCAGGCTCCCTCAACATATCATTTTGAATCATACACAACGACAAGCAGTAACCTTTCAAGCTCGATGTCGCAGGTAACACTCAGATGCAACGATGAGATGATCAGCGGAGTAAGTAACGGCGACGGACCTATCGACTCGGCGTTTCGCGCAATTGAGCAGTGCATAGGACATCACTACGAGCTTGACGATTTTCAGGTGCAGTCTGTAACCGAAGGAAAAGAGGCTCTCGGTTCTGCGCTTGTAAGACTTCGCAATAACGGAAAGCTCTATTCGGGCAACGGAACCTCTACCGACATAGTTGCGGCAAGTATAAGAGCATATATAAATGCGCTCAACAAGATAGTATTCGAGGAGGCATAATATGAAGATCGTATTTTCGACTAAAAACGTAAGTCGAGCTACATTTCTTGACACCTGCCGCTTCGCCTACGATTACGGCTTTGAGGGCTTTGAAATTTATGATGCGGTGAGGGAAAGAAGCACTCATCACGACAGCATTTTAAGGCGCGATCGCATAGCAGACGCAAAAAGAAAGCTCGTCAACAGAAATCTTGCTGTTTCTGCGCTCCGTATGCCCTGTCCTGTCGAAAGCAGCGAAACGAGCGCCGAGCTTATTGAAAAATATGTCGATATGGCAATAGCATCGGGCGTAGAAAACGTTATTGTCAGAATAGAAGAAAACATTTCGTTTGATGTACTCGACGAAAAAATGGGAACAGCTATCAAGCGCGCACAGGCGGCAGATGTTAACGTGCTCTTTGAAACCGTCGGATACCTTGCAAATACCGAAAAGGTGATAGATATTATCAATCACTTTGCATCGGCGGCGGTCGGCGCTTCGTGGAACGTAAGAGGTACTTATTTTTCCGCACACGAAAGTGCAGAAACGACTATTAAAAATCTCGGCGCGTATATCAAATACGTGCGCCTCGGCGATATGAAGGGCGACAAAACCGTGCTTATCGGCGAGGGCGATCTCGAGGTCGAAAAGGTACTCAACGCGCTCTCCTCTCTTAACTACGACGGCTTTATCTGCGCCGCGTGGAACGAGGAAATAAGCGATGCCGATATAGTTCTCACTCACTTTACAAACTATATTTCTGCCCGTAACCGCGAGAAAAAAACGTATGATCACGCATATTATAACCGTGCAAGGACAGGTACTTTCGTCTGGAAAAAGTATGACGTTATTGAGGCGACCTTCTCGGACGTCCTTGATACTATGGCGGAAACCTATCCCGACCAGTACGCCTTTAAATATCCCACGCTCGACTATACGAGAACCTACGAGCAGTTCAGACGCGACGTTGACGAATGCGCGGCAGCTCTTATCTCGCTCGGCGTAAAGGCAGGCGACCACGTTGCAGTATGGGCGACCAACGTTCCGCAGTGGTTCATCACATTCTGGGCAACGACAAAGATAGGCGCAGTTCTCGTTACGGTCAATACCGCGTATAAAATTCACGAAATTGAATATCTCTTAAAGCAGTCGGATACTCATACACTCGTTATGATAGAGTACTGCAAGGATATAAATTATAAGGAAATTATCGAGGAGCTTTGCCCCGAGCTGAAAAATCTCGAGGCGGGAGTGCCTCTCTACTCGAAAAATCTGCCCTTCCTTCGTAACGTAGTAACGGTCGGATTCTCTATGGACGGCTGTCTTACCTGGGAGCAGATGCTTTCGCGCTCATCTCTTACTCCTCGCGAAGAGGTGCGCAGACGCGCTTCTCTTGTAAAGCCGGACGACGTATGTAATATGCAGTACACCTCGGGAACGACAGGATTTCCCAAGGGAGTTATGCTTACCCACAGAAATATCGTAAACAACGGTAAGACCATTGGCGACAGAATGGATCTCTCGACCGCCGACCGTATGATGATCCAGGTACCGATGTTCCACTGCTTCGGAATGGTGCTTTCGATGACCTCTATGATGACTCACGGCGGTACTCTCTGTCCGATACCCTATTTTTCGCCGAAATCGGCGCTTTCCTGCGTGAACGACGAGCATATTACCTGCTTTAACGGCGTTCCCACTATGTTTATCGCGATGTTCAACCACCCCGATTTTGCGAAAACCGATTTTTCGTATATGAGAACGGGCATTATGGCGGGCGCAAACTGTCCCGCAGACCTTATGCGACGCGCTTCGGTCGAAATGAATATGCGCGAGATCATCTCGGTGTACGGTCAGACCGAGGCATCTCCCGGCTGTACTATGGGCGAGGTGAACGAGGATCTCGACCACCGCGTTGAAACTGTCGGAAGTGCTTTCCCCGGTATAGAATGCAAAATTATCGATCCCGAAACGGGCGCAGAGCTTCCCGACGGAGAGAGCGGAGAGTTCGTTGCGCGCGGATTCAACATTATGAAGGGCTATTACAAAATGCCCGAGGCTACCGCACAAACGATAGATGCTGACGGCTGGCTTCATTCGGGCGACATCTGTATGAGAACTCCCGACGGATACTATAAGGTTACAGGACGACTCAAGGATATGATAATACGCGGCGGTGAAAACCTCTATCCGCGTGAGATCGAGGAATTTTATCTCACTAACCCGAAGGTGCGCGACGTGCAGGTGATCGGCGTGCCCGACGAGGCTTACGGCGAGGAATGCTGTGCTTGGGTCATTCTCCACAAGGGAGAAAGCGCAGATGAGGCTGAAATGAAGGCTTTCGGAAACGCTTATATCGCAAAGCATAAGGTTCCGAGGTATTTCCTTTTCGTAGATGAGTTCCCGATGAACGCCGCAGGAAAGATACTTAAATACAAGATGCGCGACGAGTCTGTCGAGATACTCGGGCTGAAAAAGTAATTTTACAGCCTTCGCAAATACAAATCAAAAAAGATTTTAGGTAAATATATTATGAAAAAGACCTACGTTACGTCTATGCCCGATCATATCGGCGCGTTTTTAAAGGCAAGTAAGTGCTTTTCCGCACTGGGAATTAACATAACCCGCGTAAGCTATAATAAGGCGGTTGATTCACATACCCTGTTTATAGATGCAGAGGGAACAGAGGAGCAGCTCGGCAAAGCAGACGTTGAGCTCGAAAAGATCGGTTATCTTCAGGGAAACGCAAGTAAAACAAGCGTTGTGCTTATTGAATTTTGTCTTAAAGATATTCCCGGAAGCGTTACGAGCGTGCTTACGCTTATAAGCGATTTTAATTTTAATATTTCGTATATCAGCTCACAGGAAAACGGTACCGATTATCAGCTTTTCAAGATGGGCTTGTACGTAGACGACTTTGATAAGATCTCCGAGTTTTTGAAGGAAGCGGAAAAGCTGTGCAAGGTTCGTGTTATCGATTATAACAGCTCTGAAAAGGTTTACGATAACAGTATTTTCTATAATACCTACGTTATGGGACTTTCGCAGACTATGGGACTTTCGGAGGACGTAAGAAGGGAGCTTCTCGTTCACGTCAATCTTGCTATGCAAACGCTTGACGAGCAGGGACTTTCGCCGTACAGGACCTTTGACAGTATAAGTAAATTTGCCGAGCTTCTCGGTGCTTCAAAGGGCAAATCCTTTATTCCGAGGATAAGCACGCATAAGATCACAGACAGTACGGAAATTACTCTGATAGAGCCGCCATGCGGAAGTAATACTATAATTATCAAAAGTAACGACAAGCTTCTGTTTGTGGACAGCGGATACGCCTGTTACAGAGATGAAATGCTCGAGATCTTCAGGAATATTATTCCCGATTTTGACAGCGTAAAGAAGACTATTCTCCTGACTCACGCCGACGTTGACCACTGCGGTTTGCTTTCGCTTTTTGACGAGGTTATAACGAGTCATAAGACCGCACTCTGCCTCAAAAATGAATATCTCGGCAACGACGGATACCGCGAGAAAAATCCTCTCCATAAGCCGTACATCAATATTTGTAAGATACTTACGTCGTATGAAGCCACAGATCCCGAAAGGATCACTCCTATGTGGAATGACATTGAAGATCTGAAGGAGCCTCTCACACAGATCGGATTTTTCGATTTTGAAGAGCTGCATTTTGAGGTATATGAAGGGAAGGGCGGACATTTGCCCGGAGAGATCGTGCTGATCGATTATGCTCATCATATTGCACTTACGGGCGACGTTTATATCAACGTGCGCGGACTTACACACGAGCAGGCAGAATATAATCAGTACGCGCCCATTCTTATGACCTCGGTCGATACAGACCCAAAGCTCTGTGCCGAGGAAAGAAAAGCTGTCATAGACCGCCTTGGCGTTGGAAAGTGGCAGATATTCGGCGCACACGGATTTAAGAAGGATTACTTTGTGGGTGTGTGAAAATTTATATTAAAACAAAAAGCAGACGAATTAGGCTCGTTCTCATAAGGATGTTTACCGTAGGGGCGACCATTGGTCGCCCGCGGGCGTTCAATGAACGCCCCTACAAACATATTTCGGCAGAGGGATTGTTTTCTCTGCCGATTTGTGTTATAATGGTGGTAGCGTATAAGCCTCCCTCCGAGAGGGAGGTGGCACGCGTAGCGTGACGGAAGGAGCCTGCGCTACTTTAGGTTTGTACTAACTTCATTGTAACGCGCTCTCCCTCACCCGACTACGTCGGGAGCTCCCTCTCGGAGGGAGCCTTTGGATAGTGCAGCCTGAGGGGTATGGGCTTTGCCCGAAGCATTTGTAATACAAATGCGAAACTGGCGATAAAACGGAGGAACAATAATAGTATGAAAACTTTATCAACAGAACGGTTGATTTTGAGAGATTGGTGCGAGGATGATATTGGTTGTTCAGTTCATAATGAAGATACAATTCGATATTTGATAAATGCAAAAAATAATTACGCTGTCGTTTTAAAAGAAAACAATGAGATTATAGGAACTATAGGGTTGAACGAAGATGCTGACGGTAAAGAGTATGTACGTAATGTGGGGGTTAGGATTGTTCCGCAATATCAAAACAGAGGTTATATTACAGAAGCATTAAAAGCGGTTTTAGATCACACAACCAACACATTATCTTGGTTTTGTAAGGCGGAAGATTCAAGAAGTCAACATATTGCAGAAAAACTGGGATTTGCATACGTTAAAACATTTGCTAAAGCACAGTATAATTTACCAAGTGATTTTTATTACTACATATTAGATAAAAACTCCAACAGTTTTTGATCACTGTTGGAGTTTTAACTTCCTTATGAGAACCAGCCTTTTTCGTCTGCTTTTGTATTTTTATAGGAAATATCTTAGTTTTCCTCGGCTTCTTCAGCCTCAGCCTCAGCTTCAACTTCGACCTCAGCCTCAGCCTCAGCTTCAACCTCTGCCGCAGCTTCAACTACAGTTTCAGCTACTTTTTCTTCTTTATCAAGATAGAGCTCGGCGGAGATTTCTTCACCTTCAAAATCGACCTCGCAACGCCATTTACGCTTGCCTTTTCCTACCCAAAGAGTGAAATTGTCGTTGTCTGTCCACTCTCCTGTGAAGAGCTCTTCGTTTTTCTTTGCGAAGATCATAAGCTTGCAGTTGTCGTCAGAGCCTTCCTTCGATGCAGTTACCTTGATGCAGGTAAGTCCCTTTGCGGTGTCAGATGAGCCGTAAGAGAGAGTTACGAAATTGTTTCCGTCGGGGGAAGTGAAGCGGTGCTCAACTGTGTCGCTCTTTATTTCTGTAACAACCTTGTTGACTGCGACTGTTGCAGCGATGCCGGCAGCAAGTCCGGCTACAAGTCCAAATATAGTACTACCTTTCATAATAGACCTCCAAATAATTTTTTATATATTACTATAATTTTACAATAAAAATCGAAAAAGTCAATAGGTTTGACCGAAAAAAACTATAAAAGTCCTACTTTTTTAGCCTGTAAAGCGGATCATACCTTAAAATAGTCATTAGAGAGTCCGTAAGAGGCGAAATATTTGTCTATATTTTCGACAGTATCCTCGTGTCTTGATCTCTCTGCCGCAAAACCGATAAGATGGTTTTTGACCGAAACGTTTATGTCAGACGCGCAGTAGCCTGTATAGCTGCCGCTCAGATAATCATAAAGCTCGTAAACTATGCCCGAATCTCCGCCGCCGTGTCCGCTCAAAATGCTTTCGTCTATCAGCGCTTTGGGAATTTTGGTGCGTTTTCTGTCCTCGAAGGTGAAAACTTCAATATATTCGTCGTCCATATAGGCAAAGAGCTCACCCTTTGTGCCGAAAATTCGGATATATCTTCCGCCGCAGTTAAAAGCATTCATAGTGAGCGTTACATTTGCTCCGCTTCTAAACTGCATATTAACAGTCTGGTGGTCGACAACGTCGTTGTTTGCGTGGAAAACACAAAGACCGAAATCGGTCGTTTTGAGCGCAGTCATGACCTCTTCATCGGTGGGGATATCACCCTTGGCTATACCGCGTGTGCAGGCAGGTCTGAACCAGGAGTTGTCTTTACTTTCATAGTAAAGCTTTCTGCAGTTGTAAGGACAGGTGTCCTCGATCGGACAGCCGCCGTCGATGCATCTTTTTGGAGCGCCCTCGGGAGCATTTTCGGGTGTAAAATACGAGAGCTTTCCGAAAGACTGTACTTTTTCGCAGGGCTCGTCTAATATCCACTGAATAATGTCTAAATCGTGGCAGCATTTAGCGAGAAGCATAGGCGCTGTTTCGGCTTCGCTGTGCCAGTTTCCGCGAACAAAGCTGTGGCTCTGATGTACGTTTCCGACAGCTTCTACGTGCAAGATCGACATTATCTTTCCTATCGTGCCCTCCATAACGAGCTTCTTGACCGCTTTGAAGAAGGGAGTGTATCTCAGCACGTGGCAAACGAGGACCTTTACGCCCTTTTTCTCGGCTGCAAGGAGAATATCCACACATTCCTTTTCGGTAGGTGCTACGGGCTTCTCGAGAAGAATATCATAACCGAGCTCGATAGCCTTCATCGCGGGCAGATAATGAAGATCGTCCATTGTTGTTATCAGAGCCAGATCTGCCATTTTGGGCTTTGAAAGAATTTCCTCATATGAGTTAAAGCACATATCGTCCGAAAGACCGTGCTTGTTTTTTATGTAATCTCGTCTGTTTTTTTCAGGCTCTGCAACGGCAACGACCTTGAATTTGTCGCTGCAATTATACATTATATCCGTGTAGGCTTTTCCTCTGAGCCCCGCACCGATCAAAATTACCGAATATTGCTTCATAAAAATCTCCTTTTAGTATTGAAAAAATATCAAGGGTATTATAGCATACTATTATGGATAAATCAAGGTGGAGTTTTGTGCAATTAAATTCAATGCTTTGCGGAGCAAAGTTACCTTTTCTTTTCTTTCTTATCTTTTATCTTTTCTCTTTTATCCGGAAACGACAATTTGAGATAAGATAAAAGAACAAACAAACGACAATCTTCTGTCGAAAATTGTCGTTTCTTTTTGATTGCTACAAACTATTATGATGCCATTATCAATGATAAAATTTATTTTTCAAAATTTTGCCAATTAGAAACAATAGCATTGATATGGCGATTATTATCTCATTATATCCAACAAATTCCATATAGTTTAAAGTCGTGAAAACCAAGACAACTCCTAAACAACAATCACAAAATAATTCAATAATTTTTGAAATGTTATGCTTTTTATCAGTGTTGTATTGTCTAATCATTTTAACAACAGTGTAAACTATATATACAAAATAAAAAACGGTTATTATTGTCAAACGAAATATCCCCTTTTATTATACAATATGTAAAACAAAAAAGCAAGGCAAAGACAATGTCGGATGCCAACTTAAATTATAAGTGCCTCATTTGTTTTATCGTCAAATCTTTCTCTTCTCGGACTTCTATATTTTTATACTCAGCCATTTTGATAATATACCAAGCGTTTTCCATTTCCGTTGAAATGTCCAAAACGCGTTTTTTCTCCTTGTTGTATAATACGATCCACACGCTTTTTTCATCTGTGGTTTCACATTTTCGCACACAAATAATATCATCCCAAGAAATACGTTTTTTGAGCATAAAAAGCGACGATACTGTTAAGTTTTGATCGTTTACAAAGCATCTGAATGAAAGAGCGTCTATTGAGAATATTGCGATAAAAGCAAGAAGAACGATAAGTACAAAAAACAAAATTCGTGTATCCAAATCAACGAATACACACCCAACGCCGAATGCAATGGCAATAATCAACGAAGCAATAATTCGCATAATCATTTTCTTTTTGGCGTTCTTTACCATAAAAGAATTTTTGTATTCGATTTCCGGCATGCCCTCAGGACTGTCTTTCGCCAATCCGAAAAGCAGTTCTAATATGCCCTCGATAAAATGTTGCACATAATCACCTCTTTTTTTATTATATCACACTTTTAGAAATAAATCAAGGTGCATGTCTGTGTATATTCAATAATGCTTCGTTTTCAAAAGAAAAAGCACTTCTTGCGAAGTGCTTTCTGGATTGAAGCTGGTAAAAGGTGTCTAAATAGGGGTAATTGCGAACAAAAGGCGTTTACCATTCAAATTTTATTTCCTCGTCAGGCCATTTTGCCGAATAAATAATTTCTTTAGTATCTTCATCAATCAATACAATTTCTGCTACAATAGTATCGGGATCTTTACCGAGAATAATTTGACGCACAACCATATCAAACGATGTATACAGGTTATAATTATTCCAAACAAATTCATATATCTCGGATTTCGGTTTTGTTATTGTAACTTTAGAATAATCTTCGGCTATTTCTACACCCTCTATTGCTTCAAAATCTTCGATGTCCGTGTCTAAGTCAAGTAACCATGCCAGTTTTTGTTCTTCTGTCAATAAAAGAACAACGTTGTTTTCATCATCAAGATATGCCTTATCTCTGAAGTCCTCGCAGGTATCATACAAAGGGATATATTTATCCCAAAACTCTTCAGGAGTAGTGCCGCCAAACAAGCAACGAACCAGTCTTTCAGGAAGACGATATATAGTGCGATTGCTCAAATTATCAAAAATGCGCTCAAAATATTCTATATCGAGGGCGTAATCTCCGATAACTTTATAGTAACAGTCGTTATATATGACGCCCTTGCCATTCTCGCACAAGGATAGTTTTTTCAACGATTCATCATTTTCGCCAAGCCATTCAACGGTATAAACAACTGATTTGTCTGCAATGGATCTTAATTTTTGATATTCAAAATAGTTAATATGATCTGTAATCTGCCGTACTATTTTTGTGTCGGTTATTTCGATATAAGCATTAGTGCTTTCTGATGAAATAACGATCTTATCAGATACAGGGGCAGATATTTTCTCCGGCGAATAGCAAGCTACAAGAGAAAGTACAAAAGCGAATAAAATTATGAAAGAAGTAACTTTTTTCATTTTACATTCTCCTTCAAAGTTCTACAACTCGCAATCAACATCCGTCTAATGCGACCGCAAAGATTTCTGTGGCTTTTATTACTCTTATTATACCACACTATCATAAATAAATCAAGGCGGAGTTTTGCGTATGGTTGATGATGATTGACTTTACAAAACAAAAAGCACTTCTTGCGAAGTGCTTTCTGGCTTAAATGTGTGAAAAGGTGTCTAAACAAGGGTAAAAACGAACGAAAGGTGTCTGAAGCCCCGTAAGATTATTCATTTGGTTACATCTAATTCGTTGCAGTTGTACATTATGGAATTATAGGCAAAGACAATTTCCTCTTTTTTATGTAGGACAACAAGATAAAATTCATCGCCAGGGGCAGAAAAGTCAAATGGAGTTCTTACTTTTGGCGCAACGCATCTTCCGTGCTTTGCAAAATAAATCACGTTCACTGTACGACGACCTTCGTCATAACTTTTGGGAATTTCATCGAGAGATATGCGAGAAACAGTATCCTTCACAATTGAAAAGCCATTTTGCTCGATCATTTTTGAGAACGTCACATCTCGTATAATTCTATAAAAAAACATAGCAGGGAAAATAGCACATATCAAAGCAAAACCAATTCCCAAAATTAAAATATATTTGGCTAAATACATCGATAAAAGAAAAAGTGGAACAAATATCAACAGTAATAATGCCAACACAACCGAATCTTGCATTAGCCTTGATTTGGATAACCGCTTAAGCTCTGCTTTACAGTTTTCTCGCGTTAATATATTTTTTGACTCTGTTTTCATTTTTCCACCGCCTTTCTTTGTCTTATTATAGCATAAATTCGCTTGTATGTCAAATGATGCATCGCCTACGGCGATATGATGTTTTTCGCTTCGCTAAAAATGAGGTTGCTCCCGCCCGTCGCAGTGATGTGATGTGTTCCGCAACCTATCGCGCGAAGCGCACATCACTGCCGAAGGCAACATCACGCACAATGTGCGCATCACGTTCCTCGCGAGCGGAACACAGCGGTTCAAAACAAAAAGCACTTCTTGCGAAGTGCTTTCTGGCTTGAAGCTGGTAAAAGGTGTCTAAAAGAGGTAATAACCAACAAAAGGTCAACTTGATTTTTTGCTTTTTCTCCTATTCTTTTGCCTCATTCTTTTTTCTTGCTTCTTTTTTAGATTCTTTTCCCAGAGATCCGCGTGTTCGACGTAAATTTCGTATGCTCCCTTATAAGATATCAAATAAATACTCCGAACGCCGTGCTCCAACGGTGGAAACTGTCCGATTGTTCCAATCCATATGCCGCCTAATATGTAAAGCAACCAACTGGGAAAGAACCAAGCGGTAAGTAACAACAATAAATTTGATAAAAGTAAGGAGTACGTTACTGAGGAATACAACCACCGCTTTTTTAATATTTTTCTCATAAGGTGATAACGTATTCCATATTCATTGAGTATAAAACAGCTAACAGGGCTTAAAATTATCATTATCACGCACATTATCCAAATGTTTGTTGATGGCAAAGTAACCGCCTCCTTTCTTTACCATAGTATACCACATTCTCGTAAATAAATCAAGGTGGAGTTTTGTTTATATTCAATTATGCTTCATTTGCAAAAGAAAAAGCACTTCTTGCGAAGTGCTTTCTGGCTTAAATGTGTGAAAAGATGTTTGAATAAGGGCGAAAACGAACGAAAGGTATCCGAATGCTATTCTTCAATCAATGCTTTTCCTTCTTTTCCATTTTCATCGGTAATATAAATAAAGCAATTTTCAAATTGATTAGAATACGATTCGCCTAATTTAAGCTTTTCAGGATAGTAGTTATATTTTATGACTACCGATAGTTGATTTGGAAATGATTTTACCGTTAACGGCGCAAAGTCATATTGCGAATCAGTATTGCGGGCGTTAGTGCCATCTTGTGTTGAATCATATACAGCGAATGAGTTGCCGCAAGGACAAACAGCTTTCAGAATCAACTGTCCATTTTTCTTGATAATTAAAGGGGCGAGAATGCCTCTTGTTTGTTTGCCTGTGTGCGAAAATTCAAAATTCGAACAACCGCAAGTACATTGAAGCTTCGCGGATATGGAAGCGTCATTGTATTCTCTTATATCATTTAAGTAATCAAGTATTCTTAGCTTCATAATATCACTCCAATCAAGTGTATTATACCACACTATCATAAATAAATCAAGGCGCAGCCTTGTATATCATCAAAAGTGAAGTTGCGGCAAGCCGCAGAGAAGTTATGGCTTCGCCATAGTGATGTTGCTCCCGCCCGTCGCAGTGATGTGATGTGTTCCGCAACCTGTCGTGCGAAGCGCACATCACTGCCGAAGGCAACATCACGCACAACGTGCACATCACGTTCCGCGCGAGCGGAACACATCGGTTCAAAACAAAAAGCACTTCGTAAGAAGTGCTTTTTGGCTTAAACGTAGTAAAAGGTTAAAAAGCTAGGTAAAAACGAACAAAAGGTGTCCGGCATCACATCAGTAAATGTATAATGAAAAGAAGTATGCTCATAGCGATGCCACTTATCAAGCATATTAGCCAAAATCCGTGAGAAGATGAAGATTTATCGTTGCGATGAAACCAAGAGTACCAGTTGGAATTAACTGACCATAAACCGTTAAAAAGCCACCAAAGGGCAATTGGGATACCGAAAATCTCAATGTGATCATGAAATAAAGCCGCTGTAACAATAATTGAAATAATAATTGCGATATTAAAAAAGATATATGCATGTTTATATTTGTTGGGTGGAGTAAAGCGATACACGCCAATCACCTCCTTTACCTGTATCATACCATATTTCAACAGTTAAGTCAAGAGATTATTACTTTCTCGCATCCAAATCACGCCGAAGGCGTGTATATCATCCGCAACTTGTTGCGGTATATCATCAAGCCGCAGAAAAGATACAGGCTAGCGCGTGATGAGATACAAGGGCGGCTCGCCGCCCTTGATGATATACACGACTGCGTCGTGATGATATACCAAGCCTACGGGAACCCCCAAAGCTCGGCAAGCTCGCTTCGGGGAACCCCTACTGCGGCTTGGATAAACAAAAAAGGAACTTTTGGTAGACAAAAGTTCCTTTTTTGTTGATGGGGGAAGGTGGATTCGGACCACCGAAGTGAATGCACAACAGATTTACAGTCTGCCCCCTTTGGCCGCTCGGGAATTCCCCCATATGAAGCTGGTGATCGGAGTCGAACCAACAACCTGCTGATTACAAATCAGCTGCTCTGCCATTGAGCCACACCAGCGTTTTTCTGCCTGCTTATCGCGGCAGAATGTATTATAACATAACGAGTTCTTTTTGTCAACACTTTTTTTGAAAAAAATCAAAATTTTTTCGTATTTCTCAAAAAAGGCGAAAAATAGCGGTAAAATACAGTTTTTTCGAATTTACCAATACTTTCTGTCAAGCGAGCGGAGCTGTATCGCCTCTGCTATATGCTGCGCTTTTATGGTTTCGCTTTCCTCAAGATCGGCGATCGTCCTTGCGACCCTAAGGAGTCTGTCGTGTCCGCGCGCCGAAAGTCCGAGTGAAGAGAATGCCGATTTCATAAGTGAGCGTCCGTCCTCGTCTACCGTGCAGTATTTGCGGACGTCGGCGGCGTTAAGGCTTCCGTTGGATTTTATAGTATGATCGCTGTCTTTATAGCGCCTTTGAGCGAACTCGCGCGCTGTGTTTACTCTTTCTCTGATCTTTTCCGAGCGCTCGGCGGGAGTAGGATCGGAAATTTCCTCGTAAGTAAGGGAAGGGACCTCTATCTGAATATCTATTCGGTCGAGCAGAGGACCGCTGATCTTCGAGAGATATTTCTTTATATCCTCGCTTTTACAGGTGCATTTGCCCGAAGGATGTCCGTAATAACCGCATCTGCAGGGGTTCATCGCGCAAACGAGCATAAATTCGCTTTGGAAGGTGAATTTTCCGAGCGCACGCGTTATTGTTATCTGACCGTCCTCGAGAGGCTGACGGAGAGTTTCTGTTACCTGTTTGTTAAATTCGGGGAGCTCATCGAGGAAAAGCACGCCGTTGTGCGCAAGTGAGATCTCACCCGGCACGGGGATACTTCCGCCGCCCGCGAGTGATGCCGCCGACATAGTATGGTGGGGCGCTCTGAACGGACGGTTTGTTACGAGAGACGCTCTGGGAGGTAAAATTCCCGAAATTGAGTGTATTTTTGTGGTTTCCATCGCCTCGGTAAAGGTCATCGTTGGGAGAATCGTCGGTATGCGCTTTGCGAGCATACTTTTTCCCGTTCCGGGCGAACCGAGCATGAGTATGTTATGCGAGCCTGCAGCCGCGATCTCTATTGCGCGCTTGGCTCTTTCCTGACCTCTTACGTCCGAAAAATCAATATTTGAGTGCGATACGCTCGAGAAAAAGATATTTTTGTCAAAAACCGTCGTTTCGAGCGTAAGCCGACCGCAGAGTGCCTCGTAAAGATCTCTTACGTTTTTGACAGGGTGGACTGTAACTCCGTCAACCACCGATGCTTCGGCGGCGTTTTCGACAGGAACGTAAAGCTCGGTAAGACCTGCTTTTGCCGCTGCCGCGCACATACAGAGCATTCCGCGAACAGGACGCACCTCACCCGACAGGGAAAGCTCACCGATAAAGCATTTTTTGGAAAAATCGCACTTTATCTGTCCCGCACCCGCGAAAATTCCGATAAGCATAGCGAGGTCGAATGCCGAGCCCGCCTTTTTTATATCGGCAGGAGCGAGATTTACTACTATTTCAGAGTCGGGGAAGACAAGTCCCGAGCTTTCGGCGGCAACACGTATTCTTTCCTTTGATTCTTTTATGGCATTGTCGGGGAGTCCCACTATTTCAAAAAGCGGGAGCTTGTCGGCAACACTGCATTCTATAGTAACGACAAATCCATCCGCTCCGAAAAGGGAAGCGGAGTGAAGAACTGTAAGCATATTTTTTCTCTTTCTTCGGGAATATTTCCGAGGTTTTGCGTATTTTTTGTAGTGTTTATGAAAAAACACGGAATCCTGCTTTTTGATGAATTCCGTGCTTTGTTCGGTTAATCGTTTTTACTTGCCCATTTTGCACGCAATATCGTAGAGTGCGCGCATTTCCTTGGTACGCTGAGCGCACAGGGCCTTCATATTCTCGATCTGTTCTTCACTGAATCCGTCGAGGTCGCCGTCCTTGAGCTTGCCCTTGAACATTCTGTCAACTGTAAGAGCGTACGCTATATCCTCAGACACGATTTTGTCATCTCTCTTACATACGACGAGGTTGCTCTTTCCGTCAAGAAGAAGCTCAACTGCCTTTGCGCCCATCTGAGTTGCAAGTACTCTGTCGGAAACAGAGGGGCTTCCGCCGCGTACTACGTGAGCAAAGCGCGCAAATCTCGATTCGATGCCGGTAGCCTCTTCAAGTCTTGCGGTAAAGCCTTCGCCGTAGCCTGCCATACCTTCGGAAACAACGACGATAAAGCTGCGCTTGCCCTCGTTACGAAGCTGCGCAAATCTCTTGATTATAGATTCTTCGTCGTGCTGAATTTCTTTTATGATAACTGCTTCCGCACCGGTAGCGATAGCGCTTTCGAGAGCGATATAGCCCGCGTTTCTTCCCATAACCTCAACAACGTTGCAGCGTGCGTGGGATTCGCAGGTGTCGCGCAGGCAGTCGATCATACCGACTGTGGTTGAAAGAGCTGTATCGTAACCGATAGTAGCATCGGTAGCCGTTACGTCATTGTCGATAGTTCCGGGAATACCGATACAGGGAATTCCGCGCTTTGTAAGGTCGGTCGCACCTCTGAAGGTACCGTCGCCGCCTATTGCAACTATACCGTCGATAGCGAACTTTTCGCAGGTAGCGATAGCCTTCTGCATACCTGATTCGTACATAAATTCCTTGCTACGCGCTGAATGGAGGAACGTACCGCCGTTTCTTATTATGCTTGAAGCGTCGCGAATGGAAAGGTCCTTTACGTTGCCGTCCATAAGACCTTGATATCCTTCGTAAATAGCAACAACGTCAACTCCGTTTGCTTCTGCCGCAAGTGTTACCGCTCTGATCGCGGCATTCATACCGGGAGCATCACCGCCCGATGTCAAAACTCCGATTTTTCTGAATTTCTGCATATATTTGCCTTCCTTATCCGAATGCTCCGTCGCGCTCTAAGATCAAGCGCACGGGCAGTTAGTATATCTTATAATTTCTTACCCTATATAATAATACATTTATTCAAAAAAATCAAGGGTTTTGAGAAAATTTGGTTAAAAAAATGACAAAGATGCTTGCCCAAAGCCTAAAATCACGCTCAAAACAACAAAAAAGCACGGAAATCTTCACTTCTCCGTGCTTTATTTTGTTAATTCAGAGCTTATCTTTTACTTTTTTTGGCTGTTACAAAGCCCCATACTGTGAAAATAATTCCTGCGATTCCCACGAGGTTGTGAGAGAAAAGATGCCATATTTCAAGAAGTATCGCTTTTACCGACGAGGTATCGGCAAAAAAGACGAGAGCATCTGTGAAATAAAGTCCGACGTAAGCGGCAACCTGTATTGCGATAAAGGTAATGCCGATACCGATAATAAGCTTACCTTCGCTGCTTCTGCTTTCTTCGCTTGCGGCTGCTTCCTTTGTAAGAAGACTCTTGATCTGCTTTGACGAGCAGAGAAGAGAAGCGCTGACAGAGGTTACCACAATCTCGGGAAGCATATATATTCCGTTGTAGCAGAAGGAATAAAGCGCGGGCGAGAGTCCGAATTCGTTAGGCCAGAGTGCGTCCCATACAAACCAGCCTGTAATAAAGTGGCAAACAAATCTCAGCATCAGTACACAGACGGTTGCAAGAACGATTTTTTTCGGAGAATTTTCTTTATCTCTGAAAAATCCCGCAAGACCGATAACGCTGTATGCTACGATATAATCGAAAAGCAAGATAAGTACAGCCATCGGGATACTTGTTGCGTACGCAAGGTTGTCAAGCCCGAAAAGAAGCTGGAATACGCTGTAAATAAAGGCTGTTGACAGTCCCCAAACGGGTCCGTAGATGAATGCCGCAAGTACGATAGGCGTCATACTGCACACGGTAACGCCGCCGCCCATAGGCATATCGATCTTCACAAAGCTGAGCACGCTTGCGACTGCGATCATAAGGGCGCAAATGATGAGTTTTTTGAGTTTTTCGGAATGTTTCAAAACTATTCCCTCCTAAGAATAATATATTTTGCCTCTGAAGCAGTCGGTGAGTGATAAATAAAAAATATCCGCAGGGTATAAGCCTTGCGGATATTGATATATCAGTTAGTGTCGACAAAAACTGTAACAAATCTCCCTCCGCCGGTATTATCCGTATCAGGTTATAGGGTTCGGTAGACTACCGTCTCAGCCGCTGAGCAGCACCCCTGACTGTTTCATATGCAATTTTCACACATAGTATACATCAAAGTTACATTTCTGTCAATAGTTTTCACGAAAAAAGTTCTCAACGCTCTTGACATAAATGAAATATTGTTATATAATAAGATGATTACACAAACAGGAGTGAAAAATATGAAGAAACTAATCGCAATTTTGCTCGCCCTTGTTATGACCCTGTCGCTCTTTGCGTGCAGTGATACCGATAAGGACGAAAAACCCGATAACAATAATGAAACTCCGAACACCGATGAAAACGGCGGCGAGAATAACGAAAACGACGGCAGTGAACTTCCCGGTGAAGAGGACGGTAATGAGGACATCGAAAACGAGGTCGTTGAGAATCCCGCCTCTCCCGAATCGTACGGTCTGGGTAGTTATATCGCGACTGTAACTCTTTCGAAGGTCGTTTATCAGATCTTTGATGGGGGCGCTGTTGTATTCGACTCTACCTGTCCCAAGGATGTTATAGAAATTCCCGAAAAGATAGAGTACGCTATACTTTCTGACGGAAGCATTATTGCAATTCCCGAGGAAGACTGCGATGATTGCGGCGATCTTATCGTAGGTGAAAAGAAGACCGCTACCGTAAAGGTTGTCGGCTATGCAGCTTTCTATAAAACAGAAGCGTCTGAAATAAAGCTTCCCGATACGATCACTTCTATCGAAGAAAACGCTTTCAGAAACGCAAGCTCTCTTACCAAGGTCAACTTCCCGACTTCGCTTGAGAAGATCGGTGATAAGGCGTTTGCTTTCACAGCATTTACAAGCGTTAATATCGAAAGCGAGATAGAATACGGCTCATACGTATATTATGCGTGCGACGCTCTTACCGCCGCTACCACAGACAGCACTCTTAAAACACTCCCCGCAGGTGTGTTTGCTTGCTGTGAAAATCTCAGCGAGGTAACTCTTGCAAATACCATTACCGAAATTGCCGATGAAGCTTTCTTCTGTTGCTATAATCTTGAAGCTATTACTATTCCCGCAAATACAGTATCTATCGGAAACAAGTCCTTCTACTGCTGCAAGGCACTCGGTGAAATAGTAGTTCCGAGCGCAGTTAAGACTATCGGAAGCTCTGCATTCTATAACTGTGAATCCGCAGAAAAGATCACTCTCGGAAGCAGCGTTACATCTCTCGGTGATTTCGCGCTTTACGGATGCAAAAAGCTTACAAATATCACAGTTCCCGCATCGGTAACAACTCTCGGCAAGGGTGTGTTCGGCAGCCTTACCGTAAGTGCTATAACCCTTCCCGCAGGTATAAAGGTCATTCCTGAAATGACATTTATCAACTCGAGAAATCTTAAGGATGTAACTATTAAAGGAAAGATCACAGCAGTTCTTGACAAAGCCTTCTCGGGTACTGCAATTGAAAGCTTCACCGTTCCTGCGTCAGTAGCAGGAAATGTTGGTGCATACGTATTTGAAAACTGCAAGGCTCTTAAATCTGTCAGATTCGAATGTAAGCTTGAAAAGCTCGCGGCAGGTATTTTCTCCGGCTGCAGTGCTCTTAAAGACATAAAGATCCCGAGCGGCGTTACAAGCATCGAAGATTACGCATTCAATAAGTGCTCTTCTCTCACAGACATATCCATTCCCAAGGGTGTAAAATCTATCGGAACATACGCATTTAACGGTTGTACACTCGTTGAGAAGATCGATATATCGGCAACAGACATCGAAACACTCGGAACATATGCATTCGCAGGCTGTGCTACCATCACTTCGATGACAATTCCTAAGAAAATCACAACGATTCCTTCTAACCTCTTCGACGGATGCAGCTCTCTTAAATCTGTTAAATTCCTTGGCGACGTTACAGAGATCGCGACCAAAGGCTTTGCAGGCTGTTCGGCACTCGAAAAGGTTACTGTAAGCAACGCGCTTACTACTATCGGTATAGACGCATTCAGAGGCTGTACCAATCTTAAGGAAGTCAACCTCGGCGAAGGAGTAACCAAGATCGAGCGTGCGGCATTCTATAACTGCCCCAACCTTAAATCACTTTACATAGGCAAGAGCGTAACCTCGATCGGCGGATATGCTGTCGGATTTGTAGACAGTCCCGATATGAAGGAAGGCGATAAGGCTCAGCCCGTTGTAAACGAGGGCTTTGTGGCAACGGGATATTTCGGAACGACTTTCGAAGCATACGTAGAATCCTTCAAGGACATCAACGGTAATATAATAGAAATGAAGGGTCTTGGAAGAGTCGGCGACTCTGCATTCGAAGATTTTGAATACGTTGTTGTTGGAAAGATCGAGTTTACCGAAACTGTTAAGAATCAGGAAACGGGAGAAGATGAGCTCGTTACAGTAGAACGCGACGCAGTCAAGATCGTTAAATATAAGGGTAAGGATGCGAACGTTGTAGTTCCCGTTTCTTTCGGCAGAGCAGATCTTTACGTAGTGGAAATTGCTGAAAACGCGTTTGCAGGCAATAAAAACGTCGTTTCTGTAAAGCTTCCTACATGGCTTACTACAGTCGGAAATGAAGCATTTGCAAACTGTGCAAATCTTAAAACAGTTCAGTTCGTTGCAACCTCCTACACACTTCCTGAAGATGCTGAAGAAGGCGCTATCGCAGGCGAACTTACAGTTGGAGCTGACGTATTTAAGAACAGCCCTGAGGTTACAGTGTATGCACCCGCGGGTTCTTATGTAGCAGTTAACGCGAAGACTCTCGGCTGGAACGTGGTAACAGGAAACCCTCCCACAGTTGAGGAATAATTTGAATTTAAAACACGGTTGTTTTCAGCGAAGCAACCGTGTTTTTTCTGCTTTTTTGTAGAAAAAGATTGTTTTTTTGCATAATTTTTGTTTTTTTAAAAAAACTATTGAAAAATCATTAAGTTTGTGGTAAAATGATGTCGAATGTAATTTTATAAAGGACGAGGATGTGCCAATGAACAAAAATTTAGAAAACAAAGTATGGATGAAATACTATTCTGAAGACGCGAAAAAAGTTGAAATGCCCAAATGTACAGCGTATGACTTTATGATGCAGCAAAACAAGGATCGTATGAGCACTTCTGCGCTTCATTACTATGGGAAAGACATAACCTTTGTTGAACTTGCAAAAAGAGTTGACGAAACTGCAAAGGCTTTTGCGGCGATAGGCGTCAAGGCAGGCGATATAGTATCCTTCCTTTCGGTACAGATTCCCGAAACTATTGCGGCAGTATATGCGCTCAATAAGCTCGGCGCGGCTGCTAATACTATCGACCCGAGAATGGACGTAGCAAGTATCGAGCGTATGGTAAAGAATTCAGGCTCGAAAATACTTGTAACTATCGATATTGCTTTCCCGAAGGTTGCAAAGATAATTGATTCTATAAAACAGGATCTCATCATAACGCAGTCTGCGGCAACGTCGCTCCCGCTTTTCAAGAAGATCGCTATGGAAATCGCGGTCAAGACTGATGTTCCGTATAGTGATACCATAATAAAGTGGTCTAACTTTATCAAAAACGGTAAAAACACCGAATACGAAACAGCACCCTACGTGGGCGATGCGACAGTTGCGATCACCTACACAGGCGGAACCTCGGGCATCCCGAAGGGAGTTGTGCTTACAAACGACTCTATGAACGCGGTAGCGATAAACTTTCTCTACTGCGACGTTGTAAGAGAAGAAAATGACAGATTCCTCGGAATTATTCCGATATTCTCCGCTTACGGAATGGTTTGCGGAATGCATATGCCGCTCTGTATGCGCGTAACGCTCGTTCCTATTCCGAAGTTCGTTCCTACGTCGATAGGTAAGCTCGTTAAGACTTATAGACCTAACCACGTTATCAGTACTCCCGTATTTATTGAGCTTCTTATGCAGAGTAAGGAAGTACAGGGAATGGATCTCTCCTTCCTGCGTACACTTGCGTCGGGCGGAGATACGATGAACGAAGGACTCGAAGCGAAGCTTAACGAATTCAGAAAAGCACACAATATGAAGTACCCTCTCGCACAGGGCTACGGAATGTCAGAGCTTTCTGCGGCGGCTTGCTTCTGCGTTAACCGTATATATAAGCCGAGAAGCGTAGGAATTCCCTCGCTCACAACTGAGGTTAAGATAGTAGATCCCGAAACGGGCAAGGAGCTTGACTTCCATCAAAGAGGCGAGGTCTGCGTAACGGGTCCCTCGATGATGAAGAGCTATTTCAACGCTCCCGAAGAAACTGCAAACGTAATGCGAGTTCATGAAGACGGACGTACGTGGATCCACTCGGGCGACATAGGATATATGGACGAGGACGGATTTGTCTTCATTGAGGGTAGAATCAAGAGAATGATAACCCGTTTTGACGGACATAAAGTGTTCCCGATCAACCTCGAAGGACTTATAAATGCCCTCGAAGGCGTACGTAATTGCTCGGTTGTCGGCGTAAACGATATGGATCACAGCCAGGGACAGTATCCGCTTGCTATCGTAGAATTTGCGGAAGGCGTAGTGGATACCGCGGCAGAATGCAAGGAGATTTTCAAGCTTTGCGACAAAAACGTAGAGGAAAGAGGAAAGCCTGTTGCCGTGATTGCGGTAGATGCCATTCCGCTTACCCCTTTTGGAAAGAACGATTACCGTACACTTGAGAAAGAATATCAGACCTACGATTATAAATCTTGGGCAGCTGCTAACTAAAACCTTCCTTTATATTATATACAGCTGTATGTGATGATTTATCCCCGACAGGTAGCCTGTCGGGGATTGGTTTTTGCACTATGTAGAGGAGGATAATCATAACTTTCCTTCCTTTACATTATTTAATAACGGAAATATTGCCTGTAATGATGTTTTTCACAAAAAGAATGTTAAAAAATATTCAAAATCCGTCGATTTTTTTATAACAAACTCTTGACAATAAATTGGAACGATGATATACTAATAAAGAATAATACATTGGATAATTAGCGAACTATGTCTTGTGAAAAGTGTGGAGTTGATTTAAACGTTCGCTATTTGTTCTAAAACATTATGGTTGTGTCTGAAAGGGCAGAACCGAAATTTAGGAGGAAAACAAAATGAAAAAGACTTTGACAAACAAAGTTTTGTCGCTCGTTATGGCGATACTGATGGTATTTGGCGTAGCCTCTACCGGACTTATCGTTATGGCGGAATCGACAGCCAAAGAAATCAATTATGTTTCTCTTGGTGACTCCATGACCAATGGCTACGGCTTTGAAGGTTATGAACAGGGCAACTACACCAATGATAAGTATGATTTCTTAAATGACAAGGGCATTTACGGCGAAGGCTCTTACGCTCTTCAGTTTGAAGAGTACCTCGCAGAAAAGTTCAATGCCACAGTAAACCACACCAAACTCGCACCTTCCGCGCTTCTTACAGACGATCTTCTCTATCTGCTCGGCGCTCGTGATGAGGAGTTTGATGATGATTGGGCGGGTTACAGAGACTATGTTGGCGATTATGATAAGCCGGAAAACATGGATAAGCTCAAGGAACACTTCCAGACTGCAATTACTGAGGCAGATATTATGACTATCTGCATTGGTAATGCTTCTTTTGGCGCATATCTTGTTCAGCAGATAACCGACACTATCGGTATTATGGGATCAAACCCTGATGTTGATGAACAGCTTACGCTCGAAAACGGTCTTGCTCTCCTTGATGATGAGGCCGCTAAGAAGATAGTTCTTGACATCTATGCAGATATGAAAGACTATGCTTTGGCATACGTTGCAGACGTAGAACAGCTCGAAGGTATGGACGTAGAAGTTATTCTTGACGTCGTAGCATACACAGTAGCAAGCTTCCTCGTAAGCTATGAAGAAGTGCTTGATACCATTATCGAAATGAACCCCGATGTTGAGATCGTTCTCATCGGTCTTATGAACACTACATACGGCATTGTAGTTACAGGCGAAGACTTTGAATTCCCCTTCGGCAATATGATGGACGATGTTTTCGGCGCTCTTAACACATATATCGCAGCAATTCCTGCACTCAAGCAGGCAGCGGGGGAATACGAAGACGCTACATTCTATTATGCTGCACAGCCTAAGCCCGAATTTATTGTTCAGGCATTTGATGACCTCTCAGCAAATAATTGGGAAAACATTGACAACGGTCGTCTCTCCGGTCAGATCGTTCGTCAGAGAAACCTTGATGCATACAATGATGGTCTCCGCGGCGCGATCAGTGCTGCGTTTGAGCCTATGTTTGGCGCAGGCTTTATGCTTCCCTACATAACACTTGATGACGTTGCTAACTATGAACCTGTTGGCGATGTATATGATTCCTACAAGGTTACAGCTGAATTTACAGATCAGGCAACTGCTTTGGGTGAAGTGTATATGAATCAGGGCGCTCTTCCCTCGAACTGGGCAACTGATTATCCTCTCGTAGCAAGATATATCAATGCCGGCGGAAGCTTCCCGAACGTAGATCCTGCAAAGGTTCAAGAAGTATTCACGGCAGATATCGAAAAGGAAATTTCTATTGCAATCTATCTCGCTATCGAAGAAGCAGTAGTTTCTAACGTTGATACTATGGAAATCTCCGTTGGCGGTCTTATGGGTATCGCGGGCGACATATTTAGCGCTCTCGGCGATATGCCCGAGGAGCTCACACAGAGCCCTGGACCTGTTACCATCAAAACCGCTCTCGTTAAATGGTTCAACGGTTCTGAAAACGGCAAAGCAATGTGCAAAGTATATGCACTCTTCAAGGTTGGTAACGGTATGTCCGTACATCCCACACCCACAGGTCACGACAACATCTTTAAGGCTGTTGTTTCAGCTTACGAAGGCAAATTCACAGTAGGCGACCACATGGATTCTCTTGTAAAGCCTTACATTGATGAAGCAATCAACTACTTCAAAGCACTCGGAATCAAGCTTTACGACATTCTCATGGATGACGAAAACGGACTTGTATACATAGCAAACGAGCTTGAAGACGACGTTGCAAAGCTTTACGAAGATCTTAAGGCAGCAACAAAGGCACTTGACGCAAAACTCGCAGAT
>JAZNNR010000033.1:0-2864 GCA_045580325.1 Eubacteriales bacterium
TGCCCAGTACGTTACAAACCTTGATATTTAATTAAGTGGAAATTATGAAAATTGCAACTGTAACGCTTAATCCGGCGATCGACAGGAATATTCTTTACCAAAAAAGTATGGTTCCGGGAGAGCTTCACAGGGTAGATCCTGCCATTGTGAATGCGGGCGGAAAGGGAATAAACGTATCCCGAATGCTGAAAAAACTGGACGTTGATACCGATGTTTACGGTTTTAACGGCGGTTTTGTTGGGAAGATGATGGAAGATATTCTTTCGGAAGAGGGAATAAAATGCAGCTTTACTCCTACCTGTTGTGAGACCAGAATGAATATTAAAATTACCGATTCGGACAGCAAGGAGACCGAGATAAACGAAAAGGGCGGTCCTGTGACCGAAGAGGAGTTTAAGAGTCTTATGTCAACCCTTACTTCTTCGGATGCCGATCTGTTTATAATCGGCGGAAGTACTCCTGACGGACTTGGTGCAGATACGGTAAGAAAGATCGTAGCCGCCTTGAAGCTGAGAGGGAAGAACGTGATAACGGATATTTCTGGGAAATCCTTGACCGAAGCCGTTGAAGCAAGACCCTACCTCATTAAACCGAACAGAGAAGAGTTTTGTCAACTTTTGGGATATACTCCAAATGAAGATAAATACGTTGAAGAAGCGATAAGCTTTTACGGCAAAACAGGGATAGAGATCATTCTTACCCTTGGAAAAAAAGGCGCTGTATATTCGGGAAGAGCAGGCAATTATCGAATAATTAACCCCGAAGTGAAGGCTAAAGGCTTTTCGGGGGCGGGTGATACTTTTCTTGCTTCTTACGTGTACGCTGTGACCAACGATATGGATATAAGAAATGCTTTGCGGTTTGCCTCCGCGGCAAGTTTGTCTAAAGTCGAGCTTGAGGGCACAATCCTGCCCGACAAAAAAATGATCGAAGGCAATATTTGCAGGGTAGAGGTGAAAGAGATATAGAATCTGCTTGTCCTCGGGTCGTCGAAGGCGCCGACCCCTACCGGGGAACTGCAGATATGCACAGACCCATAGAGGAAAGTTCTTTGCTAAGCTTTCACAAGACACATGGTCGTCGAAGGCGCCGACCCCTACCGCGGAACTGCAGATTTGTACAGACTTATAGAGGAAAGTTCTTTGCTAAGCTTTCTTCGAAAGAAAGCGGTGAAAAACTCTGCTTGTCCTCGGGTCGTCGAGGGCTGTACAGTGCAGTATGATTGTATACAGGTAGTGCAAGATGATTGTATACAGTTTTGTGATATAATAAAGGCAAGAAAATGACCACAAAGGAGGTTATTGAAATGCCTTGGAAGGACAAAACTGTGGAAGAATTAAGAAAAGAATTTGTAGAGGCAGCAAAGACCTCAAAAAACTTCAGCTCGCTCTGTCGGGAGTTCGGGATAAGCCGAAAAACCGGCTATAAGTGGGTGGAAAGAAACAATCACTCTTGCTCTATGTCAGACCGAAGCCATACTCCGCTTCACGTTCCCGGAAGAACCCCCGCCAAAATCGAAGAAGCAATTTTACAAGTTCGTGCAGACAATCCCGAATGGGGCGCAAAGACGATCTTAAAAGTACTTGAAAACAACGGTTACACCGATCTGCCTTGTATTCGCACCGCAAACAACATTCTGCAAAGAAACGGTTGTATCAGTGAGGCAGAGTCTCAGAAGCGCAAAGAATTCCTTCGCTTTCAACGAGAACACTGTAACGAGCTTTGGCAGACCGATTTCAAAGGAGACTTCCTCTTGCTTGACGGCACACGTTGCTTTCCTCTCGACATCATAGACGATTGCTCACGCTTTTGTCTGTGCATAGATGCCAAGGAGAAGGCAGGCGGAATAATCCCTTCGTTTGAGGCAGTTTTTAAGAAATATGGACTTCCAAAGGCTATTTTATCCGACAATGGAGGCGCATTTGCGGGTTTCAAGGGTGGATATACGCTCTTCGAGCGTTGGCTTATGGATCTGGACGTGCTCCCGATTCACGGTCGCCCATTGCATCCTCAAACGCAAGGCAAGATAGAACGGTTCCATCGAACGATGAAGAACGAGCTTCTTAAAAGAAATGCCTTTTTTGACCTTGCCGATGCGGATAAACACCTGAAAGAATGGCGTACCAAGTACAACGAGATCAGGCCACACGAGGCGATCGATATGAGGTGTCCTGCGGATATCTACATACCCAGTGAAAGAAAATACCCCGACACAATAAAATCTTACGAATACAGCGGATTACACCGCATTTTGAAGGTGAATTACAAAGGGTATCTGAGATTCGATAGCAAGGTATTTTACCTGAGTGAGTCAATGGTTGGCGCAGAATTGGAGCTACGACCGGAGGGGGCGGATTTTGCCGCACTTTGCTACCGTAACTATAAGATCGCGGAGATTGATCTGCGAACCGAGCAGCTGCTCAACCGCCGTATTTCACGCCTCGACTAAGCCGCGCGCCGCATTTGGAAGCCTCTCTCCGCTTCGCTTCGTTCGGCTTCCAAATGCATAAATTTTAACAATGCAAAACTGTTACCAATCATCTTGCACAATTGTTTACAATCTTGCTCTTGACAGAGGGCGTCGACCCCTACAAAAGAAGATATCGTACCATCAATAACGGTTTGTTTTTCTCGCATTTCACGTGTTATGCTGTGCAATCGGTACGCAGAAACTAACGTAAGGCTTCCTCCGGGAGGAAGCTGTCAGCGTAGCTGACTGAAGGAGAACGCGTCCAAATGTAACAAATATATTTTCCCAATTGGTTATTTCCGAGCAAATATTTATTTACTATTGTAAAATAAATATAAGAAACAGGAGGTAACAGTATGGGAAATATGTATGGTTACGTGCGGGTATCGACCAT
>JAZNNR010000034.1:0-41038 GCA_045580325.1 Eubacteriales bacterium
CTGCACAAAACTTAAAAATATTTCCCCGCAGTAATCTCTACTGCGGGGAATATTTATACCCAAACAAAGCTTTTTCACTCTGATGCTTGCTTGTGCGCCTTCTCCTGCGTCTTTGGCGGTTTTATGTAATATTGGTAAATATATTTTAGATTGTTTTGCTTGACAATATACGTTTTTTATGATAATATACTAGCATAGCAAATTATGTCGATTTATATGGACCTATATTTATTAAAAGGCAAATGACAGGAGGATACGAAAGCATGATGAAAAGATGTTTGGTTACGGTAATATCATTTTTAATGATATTTTCTATGACTTTTTCTTTAATGTCGCCGGGCGTGTACGGAGCTAAAATAACGGCGGAGCGTATGGGGCTAAAGGATTATAATCTTGATCTCGAAAAGCTTCAGGATTATATAGAATATGTGCGTGCTGTAAAAGATGATTATATCAAAGATGCAGGTGTTACTTGTTTCCTTGATGATGATTTTTACTATGTTGCTCTTGGTGATATGACAGCAGAGGGGAACAGTTATGTCTCTCTCTTTTCAAAGGAGACTAACATCAAATATAAAAATCTTGCCACCAATAACAGTTATATGGAAGATATTTCCAAGGTTATAGATAATAATTCTGCCGAAATAGCTAAGGCTGACCTCGTTTCAATAGGATACGGCAGTGTAACCTTTATGACAAATGCAGTGATACAGTTTCTTAATAATGAGCCCATGAATTATGACTGGGATACCTATCTTGATACGGAAACCGAGACTGCATTCAAGGACATTATGGAGCTTTTAAAGACGAATCTCGGAACGGAAGAGCTTGGCACTGTTGCAGGAATAAATGATCTGCCCGGAGCTATAACCGCAGCAATAGAAGCTTGTTTTTATAGCTGTATTGTTTATATGTACCACCTTCCCGACGCTGTTGAAAAGATTCACAAGCTTAATCCTAATGCGACCATCGCAGTAGTAGGTATATATAATCCGACTCGAAACATAATGTTTGATCTTGGTGAGGATATGCAGCTTGATATGAGCGAGTATCTTAACCGTCTTACAGATATTTTGGCGGCCTATATAATAAACTCTTGTAATCTTCCCGACAACGGTATTTATATCCACGCGCCCGAGGTTTCATTCAAGCTCACAGACACTAGTCTTAATATGGTCGATCTTATGAGAGAGTTTGGCAGAGATAAGGGTAAAAATCTTGCACCTGATGCTAGCGGTCATAAATATATAAAGGATCAGATGCTTAAATATATAGGTTTTACAGATGTGATTTTTGGCGATGTGGACGGAAACAAAGTGGTCGACAGTACAGATGCTACGCTCGTTTTACAGTATGATGCAGAGCTTATCGCATCAGATAAAATTGACTTGGAAGCAGCGGATGTAAATGGAGATAAGAAAGTCAACAGCATTGATGCACTGTATATATTACAGTATGATGCGGAGATTATATCAAAGTTTCCGGTACAATGACTTGGATTAGAATATAAAAACAACATAATAGTTGATTTTAGGAGGAAAAAATGAATAAAATTCTCAAAAGCAGGGTAACAGCAATACTTGTGCTGCTTGTTACAATTTTTGCAACAGTCTCTGTGCTTCTTCCTGCACACGCTGCAACTACTACCGTAACTGTTTCCGACATTACGGCTTTGCCCGGAGATGAAGTTTCGATAGACGTTATTATAAGCGGTAACACAGGATTTGGTAGCGGAAAATTCACGCTCGAATATGACTCCAGTGTACTTACTTTAAATAAAATTGATACAAAGGGCAAGCTTCTTTCGGGAGGCGCACCTAACGTAGCGAAGGGTAAGATATCTTTTGCTAAAGCTACTAACGTAACCGAAAACGGTGTACTTTTCACAGCAATCTTTGAAGTAAAAGCAGATGCTCCTAACGATGTTTATGTGATTTCAGTAAAAGTTGAAGATATGACAAACGCCGAAACACATAAGTCGGTTAGTCTTGTTACTAAAAAGGGAAGCATTACCGTACATAAATGCAGAGATGCGCAGTTCGTAGAAGAAGTTCCTGCGACTTGCTCGAAGGAAGGTACAAAGGCATATTATCTCTGCTCCTGCGGAAAGAAATATTCCGATAAGGACTGTACAAAGTTAATGACAAGCATTAGTATCGCGAAGAAGAGCCACACCTACGGCTCTTGGGAAACAACAAAAAATCCCACGTGTACTACAAAAGGTGAGAAAAAGCGTACCTGTAAGGATTGCGGCTACGTGGCTACAAGCTCTATCAGCGCAAAAGGACACAAGTGGAGCGAATGGGAAGTTACAAAACCTCTTACAGATACAGAACCCGGAGAACAAAGAAGAGAATGCTCGGTATGTCATAAGGTAGAAACCTGTCAAATTATAAGCCATAACTTCGGCGAGTGGGTAGAAACAAAGGCTCCTACCTGTACCGAAGCAGGCGAAGAAACACGTACGTGTACAGACGAAGGCTGCGGAGAAATAGAAACGCGCGAGATAGCGGCACTCGGTCATAACTGCGAAGAGTGGACTGTAATTAGGGCTGCTACTTGCTCGGATGTCGGTGAAGAAGGCGGATTCTGCTTGACTTGTCAGAAGGATGCAACGCGCGAGATACCTAAAAACCCCGAAAACCATGTTTTCGGCGAGTGGATAGAGAGCAAAGCGGCATCTTGCGGAGTAAAGGGAGAAGAAACCCGTATCTGTGCTTGTGGCGAAAAGGAAACACGCGAAATAGAAGCACTCACACATGAGTGGGAGTGGATAGTAGATAAGGAAGCAACAAAGTCCAAAGACGGTATCAAGCACGAAGAATGTAAGCACTGCGGTGAGGTCAGAAACGAAGGAACTGTGATTGAAAAGACAGGAAACGGAATGCTTATATTCTGGATAATACTGATAATTATCCTCCTCGTTGGTATAGGAATCGTAGTTGCGGCGTTTATTTACAAGCGTAAGCTCGCAGGTGCTGCTGTGGCTGGCGGTGCTACTGTGGCTGGTGAAGCCGGAGCGGCAGGCGAGTCAGACCCGACCGATAAAGCTGAGTAATTTGAAAATCATATAAAAAACAGAGCTTCTCATTTGAGAAGCTCTGTTTTCATATATATTCTGATTTATTAGTAAAGACCGAAGAGTCTGAGAAGCTTTTGCCAGAAGTTAAGCTTTTCTTTTTTGGCAGGAGCTGCGCTCTCGGGTGCAGGAGCGGTAATTGCAGATGTTTTAATTACAAACTGTACCGATTCAACATTCGTGTTTTGTTCTGCTACGAACGATTTGATAGTCGCGTCGCTCGATGAGGAGATCGAGGATATTACAGAATCGATCATATCGGACACGAGGGTATCTATACCCTCAGTCTGCTTTGCGAACTCTGTGGTGCCGTTTTTGAGCTCTGTGGTGCCATCAAACAGCGTCTTCACTGCACTGTTGAGATCACCAACCGAAGTGTTAAGAAGTCCAACGTTTGAGTAGAGGGTGTTCATATTTATCTTAATGGTGTTTGCTCCCTTTGCAGCTTCGCTTACAGCAGAGGTGTACTGCACAAGACCTTCATAAAACAGGCTGTAATTGTCGAGCTGACCTTTAAGACTCGTTATACTTGCAGCCGCAGTACCTACGACCGCCGAAACAGCCTCTGTGATCTGCTTCGTTACTTCTTCGGATTTCATAAGCTGATCAATGTAGCCGTCTCGGATCTGTTTTTTCTGCGAAGACGTGAGGCTTTCGAGTGCACCCTCACGGATCTGCTTTTTCTGCTCGTCTGTAAGACTTGCAAGAGCACCAGTGATGATCTGCTCCTTCTGATCATCGGTCATTTTGTTTGCAAGATCGGTGATCATTCCTTTTTCTATTGCGAGCTGCAGATATTCCTCGGCGTCAGCCTCGGAAAATCCCTTGTCTATAAATTCCTGATAGAAGACCTGCGCGGCGATCTTTTCGTAAAGCGATTGGCTGATAGACTCTATATACGTACGGTATATCGAGTCAGCGTTTGCATCGATATAACCCTTGTAGAGAGCGCCAGCATTTGCTTCTACTTCCTTTGTTACCTGTTTAAGAGCCTCGTTATAAGCCTTCTGATAGACGTTATCTGCGTCCATAAGCTTTAGCAGCTTGTTAAGCTCGGTCTCGTAGTTTTTCGGCGTGAGCTTTACTGCATCGTATCCGTTTGCAACAAGCTCTTCGTTAAGCGCGGTCGTAGCCGTGTTGCAAAGGCTTTCAAACACAGTCATCGCGCCGTCTAAAATAACCTTATTTTTAGAGGTGATGTCGGCAAGACCGTTTGACAGGGAAGAAGAGCCTGTGGTGAGCTGTCCGACACCGTTATACATTTCGCCGACCTTGTCCTTAAGAGTACTTGTGCCGTCGTAGATCTGTCCTGCGCCGTCGTTAAGCTTTCCTGCACCGTCATCGATGTCTTTAATTGCAGTTGATATTTTGTTTATGAGCTCGTTTATCGAATCGTCGTTTATTTCGATTCCTATTCTGAGCTTGACACCGTTGAGCGAAATTGCACTCATTTCGAAATCTGTTGCCTTTGCCGTAACCTCAATGTTTGCGCCTTGGCCCGGGAGAATGGTGTAGGTTATCTGCTTGTCAGAGCCTACGTTTGCAAGAGTAGCACCCTCGGCAACTATATTTTTGCATTTCTTAGTGTCGAGTGTGAAAGAGGTTTGAAGTGCATATCCTTCAAAGAAGTTACCCTCGTAATTTTCATTCTTGGTAACGACAAGCTCGAGTCTGAAATCACCGCTTTTTCCTGCGATGTCCTTTGCGGTATATTCTTTGTCGTTCATATAATATTTGATTGAGATGTTCCAAGGGATCACGTTGCTTTTGAGCTTGCCTTCGTAATAAAGCTTGCCTGCCTTGGCATCTACTGTAACGGTAGAATTCGAGTATCCGAGCTCATCGGTGGTCGTCATATTGCGCAAAGTTTCGTATTCACCGAAATCTATGATCTTTCCGTCCTTGTCAAGTTCGAAGATGTTTACTACGTAAATTTCTTTGACCGAGCCGTCGCCGTTAAGGCTTACGTATATAACCTCTTCCTTGGGTGTGTTTTGTACTGCCTGATTTTCGTCTGCAAAAGCGCTCATGGGGACAAGAGCGAATATCAGAACTGAAACGATGAGCAGAGAAACTATTCTTTTTATATAATTCATTTTTCAGTTGCCTCCTCTATAACTGCGGATTTGTCTTTTTTCTTTCTATATACAAGTTTGTCGGACAGATAAAGTATTCCGGGAAGTACGAGGAATACGATGAGAAGCGAGAATATCGCGCCTCTGCCTATGAAAATTCCAAGCTGTGCAAGTATCTGGTTGGACGAAAGTATTCCAAGCAGGAATCCTACGACCGTCATAGCACTGCCTGAGGTCATAATTGAAACAAAAACGTCGGACACTGTCTGAATAACAGCGTCTTTTCTCTCGTAGGTCGCTCTGTTTTCCTTGTATCTGTCTGTCATCAGTATCGCATAGTCAACAGTCGCACCGAGCTGTACCGAGCTGATTATGAGATATGCTATATAGAATATACTCTGATCTGCAAAATAGGGAACAGCAAGGTTGAGCCAAATCGCCGTTTCGATGCAGAGAACGAGTACGATAGGAACAAAAAATGATTTTGAGGTGATCAGCAGAACTAAAAATACTGCGGCGATTGCAAGGAGATTTACAAGCAGCATATCGGAGGTGATCGTTTCCTTTAAGTCGTACGTGCTGACTCCTTCGCCCGCAAGATATGAGTCGTCGGGGTAATATTTCTCGGCAATAGCGCGGATATTTTCGACAAGAGCAAAGGTTTCTTCGCCTTCGGCGGGGACATTTGTGCTGATTACCATACGGCAATAATCTTTACCTTCAAGCTGCGAAAGCTGGTCTTTGTCGAGATAAGAGGGCGGAATTTCCGCTCCCGCCAGATCGACAAAGGAAATTATGCTCGTGATCTCGGGCATTTTGTGAAGCTCGTTTGAAATT
The DNA here is from genome assembly GCA_045580325.1 of Eubacteriales bacterium. Classification (GTDB taxonomy): domain Bacteria; phylum Bacillota; class Clostridia; order Oscillospirales; family CAG-272; genus SIG672. The sequence continues at coordinate 5,992 of JAZNNR010000034.1, forward strand.
GCCTGCTGTCTTACCGTGTCGCCCTTTGGCATAAGGAGTACGTAAGTGTCGCTCTTTCCGAATACCTCTTCAATAGCCTTTGTGTCCTTGCCGTAGCGCGTTTCTTCGGTGAATATTTCGGAAGAACCGTAGAGATAATCGCTCGCGTTCGAGCCAAGATAAGAGGGAATTATGATAATAGCAAAAATGCAGACCATAGGAATGGCAATTTTTTGAACCGCTTTTCCTAAGAATTTAAAGGAAGGCATAAATGCGCGGTGCTTGGTCTTGTCAAGAAGCTTGACAGTGCATAGAATAAGGGAAGGGGTGAAAATAAAAACTGTAATAAGACTTATTACAACGCCCTTCGCAAGAGCAAGACCGAGGTCTGCGCCAAGACGGAACTGCATAAGTATAAGAGCTAAAAATCCGATAACAGTCGTAAGTCCGCTCGAAAGAATAGACGACGTTGATTTGCACAGAGCCTCTACCATAGCCTCATTTGTATCCGAAATCTTTTCGCGGCATTCGCTGAAACGATGCAGCAGGAAGACCGAGTAGTCAAGCGCAACGGCAAGAAGAAGTACGCTTCCGGATGCATTTGTTACGAAAGATATCTCTCCGAATATTATGTTCGAGCCGTTGTTTAGCATAATGGAAAGTCCGAGTCCTATCAGAACAACTATCGGGGCTATCCAAGAGGTCGTGGTAAGTGTGAGAACAGCAAACGTGAAGATTACTGCTATTACTGTAACTTTAAGTACTTCGGTAACGGTAGTCGCGGTGGCATCGGCAGTCGATACCGCGCCGCCTGTCATCGCGTTGGAGTCGCCGATTATAGCACGGATATCCTCAACTGCCGAAAGACGCTTGTCATCTTCGATAGTTATTGTAAATATTGCATTCGAGTCTTTGTAGTAGGTTTCCACCGTTTTAGTATCAAGCATGGAAAGGGGAATACTTATATCGACCGAATCATCAAGCCAGCTTACAGCCAAAACGCCGTCAACGGCTTTGATTTTTTCTTTGAACTCAAGCGCCTCGGGGATAGTTACGTTTTTCACCATCGCGCGAGCGTTTGGTATTCCGCCCGAGAACTGCTCCTGCATAATCTCAATAGATACGGTTGATTTTGTGCCATCGGGGAGATAGTCCTTCATATCGTAATTTACCGATACGAGCCTGCTGCAAACAAAGCAAACGACAAATGCGATAGCAAATATAATAAGTATCAGCTTTCTGTGATTTACTACTGCTGTATAGAATTTTCTCAAGTTTAGTTCACGCTCCTGTTATGATGCAAATAAAGTCAAAAGTTATTTATAATGTGTTTGATTAAATCAGACACAAATTTTGACGAAAAATAACTACTATATTATATAATACCGCGACCCTAAAATCAATAGTTTTTTATTAAATAATTAGTTTTACCGGATTTTACTATTTGGTGTTGACAGATAAAAAAAGTTATGATATAATACGTGGTGTCCGAAAAAGCAAGTATATTTCGGGATGTAGCGCAGTTGGTAGCGCGCTTGGTTTGGGAGCGTGTGACCGGCTTCAAGTTCAACCGAGAGTGAAAACGCCGAAAAGCCTTGTAAACATTGACATTTTCGCACTTTCAAGCAAAACAAAAAGCCCCTTCAAAAGAGGCTTGACCACAGATTTGACCACTTACGGAAATTGACCAAAAATCGAATAAGAATCACACATCGGGGTGTGGCGCAGTTGGTAGCGCGCGACGTTTGGGACGTCGATGCCGCAGGTTCGAATCCTGTCACTCCGACCATATCGAGTGTTCATAACTGATGTTAGGAACACTCGATATTTTTTTGCCTGCGTTTACTTAATATTTGATTGATTTGAGCAGATTCGTCTGCTCTTTTTTGTTTTTAGTTAAACTGCGCTTGGGAGGTATTCGATAGCCACTCCCTGCCGTGAGTCGAGCTTGTAGGTGTGCTTTGGAACGATACTCGGCAGATCGATGCAACCCACAAAGCGGTAATGAATGACAAGCCGTTGCGTTCTGTTCTTACCCGTTCCTTCAATCGGAAAGACCTCAATCTTGTTGATAAGTTCTTGAAGCACAATGGGAGTCAGAGTTTGCATCGTCATAAACTTTCGTATTGCTCGGATGAAACTTCCCGACGAGTTTTGTGCGGTATCGAGGCGTTCAATCTTGTTCCTAAGATCGAACATCTGCTTTTTGAGTTCTTCCTGCTCCACCTCGTATTTGTGAGACAGTCGCATAAACCAATCGTCCGTCACCTTGCCGTTTACGTTGTCCTCATACACACGCTCGTAGAGCCGGAGCAGTTCTTGACTTCGTGCCGTAGCCGCCGCTAAGGCGCTCTCTGCTGCCTTTCGTTCTGCCAAGGCATCCTTATTGGTCTTATGCTCTAAAAGCTCTGCAAAGGCTATTTCGTCGTGGTCAAGGTAGGTTGCAAGCTTGAACAGTTCCATCTTAACCACTTGCTCCAAGGAATCCTCTCTGACGTAATGCGTTGACTCACAGGTGCCGCGAAGCCCCTTGTAGTTGGAGCAACTGTAAAAGCGGATGCTCGGATTCTGTTTGTTGATGTTAAACCAAAGCTTGTGTCCGCAATCTCCGCAATAAAGAAGATTAGTGAAGATGCTTTTCTTCACATCTGCGCTCTTCGGCTTACGACGTTTGGAGTTCTTGGTTAGCTCTTGAACACGTTCCCAAGTCTCTCGGTCAATGATCGGCTCGTGAACGTCCTTGAAGATCGCCCAATTCTCTTTAGGATTCTCAACGCGGGTTTTGTTGCGGAAGGATTTGGAATAGCTCTTGAAATTGATGATATCTCCGCAATACTCCTGTTGCTCAAGCATCTTGGCTATTGTGGTCTTACACCACTTATACGGGTTTGGCTGCGTTTTCTTGCCGCCTCGACTCATACCTTTGCTCTGCCAATAGGCTTGGGGCACAAGAACCTTATCGTCTTGGAGAATCCTTGCAATGGTCTCGTTTCCATTCCCCTCAATACAAAGGCGGAATATTCTCCTCACAATCTCTGCCGCATCGGGATCAATGATCCACTTCTTTTTGTTCTCGGGATCCTTCACGTATCCATACGGCGGCGGAGCTAAGGGTTCGCCCGCATTTCCTCTGAGACGGTGAGAGCTTCTGACCTTGCGGCTAATGTCTTTCGCATACATCTCGTTCATTACGTTGCGGAACGCACTGAAATCATCCTCGCCGTTTTCGCTGTCGATGCAATCGTTGATGGCTATGAAGCGGATGTTATGCTCGGGAAAGTAATAATCTGTGTACTGACCTACTTCAAGGTAGTTTCTTCCGAAACGGGATGAGTCCTTGACGATGACCGTTGAGATATATCCCATCTCCATATCTTCAAGCATTTGTTGAAAGCCGGGGCGGTTGAAGTTGGTTCCCGTGTATCCGTCATCAGCCGCTGTCAAGTAAGGACTAAATATTTTTGAAAATTGTTTACAATTTCGGGGGTTAAGAAGCCGCATCCACCGTTTCAAGGCAGGTCAGCAGCTTCTCCAACTCGTCACGCAAGGCAAGCTCGATTTCAATGCCGCCGTCCTTGTAAACCGTAACACGCTTCACAACATCGTTTGCAATATCCGAAGTCAGCGTTTCAAGCTCGGTGTATTCCTTGTATTTCTCTATAAAGGCTCCACCTTGCTCGGTAGTGGTCTGCGAGGATCTTTCAATGCGTTCCATTTTCTCGGAAAGCTCCTGCATCTGTGCTTGGTTGCTTGCCTTTTGAGAAAGGTAAATTTCCTTGTCGATAGTACCGTCAATCAGCTTTTCATATAAATCTTGGAGAGATTTTTCAAACTGATTTTTCCTGCTTTGCAGTACGGCAAGCTCACGGCGAGCTTGCTTTTTCTCTGCCTGGATACGCTCTTTCTGTAGGAGCAGAAGGTGTTCCAAGCTGACCGCATAAGCGGCATAGGTGCGAATCAAAGTAACGACCATTTCGTGAATATCCGCTTGCAGAATACCCTCGGAGGTGCAATCAAAATCCGTTTCCAGATGTGAAGTGCGGCAATGGTATTTTGCGTTTTTCGTATTGGAGAGCACCATAGCGTAGCCACAGGTTCCGCAGATCACTTTACGGCGAAGCGGATTCCTTTCGGATACGCTCGGAATAAATTCCTTGTACTCTTTCATACGACTTGCCACTTTCTGAAAATCTTCCTTTGAGATAATACCCTCGTGGGTCTCGTCCACAATAATCCAATCGACCTTACTGCGTTTTACGGTGTGCCAGTTGCCCACCATATCACGCTCACGCTTGCCATAGACGCATTTGCCAATGTAGCGTTCGTCTCGGAGGATTTTGAAGATATTACCCTGTGTCCAGAAGTTTTCTTCGTGGATGCTCGGCCAACGGTCACGGGAACATCCCGCCGCCCGTTTGTACAGCATCGGTGTTGGAACACTCTCACGGTTGAGCATGGCGGCGATTTCCGTAGGTCTTACTCCGTCAATCGTCAATGTGAAGATCTTCCGAACAATGTCTGCCGCTTCTTTATCAATAAGGAGGCGGTTTTTATCTTCGGGGTCTTTCACATAACCATACGGAGCAAAGGGGCTGAGAAACAAGCCTTTTTCTGCTCGCATACGCTTGGCATTTTTGACCTTTCCCGAAAGCTCTCGGCTGTAGAGGTCATAGATCAGCGTTTTGAACGAGGTATCAAGGCTGTCGATGTCCTGCGGTCTGGAGCTGTCGAAGCCGTCGTTGACGGCGATGAAACGGACACCAAGGAACGGAAATACACGGCTGATGTAGTTGCCGACCACAAGATAATCACGCCCGAAACGGGAAAGGTCTTTGACTACGATACATTGTATCTGTCCCTGCTTTACCTGTTCCATCATTCTGAGAAAATCCGGTCTTTCAAAGTTCTTACCACTCCAACCATCGTCACAGAACTCAGAAATTTCCCAACCGCTGAACTCGGAACGACTGCTGATGAAGTTCTGCAGAAGCCCTCGCTGATTGGATATACTTTCGGACTCGGCTTTGCCGGTATCCTTTAAGTCGCCGTCCTCACTGGACAGACGGAGATACATCGCCACTCTCATACAGCAGCCCTCCCTTCGATAAATTTCAGTAGTGCTATATATTCATCCCGATAACGCAGGCGAATATCAATGTTTTTGTCTGCATCCACATAGATGCGTTCCACAAGTGCGGATGCCATTTCTTTTGTGAGCGTGTCCGTTCCCATAAAAGAACGGAACTCCGTGAGGAAACGGTTCTCTGAAGTATAGACCTTGCTTTCACATTGTTCCTGTTCCAGTACAGCAATCAGTCGTTCTGCTTCTTCCGCTTCTGCCTTGTACCTCGCTTTGAGTGTAACGTACTCTTGCTCGGTCATAAGCTGTTCCACATAATTCTGATACAGACTGTCATACAGAGATTGGCTACGCTTCAAGGTACGCCTTGCCGCTTCGAGCTTTGCCGTTGCATCGGAACGCTGACGGCGGAACTCCGGCTGTGCGTTCAACCTCTTTACAACATCTTCCAAGTCTGCGGCAAGCTGTATCTGTGATTGGATTGCCGTAAAAATGACTTCGCTCAGATCATCCTCTCGTATGCTTATGAACGGACAACGGGCGGGATCATCGGCATGACCGGGACAAATATAGGTGTACCATAGCTTTTTTCCGTGGCTCACGTTCTTATAGCGAACCAGCGGTCTCTTACAGTACGGACACCACACAAGCCCTTGCAGAATGTTCTCGCTGTGCTCCAAATGAGCAAACTTACCGAGCTTTTCGTGATACTCGCTCTTTTTCTGCTTGGCGATCTGCTGAACCTTTTCAAAGGTCTCGCCGTCAATGATTGGCTCGTGGGTATTACGGACGATAATCCAGTTGGCTTCGTCCACATAGGTCTGTCTCTTTCCCTCGTAAAAGGATTGCTTCTTTCTCCCTTGAACCATGTGACCTATGTAAACGGGGTGTGAAAGCAGATTTTTCAGAACTGCCGTATGCCAAAGCACACCCTTATATTTTTCCGTCTTAACTTCGCCTGTTTCGTAGAGATAGGCAGACGGAGAAAGAATACCAGCATCGTTAAGCCTGCGCCCGATCTGCACAACGCTGACACCCTCGGAACGCCATTTGAATATTTGTCGAACCGTAGGAGCTGTTTCCTCGTTGATAATAAGATGGTGCTTATCATCGGGGTCTTTGCGATACCCATACGGTGCCCACGCTCCGATGAACTCGCCTTTCTGTTGCTTAACGTGGAGTGCGGATGCGGATTTCTTGGATATATCCTTACTGTAAACCTCGTTTATGAGATTTTTCAGCGGTACGATATATCCGTCCTGGGTTCTCTCTGCGGTCAGCGTATCAAAGTTGTCGTTGACGGCGATGAAGCGAACGCCGAGGAACGGGAAGATACGCTCCAAGTAATTTCCAGTCTCTTTGTAATTGCGACCGAAACGTGAAAGGTCTTTGACTACAATGCAGTTTACACGACCTTTTCGCACTTCCTCCATCATCTTTTCAAACTGCGGACGGTCGAAGTCCGTGCCGGTTCGTCCGTTATCACAGAACAGAGCGACAAGTTCCATATCGGATTTACTTTCAATAAAAGACGTGAGCAGAGCTTTTTGTCCCTCAATGGTATCTGCACCGGGCTTGCCGCTGTCCTCTACAGATAAGCGAACGTAAGCGGCTGTCTTGTATATTTTCTTTGCAGGAGCAGCAACCTCAACTTCCTGCACAAGAGGATTTATCTTTCGTTTCGTTCTTGCCATTTATACTACCTCCCGCAGACTTGCACTCCGTAGAATGTCAAGCTGCCAAGCAAATTCATCCTGCCAACGATAGATGATCTCCACCACATCGTTTGAGTGAATCAGTATTTTATCAATGAGTGCGACCACAACGGCACGGTCAAGAGAAGTAAGTCCCTGTCTTTTGATGAACTCATTCATCCAGACATTTTCCGTTCCGTGATTGTGTATATCTTCAAGCTGTTCTCTGAGTGCGTCCATCTGCTTTTCCGCTTCATCGGCACGAGCCGTAAAGCTGGCTTTCAGACGTGTATATTCCTCTCGGTCGATGATACCGTCCGTAAGGTTTTCGTATAAGGACATCAGCAGCTTTTGGAGCTTTTCGTATTCCTCATGCTTCTTGTCAAGCTGTCTCTGTACCTTTTGCGCCTGTGCGGTTCGTAAGGGAGCCGTGTCGGTGATCTCTAACAGCTCGCTCATATCCACGACCTCGCTGATGTGCTGCTTCAAACTGTCCAATACGATTTCTTCTAAAACAGTATCTCTCATACGGTGGGGCGAACAACTCTTGTTCTGCTTGTGTGCGGAGCAGACGTAATATACATATTTCTTTTCGCCTGCAGGCACGGTCTTGCGAACCATACTTGCACCGCAATCACCACAGAAAAGCATTCCGCTGAAAAGCCCGACTGCTTTGCCTTCGGGACTACGGCGTGTATCGCATTTCAGCACCTTTTGAACGCTGTCAAAATCAATCTTGGAGATAATCGCTTCGTGGCTGTCGTTAATGACCGTCCACTCGCTTTCATCCTTGGTAATACGCTTGTGAACCTTGTAGCTCGGCGTGGTCTCCTTGCCCTGTACAAGAACTCCGGTATAGATGGGATTCTTTAGAATACGGATCACCGTTCCTGCCGACCATACGGCTTTTGCGTTGGTCTTGAAAGAAGTGGTGAACTTCATTCCAAGGGAGCGTTTGTATTCCATCGGGGACAGGACACCGAGCTTGTTCAGAGCGTCGGCTATATCCTGTGGGCTGACACCCTCCAGCTTCCATTTGAAAATGTCTCGGACAATATCGGCGGCGTACTGGTCAACGACCAATTTGTTTTTATTCTGCTCGTCTTTCAGATACCCGAAAGCGGCAAAGGAGCCGAGGAACTGTCCGTTCTTACGCTTGATCTCAAGCTGTGAGCGTATCTTTACCGAAATATCTCGGCAATAGGCTTCATTTATAAGGTTCTTGAACGGAATGATAAGATCATCGGAGGCTTTCTTATCTCCGAGACTATCGTAGTTGTCGTTGACGGCGATGAAACGGACACCGAGGAATGGAAATATCTTTTCGATATATTCGCCTGCGTCCAGATAGTTACGCCCGAAGCGAGAAAGGTCTTTTACAATAATGCAGTCCGTTCGTCCTGCCTTTACGTCCTCAATCATCTTCTGAAAACTCGGTCTTTCAAAGGTCGAACCGGAAAAACCGTCGTCAACTCTTACCGCATACTCCCTAAATTCGGGTCTCTGCGATATGTAATCACGGAGCAGCTCACGCTGCCCGGTGATGCTGTTGGATTCCTCCTTATCGCCATCGTCACGGGACAGACGGAGATAAAGGGTGGCGTTCCAAATCTTTTTCTGCGTATCCAGCATATTTGTACACTCCTTATCTCAGTATTCAGCAAAACTACCGAGCTTGGAGCGTCGTTTTAGTCCTGCTTATATTTTACTTTTTCTGTCCCATTCTGTCGAGGATGTCAACACTTGGAGAGAATGTACCCCGCAAGGCGTTCTTCCAAGGATACCTCTGTATCAGAGAATCCAACCTTAACGACATATTTGCCGTGCTTATAACAGTAGGGATTTCCAATCTGGCGGATAAAATCAATGGCACGTTCCCGTTTGGGAAGTGCCGTGTTGACCTTTACATCACGGATGTCCACCAGTTCATCACGATTGACGGTATCAAGGTCGATATTTTTCATATTTATAATGGATGCAGATTGCATTACAGCCCTCCTTTTCGGTCTCGTTCATTACTATGCGAAAATTAGCGGTTAAATGCGTGTAAAGTGGGCAGTTCCAATCCGAGACTGACTTTAACGGCTTTGTCGATACCCCGCATCTGTTCTTCCGGCACTTTGCCGAGATATTTCATCACACGCTTTTTATCAATGGTAATAATCTGCTCTGCGAGAACGACCGAGGGGCTTGTGAGACTTTGGATGCCCTCAATCAGAGAATGTGTCGGCTGTTTCAGCTTCTTCCAGTAACGGGAAGAAACAGGGGCTACGATGAGGGTCGGTGCAAAGTGATTGCCCACATCATTTTGCAAAAGCAAAACCGGGCGGCATCCACCTTGCTCGGAGCCGACATTTGTGCCGAGGTCAACAAGGTAAATATCGCCACGGCGATAAATCCAGTTTTCTTTCATAAGCTAAGTTCCTTTCTACATTCCATAGCGGATATGTAAAAGCGACCGCAATCGGATTGCAGTCGCCACGGGGGATATATCAGAATTTCATCGGGAGAGAGTATTTCTTGCTGTTGCCGTTATAGATGCAAAGCAACTGGAACAGGTACTTCTTGTAGCCCGCCAGATTGACACCAATCGCCCGTCCTTCTCTGTAAATCGTCAGAGGGTCGGAACGATGGAGCTGTGTCACAAGACGCTGCGGACAATACTGGTCGTGGTACAGGTCAACGAAGTAAGTGATGGCGAGCACGTTTTCCGTTCGGAAGGAATCGGGTTCGCCGTCCCAAGCGGTCTTGAGAATGGTCATCGATTCCTTGTATCGTTCCTCTCCGATACGCTTGTAGGCATCAAAAGCAGTTTTGATGCAGCCGATGCGGTCAAGACCTCGCTCTTGGTCATAGTCGAGCTGAAGCCCAATAGCGTTATTTGCTTCATAAAACGCAACTGCGATGGGGTCGTTCCCGAAGATCTCTGCTCGGATACGAGCACCTGCGGAAAGCGGAGCTGAAACGCCGGTCTGCTGTGCGAAAAGCAGGGATTCTTCCTCCTCGTTCATGCCGTAGTAAACCTTGCACTTTACGAGTACATCCTGGTTGCCGTTCAGAATCTTACGGGCGATTATGGTATGCTGACCGTCGAACACGAAATATCTGCCGTCACGGAAACTGACCTTGGGTTCGTTTGCGATACGCTCATCGAACTCTGCGGCGATCCTCTGAGCACGGCTCATAGAAAAGGGACGCTGATAGGTTTCTCTCGGAATCACGAGATTAGCGGTGGAAATGATACGTTCTACATAATTGTTGGTTGTCTTCATAGCGGAATTTCTCCTTTAAGTATTTGATTAAGGTAATTCAGCCCGTTTTGAATGAGCTGATTGACTTTGTTGCGATGTTCGTTTTCTGCAAAATAATCGCTGTTGTGACTAAGGCATACTGACCAACGAAATTTGAAGGAATGTAAGGCATCCTCCAACTCTGACAGCATATCTTCCGGTGTCTCTTTACTGATGTCAGCCAATTTTTCGGATGCGATTTCCTCTGTGCTCAGTAAATGTCTTTCTGGAAGAACTTTTCTTCGCTGTTCGGGCGGTTTTCTTAATTCCTCAATAAGTATAGGTCGTTCTTCGGGGTCTGCACTTGCGAGTGCTGTGATCTCCTTGTCCGTTGCTTTTATTGCACCGGAAAGAATCTCCTTGCGAATACCGGGTTCAACTTCGTCGGCTAAATCGACGGCTCTTGAATACTGTGCTGCACGGCGAACTGTTTTTTCGTTGATACCGTTTTCTTCGGCAATCCGTTCTGCTGTTTTTTTGTCAGCTATCAAGTGGGCTTTTTGTCCACTTGATTTCACTTCTTCACTTTTTCGATCTCCGCCGTGGGATGCCTTTTCAGAGTCGTATTGCTTACCTATTAAATACTTCTTTTGCTGAAAGGTAAGGTTTCTGCGACCGAGCTGATTTTTGCAAATCCAGGCAAGAGCTTCGTAACGGTTTTCAAACTGTCGTTCGCAAGTGGTAAAACTGATGTGGGGGTGCTTCTCAACGATACGGAAACGGTTGTGTCCGTCGATAACAACACCCTCCCACACAACAATCGGGCTGATGATAACTCCGTCTGCCAAGATGTTTTCTTCAAGCTGTTGGAACTCATCATCGGTAAGCGGTGGAATCCTGCTTTCAAATTCCGGGTCTATTCTTAATTGCATAGTGTCCTCCTTGTACGCTATGTACAGAAGCGAACCGCCGAAGCAGTTCGCTTCCTTACAACTCTTTATAGCTACCGTATTTATCACCTCCCCCGGTAGTGGGACTCACCAAACGACAGCTTGCGAAGCTGTTCCATAGGAATCTAACCTCCCCGCCTTCTTTGTGGCCAGGCTGCGAATTACAGAAGTATCATTAACCCTGTGTCCGTCATCGCCGGTTCGGTAGCAAACCGAATCTCGCAGGTTGTGGTGATTTATCGCTCGCCTATCAAAGAAGGGTCGTGGCGCTCACCCTGCCGTAGCTCATGGTACACAGGAACGTATCTGATGAGTGTCTATGGAGTTTTCAAGGAACGGTCACACCGTTAGGAGTAACCGTCCCGTTCGGTGTGTGAAGGAGCCATTATTTGTCCCTTCACCTATCGCCGTTTTGGGGGCGTTTTTACCCCCTGTTTTTACGTCTCCGCCGAAAATTTTTTAATTTTTTTCTTAGCAGCGAGTATTGACTTGGAAATTCGCTGTTGGTCAACGCCTTCGTTTTCTGCAATTTGTTGTTCTGTTTTTCCCTCAACGCAATACATCCAAAGTCTGCGGAACTGTATGTCTGTCAGCTTGTCCTTGAGCTTCACGACCATATCGGATGCAATCTTGCGCTTCTCGGCTCTCTCGTGCTGACGTTCCAAAAGTACATCAGCGGTGGGAACAGCGAGAGCTGCTTCGGATAGATCATCAACAGACAGAATGTGGTTGGCTTCTCTGTGGTCGAGCTTTTCTTCTTCGTGGAAGTTTTCATCCGACCACTTCTTGAAAGCGAGAAATTCTTCCTCGTTCGGAAAATCCTCACGAGTAACACGGATAAGTTTGCCGTTGGCAGACGGATACACGATGGCATCCGGGTCTTTCTTGTTGAGTGCGTAAATGCTGTTTTTGTTTACCATTTGTGGTTCCTCCGAATTTTTGAAATTTGATTTTGGGTAAAGTCAAATTTCAGTTCGGAGGATCACGGCAACCGTGTACCGTACTACGGCTGACAAATAAAGAAGGGGTACTTCTGCGTTTTGCAAAAGCACCCCTGTTAAGGAATATGTAGGTCAAAATAGAAACCCCCGTAATTTAGTCTTTAGAGCTTTTGCCCCTAAAGGCTACCTTACGGGTGTCGTTTGAAAGTCGTTTGAGAGTCGCACGAAAGTCAAATGACCCCCGTTTGCGTCGCACGAGAGTCAAATGAGAAAAAGAGGTGTCGCACGAAAGTCGCATGGGGTGTCGCACGAGAGTCAAATGGTCATTTTTCGACAAAATTTCTTGCTATTTCCCAGACGTTCCAGCTTGTGCTGTTCCTGTGCAAGCTGCGTCTCGGCTCGCTCCTTATCGGCTCGGAGCTGTTCAAGGGTTTTCGGTTTTGCCATTTTTCGTGACCTCCTTTTTTGAAAATGGGGATAAAAAAGACCGTCAACTTTTCGCACATTGCGACCAGTCAACGGTCAATTTTTCGGTGTTCAGTTGTTGTACCCAGTTCGGCAAACTCCAATTTACCTGTCAGATTTCTTATTCTTGTTTGCGGTGAGCTTTATTATGGAAACAATTATCGCAATGCTAATAACTGCCATGATAGGCAATAGGATGGTTGAAATCATATTCATACAATCACGCTCCTTTGTCAAACTGGAATGAGTTAATTTTCCTTTGCTTTGTTATTTTTATGGTGTTTTCTAAAGTTTAAGATACTGAATATAACCCATAAAATGCTAATGGCAATTATAATGGAATATATGACGATCCAGTTACTTGACATAACCGGAACTAATCCTTGAAATGGTGCTAAAAACACAATGGCAAATGGAATGATTGCTCCTATTGTTAGTCTGAATGTAGAAATCACTAATCCAAATATTGCAACTGTTAGTGTACTTGCACCCAAGATTGTCATAGCAATTATGCTTTTCTTATTGTTGCTAAACAAAGAAAAGGCAGAACAATATACAATATAAATTGTTGTAATCGCTACTGTTAATGTTCCTCCGTTGAAACCACCAGTAAAATCTCCTATGTTGCAGATAATTGAAATTATCAATATCGCTAATAGGAAGAATACAGAGAAAACTTTATCAATACCTTTTGCTTTCATACAATCACACTCCTTTGCCACATTTCACATAACGGACAAACCAAATAATCGCCCCACCAACAGAAGTGATTGCGGCACAGATTATCAAGATAAGTGCTGTAGTGCCAGCGAGTTTGCTCCAATTTACGATACTCAGAATTGTCCATATCACGGCACAGATGAAACATAATATAGTAGAAATCAATGCTTTTTTCTTATCGTTCATACAATCATCCTCCTTCGTCAACCTGTATTTTCCGATTTTTCTTTTTCAAACTTGCTGGCGGCGAACGGTTTGTCAAAACCGTTTGCGGACGGCAAGTCCACAGGGGATAGCCGCTTTAGCGGCGCAAGGGGGTGTAGCCACCTTGACGGAACGAAGTGACGCAACATTCTCGGTCAAGCAGTTTTCTTCTGCTGACGGAGAATGAAGCTCCGCAGGACGCACGATACTCCCGATAGGAGAGTATAGAAGTGCGCCCTTTAGTTCCTAAAGGGATTTTTGTTTCACTTCATATATCAATTAATGATTTTCACTATTTGAAAAAAGCTCGTTCAATAATTCTTCTGCTTGAGATTTGCTCTCGGATGGTACGAAGATTTTCAATCGCTCCTGTATCCCTGTTTTCATAACCAATCCTGCCCCATATACAGGCAAGGCGGTACATGGAACATTATTATCCTTCAAAACTTGAAGAAGCATTTCTGCCCACATTGCTTCTTTTTCCACCAACAATTCATAATTTGCATTCATAGATTTGCTCCTTTCTCTCTTCACGTTCAGAAGAAATAGCAATTCATTTCCGATGTGACAAGCACAGCTCCCTTTGGCATTTTAATCGCCGCAAGGATAACATTATAAATATCGCCAATACACATAGACAAACTTCCAATAGAAAATGTAAAAAAGATAGAACTCGCAACGGCTCCCATTCCTGGGAAAAGCATCCAAATCACAAGTGGAACGATCCCCAATATGATGGTCGGCATTATTGCCATGAGCATATATCGTCCTTTTGTAAGTTTACAAGTTGGAATAAGACTTATGCCAGCGGAAGTATAGTAAACATATAGCGTTGTGCCTTTCGGACAAAAAATAGCATGGATCAGTTCATGCACAAAGAGGAAAACCAAAGCTAAACCAATTCCTGCAAGTAGGGCTGGTCTTGTAAACATTATACCCTCTACATTCGGTAAACGAATTTGAATTGCTCCATATGCGATTACCAATATTGGGATTATTAGAAGATACATACTCCATGTGCTTTTTGTATCAAGCAAGGGTTTTGCATTCTCTGGCAAATCAAGGTAAACAAAAGCATTCTCTGGCTTCATTTTACCTTTCCATATCAATTTCATTTTATATACCTCCCCAAAAACGGAAACGCTTACACTTTTCTTAATTAAAGTATAGCATAAAAATGTGAAAAAATCTACCATTTGCACAAAAACGCCCGAACATTTTTCGTCCGGGCGTTCTCGGTATCAATCATAAATCAGTTCAAACTTTACGATAGCTTCTGCCTGTGACTTGCAAGTGTTCATCAAAAAGCATTCAATCTTAATCAAACAGTTGTCCATACGGAAGTGATTCATCTTTGCAGATGAACTTCTGGAGCGTATCAAATTCTTCCGAGGTCAACCGGCATTTTGCTTTTTCAATCTCCCTCTTGGCGAGAGCCACAACACCGGAATGATAGATTGAATACACGAGCCAATACTGTGCTTTTACGTTTTCGGGCACAAGGTTTAGTGCCTGGGTAGCAAAGTGATGAATACCGTCATAATCTTCAAACCGTGCAAAAATGGAAAGAAGCTCATCGACCATAGCGATGTACTTCATCTTATAATCTGTTGCTATGCTGACAATCCAATGGTCATCACAGGCAGCTCCTAAAACGTGCCCTTTATACAGCTTGATGGCGTGTTTCAAGGAGTGTACTTTTTGCGGGATGGGAATATCCTGCTGCACCTGCTTCCACAGCTTCTCAAACTTTTGCAGATCGCTCATTACGTTCGCTGACGGACTTAATCTATAGCCGTTTGGCGTATATTCTATGAGCTTGCTCTTGCAGATCGGCTCAAACGACTTTCTAAAGCGGTATATATAACCACGAATGTTCTTATTGATTGTGTCGATGTCGGAACCATCTTCCGGGTACAAGGCATCGGCAATAGCTAATGCGGAGTGAGATGTTTTTCTGTTGAGCATGATGTAAGCAACGGCACGGCTGCTCTTGGGAGAGTTAAAATCCTGTTCTTTCCACACGCCTGCTGACGTTGTGATTTCCATACCTCCGAAGAAGTTGATAATTACATCGTTGTCGGTCTTGATTTCATCCGGCGTAAGAGCCATTCTGACTCTTTCCATAGTGTTTTTCTGTGCAATGGCACGATGAAGAACGTAAGCAAGGATATTGAGAGTGCTTGTCCGATTGTTATACCGTTTGAGATTACGTACAACAAGAAATCCCATAGGCTTGGGTCCAAACGGTACAGCCATAACCGAATTTACTTCAAGCCGCTTGTAGACTTGGTACTCTTTGGGAGAAGTTTTGGCAATGTCCTCAACATCTGAAAAGATGATGGGCGTCTGCTTTTTGATTGCTTCGACAATACTTGGCATAACCATAAGGTTCTCAAATTCCTGTAGCTTCTCCAACTTCTTCACAGTTGGATCGGTATTATACCACCATCCGGTAGCCCAAATGTTGAGTTCCAAGTCAATCTCAATAACGCCCGCCCAATCTGCGTCATAAAATGCACACGCTGCTGCAAGTGCTTTCTTCGCAATTTCTCCGGGGTCATCGTTGGTATGTAACCCCGATTCCAGTTCGCTGATGGTCTTTTCCTGTTCAATGCAATATGTAATGTACTCATTGTCGTACTTGGAAAGCTCCTGCGGAACAGACGGGGGATGTGTATCTTGCGGTTTCTCAATTCTCTTAATGAAACCGCCGAAAAAATTAGCCATAACGCTATTTCCTCCTTATATCGTTTTGTTTTCCAATATTATACAAGAAAAAGACTGCGAAACTTCGGGAAATATGCCGAACGTCTCACAGTCTTATCATTTTTTTGAAAGTCGGCTCATATCATTACTATTTGTCTTTATTTAGCCGACGGGTATTGCTTATTACAAGCATCAGATCGTCATCGTCGAGCTTCTTGAGTTCTTCGATGGCAGATTGCAGTAATGCCGGGTTGTCTGCTGCATCGTTGAAAAACTGGCTTGGGGTAATCTCAAAGTAATCACAAATTTCAAGGAACTCTGCCATGGGAGGCAAAGATTTACCGGAAGAAATATTGTATATGTAACTGCGGCTATGACCAAGATCATAACTCATTTTGTACTCGGATACACCTTTTTGTATCCTTAACTGCGTAATCCTATCACGAATAAACTTAGTGTCCACTTGCCTCACCACCTCTCCGCTATATATTGTAGGCGAAAAGGCAGTTTTACTAACCCAAGTGCTTACGCTTAATTCGACAGGATACTACAGAATTTTACGCTTTTTGCGAAAGATATATGGAAACAGCGTATTAGCTTTGCTTTTGTTGGGGTTATATCCGAAGGTTCAGCGTTTATTCGTTGCATACTGCGAGACAAATATGGATAAGTGCCGCAAAGACGCAAAAAAAGGATACCGCCGTTCTTGGCGGTATCCTTTTAACTTTCAGTTTCTTTTGTACTTGTCCATTTCAAGCAGAATCCGATATAGGTGCTCCTGCTCCTCTTTGGTTTTTGCGGAGAGAAATTCATAACACTCAAGGGGTATGTCCCTGGTCTCATCCTCCTGCCCGCCCAGCTTCTCAAAGAGCTTTGACAAAGATACGTTCAAAGCGGCAGCGATCTTTTCAATACTTTCAAGAGTTGCGTTCTTCTCGCCACGTTCGAGCTGACCGATATAAGTCGGGTGGCACCCGGACATTTCAGCAAGCTTTTCTTGGCTTAACCCTTGTCGGGTTCTGTAGTTTCTGATTCGCTGACCAACTGATTTTGCAATTTCGCTCATAGCCTTATCCATCCTTTTTACATTATATATAGTCTATAAATATTCAAACAAAATTTCCACAGACTATTGATATTGTTTCCGTTTTGTGATATACTATAAATCTATATTATGCAAATTTTCGTGCTTATAGTATTTGGGCGAGGCGTAAACAAGCCATGTCAAACTTAAAAATGTTCTTAAATGACCGCTATACACACACCTAACATGAGAAGGACTGCGACGATCCGCTATATGCGGTAAGAACCGGTTCAGTTGCCCGTAAGGGATTTGGAGGATAGCCGAGTCATTAAGAAAGCCCACCGGACATGATTTGTTCGGTGGGCATTTTTAATAAGGAGCATATTTTGATATGAACATTTTTACGGTGTCCTTCTTCGGACATAGGATGATCGACCGTCCTTTTCTCATTGAGCAGAGACTTGAAAATCTGATACGTCGGTTGATAAATACGAAGGAGTATGTGGACTTCATCGTGGGTCGTAGCGGCGACTTCGATCAGTACGCATCTTCTGCCGTGTTGCGTGTAAGAAAAGCCGTAGGCGACCACAACAGCTCTCTTACATTGGTATTGCCGTATCCTACCGCCGAGTATCTGAATAACCAAGAATCGTTTGAGGACTATTACAGTTATGTCGAGGTTTCCGATGCGGCATCTGCAGCGCACCATAAGGCGGCATATCAAATCCGAAACCGTGAAATGGTTGATCGCTCTGATCTTGTCGTGTGTTACGTTGAGCGAGAAAGCGGCGGTGCTTGGCAGACAGTAAAGTATGCTCTGGAGCAAGGAAAAACAGTTATCAACCTTGCGAACGAGGATGAATCTGTAAACTTATTATAACAAATGCGCCAGAACCATTGCGAACACAATGATTTTGTGGTATAATGAGATGAAAACATTTGAAATGCTGAAATACCGGAGGTAAACACAATGGCTATCAGTTATAAAAAACTTTGGAAACTTCTCATTGACCGTGATATGAAAAAGAAAGACCTTATGGCACTTGCCGGTGTCAGCCAATCTTCAATCACTAAAATGGGACACAACGAAAACGTCAACACCGAAGTGTTAGTGAGAATTTGTTTGGCTCTTAACTGTGATCTTGGCGACATTGCTGAGATTGTCTTGCCAGAGGAGCAAGCGTAAGGAATACTCAGGGCGAATAAAGCGGACGTTAAGAAATCAAAGGAGCAAAAATGAAGAAATTTATTAAGGGGCTTGATTTATGCGAGGGATTCTTCAATAGCTATGCAAAAGGCATCATCGAAGAACACTTTCCAAATTTGAGATATACCGCAGGTTTGATCGGTTATGGTTCTGATGTTTTAGGATATGACGATCCTGTTTCGACAGACCATATGTGGGGTCCGAGATTCTATCTGTTTTTAGATAAAACGGACATTTGCAAAAAGGATAGTATCATGCAAGTTCTATCCGAGAACCTACCCTATGCATACGAAGGGTATAGTGTTAATTTCACAGAACCAGACCCGAATGATTGCGGCGTACAACATCCGAAATATATCAGCGAAGGAAAGGTAAATCCGCTTATCTTTATACAAACATTCGATGATTACTTGATTGAGCAGCTTGGCACATCTGCTTTGGACAGTATCAAGTCCTTTGAATGGCTTGCCTTTTCAGAACACAGGCTTCTTTCGTTGGTATCTGGGAAGCTCTTTGTTGATCAGCTGAATTGCGCTGACATACTCTCCAAAATCAAGTATTATCCCAGAGAGGTGAAGCTGTATATGATTGCCTCCAACTGGGACATCATCGCATCGGAGCAAGCATTTGTCAAAAGATGTGGCGAGTGTGGGGATGAAATCGGCTCCCGAATTATCTGCGCCAGAATTGCAGAACGCCTAATGCGGCTTTGCTTCTTATATAAGAACACCTATGCGCCTTACAGCAAATGGTTCGGGACTGCTTTCAATAGGCTTGATGTGGATGATGTGATAAAGGACACTATAAACCTTGCGTTGTCTGCAAATAGTCTGGAAGAACGGGAAAATAAAATCGTCGAAGCACAGGCATTGGTTGCCGAGATGCACAACGCAAGCGGACTCACTGAGTTTGTTAATTACCAAATTGAAAGCTATTTTGGAAGAAATATCAAGGTTATCTTTGCGGATAAGTTTGCCGAAGCAACTGTAAATGAACTCACGAATACAGTATTTGAAAATGTCCCACTTATTGGAACATTAAGTCAGATCGGTGGTTTGTCCTCGTTTGCAGATGAAAAGGAATATTATACTCAGATAGCAAGATTGTATACAGGATTATGTTATCTTAACAAAGTTGACAAATTGGAGTTTGTAGGAGTGAATGATGAATAAGTGCGAATGGTGTGATTATAAAGAAAACGAATGGCTACTGCATAAATCATTACATTGGTCTGTTTATTTAGCAGATGTACAAGATTATGTAGGTAGATGTATTTTGGTGTTGAATAGACATTGTGGAAGCCTTTCGGAATTGGATATTTCCGAATGGATTGAACTGAAAACAATTATAGATAGATTAGAATTCGTCTATAAAGAAGTATTAGGTGCCGAGCTAAGTAATTGGAGCTGTCTGTTGAATAATTTCTATAAAGATACAACACCCAATCCTCATTTACATTTACATGTAAGACCGAGATACAAAAATGCTATTATAATTAACGATCACTCGTATGAAGATGCAGAGTTTGCTCACCACTATGCTCTGAAAAAAGAGAGTTTATTACTTGATGATGATAGGCAAACCCTGTATGCGCTGATAAAGAAAAATTTTGTTTAATAAAATCCAATTTGACGAAGGAGCGTGATTGTATGAAAGCTAAACAAGCTCAGAAATTGAGAGATTTACTTGCTATTGCAGGCATAGTCATTATGCTATGTGGTTACATCTATGAACCTCTGTTGATTGTCGGAGGGGTTGTTGCTTGCTCTTGCTTCATACCTCATTTCTTGTATAACAAATGCCCATATTGCAAAAAGCAACTTGGAAGAAATGAAGGAAAGTATTGTCACCATTGTGGCAAGGAATTAGAGTGATAAATTCCAATTTGATGAAATGAACGGAGGCGAAATGCCATGCAGATAAAATTTGAAAACATCATACTTCGGGATATGATCGAGTCCGACATCGAGGACTATGTGCGTTGGTTTACCACCGAAACAGAGTGGGCAAAGGCTGATGCACCATGGGAACCGCTTGTAGAATCAGACGAGGAAACTGAGAGCACGTCGTGGCGTGAATACTATGAGTCCGTGAAAGATATTCCCGACGACGTTCGCCGTTGGAAGTTTGAAATCGAATGGAACGGTAGACACATTGGCTGGGTAAGCTCCTATCCCATTAACGAGAACTACGAATGGATTGGCGAGATCAAAGACGGTCAGACCGTTTATCGTGCCATTGGCATTGACATTTGTGAACCCGACGTATGGGGCAACGGCATCGGCACAAACGCTCTCCGTGCGTTTATGAATTACTACTTTGAGAACGGTGTGGACGAGCTTTACACACAAACTTGGTCGGGTAATGTCCGTATGCTCCGCTGTGCCGAAAAGCTCGGTTTTGTGGAGTGTAACCGCAACATCGGCACACGAGAGGTTGACGGAAAGAAATATGATGGACTGACCTTTAGATTAAAGAAACAGATTTCAATCTGACAAAGGAGTGTATGTAATGGCTCAAAGGAACTCCAACAAGCGAAAATGGACAGCGGAAGAAGTCCAACAATGGTATAGAGATACGGGTGCTTTTACATACGCAAACCCCGATGATTTGAATATCATTGTCAAGAAGCCAAGGCGAGAAGGACTTACTGTGAATTGGGCTAATCCGAAAGCATACCTACTACAAGGAGCAATCCTCGCTATTGTCTTTGCCATCATATACTTGTTGAAATAAGGAGAAAAAGGCGGTTATGAACATACGCCAGTTTTGGTCTGACGTTCTCGCACAGAGAGCAGACGAGATAAGAAAATATTTCCACGCCGATGCCTATGTGAATTGGCATTGCACGGGCGAGCATTTCACGGTTGAGGAATTTATAAGAGCCAACTGCGACTATCCCGGAGATTGGGATGGCGAGGTCGAAAAGATCGTCACGACGGACGATATGATTATCACCGCAACATGGGTATATCCGAAGGATCGCTCCGCCTCTTTTCACGTTACGTCCTTCATCAAACTCAAAGACGATAAGATCGTCGCTATGGATGAATATTGGGCAGACGATGGCGAAGCTCCGAAGTGGCGGCAAGACATGAAGATTGGGAACAAGATAAGATGAGTGTTAATGAAACGAAAAAAAGACTATACCACATGAGCCAAACTTTGCAGCTTGGTGATTCGTTGCAGCCGGACTTCCTTCAAAAAAAGGAACGCTATCAGCCATATATACAGGCTTTGCGAAACGGTGGAAATTCTATAAATGACTTGATTGAATATCAACGCAAAGATCCCTCTGTTGATTGGAACGAGTTAGTTAAGTGTCTCGTTGAAGGTGTGTTTGAATATATTCGTGAAACAGAGTTCCCGATGATTCCAAGTCGCCTGAATAGCAGCTACTATTTTGAAGGACTTGAACACTTTGAAACGCTGTATCAAGCAGGCTGGGCGCAAGAGCCGCCGGAAAAACAGGCTTTAGTCCATCTGTTTGAGATTGAAATTGAAATTGAAGAAGAACAGTTACATAGATTTGATATGTGTGTCTTTGACGAGGCTTACGATGTCATGTTGGAACGCCAAGATTTGCAGTTTGTCATAGACTCAGCTCGGAAATACTTTTCCGGCGAACATACTGCTGAGCCAATATGGGAAGTTATGAGTGATAAGCCTGCAAAGGCAGTAAAAGACATAACAGATTGCCTACATAATGGGTAGCCAAACAATGTTAAGTGACGGAAAGATATGAACATGGGGAGAAAGATAAAATGATACTGTATCATATTAGCGACACATTGAAACTTGGTGAAATGATGTCGCAAGACTATAAGAAAAACATGGAGCTGGCGTTGCCGTTTATACAGGCTCTGGAGAGAAGCGAGGATTGCTTCTATGGGATGTTGCTGAATGCCAAATACTTGAAGAGTGTACTCCGAAAGTTTGGAATGATGGATATGCAGACCAATTATGTCAAATGGGCGGTTGAAGGTGCATTCGAGTTCATTCGCAGAAAGGAATATCCCAACAGCTACAGCCGTATACTTAGCAATTATTTCTACGACAATCTTCCTGACATTAAGCGGCTTTATGAGGTTGATTGGGATATGGCTGAAAAGGAAGAACGGTTTAATTTCCATGTGTATGAGATTGATCTGGAAGACGAAGCACCCCAGAAACGTGATATGCTGCTGTTTGATGAAGCCTTTGACGCAATGTGGGACCACGATGATTTGCAGACGGTCTTTTCCTGTGCAAGAAGATACTTTGCCGGAGAGCATACCACAGAACCAGTATGGGAGATCATGAGCGATAAGCCTGCAAAGGCAGTAAAAGATATATCAGATTGCTTACATAAAGGGTAGCCAAACAATGTGTAGCGAAGCACCCAAGTGGCGGCAGGATATGAAGATTGGGAGAAAGATAAAATGAAAATGATTGAAACCGAACACTATATTTTTCATTACGGTGCAGACACGAAAGCAGAACAGGATATTGAGAAAATATCTGCCTATCAAGAAAGCTGCTTTCGATATATTTGCAGCGTATTGGGTGTAACACCTACGTTCAAAATTGAATATTTCTTGTGCGACTCTCCGGAAGAGGTAGGGCATCAATATGGTGATGACGACCCCTGCAACGGATTTGCTGCTCCACCGAATAAAATTTATGCTGTTTACAATGAGCAGGTACAGTGCATCGGTTTTCACGAAGATGCACACCTCATCAGCTTTACGATAAACCGCCCTCCTTGCCCTGCGATCACAGAAGGACTTGCTATGTACTTTGACCGTAAATGGTGGGGTATTCAAAATATGGATTGGACGGGCTATTATCTGAAAATAGGCAGATATATCGGCATTGATAAAATGCTGAGTAGAGAAGGTTTCTTTTCGGAAGATTGCAGCATTACCTATCCCATTATGGGAGCCTTTACAGATTGGCTCATTTCCACTTATGGCATTGAGCATTATATGCAAATGTACAAACAACAAAACATGGCTGAGGCGATACCTCTCGTATATCAAAAGTCTCCCGGAGAATTAAACAAGGAATTTGTTGCGTATGTTCAGTTGTTTTCTATTGATGAGATATTGGAACAGCGAATGGGAAGTTTGCTTAATTCGTAAATAACAAAGGACTATACAACTATGATACTTAAAACCGAAAGACTAATCATCCGCCACATCGTAGCGGATGATTAGAAAAGCATAAAAGAAATATGGGTGGACTTTAACACTTCCGCCCTTTCACAGTACGACAAGCCGCACATCACCGATGACGAGGATGTTCGTGCGAGAATAGCAAAATGGGCAGCGGCGAACAGCGGCACCGAGCATATGTTTTTTGCTATCTGCCTTGGAGATACCGTTATCGGGTATAGTGCCTTCAACATTAGAGAAAACGGACACGAGATCGGCTATTGTTTCCACTCCGCATATCATGGCAAGGGCTACGCAAAGGAAAGCCACTTGGCGCTCATTGATTATATGCGTGAGCTTGGTATCAAAAGGCTGACCGCAGGTACGGCACTCAATAATACTCCATCCGTTGCGCTTCTCAAATCCTTGGGCTTCGAGCTGATCGAAACGGAAAAGGTGTCCTTCTATAAGGATGCCTACGGCAACGATATTGTGTTTAACGGTGGTGTGTTTGAATTGAATTTGGAGAAAAAATAATATTTCATATATTGTATTAGTTTTAGCATTATATTGGAGACAAAAGTATGAAAATAATCGCAATCATTGATGACGATATTCATATTGGAGATATGCTGAGAGATGTGCTGACACAAGAGGGTTATTCTGTTCTTCGTGCGTATTCCGGCACAGAAGCATTATATCTTCTTTCACAAAACAAGCCCGATTTGATACTGTTGGATCTGATGCTACCCGGTCTGTCTGGAGAAGAAGTTCTGCCACACATTGAGAACATTCCCGTTATCGTTCTTAGTGCAAAGGTAGATGTGCAGGATAAGGTAAATCTTCTGCTCAGCGGTGCAGCAGATTACATGACCAAGCCTTTTGATACAAAGGAGCTTCTTGCCCGTATCACCGTTCAGCTCCGCAAGGCAGAACAACATGGTGAAACCAAATTTCTTTCCGTTGGTGATTTGGTCTTGGATACGGTTTCCCTTTCTCTGACGGTACAGGGACAAGCTGTGAAGCTGACCCGAACAGAGTATGCCATCTTGAAGCTGCTGATGGAGAATCCCAAACAGGTCATTGCCAAGAGTGTTCTGCTTGACAGAATCAGTCTGGACACACCCGACTGTACCGAGCGTTCTTTGAAGCAACACATCAGTAATCTGAGAAAAAAGATGCAGGATGTCAGCGGCATAGATTATATCGAAACAGTTTGGGGTATTGGTTTCAAATTGGCAGAACAATAATCTTGACGAAATCTTGACGTTTTTCTTGACCACTTTCTTGACTTTTGTTTTGTAAACTTAGGTCAGCAAAGGAGGTAACACACTATGAACTATATTTTGCAAACAAACAGCCTGACAAAAAAGTATAAAAACTTTCCAGCACTGTCGGGTTTATCTATGAATGTTCCCAAAGGGTCTATCTATGGCTTCGTGGGAAAGAACGGCGCAGGTAAAACTACCCTTATGCGCTTAATCTGCGGCTTGCAGGAGCCGACTTCTGGTGACTTTACTCTTTATGGCATCCGTAATGACAGCAAGGACATTATCAACTCTCGCCGCCGTATGGGTGCAGTGGTGGAAACGCCATCCATCTACATGGATATGACTGCGGAAGACAATCTGAAGCAGCAAGCCCTTGTCCTTGGGTTGCCTTCATTTGAAAGCATACCCGCAATCTTAAAACTCGTAGGTCTTGAAAATGCTGGCAAGAAGAAAGCGAGAAATTTTTCTCTTGGTATGAAGCAAAGGCTTGGAATTGCAGTAGCGCTGATTGGCAATCCGGATTTTATTGTTCTCGATGAGCCAACCAATGGTCTCGACCCACAGGGTATTGTTGAAATAAGAGAACTCATTTTGAAGCTCAACCGTGAACACGACATTACTGTTTTAATATCAAGCCACATCCTTGGTGAACTTTCCAAACTTGCCACACATTACGGCTTCATTGAAAAGGGGCGTATTGTAAAGGAAATCAGCGCAACAGAGCTTGAAGCTCTATGTCGTAAATGCATCCAAGTCGAAGTGAGTGATACAAAAATACTTTCACGGGTACTGGATGAACTGAACGTAGATTACGAAATCACAACCGATACTACTGCAAATATATACGGTGAATTATCGCTTTCTAAACTTGTGCTAAGTCTCGCAAAAGAAAATTGCGAATTATTCTCCTCACATGAGCAAGATGAGAATCTTGAAACGTATTTTATCAATCTAATCGGAGGTGATAAAAATGCGTAATCTCCTTCGTTCTGGTTTTTTTAGATATGTACATAGTTCTGTATTTAGAATTTGCTCTGTGTTGATGATTGTTTTCGCAATACTATTTTCATACAGAATATATGCTGGCGCTGAGCTAAACGAATTTTGCCTTATGTTTGGCTGGGTCACATTTTCTGTGTTAATAACATTTACGATTGGAAATGAGACTTCCAGGTGCATCAGAAATAAAATCTCCACGGGACACACTAAAACTCAAATATATTTTTCAGAATTGATATTAGCGAACATCGTAGTGTTGATGTATTTTGTGGTGTTCCTTATTTTTGCGATTGCTATAAACGCCAGATTGCTTTCCCATATCCCATTGAAGCTACTGTTACAAACAGCACTTGGCTTTCTAAGCATATCACTCCTGTTTGCCAATATTTTGGTTTCGCTTGCCTGCATTATAGCTTTAAGAAACTGGTCAGTAATTGTATGTCTTGTTTTAATAATTACTTTAGCACTTACGAGCGTTGGTGTTACAGAAACACTTAAAAACAAAGAGATTAAGAGAATGGGAGAGACAACCAACGGCAGCGTGATGATTTATACAGATGACACAAATTCAGATTATGCTGATAAACTGTTGGAAAGTGTATTGACCTTTTATCGGGACACAAATCCATTCTGCCTAAACTCGTCTTATAATAAGATACTGTTTCCTTTCTTATTAAACGATAAAGCTTTGGAAAAAGCAAAGGAAGCAACTGCTGATACGATTGGGAATGACTTTCTAAGAAGAGAAGTATCCGAAACAGAGCAAGCGTTTCTAAATGAGGCTCCGTATATTGTCTTGTCCCCAATCCCATTTTTCGTAATATTAGGATGGGCTGTTTTTCGGAAGAAATCCTTTCAATAAGGAGATGGATATGAGCAGATTATTGTATTCTGGCTTTAGAAGATATTTCAAGAGTCATTTATTTTGGTTTGCACTTGCCGGATCGATTGTTCT
Organism: Eubacteriales bacterium; assembly: GCA_045580325.1. Lineage (GTDB taxonomy): Bacteria > Bacillota > Clostridia > Oscillospirales > CAG-272 > SIG672. Next base: position 32,555 of record JAZNNR010000034.1, read on the forward strand.
CGGTGTCCTTTCTGGAGTAAGTGTTAAAGAACACTATGTCCTTGATGATTGGCAAATAATTTTCGGTTTCTTGATGTATTCTGTTCTTTTGTCACTAATGATTGGGCGAGAGTTTGGTGATGGAGCGTTCCGCAATAAGATCATATCGGGACACACGAAAGGAAACATATTTGTTAGTGAATATATTGTTGCACTAACAATCTGCTTAATTCTATGTGCTATTACCGCTGGTGTTTTTGCACTATTTAATCTATCACTGTTCGAGCTGATTTCAATGGAATTGATTGCAAAATCCATTGTCGGTTTCGTTCTTTTCATCATTAGCTTTATAACAATCACGGTAAGTCTTTGTATGCTGACAGCACACAGAGTTGTTATGGTGATAGTTGCGATTCTGCTTGTTGTTAGTTCGTGTATAGTTTCATACACGATTGATGATAAATTGGATGCGCCCGAGTTTGTTCAACAAGTTCAGATAGTTGACGGCGATTTGGCGATGGAGAATACAATGGTAAAAAACCCGGGATATGTAGATAGCCCGTTGAGAGAGCAATATACTACTATTGTACGTATGATACCATATGGCCAAATAATTCATTACATGAAGATGGCTGAGCCATTATTCGATCCCCAAAATGTATCCTTAGTTATGAGTGACGAATATGCTGCCACCTTGAATGTTATGCCATTATATTCTGTTGGAACGATTTTGATGTTTTACGCCATTGGTTTTTGGGGATTCAAGAGAAAACCGATTAGATAAATAGGAGGTGGAAAGATGCTGCCATGGGTGCTTTGTGGTGTACTCATTATAGCCATATTTGTACTTATTGTAAAAATTCGGATAATGCAAATAAGTATGGACGAGATATGTTCTTGCGTTGCGAAGCATCTTTCTTCTGATACAAATCAGTTAATCACTATTTCGTCACGAGATAAGCATGTACGACGCTTCGCAAGTGAAATTGCACGGCAGCTTGCCGAATTGCGCCGTCATCATCGGCAGTATGTTCACGGAGATCGTGAGTTAAAGGAAGCAGTAACAAATATTTCGCACGACTTGAGAACACCCCTTACCGCAATCAGTGGTTATCTTGATCTGCTTGAACGAGAAGAAAAGAGTGAAAATGTTCAGCGTTATCTTTCTCAAATCCGAAACAGAACCGAGGTTTTGAAGAATTTGACCGAAGAACTGTTCCGGTATAGCGTGGTTACATCCTCACAGGAGCTAAAGCCGGAACGCATGGATGTTGTCCGGGCATTGGAGGAAAGTCTGCTATCTTTCTATGCGGTCATGCAAGAGAAAGGCATCCAACCGGAAATAGACCTACCGGAGGAACCTGTTTTCCGTGAACTGGATGCAGGTGCAGTCAATCGTATCTTCTCTAATATCATCAGCAATGCGCTAAAATACTCTGACGGCGATCTGTCCGTAGTTATGGATAAGAATGGCTGCGTTACATTCAGCAATACTGCGCACAACCTAAACGCTGTAACTGTCGGCAGATTATTTGACCGATTCTATACAGTAGAAGCCAGTCGTAATTCAACGGGTCTGGGATTGTCCATCGCCAGGCTGCTGGTCGAGCGCATGGGTGGCAGGATATCTGCACAGTGCCAAAATGAGCGATTGTATATAACTATTGATTTTTTTTGTAATTGGATAGCGGCAGAATACTAAAATTGGGAGAAAAATAAGATGATGTTCAAATGGATATTCTTCGATGTTGGCTCAACGCTCGTCGATGAAACCGAAGCATATGATCACAGAGTGCGAGAAATGATTGCCGGTACGAGCATCACTTTCAAGGAATTTGATGATGTCCGTATTGCTCTCGCCAAGCAAGGACTTGATGGCAATTCTGCCGCCATCAAATACTTTGATTTGACGAAAACCCCGTGGCACTCGGAAGATGAAGTTCCGTATTCAGATGCACATGGCACATTGGCAGCTCTCATTGACAAGGGATATAAGCTCGGCATTATCGCAAACCAAAAACTCGGAACAGAAAAACGCTTGGAGTCTTGGGGCTTGCGTCAATACTTCGATGTAATTGCAGCATCCGCAGAGATTGGATACGCCAAGCCCGATAAGGAAATCTTTGAAAAGGCTTTTGAGTTAGCAAACTGCACCGCAGCGGAAAGCATTATGGTCGGTGATCGACTCGATAACGATATTATCCCTGCCAAAGCGATTGGAATGAAAACTGTTTGGGCTAAAAACGGTCTTGCACAGTATCAAGGTGCGGAGCTTGGTGAGGGTGTTGCAGATTATCAAATCGGTTCGTTATCTGAATTACTCAGCATTTTATAAATATGAAAAATCAAGTACAAGGACGGTGAGAACATGAAGTACAAAATTGCGATCTGCGACGATTCCGATGCAGACAGACAATATGTTTTGAATATGGTTCACGCTTGGGCGGCGTCTGCCGGTCATGTGGTACATACTGATACCTTTACTTCTGCAGAGAACTTCCTGTTCCACTAACTGAATATAAACCACTTGGTTAACATCTCGCCTGTGCTGTGCTTCTTGCAGTACAGGCGTTTTTAGAACTCGCAGTAATGGTAAAAAAATATTTCAACCAAATTTACCACTGGTATGTTCATTTAGACATACTTCCGTGGTATAATATAGTCACCAAAGGCAAGGAGGGTAAATAATGAGAGTAAAACTTTCTGAAAATATCAAGAGGTTCCGAAAGGAAAGAAAGATGACACAGGAGCAGCTTGCAGAAGCAATGGGCGTTAGTGTCAGCGCCGTCTATAAATGGGAGTCAAATCAATCTACACCGGAGATCAATCTGATTCTTGAAATGGCAGACTTGTTTAACACTTCTACGGATGTTCTTCTCGGATATGAGTGGAGGAATAACAATGCGGCATCTGCCCTTGACAGGATCACAGCATTAACAAGGGAAAAGGAGTATGATGAAGCGACTACGGAAGCAGAAAAAGCTTTGAAAAGCTATCCGAACAATTTTGACATCGTGTACCAAAGTGCTTTGCTTTATTTGGAATTAGGTGAGGATTCTGAACATCGGGAATTGAACAATCGAGCAATCGAGCTGCTGAATCATGCTTGCGAGCTGATTGCTCAAAATAAAGATGAAGCAGTCAGCGAAATTTCCATCAGAACTCAAATGGCAAAGGCTCATTTGCTACTGCATAATACAGAAGCCGCACTACGAATTTTGAAGAAATACAATGTGTGCGGTGTCAACAACGCCATGATTGGCATGGTGCTTGGTGATTATCTCCACGATGCTGATGAAGCAGTGAAATACTTGGGTAAGGCATTTGCTGCGTTTGCAGATGATGTCAATTTCATTATGGTTGGTTATGCTAATGTGTTTTTCCAACGTAAAAATTATGATGCCGCTATTGACTGTTTCCTGTGGTTGCGAACCGTTCTGAGGGGTATTCAGCCGCAATCAGAATTGACATGGTTCGATAAGTACGATTGTGTCCTCCTTGAAACGATTGCAGAGTGCTATTGCTTCAAAGGCGAATTTGAAAATGCCCGGAGTTATCTCAAAGAAGCTGTATCCAAGGCTGTGCGATATGATCTTGCCGCACTGGGAGAAATCTCCGATATGAAGTTTTTTACCACACTAAACATAGAGAAACAACCTAACTATGACTTGTATGGCAAAACAGCAATGGATTGTCTGACACGCAGGATGCAGCCAGAAGATGATGGTGTTCCACAGCTCTGGCAGTTGTGGCTTGAAGTGAAGCAGGAGGTATTAGCAAATGAAGCAGTATAAAACGCTAATCAAGAAGAATTTTGGCAGCATAGCCGGGGTTGCTTTGCTTAACATTCTTATGTCTTTTGCAATGGTGTTTGCAGGCTACTCACTTTCTTTCTTGTACACCGCTTATGAGTACGAAGGTGATAAAGTAAAGGCACTGCTTTATACCTTTGCAATCGTTGTACTTATCTGGCTGTTCGCCATGCTTATGTATTATATTTCTTTGCTGGCAAAATCGAAAATTCAGCAAAAGCTCAAAAACGAGCTGCGCTGCATGGTCGGTAATAAGATCGGCTCATTACCTTATTCTGATTTTGTGGATAAGGACAGCGGACACTATGTTTCTTGGCTGACCAATGATGTAAACGAAATTTACAGCCAATCCTTTTCATCGCTATTCTCTGGAATTGAGAATCTGGCAACAGCAATCTTCTCGCTGGGTGCGCTGTGTCTGCTTAGTCCATACATCGGTCTTGCCGCAATCGTCCTGTTGGTGATTATTTCTGTTCTTCCACAGTTAACCAACAAACGGCTCCAAAAGGCAAATGCTGAAAGATCTGAAGCCTTAGAGGTCAGTACCGAAAGCTACAAGGATGTGGTCATGGGTGGTTCGATCTTCTTCTTGACCAATCTTCGCAATCGAATTTGTGAGCGTATTGTGGCTGCATCCGAAAGAGCCGAACAGGTATGCTACCGATTTAATAAAACCAATGTGACGGTGCAGATTCTGATTTCAACGGTGAGCATGGTCGGGCAGGTCATTCTTCTTCTCGTTACTTTGTTGGCTGCTGTGATCGGTGCGACACCTGCAGGTGCGGCTCTGTCCGTCGGTAATCTTGCCGGCAGTTTCTTCAATGGCGCAGGAGAACTGGTGCAGTGCTTTATGACTGTAAAGGCATCCAAACCCTTGTGGGAAAAGTTCGATGATAACAATGCGGATACCACCGAAAGCAAAGACATAGTTTCCTCCATTCCCGAAATCAAACTCGAAAATGTATCATTCCTGTATGGTGATCGCCCTGTGCTGAAAAACAAGAATTTCACTTTCAGCGCAAATGGTAAATATGCCATTATGGGTGAAAGCGGCAGCGGCAAAACAACGCTGACTAAAATTATCTTGGGATTGCTCCCCGGCTATACGGGTAATGTTTGGTATGGCGAGCAGGAGCAAAAGGAAATCAACACGGAAGATTTGTATAACAGTGTTGCTTATGTAGATCAGCAAGTGTATCTGTTCCAGGATACACTCCGCTTCAATATCACGCTGGGTATGCCTTATACAGACGAGGAAATTATGACAGTTATCCGTAAATGCTGTTTGGAAGATTATGTTCGTTCCTTGCCGGAGGGACTGGATACAGTCATCATGGAGAACGGCAAAAACCTTTCCGGTGGTCAGCGTCAGCGCATTGCTTTGGCTCGTGCCTTGATACGAAAAGTACAGTACATCATTCTTGATGAGGGCACTTCCGCATTGGATGAAGCAAACGCTTTGGACATTGAAAATAATCTGCTGTCCACGCAGGATATGGGTGTTATCATTATTACGCACAATTTGAGAGATTCTGTTAGGGAGAAACTAAATCGTGTTTATTCCCTTACTTAATAATAGTTTCTTTTTCTAAATAAGGTTTGAGCACGCCCAGGCATATCATTATACTGAATAAAGAACGAGAGATAGCGAAACATACTTGGCAAGCAATGCACGGCGGTACCCACTCGTGCAAAATTTATAAGCCCCTGCCGAAGCAGGAGCTTATAAATCGCTTGTCTGGGAAACATCCCCGAACCCCTTTAACACAGACTTCATCTGTGGCTACGCATCGTTCCGACGCTAAATTGAGCACGATCATTCACGACCGTGCTCTTTTTCTTTGCGCTTCTCTCGTTCCTCAAGATCACGCAATTCTTCGTAATTTGCCTTATGAACGGTAAGGTCTCTCAGCTCATCACGAACTTTTTTGAGTTCGGCATACGCTTCCTTTTTCGCAGTTAGCAGGTCGGCAAATTCTACTTGCAGGCTCTTGACGGTAGGGAGCTTCTTCACTCCCATTTCATCAAAAGCCTTTTTCGCAGCTTTGTGGATGATGATGTCTGCCTCGTGTTCCTCCAAAAACTTTTTAGAATAACCGGACTTGCGGTAGGCAACATACACATCCCTGGTTTTTGAATAATTGACGATATGCGTCTTTAAGACATTGATCTCGGCAATGCGATTTTGAGCTTCTGTGATTTTCGCAGAAAGCTCCTTTTCCTTTGCCGACAGTTCCGCCTTGCGGTCGGCCATCGCCTCATAGCTGAAGCCATGCTCATCCATATAGAGCTTAGTTTTTGCCATGCGCTTTAGGTTCTCAACAGTAGCCCAGCGACGATAACCCTCACCCATACCTTCGGCGAGTTTGGCTTGAATGTCGATGATAGTTTGTGGCCTGTGAGCTTCCCACACTTTCCTGTATTTCTTCGGTTGGTGAGTTCTCTGACCTTTAATTATGGCGCGGATCGTGGCTTCGTCATATGCTTCTCCCAAAGAGTGCATACGGATTTTCTGCTTAAATCCGTCATGGTCAAAAGCGATGTATTTTCCTCGACTTGCTCGATATCCTGCTTCTTCAAGTAGAGAGATGAACGCATCAAAGTCGTGAGGCTTTTGCTCCAATGCTTCATCAATAGCCATTCGCAGACAATCGCGGTGGGAGGGTTTTCCTTGAAATCCGTGCCATCGACTATAAGAGCAGCCGCCCTTTTGCGGATTGCTAATAACAGAAAGTTGATGCTCCGTGCAAATCAAATCGCTCAACCTTGCTACTGCTTTTCCCGAACGAAGGAAGTCTCTGAATTTTCGTTTGCAATCAAGCGTGGTGGAGTTCCAAATGATATGGTTATGAATGTGAGCCTTGTCTGTATGAGTGCATACGATGAAGGCGTGTTTGCCTTTGAGAAAGCGGGATGCGAAATCATAACCGATCTGATTTGCTTCTTCCGGAGAGACTTCGCCGGGTTTGAAAGATTGGCGAACTTGATATGCGATTACATCATTCATTTCTTCTTTTCCTGTAATATGCTTGTACTGTCTTTTCGCAAAAGCAAACTCTGCATCAACAGTTCGGTAGTCACAGGCATAGCAAGAGATCAATTCACCGTTATTGGTTTTATCGGGGTTAATGGCATATCCGGTTCGATCTGTAATACACTGAGCGATGGTTTTTCCTTTGTTGATGTGCATTGGAATAATGCGTGTTGTTGCTATGGTCGTTCACCTCCTTCTATGTAAAAGACGGACGCAACCGAAGCTGCGCCCGTCTCATTTTTAATTCTGCCCAAGTTGGACAGAATTTCTTTTATCCGTAAATAGCATCCTGGATGAAGTAGCGGAATCTCTGCATCTGACCGATCATCCACGCAGCAGCCATCGGCAATCCGACAGGGCTGACAAGGAACGCAATTACCAAAACGATGATGCCGTTGGTAACGCTGACGAGCAGAAGAACCGCGAGGCCAAGGATGCCGAGGATTGTGCTCACAATGCCAAGCGCCCAAGCAGACATTCGGAGGGCCAGAGCGCACAGCCAAATGAATCCTGCAAGGACTGCGATAATGGGAGCGAATAATACTTTCAAAATGAACTTCATAACTTAGCCCTCCTTTTCTGTCTTAATTGTACTGTAGGTTGGAAGTTCAAACAAGGATGCCGCTTTTGCGTTAAGGAATAGAGGCGAGCTTTTCAAGAACAACATTCATGGCAGCCCACTGCCTGTCAAGGGACTCTTGGACTGCACGAACATCAACATCATACACGCGACCGGTGGAATTGACGCGCTTGGTGATCTGATTGATGTTGTTGCTTTCGCGGCGAAAGACAGAAACCGCATCACGGAGTTCGGGCAGTTCCAACTTCACAACATATCCATCAATGGCCATTTTGCGAAGATATGCCCCCATGTTCATGGTGCCGGTCTGCGCCATTCGCTTGTCGATCATAGCACGTTCTTCTTGAGTGCAACGAAAATTAACTTGAACGGGTCGATTGCGATTTGCCATTTACCTTTCTGCCTCCTTCTGCTTCGGTGTGGTTTTAGGTGCTTCTGCGGCCTGTGCGTCCTTTAACTTTTTGAGGACCGAGGGCTTGCGCTCTCTCATCTGCTCGACTTCTTTGCGTACTTGATTTATAAACAGATCGACCAGTCCGGGGTGTGCGTTACCGACAACAAAGCGCCGGTACGATGCGCTATTCCATGCGGTCTTGTCCTGCGGGATTTCAATTCCTTTCGCCCACTGCTTATTGGAAGTTGAGATACGGCCATCCCAATCTTTGTCTTGCACGGTCGCGGCAAGGACATAGCAAGTTCGCTCTGCGCCGAAGCGTTTCAGAACATCTTGCACTCCGATGGGGGCAAGATGATTGTCGCGGTAATGATCGTGGATTGCATCCTCGATTGCAGTCCGACACATGATGTTTGCCTGCATGGAAGCTCTGTACTGATCTCGTTCGCCGTGCTCTTCCGCGTGAGCGGCAGTTTTGTTGTACACCGGCAGATTGCGAAGTGCTTCTGCCTGCGCTTGGATGATATCGTTTGCTCTGCTTTCGATGCAGCCGCGAACTGTATCCATGTGATCTCCCTCGATTTTTTCAAATGCTTGGAAGATCTCCGCCAGAGGTGCGGGAGAAGATAACAGCGCCTTGGCCTGTTCATCGGAAACATCGTGGTATTCCATGGCGAGGACAATA